>NZ_QOIO01000099.1 GCF_003332305.1 Microvirga aerophila | reverse complement strand
GTCATACGGCACGTCCTCCTGCAGCCCCGAAAAGCAGGAGAGTGCCATTTGAACTTTGCAGAGGGGTGTCATCTCTAGAGCATCGGACCGTTAAGTGGACGCGCCACCGGCGGCTTCGGCATGGCTCCAGGATGGCTGAGATGCAGACCTCATCGGATCCGACTTCTCGTCCGATGCTCTATATTGCGCTTACACAGATCCTTCGCGGGAGGTCGTTTATGGAACCGGATCCCGCGTCGTTTCAGCGTATTCCGACGTTTTCGGGTTTATGCTTAGCGCCAACTGCGTAAAGCGTTAATCAAACCAGTTCCCGAGACGCCGCTACGATCAACGGGAATACTGGCAAAAGATTTGTGCACCGAGCCAGACGTGGGCTCCCTGAGCAGCTCCTGCAGGCAAAGAGAAAGCGCCCCACAAGGGGGCGCTTCCAAGGTGCCGGTCGCGGGGCAGAATGCGCCGGAGAGCCAAGATAATGCGATCCTGCTGCTTTGGTTCCATCAGGAATGAACTCTTTGCAGCCAAAGTCCTGCCCTGATGCGCGCGGTCTCGAATATCGGACCCAAAAGTGGCATCCACGTTTGGGATCCATCCGATGCTCTTTCAGAAGCGGTGTGTCGTTCGATGCGGAAAACCAGGTCCACTTTTCCGCATGCCCTGAGCAAAAAGGCTTATTGCTAGCTCGTTAGTATTAGCTTATACCCCGTAAGCATAGTTAAGCGATTGCCAAAAGAATAAAAGTCGCTCTAGAAGATAAACTTCCCTATCGCGGGGCAGATCCGGGATGAAGGCCGCAAACTCAGCTATAAAGACTGAGTGCGGCCTTTTTTATTATTTTCTAGTGCCACGATCACGGCGAAATCTGCCGTCGCACTTAACCTCGATTAAGGACGTGGCAGAGGGTCCAGTCTGAGGCGTGGATCATTATGGGATCCGCTGCTCCTCCGAACAGAATGTAGCGTCTACGCGCGAGGAGAGGCGGCAGATCCCGCGAAACCCTCAGCGTCCGCGTTGGCGTGCTTGGCGGCACAAAAGGCTGCCGGAACAAGGATGCGGGGACGGAGTTGTCAGAGCCTCTCCTGCAAGGTCTCAAAGCGAGAGTTTCTGCGCGCGAGGGTGAGTAGTTCGTTCTGACAGCCAAACGAACCCCGAAACGGTAGCACACCCGCGCGAGGAAGCAGATGAGCCCTATCACCGAAGCCCGCGAAGCAGCGCGCCAGGCCGGTGAACAGTATGGCCGTCGGGCTGCAGAGATAGGCTCATCGCTTGGTGACGCTGCTGCGCCTCAAGACACACACTACGGCCATATCAGGGTAGTGCTCCAGCACATCGACAAGCAGGCCGAGAAGCTCAAAGCCAAGGGCATGGCCGCTGAGCTGGTGCAGCTGTGGACTGCAGCAGCCACACAGGCAGCGACCGAGCGCATGCATGAGCTGTTCCCTCTCGTCAAAGCGCCCAAGCAGTCGTTGAACTGAGGCGGGTTGCTCACCTGATCTTGCGAACGGGGATGCCGTTGCTCATCCCCTGGCCGTGCATGACGTACTCGTTTACCTCGCGAACGATGCGAACCTGCGGTCGATAGGCATAGTGATATTGATAGAGGTGCGAGATTACTTCCAGACCTGACCGTTGGTGAGCCTGTATAATGACTCCCCTCCGGCACCGTTGGAATTCTCTTCGATCTGGCTCTCGATGTCCTGCATTGAATGCTCCTTCAGCAGGCGAGCCTTGAGAGGGAGGCGCCAGCAGCGGGACCTTCATGGAGTCAGGAGGCACGCGGAGAGACAACCGTCTCAGCCTAACCTGATTTAGGGTCGTTAGCATTGATCTGACTATGCTATTGCCTCGCATATTCCGGATATTCAGTGCCGCACTACCTGCCTCAATTAGTGCTGGCGACGCCTTTCCATACACACTCGCATGCGCCTGTAGCCCGTGACTCTGTTTTTAGTGCGTAACTGGAGTAACCTGAGTTACCGAAACAGAATCAATCACTTAGCGGTTACCTACCCTAGTAACCCGCGTAACCGGCAACGCTGTTGCGTGATGCCCTTCAGCGTCTAATCCTGCCTGAAACCTTTACACCATATAGTGTTGAGACTGATCCCCTAGGCGCGACTTGTGTTTGTTCAAGCTGGGCCATCGGCAACCTGAGACCAGCCAAGTACGTTCCCCTTGGGCGCAACAGCCTGGAGGGTTCGATGACCCGGAGGGACGTATTGGCTTGGTATGGGCAGGTCGGGCTTATCGTGGCAGCCTTCGCCCTCATTGGCGGCATCGTGGCGGCACCGCTCCTTCCGGGACTCTGGGTTCCCACTCTGACGATTGCGCAGCGGTAAGGCCGTTCCAGGATATGAGAGGCCAAGCCGAGCTGCGGCGCTGTGGCCTCTCGCCTGACAAGGGAACAGCAGAATACATTCTGCTCCTCAAAGGCTTGTAGGGACGTCTCCCGACCGAACCTCTGGCCCTTGAGAAAGCCCGCGAGGGAGAACCCCCCTCGCGGGTTTTTCGTTGCCACTACGGATCCTGGCTCTCTGCAGCTGGAGCGGCATCACAGCCAGCTTTGCTCGACCCACCTGCAATCGAGAAACGACGTGTCAGGACATGGTATTGTAGAGCGTCTCTAGGCGGCGTGTGAGCATGACGAGTTGCGCATCCGGCATATCCTCAGCTCCATCGTAGCGTACCACCCACCGCTCGTAGGTCACCTACCCCAAGCCCTTTGACTTAGGCGGCAGATCCCACTCGCCCGGATCCTCGCCTCCGATAAGTCGCGGCATTGCCTTCAGTCGCCATGCCCGCCCGATTGGATCGAGGAACTGCGAGGCATACGCAACCCTGCGGCCCCAAGCGTGCCAACTGGCGAACATAGTGGCGTATGTTGAAGAGAACCGCGCTCGAACGAAGCACAGGACGACCTGTTTATCTAAATCCTATGAGAAGCGTCACTTTAGCACGGCGGCTCACCTCGCAGCCTCTCCAATCCTTAAACTTTAAGGTCCACATAAACTTAACGTAATCAGTGAGGCGGCCTCTAGCTTGAGAACGTACACGCCGGCGATAGGCAAAGCGCGGCAACACAGATAATGCAAGATTGACCCGCCTGCGCCCCACATATTGAGACCAGGTATGCTCTTGTCTTCAAATTTGGCCCCACGCGCCCAGTACTACCCTTATATTGATGGCTTGCGGGCTTTAGCTGTCCTGTCGGTGCTCATCTACCACCTCCATGGCCCCTGGCTCCCCGGTGGGTTCGTCGGAGTAGATGTGTTTTTCGTCATCTCCGGCTTCGTTGTCAGTGCTTCCATCGCCAGCTTCAAGGGACAAGGCATCTGGCAGTTTCTCACGTTTTTCTATGCGCGCCGTCTGAGACGTATTGCTCCTGCGCTTATCGTATGTCTGCTGGTCACTGCCGTTCTGACAGGACTGTTGATCCCGCCCTCCTGGCTCAGTGCGGAGAACCAGAAGACTGGCCTCTATGCCTTCTTTGGCCTCAGCAACTTCGCCCTTGCCAAGAGCGGCCGCGACTATTTTGCCCCAACGACCGACTTCAATCCCTACACCCACACTTGGTCGCTGGCGGTAGAAGAGCAATTTTATCTGGTCTTCCCTTTTCTGTTCCTGGCTTGGACGAGAGGCGGTCGCGGGCGGGCCTTGTCCGCTGCCCTCGTCGCCGGCACCTTGCTAGCATCACTAGGCTGGGGCTGGTGGCAGAGCCAAGCCAGTCCTGTCCAAGCATATTTCCTCACACCAAGCCGCTTCTGGGAACTAGCCGCCGGTGTATTGCTCTACCAGCTAATTAGCCACAGCTCGCAGCGGATTATATCCTCCAAACACGCTAGCGGTGTGCGTGGTATATTTGGCGCAGTCTCGCTGCTCTCGATCCTCGCTGCCTTTGCCGTATCGGCATCTACTCGGTTTCCGGTTCCTGGCGTGCTGCCTGCCGTGATAGGCACTCTCGGTGTAATCTGGAGTCTTCACCACCATCCTGAATTGAAACGCTTGCATGGCCTGCTCGGCAACCGCTCCTTAGTTTTCGTCGGCAGAATTTCTTATTCTCTGTACCTATGGCACTGGCCCGTGTTCGTCCTTTTTCGTTGGACTTGGGGATTGGAAAGCCTGCTGCCGCGCGTCTTAGCCATTGCACTCGCGTTTGTCCTTGCCCTTGCCTCGTGGCGCTTTGTAGAAAATCCCATTCGTTACGGCAGGGGCTTGAGCCGCATCCCACAAGGAGCGGTAATCGCTGGTAGCCTATTGGTCGTCACCGTTGGGAGCTTGGGAGCCAAAGTCATAGCCGACAATCAGCACCGGCTTTCATTCAGCACCGTCAGCCGGAACCCGGAAATCTGGTACCCCCACGTCTCTCCCACCAACGTGGAAGATCCGGATTGCAATGCCGAACCTGAACGACAGACCATCGCGGGCGGCCGGCTGCTGATTTACAGCCCCAAAGGCTGTGTTCAACCACGGCAGCTCAGCAACTCCAGCATCTACGTTATCGGCGACTCTCACGCCATGGCCTATGAAGGCCTGTTGAAGCAGTACGCTATTCACAGGACGACCCGCATCTATGCCTACACCAATGGCGGATGTCCGTTTATCAGCCTACAGCCTTCGCGGGACCTCGATGACGCAAGGTGCCGACACTACACTGACGCTGCCCTCTCCGACCTGCAGACTCGTCTGAGGCCTGGCGACGTGCTCTTTCTGCCATCCCTGCGGCTGCCGCGCTTCTCCGACCAGTGGATTTACTTCGGCCAAGAGCAGGCAAGGAGCCAGATGTTTGGCGCACGTGCCGATGCAGGACGCCGGCGCAGTGTCGCATTTGCGGTGGCAACTCTGCGCGACATTGCCCAACGCGGGGTTCACATTGTCCTTGAAGGACCGAAGCCTGTCTTCGAGGCACCACCGTTCCGCTGTGCTGACTGGTTCAACCGTGCCAATCCCATCTGCGCTCCAGGATTCTCAGTGCCGCGAAGCCTACTCGATGCTTTCCGTCAGCCGGTGCTTCAGGCTTTTGAAAGAATTGCTCAGCAGGTGCCGGATGTCAGCGTCTGGGATCCATACCCACTTCTCTGCCCTGAAGAGCAATGCCAGGCTTGGCGCGACGGTCAGCCCCTGTTTCTCGATGGCGACCACATCAGCGGCAGTGGCAACAAGCTTTTGCTTCCGTCTTTTACTGAAGCTATGGACGCTCGTCTTGGCATCCATAGCAGGGCAGCGGGACGCTGATGCCATGGCCCCAGGACTCAGACATGATCTCTAAATCGAAATCTCTTGGCTAGAGCCGCTTCATCAGCCGCGCCGCCGCCATGACAAGCCGTCCATCAAGCATCTCCTCGGCCGCATCGTAGCGCGCCATCCACCGCTCATAGTTAGGCTGTGGCACGGGTCAAACGCCGGCGAGGTTGTAGGGATCTTCAGACGACACTGGCGTAAGCGGGCCTTACAGGATTATCCTCCCGCCAAAGTCGGGGCGGGCAGAGACATGAACAACGATAATAACGGGGCAATCGTATTCCTGCTCGCAGCGATCCTCTGCGTCATGCTCTTTGGTTCAGCCGCTGTCCTGAGCGGAATCGGAACCCTTATGACCATAGGGGCCGTCCTTTCGGTCGGCTGCTTCATCATCTGGGGCATTGCGCGCCTCTTCGGTGCCATGCGTACCGAAGTTGCGACAGCGCGAACCGACCGCCAACCATGGCTCCACTTCTTCCTCCTGTGGCCTGGCATCATCGGAAACGTCGTGGTCTTGGGCCTCGCAGCGATGATTTGGATGGATAGCAGCGTTCGCTTTAAAGATGCCATTCAAACCGTCCCTTACTGGTGGGTCCCGGTAGCCATGATGTTCACCAGTCTGGTCGTGGGTCTCATGGAACGGGCGCATGAGTGGGTGCCACAAGTGCCGGGGGCCATCGTTGCGATGCTCAAAGGGTGGCTCTGGTTCGCCTTCCCGCCAGTTGCTAGCCCGGTTGGTCGCTGGCGGGAGATCCGCGAGCGGCGAGGTCAAGGCGAGCAAATCGGCGTGATCTCCATTGCGCTTTCACTTCTGGGTGCGCTCTTGGTGGGCATCCTGCTCTGGCCCCTCGGTACCTTCCTGCCGTTTGGGATCGTAGCGGCCATCATCGCAGAGGTCTCCCGGTAGGATTTACCGCTGCTCCGATCCGAGATGCTGGAGAGTTCATTGAGCGAAACACCGTTGGCATGGTTCCACCTTGCCCATGCCTACCTGCATGACGCCGCCACCCTGAGCGCGGCACCGAAGCCAGCCGGTGGGTTTTATGAAGCCCCGGTGCGGTTCCTGTATTTCCATGCAATCGAACTATTCCTGAAAGCCTACTTGAGGCTCCAGGGTATAGAGGAGGCAGAACTCGGAAGCCGATCCTATGGTCACCATCTGGCCACCCTCGCGGATGCGGCGGAACAGCGAGGACTCCTGATCGGAAAGCGGGTATGGCTCGTGTGTGATGCAGCCCGTGACTTCGACAAGCCCACGGAGGCGCGATACATCAAAACCGGACGGAGATCCGCCTTGCCGGCTCATAAACTGCACGAGGCCGCACGAGAGCTGCAGTCCAGGGTCGATCAGGCACTCCGCATAAACGGGGTTCTGACCCGTCGGCTGCCCGATCTCCCGATTGTCCACCCTCCGCGCCCTCTCACAGTTGCCAAGGCCGCGAAACTGCTCGCACGCAAGGGTCTGTAACTCGTGGAACACTCAGTATGGAACGGCACGCCGACGTCCACGGATTATTTACCTTGGCCGTTGCATGATGCTTGCACCGGGCGCGTAGCATCCCAGCCCGACCAATCCACTGCCCCCAGGTATTGGATGATGCCCTGGCCGAGGGTCCATCGACTCCCCTCGGCTGGGGCGTTTTTTTGCCCGCAAGCTAACCGCGGAGGACGGCTAGCGGGTGAACCAGCCGAGCACAAAGGCAACGACCAAGAACCCCACAAAGAAGGCTATGAGTGTGAAGCCGCTGGCATACAGGAGCATTTCCCACGGCGAGAACCCATAGCAGCCGGAAAAGCCGAGCAGGCTGCACGCCCACCTCATCAGATCGTCCATGCGCCCTTCTATGCTCGTGGCTGCAGAGATTATGCGGCTTGAGCGAAAGGAACCACGAATTTCGCATAACGCGCAGTATGGAACTCGAAGGAGAGCCCCATCGCGGATTTCGCGGAAGGACGTTTATGGAATGGAGCTGCTTACACTCTTCAAGTTTTGCAAAGCCTCTTCCACGCGACTATGGGCCTCCTGAGATAACGGCAGGATCGGGCGCGGCGGCTCGATCCTGGCGAGACCGAGAAGGTTTGCCATCACATACATCACGCGGAAGCTGCCAAACGCCCTGAACAGCTCCCAAAGCGGTCGAAAAGCATCGTTGATGCGCGCAGCTGCCGAACTATCGCCCGCTTGTGCCGCACGCGTGAGGGCCAAAGCCGGAGAGGGCAGAAGGCCCGCAACCACACTGTACCAGGCGTCACAGCCAGCCAGCAGGGCGTCGGCGGCGCCCCAATCCCCGCTGTAGCCAACGGCGAAGCTGTCGGGGGTAATTGCCCGCAGCCGCTCTATCTCGCCCGCGAAATCTCCATTCGCAGGGAGCGGCATTTTCACCGCTGCCACGTTCGGGAGTTTTGCCAGACGTGCAATCAGGTCATCGCTAAAGGTGAATTTTGTGGTGCTCGGATTGTTGTAGATGCACAAGGGCAGCCCGCCTGCCTCGGCCACAGCTGCGAAGTGCTGATAGACCTCCTCATCCGTGAGAGGCGCATAGGACATGGGGGCCAGCAACAAACCATCGGCACCCGCCATTTTGGCATCACGGGCGAGCGTTTGCGCCTCATCGGTCCGGAGCGCGCCAACACCCACGATGATCGGTGTCTTGCCGCCAACACATTCCACCGCCACCCGCACGGCCCGTTGGCGTTCCTCCCGTCTCAGGTAGGCATAGCCGCCAGTGCTGCCGAGCAGGCCGATGGAGTCGGCCCCTGCGGCATGGATGCGCTCAAGGAAGCGGCAAAGCACGTCAGCCTGCAAATGCCCCGCCGCATCGGTTGGAGTCAGAGGAAAAGCCGACAGGCCGCTGAACAGCTTCGAAGTTCTATGTTTGGTCATCATGTGCGAGCCAGAAGCAGGCGCAGTCCTGCACAATCCCAATAATCAGGTTGAAGGGCGCCCGGCCACAGCCAAGCCGAGGCCAAGCGCCTTGGACCTGTATCACAAGATCCTCGTAATTCGCAGAACACGCTATATGGAACGCGATTTAGCGTATTCGGGAAGTGTTCAAGCCAGCTTATGGAACCCCGCCGCGCCTGTGCAGTCAAACCCGCTCCAGCGGAGGCCTCGGCGTGGGTATGAATACTGGCGACATCTTTCGCGCGCGATCCCGGCGGAATCCCGCCACGGTTCACCCGGACGATCACACCGCGCCCCTTCGATCTTCCTCCGAGGAGCGCATTGGAAGCTCCCTGAACCTGCTCCCTCTCCGGCTCCGCCAGCGAGGGAGCTTTTTTGTGGGCCGATCGCGGCGAAACCTGCCGCCACGTTTGATCTGGTTTAAGGACGCGACTTGGCAGAGGACGCAATCTGGCAGCGCGGATCAACATGGGATCCGCTCCTTGATCAACGTCTTCCTGGACTAGCTCCCTCGTTGGCCACCACCGGCGGGGGAGCTTCTTCGTGCGTAGGCTTGCGCAGGGGTACCGACTGCCTGCCTAAATTCGAGATGGTGACGCCTTTCCATGCCCACCCACGCATGCACATGTAACCTGTGACTTCTGTTTTTAGTGAGTAACCGGAGTAACCTGAGTTACCGCAATGAAATCATATACTTGGTGGTTACACGTCCATGTAACCTACGTAACCGGCAACGCTGTTGCGTGATACACCTCAATGTCTAATCATGCCTGAAACCCTTACACCATAAGGCTTTGAGGGTGATTTCCTAGGCGCGCCTTGTCCTTGATCAAGCTGGGCCATTGGCAACCTGAGACCGGCCGAATACGTTCTCCTTGGGCGCAACAGCCTGAGGGGGTTTGTATGACCCGCAAGGACGTATTGGCCTGGTATGGGCAGGTCGGGCTCATCGTGGCAGCCTTCGCCCTCATTGGCGGCATCGTGGCGGCACCGCTCCTCCCAGGACTCTGGGCCCCCACTTTGACAATTGCTCAACGATAATGCTCTCAGGACCGTGAGCCTGCGAGGAACCTTAGGCCGCTGACTTCGCTTGTCCTGAGCCGGCTCGGTCCTCTGCCGGTACTCCCGGACAAGCCTAGGGTTGCACTTCCCTTGCTCTGGACTTGACCGGGTTCTATTTCTTGGCTGCAAGGGCGTCCTGCAACTTCTGTATATTGGTTCGTAGGATCTCCGCAGCGGCGGCGCCTCGAATGGCGATGATGCCGCGCTCCTTCCTCTTCCCATCCTCATCAGTGGACCCATTGAAGAAAGCCTCCCGCTCGGCCTTGGACATGGCCAAGACGGTACGGGCCTCGCACTCGTGCTGCCATTCCTCAGACCAGGTCCTCACAGGCTGGCCGGTGATCTCGGAGAGGGCGGTGGTATCGCGGGAGTAGCTCATGCCGGGAGTTATGGCATGAAGGGGTGAAGAGAGGGTTGCGCTGGGGTTGCAGCGGCAGGAGTTGCATCAGTCTAGGTATCGCTGGTGATTGCTCCATATCCGTTCCAGCGGTTCCTAACTTGCAACGAAAGTGATCCCGGCATGAGTAAGCTCGCTCTATATGTGCCCTTGGAAGCCAAGGCAGGGAAAGAGGAAGAAGCTGCGGAGTTTCTCCGTTCAGCCTTGCCCCTCGTTGAGGAGGAGCCCGGCACGACAACTTGGTATGCTGTGCGGTTTGATCACAATACGTTTGCGATCTTTGACGCTTTCCCGGACGAAGCTGCCCGGAATGCTCATCTTGCCGGTAAGGTCGCTGTGGCCTTGAGTCAGCGAGCGCCTGATCTCTTCGTTGATCCATTTGAGATCAAAAGCGCTGGCCGATGAGTTGCACGACCTCGGGGCTCTCGGCGAACTTGCCGTGATTGAGGGCGTCACCCGCCTTGAGCTTGGTGAGGTCGAGAACCGTCACGTTCGCCTGCTCCAACTGCGTCCGGTAGGGCTCTTGATCCGGATTGATGGCGCCCAGGCGAGCCTCGCTGCCCCACACCCGCCGGGAGACAGCCAGCGCCCGGTCATCCTGCGACAC
>NZ_QOIO01000098.1 GCF_003332305.1 Microvirga aerophila | reverse complement strand
CGTTGCCGCGGCCGCCCCACATGAGGTCGGCGCCCTGGCCGCCGTGGAAGCGGTCGTTG
This sequence comes from Microvirga aerophila, assembly GCF_003332305.1. GTDB lineage: Bacteria > Pseudomonadota > Alphaproteobacteria > Rhizobiales > Beijerinckiaceae > Microvirga > Microvirga aerophila. Next base: position 10,359 of record NZ_QOIO01000098.1, on the reverse strand, counting down.
CCGGCGCCGCCCCACATGCGGTCGTCGCCTGCCCCGCCCCAGAGCCGGTCGTGGCCGCCCCCGCCATGGCACTCCAGCCCCGCCACCGGCTGCTCTCCCACCGGAGGCTGATCCACCGGAGGTACCGGCGCCGGGGGCTGATCCACCGGAGGCTGAGACACCGGAGGCTGCTCCTCAGGAGGAACCGGAGCCGACGGCGTGTTCTGAACCGTGATCGTCACGTTGCCTTGGTCGTAGTTGCCGCGCCCGTCCTTCACGAGGTAGGTGAAGGAAGCTGTGCCGGTGAAGCCAGGCTTGGGCGTGAAGGTGATCGTGCCATCTGCGTTGAGCATCACCTCGCCGTGCTCGCCCTCGTCAACCGAGACGATGCATAGCTCGTCTCCGTCCATGTCAACGTCATTGGCGAGCAGCGCCGCCGCCGTGAGGTTGAGGACTTCACCCTTCTTAACAGTGAAGCTGTCGTCGGCGGCGACGATCTCGACCGGCAATTCGACGTCGTCCGGCGTGCATTCGCGGACGATCGGGTTGCGCGAGCCCACATAAGTAATCTTGTGGGTGGGGCTGACGAGCGTGGTGGTGCCGTCCTCATTGTCGGTGCGGGTGAAGTCGGTGAGCGCCATGCCCAGAGGCAGTTCGATCACGTCCTGCTCGCGCAGAGTTCCCACGATGGTGTCGGTGCCGCCGTTGGACCGGAACACGATACGGTGCGCCGACTGCAGGCTCGAGATGTCGACGGTGTCGTCGCCCTCGTTGCCGTTGATCGTGATGGTGCTGAAGTTCAGGCTCGTCGGGTTGAAGTTGCCGACAGCCTGCACCGTATCGTTGCCGGCGCCGGTGTTGATCGTGATCTCCTCGATGTTGTCGAGTTCCGCGATGACATTGCCGTTGCGGGTGATCACGATCTCCGTGTCGGCCTTCAACCCGGCGATACCGGCGGCGATAGCCTCGGCCTTGGCGTAGACCACGAAGGTCTCGGCTGCGTTACTGCCGGTGACGACAAAGCGATCGAGGGTGCCTGCACCTCCGTCGACGAAGTCCCGGCCGTCGTTGGCAATCTCGAAGCCGAAGAACGTGGTGACGCCCCAGGTTATCGTATCGTTGCCGGCTCCGGCGAAGACGAGATCGTTGCCCTGGCCGCCAGACAGGGTGCTGTTGGCCCCGTCGCCGATCAGGATGTTGTCGCCGTCGTTGCCGTTGATGGCTCCGGTGGTGTCACGGGTGACCGTCACGTTGGCAGTATCGGTCGCGTTCGCGGCACCGGATCCGTCGTTGGCCGTGTAGGTGAACGCGCCGCCGGCAGTGCCGGTATCGGTCAGGGTAACCGAACCCGGGTTCGCCGTCAGCGAAGCCGTGAGGCCGTTGACAGCACTGAGCGCGGTGACGTCCAGCGCGGCACCCTCTCCGTCGGTGTCGTTGGCCAGCAGGGCCCATTCTGGGACGATGAACGGCGCCGTCGTGAAGTTGGTGAACACGGTGTCGTTATTCGCCACTGGCGCGTCATTGACTGCGATCACGTTTACCGTGGTGGTCGCCACGTTGCTGACCAGGAGACCGTCGTTCACCGTCACTTGGATGACGCGGCTTCCCGCTACCGGGTTCTGGGATCCGTTGCTGAACGTCACCGCCTGAATGGCGCTTTGGTAGGCCGCCAGGGAGGCCACGCCGGTCAGATCTACGGTGATCTGGCCTGCCGCTGAGGTGACGACTGCAGCGATCCCCGCTGGAAGCGTGCCGACGGTGAGGACGTCGCTGGCCTGGGCGTTGGTGAGCACGATCCGGGCCGATACCATCTGGGATGTGTCATCGACGATGCTGGAATGGTTCGCGATCGCCACCCCTGTGCTACCCTCGGTGAACGAGGTCGCATAGTTGACCGAGGGAGCGATCGCAGGCCTGAAGAAGTCGACCGCGACGTTGTCGATGGTCACTACGTCATTGCTGCTGCCGAAGAAGCCGCCATTTTCGAATGAAGTTGCGACAAACCGAATGGCAGCGTTGGCGGTGAACGGTCCGGTTAGGTCAAAGGTTCGGAGCGTGTTCGCGCCATCGCCGGTGATCCGGCCGAGTTCAACGAAGTTGTTTGGATTTCCATCAGGGGAGAACTGGATGGAAACGTAGTCGTCGTTCTCGAGGTTGGCGGGGTCGGCATTGAAGCTTAGGCGAGCGATGGCAAGACCATCGAGATTGACCGCACGCGTGATGGTTGCACCGTCGCCTTCCTGGAACCGCAATGCCTGATTGCTCAGGACGATCTGTCCATTCGCGCCGGAGTTGGTGCCGTCGGCAGTTTCCACCCAGCTTGAAGTCCAGGCCGCCGTTCCGTCCGATCCCACGTAGTTCGCGGGATTGAAGTCGTCGCGATAGTTCCCTGCATCGAAAGCGTGGAGGGATAGCTTCGGTGGGGTGATCGAGACTTCTTGGTCGGCAAACTTCAGCTTCTCGATGTTGAAAAGCCTATCCGTTCCGTCCGAGACCCTGTTCCCGCCATCGACAGGATTGACTGCGTCCGACACTGTGACGTGTTCGACGGTGATGCTGCCGTCCGCATTTTGGGAGATGCTATAGTTAGCTCTCACGTCCCAGTAGACCGCGACGTCCTTATCTCCGGCTTTCTCGCTGTCCAGGAGCTCGCGAACGATCTTGAGCTGGCTGCCCCGGATTTCACCGGAGAACATGCGGGCCTGGATCTGGTCGAGGGAGTCGACGCTGAAGGTCTCGAACGTCTGGCCGCGCGAGGCGTCGGCACTGACCTCGATACGGACATTGAGCCACTTGTCGCCGTCGATGATGTCGTTGCCGCCACCGCCGGTGATGGTGTCGCTGCCGCCGCCGCCCAGGATGATGTCCGAGGCATCGGCGGTGTCCATGACGATCGTCTCGGTCTTGCCGGCGACGGTGACCGTCGTCCGCTCGAGATGGGCCACGAGCTTGTCGAGGCCGTTGATCAGCGCGACGTTCTTCTCCAACAGGGCGTTGGAGTAGGAGTCGAGGGGTGCACCCGGATCGACCTGGGTGGCGTTGCCGTCCGCATCATATGCGCCCTGCACGATGTCGCGGCCGGTCAGCTTGTCGTTGTGGTTCCAGCCCGACAGTCCTTCCACCAGGTCGAACCGGTCCCGGAGGATGTTGTTCTGCTGGTTCTGGAAGATCGAGATCGTCATGTCCGAGTCAGCGGCCTGGTTGTTCCCCTTATGGATCGCCCAGTCGAAGCCGGCCATGCCGTTGTTGCGCTCGATGCCCTGGCCCTGGATCATGATGTCGTCGCCGGACTCGGCGTCGTAGTCGTTGTCGTTCCCGCGACCGTTCAGGACGTCGTGGCCGATGATGGTGGAGTTGAAGAACAGCTCGGAGTTCTCGCCCGCCAGGGTGTCGAAGCTGTCGCCGCCTTCGATCCAGTCGTCGCCCTCGTTGCCGGCCAGCATGCTGCCGCCCGTGCTGCCGCGGATGAAGTCGTTATCCAGGCCGCCGGAGACCGTCTTGCCCTCGGTGCCGCCGTAGATGAAGTCGCTGCCGCGTCCGCCGAAGACCAGGTCGAGGCCGCTGCCCGGGTTGATGACGTCATCGCCGTCGTCGCCGTGGATCACGTCGGCCGCGCCGACATCGGTGCCGCTGTCGGTGATGATGTCATGGCCCTTGCCGCCGTGGAGGTGGTCGACGCCGTAGCCGCCTTCGAGGCGGTCGTTGCCGTCGTCGCCCCACAGGGTGTCGTCGCCTTCGCCGCCGATGAGGGTGTCGTCCTCGTTGGTTCCGCCAAGAACGACATGGTCCGTGCCAGTGTAACGCAGGTAGTCGGCATCCCCGTCGCCATCGACGTCTTTGCGGACGACCATGGGGCTGATGCTGTCGAGGACCGGGTTGGAGTGCCTCGGGTCAGCGCCGATCTGCTTCGTCCGATCCATTTCGAGGATGTAGTCCGCCGTTTGGAAGGCGGAGCCGTTGACGTGGGTCGAGTTGTGCTCGCCAAGGCTGGTGTTGCGCATGATGAGCTGCGCGAAGGAGTCGGCCTCGAGCTCGTTGAGAAGGTTCAGGCCCTGCGTGCGGCTGAGGTAGTAGAACCGGTCGCCCGCCTGGAGCGCCTCCATCTGGTACTCGAACACGTAGGTGAAGGTGGAGCCCAGCATGGAGCCGAACGTCATCTTCTTCTCGGCCAGACCGCCGATCCAGAAGTCGACGTTGTTGAGGCCGCCCAGGGACCCGCCTGTATAGGAGCCAGTGGCGTTCAGGAAGTCGAGACGGTCCGTCGGGGCGTCATTACCGCCTAAAACCAGCAGGGTCGCGGCGGCACGCTTGGCCTCTGCGGTCTGCGCGCTGACGATGGACTGGTGTGTGCCATAGGCCGCGATGAAGTTGATCAGCGAGGCCGGAGTCTTGAGGGAAAGCGCGAAATCGTACCAGCTCTCATAGGGCTTGACGCGGCTGTCCTGGGTGTCCTCGTAGAATTGCCGCCTGGCCTCGTTGAGCGAAGGAACGCCTGTTTCGCGAGCGCGGGCGATGTTGACCGCGCCAAGATCCAGCGGGAGACCAACCAGGTTGTTGCGCAGGGCGTCCGTCAGGTACTCGTCGATCTCGTTGCCGACTTGGCGCGTCATGCCGCGGAGGATGACTCCGGCCGCGTCATCCGGGTTCGTGCCCGCGTTTCCGAATGCGATCGGGTTGAGGAAGGCTTCGATCAGGCCAATTTCCTTCGCCACGGGGCCGTTGGCGCCCATGGAGATCATGTCGATACTGTCGGTCAGCATCGAGTGGCCGAAGCGGTAGACCACGTGAGCGAACTCGGCCACGATAGCGCCATCGATGGTCGTCGTGTTCGAGAACACGAAAGGATCCACATCAGGTGCGGCGGCGCGGGCGAATTCCTCGAAGACCAGGTGCTGGTAGACCATCTCGGTCGAGAACCGGGCTGCTTGGAACAGGCGCTCACCATCCCATTGCAGGCCTTCGCCCGATGCCGGGAAGGGGGAGCCCGCCGGCAACTTGACCGTGAGCCACTCGTTCAGGAAGGCGAGATCGCCGGATTCCAGTGCGATCGCCTTCGTCTCTTCGATCATGCGATTGTGTTCGGAGTGGAACACATGATGGATCGAGGTGAGGCCGATGTTCTCGTTGCCGCGCCCGTCGCCCACGATGACGTGGCGATCGAGCAGCTCGTTGTCGTAGGAGACCTTACGGCCGCGATAGTCCATCTCGATTGAATTGCCGGCATCGGTATCGGCATCTGGCTGAACGACGGCAGTTGTTTGGGTTACCGGATTGCCGTCAGCATCGTAAACGGTGCCAGGAGCCGCATTATGCGCAATGTCGTTCAAGAAGGCACGGCCGGCCGAGTTTGCCAAGGACGCGGCCAAAGGCTGGCCGACGCTGGTTTCCGTTGGGCCCCCATTGATCATTACCAGTTGTGGGAAGCCGTTGGTGCCGCGCACGAACTCGCCGTACATGTCGGTGAGTACGGCGGGGACGCGCAGGACATCGATATCAGTAAGAATGATGCCGAGCTTCGTCGCTGCCTGCTCCTTGACGTCCGCCCAGGTGGCAGGGCCGCCGTTCTTGCCTTCGAGCATGCGCCCAGTCGCGACCGGCTTGCCGTCGACAAGAGCATATTCGCGCAGGAAGACTTGGTGGGACGGGTTGGATGTATAAACCTGGTTGAGGTCGATCCACGGCGTGGTCTCGTTCCTCTGCCCGACGATATCGTCCGCCGTGTTGAGCTGCCCGTCCGCACCCGGATCCCGTGCGACGGTCGCTCGGGTCAGGACCATGAAGTTGGTTGAGCTTCCCGCAACGTAGAGCGGGTCATCGGAGCTCAGGGGGATGTAGACGGTGCCGTTGTCGCCCTTGCTGACGAGGTCGAGTCCGTGGTCAAAGAACTGACCGAAGAGAGTGAAGAAGCCATTGAAGGGCGCTGTGTCTCCGAGATCCGCCGAGACGTTCGGGATCACGACCGTGTCGCCCTCCATCGCGACGCCGAGGGCGTCTTGCATGGCGTCGTATGCAGCCTTCTTTGCTTCCGAGGCAGTCGTAACGACGGATTGGGCGCTCACCTTCGCAGCCTTCGCTGCATCCAGTGCGGCTTGCGCGGCTGCCGGGTCGGCCGGGTTACGGCCCAGGGCCATTTCTGCGGCAGTCACGTTTGCAGTCGCTTGGGCAAGGGTCTTCTCGGCGACTTCGCACGCCTTGTAGGCGGTCACCGCGGCATTGTAGGTGGAAAGGTTCGTAGGGACGTTGAGGACCGCGTACGGGTCCTCATGACCCATATTGGTCAGCGCGCTGATGATCGTAGCAGGATTGCCGATCGTCTGATCCGAGAGCAGGTTCGAGATCAACCGCGGGTCCGAATCGTACACGTCGCCGGAGTTTTGGTAATGAGTTCCGGTCGTGCCTGCCGGTGCACCGGGGCGGTGCAGACCCGCAGGCATCGTCTCGCCAGGAACATATACCGGATCGAGCAGGCGCGGCATGACTTGATCGGCAGAGCCGCTCCATTCATGGCCCGGGGTCAGGTTGTTGTAGCTGCCGTTGACCGTGCGCAGGCCATAGGGAAGCAAGTCATGGCCCACCAGGTCGGTGAGCGGCGTTCCTGCCGTGTGAGCTTCGGCGATCTTGATCTGCTTCAGGATGAATTCAAGATCGTGTCTGACGAGTTGCACCATGATAGTCTCCAGCCCTTGATGTCTGCCGCAAATTTGACGGCCGCTGGACACATGTTGGGCGGAACCAGAGAGGCTTCGCTAGACGGTCTGAGGACCTATGGATGGTCTCTGGACCAGGGTCCGAGACAGGTCTCTCATCCCCTTCAGACTTTAGTCTTTTCGATCCTAACTACCTAAAGATCATAATAATTTTGTACAATTGGAGAGCAGAGAGTGATTGGTTGCGGCCTAGGCCCTCGATCGCAACGTCATCCGCAAGGGAATACCCCTTTTGGATAGGCTTAACCCGGAGGAGCTGCTACGTTAGGCAGAAAGCAGTCCTAAGCTTGCCGTAAATATCGACGCGCTGAAGATCCAATATTTAAGGCTGTTTGTCTTGTATCTGTCTTACCAATCCACGCCGGCTGAGATTTCCAAACGTGTTCTGGGCTTCAAGCCGAGCCTCGCACAGCAGTTTCTCATTGTGGCGACGGGCGTCCTGTTGCTCGGGATGTTCGCCATGGGAGCCTGGGTCACCAGGAGAATCGAGAAGGGGGTAGCCGACGTCGCGGCTGCCTCCGCCGCCCTCTACATCAATAACTTCATTGCTCCGCACCTGCAGGAGCTCGCGACGGGTGATGTCCTGTCCGACAACAGCATTCGGAACCTCAACGAGGCGATGAAGCGGCCATCTGTTCGGACGCACGTCACGTCCATCAAGATCTGGAAGCAGGATGGGCTGATCGTCTACAGCTCCGAGAAAGACCTCATAGGACGGTCATTTCCGCAAAATCCCAACCCGAGAAAGGCATGGAGCGGCGAGGTCACGGCCGAGTTCGACGATCTGTACCATGAGGAAGATGCGCGGGAACGGGCCAAGGGCATTCCTCTGCTCGAAGTGTTTACGCCGATACGCGACGCACACAGCGGAGAGGTGATTGCCGTTCTTGAGTTCCATGAGCGCGCCGAGGTGCTGAAGGCTCATCTTGACGAGGACAGATGGCGCAGTTGGATGATCACGGCCTTGATCACCTTGGCCATGATCGGCGCCTTGTTCGTGATCGTCGCGGACGGCAGCAAAACGATCGACCAGCAGCGGGCCGCATTGGCAGAACGGGTTTCCCAGTTGTCGCGCCTGCTGCAGCAGAACCAAGCCCTACGGGCACGTATCGAACGTGCTGCGAGAAGCGCCACAGAGGACAACGAGCGACTCATGCGTCGCCTGGGATACGACCTGCATGACGGGATTGCGCAGCTGATCAGTCTGGCGCTGGTGCGCCTCGATCGCGTTCAACACACTGAGCAGAGCAGCGATAATATCGGCAAGATCCAGAAGGCGCTTTCGGACGCACTGACTGACATTCGGAACCTCTGTCGAGGCTTGCTCCTACCCGAAATTCAGGATCTTACCCTCGCGGACGCTCTTATGCTCATGGTGCGCCATCATGAGCGTCGGACAGGGACCGCAGTCAGCTGCAATATTTCTGGTCTTCCGGCGGAGGCGCCGCAGTTCGTAAAGATTTCCTTGTGCCGGTTTGTCCAGGAGGGTCTCAACAATGCATTCAAGCACGCCGGCGGCGAGGGCCAGCAGGTTTGTGCGTCATGGGATGGCGAGACGATCACGATCGAAGTTGCAGACGAGGGGCCTGGAATGAGCGTTCCTGATGATCCTGGCGATGAGATTCACCTTGGACTTAGGGGGCTTCGCGATCGTATCGAGAGCATCGGTGGCGTGATGAACGTCAGAAGTACATTGGGCGCAGGCACGTGCGTTGCAGCATGCATAACGCTTATAGCAAGAGGGTCAAATGACGGATAAAATTCGAGTCGCGGTCGTTGATGACCACCCCCTTTACAGGGACGGAGTCGTTTTCGGATTGGAATTCGAGCCTGACATCGAAGTCGTTGCGCAGGGCGAGTCCGCCGAGGATGCTATTCAGATAGCCCGTGATGTAGCCCCCCATATTCTCTTGCTTGACATGAACATGCCGGGCGGCGGGATCAATGCCGCGGCCAAGATCGCGCAACGGAGCCCGGGCACCAAGACATTGATGCTGACGGTCGTCGACGACGAAGAAGAAGTCCGAAACGCATTGCAGCGGGGAGCGCGAGGCTATCTCCTGAAAGGAGCCAGCAGTTCCGAGCTAGTGCAGGCAATCCGGCTGGTCAACAAAGGCCAGAACTACGTCTCGCCCAGCTTCGCCATGCGACTTCTAACGGGCCAGGGCAACGGAGAGAGCAACACCAGCCGGCCGCCAAAGAGGTTTCCTGAGTTGTCCGCTCGCGAAGAAGAAATCCTGCTTCTGATCGTGCAAGGGATGAGCAACAGGCTCATCGGCAATGAAGTGGGGCTGAGCGAAAAAACCGTCAAAGGGTATGTGACGAGGATTATGGAAAAGCTTCACGTGCAAAACCGGGTCGAAGCCGCCTTGGTGGCAACGGACCGCATGGCAGAGCAGCAGGATCGATAGTGTCGGGCCGGGTCATTTTTGCATGTACGTGTTATTTGCTGCGTGCCCATAACAAAAATCGTATTGCGCAAGGTCTTTGTCCAAGCAGCGAATACTTGCCACTGGTTCCCTTCGCGGTCATCTGATGAGAACAATATTACGATAGGGCTAAATAACTTTTGTCTCATGTGAATTATCACTTTGTTATTGTTGATTGTCCTAGTATTCCCCTTCAAGGGGATACTCGCACCGGGATGAAACGTGTCTGCGGACGCTGGGGGCAAATGATCGCGGAAGGCATCGAGGTGGTAGGAGAGGGGCGGTGTTGGATCGGACGCTTTGATCTGCTCAGGAGCCGCGCCAGAACACGGGTGGATCTCCCCGTGAAAAACTGCCATCGGGATCGAGCATGGTTTGCCATAGCCGCCGTAGCTCCGCTTTCGGCGTTGCACTCGTTGCCAGTCTCCGCTCGTTGAAGCCCGACGATGAACACAACGAACCAACAATCTTCCATCGAGATCTACTGCCTTGGCGGATTCTCAATCCGGATCAACGGAGATAAGCTCGGTGCGAGCCAAGGGAAGGCGCAACGGAAGCCCTTGGAACTGCTGTGGTCTCTCATTATTGCTAATGGCCGAGGTCTGTTGATGGATCTGCTGGCGGATCAACTGTGGCCGGATCTTGACGGAGACCGCGCTCTTCACACCCTGCGCACCACAATTTATCGCCTGCGCAAGCTGATTGGAACGGACGCCATTGTTCTCGAGGACGATCACGTTCGGCTCGACACGCAGCACGTTGCGACGGACCTGGGGCGCTTATGGACAGCCTTGGCGCATATGCGAAACACCCAGCTGACAGAGACCGAGCGCCTGGACGCCTTCGACCAAGCCTTGCGGCTTTATCGCGGTCCCCTCTTGCCTGGCGTAGCGCTGGAGAATGTCGCTGAAGAGCGGAGCAGGCTCGCCAGTGTGCTCTTGAACGAGGCTCTGGCCTTTCTGTTGACCCTCGATCCTACAGGTCCTGCTGCGGCGCTCCGGGCGCATCGGTTGCGAACGCTCGCTCCCGGCGTCACCCTCCCTGACGCGCTGAACAGACTCTGGCCCGCCTGAGCGCTTTAGCGCCGAGCCACAGGGAGTTGCGCATGCCTATGGCGAACGAACCCGTCTCTGGTCTCAGGTGCCATGCCGAGCAGCGTCAATGGACGTCCGGTATTGATTATTCGTTGTTGGCGCGGTCGAGGGCGAGGCATTCCTGGAGGAACTCGCTCTTGTAGGCGGCGC
>NZ_QOIO01000097.1 GCF_003332305.1 Microvirga aerophila | reverse complement strand
CCGATAAGGCCCGACCCGCTCCTGGCCCGGCTTAAAGGGTGGCATGTACGCCGCCGGGAAGGTCTGAAACGGGTCAACGATGGCCTTTAAGCGCAGCCTTGTAAAAGTTTGCTCACCGCGCGAATGCAGAAATTCAGCTTAGGTCAGCCCCGTGCCACAAGCCGACTGTTCCGGCATTCCGTAGCTCCGGCTACAGAAGATCATGTGATGTTGTTCAAGTCGATCACGCCGGGCTGGCAGAGATGTCTTCGCCCGACTCCAGATACAAGCCGCGGCTACGGGCGAAGAGCCGTGAGAGACCCAGCAGGCTGTCCATCGCAGGCGTCTCAATTCCGAGCCACTGAGCGACCTCACGTGGAGCACTCAGAAGGACATCGAGCTCGACGGGACGCCCGGCCTCCACATCCTGCAACATCGAAGTCTTGAAGGCACCCAGCTTCCGTGTGACTGCATTCCGGTCCTCGCCGCTCTCCGTAATGGGGCAGCCGATCTTGTCTCCGATCTGAGAGGCTTCGGCCATCACCTGAAGAATAAAGGCTTGCACCAACGGATCGTCCAGGATCCGGTCTGCCGTTGCGCCGGTGATGGCTGAGATGGGGTTCATGGTCATGTTGCCCCACAGCTTGTACCAGATCGCCTGCTGGATCCGCGGGCTGACCTCAACGTCGAAGCCACTGCGCCGCAGCACTTCCGTCACGCGGTCGAAGCGTGCGGAGCCTGCCCCCTTGGGCTCACCCACGATCAGGCCGTTGCCGGCGCGCTGAACAATCACCCCGGGCTCTGACGTCGTGCAGGCCGCATGGACAACGCAGCCAATCACATGGTGGGCTGGCAGGGCGACATCAATCTGCCCAGCGGGATCAATGGTTGCAAGCCGTCGCCCGCTGAAGGGGCCGGGCAGCCCCTCGAAGAACCACCAGGGCACGCCGTTCATAGCCGGTAAGACAATCGTGTCGGGGCCTAGCAAGGCAGACGCAGCCTGTGCTGCCGCCGCAAGCGCCGGCCCCTTGACGGCGAGAACAACCAGATCCTGCTTCCCCAGCGCTAGGGCGTTGTCACTGGCCTTGATTGGGCAGGAGCCGACCTCATCGCCACGCCTGAGGCGAACCCCGTGCTCGCGCAGAGCAGCGAGCGTAGCGCCGCGGGCCAAGGCACTTACCTCGAAGCCAGCCAGGGCCATCTTGTAGGCCATCCAACCACCAATGGCGCCAACGCCGACCACGGCCACTCGCATCGCATCTGGTCCCCTTGCGCCCGCGGAGTTCCGGCAACTTCGCCCGTAAGCTAACATTCTCCAGGCAGTCCTGTCCCTGCTTACTCTCGCGGGGATAGTTCCGCTCCTTCCGTGAACAGACCCAAGCCCCCAGATTCAACCGAAGTTTGTCGGGGCGTCTCCGACTTCATCTCCTGGAGTGGGCAACATGAGAGTTGAAGCGGCGACTCGGCGGTGCCTCGCTCGGTTCATAAGGGCGAAAGTCCGGTACCCAGAAGTTCTTAAGGCTCGGGCGTCTTGAACTCGATCCGGATGCCCCGGAAGCCGTGAGGCGCGTCGGCCGCAACCTCAATGGCGTGTAGTCGCTGCGGGGGAAGGCGCAGAGCCCGTGGCAGCGCAGGACTGGCCGGCGTCCCGCCCGATGGAGGGATCTCATTGCCGTCTGCGTCGAAGTTTCGATAGTTTGGCCGGGCCAGCACGACCATGAGGCTTGGCCAACGGTGGTGATGAAGGTTCTCACGCTCGCCAGGCTCGACGGTAACTTCCAGCACCCGCACGGCACCATCTTCAAAGAGGAGGCGGTGGTTTGCCGGTGCGGCGACCAGCGCATCCAGGTGAAGGGGCCATTCCGTATCGTTGGTCTCCGGCATGTTGGCCTCCAAAATGAGGGACACACATGATGCCATATGCACCGTACGCAAACGATGTCGCCCAGGAGCTGCTAAGGACTGCTTGGGATCAGGCACGGTAGTTCCTGTGCTCTTCAGGAACGTCCAGTATTCGCTGCCAGAGCTGACACTCGGTTTACTTCAGAGAAGTGCCAATTGCAGACCTTCCGCTCAGTCTGCCTCAGGTGTGCTGGCAGAGTCGCTCATTACAATCCGCTCCGTCATAGGCAGCTCGATCATGCAGCGCAGGCCATCTGGCTCGAATGTTTGCACTGTCCTCGCCTTCAGCTCATAGGTCAGGGTTCGCTCCAAAAGATCGGTCCCGAATCCCCGCCGCTTCCGCTTGGCCGCACGTTCCGGCGTACCACTCTCTTTCCACTCGAAGACAAGCCAAGGCAGGTCTGAGCCGTTTTGCACTCGCCAAGAGATCCGTATGCGCCCCTGCGGGACTGAGAGAGCCCCATGTTTCACAGCATTGGTGGCCAACTCGTGGACGGCGAGTCCGAAGGTCTCAGCGGCCTTGGGTTTCAACCGCACCGTAGGCCCCGCAATTCGCACCTGTTCGCCCTCGTGCGCCAGGTAGGTGAGGAGCTCATCGGCCACGAGGTCGGCAAGATCCAGGCCCGCGCCTGGATCTCGAGCGACAGCAGTCTGCACACGGGCGAATGCGTTGATCCGCCCATCCAAGTGCATTGCGTAGTCTTCCACTGACTTGCTCGTCTGGGCCGTGCGCCGGGTAACCGAGCGGATCACAGAGAGCGTGTTGCGCACACGGTGCTGCAACTCGCCCAAGAGCAGTTTGGCGCGCTCTTCACTGACCTGCAGGGCCTCCTCGGCCTCCTTATGTTCAGTGATATCCTGCCCGATACCGCCGATGCGCTGGACGCGGCCGGTCTCGCCGAGCAGCGGGAAGTCGGTGTCGCGCATCCAGCGCATCTGCCCGTCAGGCCGCGTGATCCTGAACTCGAACGTCACGCGTTCGCCCGCCCGTACTCGGTTGATGCTGTCCAGGGCATCATCGCGATCCTCCGGGATGATCTGCTCGGTCCAGTTCCGCAGATTATCGCCCGCAAGCGCCTGCTCCCGGCTCTCACCGTAGACTGTCTCGAAGGCCGGGCTGAGGTATTCCCATTGCAGGGTGTTGGCATCCCTGATCCAGAGGACGTCCGTAGAGGCCTCACCGAACTGCCGGAACCGCTCCTCGCTGGCGCGCAGCGCCTCCTCCGCCTCCTTGCGCTCGGTGATGTCGATGTTCATGCCGACCCACTTGCGCACCGTTCCATCAAGCCCAAGCAGCGGCGCAGCATGAACGTTGGTCCAGCGCCAACCACCCGCCGCTCGTCGCAGCCGGTGCTCGATGCTGAGGGGGCGGCGCTCACGCACGGCCTCGCCCCATAGCCGTTGCACGGCGGCGCGCTCGTCAGGGTGGATTGCATTCGCCCAGCCGGTGCCGAGCCATTCCTCCAGGCTCTGGCCAGTGTAGGCGCGCCAGCTCGGCGAGTCGGTGCTCACCTCGCCTTCGGCATCGGTCTCCCACACCGCCTGGGCCCAGCTCTCGACCAGGCTGCGGAACCGCTCCTCGCTCTCTTGCAACCGCTCCTCAGTCTGCTTGCGCGCGGTGAGGTCGAGCACGAACTCGAAGATCGTGTCATCGGGCAGCCTCTTGGCGGCGAACAGCGCCCACCAGCGCGAGCCATCCTTGCGGAAGTACTCCTTCTCGTACGGCGTGGTCCGCCCCGTCGCCTTCAGCTCCGCAATGGCCCGCTCCGAGGCTTCCATCCATTCCGGCGGGGTCAGCCCCTGCCAGGTGAGGCGTCCCGCCTCCAAGTCGTCACGGCTATAGCCGCCCATCGTCAGGAAGGCGTCGTTGGCATCGATGATCTGGCCCTCCGGGTCGAGGTAGATGACGCCAACCGTCTCGATCTCCAGTGCGGTGCGAAACCGCGTCTCGCTGGCCCGCACGCTCTCGTAGGCTTCGGAAAGGGGGCGGGTGCGATCCTCCACTCGCTGTTCCAGCTCCTCACGCCCGGTCCTGGCTTCATCCAGCGCGGCGACCACCCGGTGGGTTGCCGCGGCGAAGCGGGCAAGGCTTTGCAGCAGGCGGGCATCCTCGGCGTCAAACTCTCCCTCGGGCGTGTGCTTGATGGCCCACAGCACTCCGGCTGGCTCGCCATTATCATGCCAGGGGACGAGCAAGGTCTCGTAACCATGCGATTGTGTGCCTTTCAGGTTCGGAAAAACTTGCTCCGCCTCACTGAACAGGAGCACGCGATCGCGGGCGACAACCACCCCCTGCGAGCTGGCTTCCTGCGGGATGCTCCCGCCAAGATGGCCTGCGAGAGCGCCAACCACCGCACGCCAGCGAAACACGCCGTTCTCGCCGCCAGACTCAAGCAGGCTGATCCCGGCCGAGTCGGCGCGGCACAGTTCCAGCACCAGTTCGGCGCATGTCTGAAGCACACCGCTTGGATTGGCGACAATCTCCTGCGCCAAGAGCCCGAGAGCCCTGCTCTCCGCGTGGTAATCAGGCGCGCGAGAGGGACGGCGGGCCAGCTCCGCCGGGATGACGACGTCATCGATGCCGGCCATGGACCTGTTGAGGGTGTCAGCGGTGGTCATGCTGACCTCCTTGAAATGCCGGGATCAGGAGCCGCTCACGACACATGGAACTCGCCCTATAGCTGCAGGCCATCGGATCGCTCATCCAAGGCCGGAAGGGGCACGGCCGCAGCGGTATCCGGGACTTCCCCAGCCTGGTTGAGATGCAGGTAGGCGGGGTTGAACAGGGCTGCGCTCATGAGCGCCTCTAGGTTCGGGATGGTCAGGGTCTTGCTCTTGAGCACGACGAGGTTGGCCGCCCGCAGCTCCTGGAGCATGCGGTTGAGATGCACCAGGGTGAGGCCGGTAGCCTCGGCCAGTTTGGTCTGGGTGATCGGCAGCTCGCAGCTTGATCCCTGCGTCAGGCCCACGGTCCGAAGACGGAGGAACAGTTCGCACAGGAGGTGGCACAGGCGCTCATAGGCGGTGCGCTGGCTGAGATTGAGGGTCCATTCGCGCTGGATGGCCGCATCGATGAGCGCTGAACTCTATAGAGCTTGGGCAATGCGGGCGTGGTGGAGCATGAGATCCTCGAACAGCGACTGCGGGATCCCGGCCACGCTCACCGCCGTCAGCGCGCCCACCGAGTGGTCCATCGCGCCCAGAAGAAAGCTGTCCAGGTCGCACAGGTCGCCGGGCAGCAGAAAGGCAAGGATCGCCCCTCGCCCGTCCTCGAGCTGCTTGGAGCGGCAGGCCCAGCCCGAGAGGATGAGGTGGATCTTTCCAGGCTCATCGCCTTCGCGCACGATGTCCGCCCGCGGCCCGAGCCGCCGCACATGCTCGCAGGACACGCGCTCCAGCAGGCGCTGGTCGTCGGCCGAGAGCCTGGTGAACTGCTCCAGCTTGCGAATGAGAGGGTGGGCCATGGTGCCCTCCTGGTGTGCCGCCCGACATTCTACCACCTCACCATCCAAATAGGCCAACCTGTGCTAGAGTCTTTGTGCACTCTGTTCGTCTCCCTCACATCTCAGATGCCCATCGGGCAAGGAGGGCTTACGATGAGCACCCATCCTCAACCGAGCCTGACCGGACGCCGTGTTCTGATCGTAGAGGACGAATACTTCCTGGCCGATGATCTCGGCCGAGCCCTCACCCAGCTCGGGGCGGAGGTGCTCGGACCTGTGGCGACCCGTGAGGAGGCCTTCGACCTTCTCTCGACCGGGGAACGGATTGACTTGGCCGTGCTCGACATCAACCTGCAAGGCGAGTCGGTCTTTCCTGTCGCGGACACCTTGATCGAGCAGGGTGTGCCGTTCCTGTTCGCCACTGGCTACAACCAGGCCGCTATTCCGGCGCAATACCAGCAAGTCCTCCGCTGGGAGAAGCCGTTCGCCCCCGAGGCTCTGGCGCAAGCTCTGTCTATCATCATGCGCTATCGATGATGCCCCCGGCCCACAGATCACGCGGCTTGGACAGTTGAAACAGCGGCATTCCTGCCTAACGGCTCCTCTAAGGTCTGAGCCTCGCTTCGAGCCAGGGAGGAAGGCTCTGGCCTCTATCGTTGTTGGACGAGGCACCGGCTAGATCAAACGAAGGTGTCCCCAGCATCAATGTCTGCAATGTCCGTTGGGGGTCACGAGCGCCCTTTGACTGTGGCCGCACGAAGGTCTCCTGACTGCTTCATTGCGGAAGCGCGGTCCAGTTCCGCTTCGTGCCAGGAGCCGACCTTCCGGACACCTCGTGGTTCTGAAAGGTCAGGCACCCCTGGCGAACCCGCTACGACATGCTGCGCGAACGGAGTCACCCGTCAGCTCACTTTGCACGGACTGACAATTAAAGGATGATTGTGAGCCCCGATCTCAAAAAATAGTCCGGATTGGGAAACTCTACGGGCAACGCTCTCCTCGGAAGTTTGACATACCTGTTGCGCCTGCAATCGGCGAGCATTCGTCAGGGGGCTGCCGTCATGATATCCTGCCGCACAGCCCAAGCGGGAGCGCCAAGCAATGTCCGGCATGATAACTGTCGACAGTCTGAAGCGCACGTTATTCCGGTTCTTTATGGTGGCTGGCATCCTGTCGATCGGATATGATCCGACGGCAACGGCACAGAGTGGACTGCCCTCCCGGGCTCCCGATGCGGCAACCCTCTTCGAGAACGTCCGGATCTTCGACGGCAGGAATGCGGCGTTATCGGCCTCTTCCCATGTGCTGGTGAGGGGCAATGCCGTCGAGCGCATCTCCACAGCCCCTATCGATGTCCGGAGCGACCCCGATGTCCAGGTCATCGCCGCGGGGGGACGCGTGCTGATGCCCGGCCTGATCGACATGCACTGGCATGCGATGATGGTGCGGCCGACACCCATGGTGCTCCTGTCCAGCGGGATCGGCTATTCCAACCTGCTGGCCGGGGTCGAGGCCACGGCAACGCTGATGCGTGGGTTCACCACCATCCGTGACCTGGGTGGCCCCTCCTTCGATCTCAAGCGCGCCATCGACGAGGGACTGCTGCCGGGACCGCGTATCTATCCGTCTGGCGCCGTGATCACGATCACCAGCGGTCACGGCGACTTTCGCCAGCTCTCCGACCTGCCAAGGACCATCGGCGGCATGCTCGCCCGTGTCGAGCAGCTTGGCGGAAGCATGATCGCCGACAGCCCGGACGAGGTGCGCCTGCGGGTGCGCGAGCAGCTCATGCAAGGCGCATCGCAGATCAAGCTCACCGCCGGCGGCGGCGTGGCCTCTCCGTTCTCTCCGCTCGATGTCTCGACCTTTACCGAGGCCGAGTTGCGCGCCGCCGTCGAGGCGGCCGAGAACTGGGGCACCTACGTCTGCACCCATGCCTATACGCCCGCGTCCATTCAGCGGTCGATTGCTGCCGGTGTGAGGTGCATTGAGCACGGGCACCTGATGGATGAGCCCACGGCGCGGCTGATGGCCGAGAAGGGCATCTGGCTGAGCACGCAACCCTTCCTCGACCTGAACGCCGCCAGCGGACTGGGTCCGGCGGAACAAGCCAAGTTGGCACAGGTGATCACCGGCACCGACAGCATCTATGCTCTGGCGAGGAAATACGGGATCAGGACGGCTTTCGGCACAGACATCCTGTTCTCCGAGGCCCTGGCGAAGCGGCAGGGCGCCATGCTGGCCACCCTCACCCGCTGGTACACGCCGGCCGAGGCGTTGGTCATGGCGACGTCGACAAATGCCGAATTGCTGCAACTGTCCGGCCTGCGCAATCCCTATCCGGGCAAGCTCGGCATCGTCGAGGAAGGAGCGTTGGCGGACCTGCTGCTGGTCGACGGCAACCCGCTGGAGAACCTCGACCTCGTTGCCGATCCGGACCGGAACTTCCTGGTCATCATGAAGGATGGCAGGATCTACAAGAATGCGCTCCCCAAGTGAGATCCCGGTCCGAAGGAGACCTTCGGACTGAGCGGGAGTTGACAAGCAGGTGCCACGGTGAAGCTCCAGCCGAGATCGCACGGTACGTTTCTGTCCAGGTCCTTCCGCTTCCTGATTGCGGGAATTCTGTTCCTGTTCTGGATGGTGCTGATGACGTGGAGTGCCCTGGCCATCTACTACTCGAACCTACCGTGGGCTGGGCTGCGCCTGGGATTGGCAGCCGCCTTTGCAGCTTTCTCGGTCTGGGCGCTCTGGCTGTCGCGTCAGCCGCGCATGCCCGTGATCGTAATCGGGCTGTGTCTCGGCGTGGTTGCGTGGTGGACGACCATCCCGCCATCTCATGACCGTCCCTGGCGGCCGGAGGTCGCGGTGATGCCGCGCGCCTTCATCGACGGCGACCGCGTGCGCCTCACGGGCGTGCGCGACTTCGATTACCGCAGCCGGAACGACTTCACGGTGCGCTACGAGGAGCGCGAGATGCTGCTGTCCCATCTGACCGGCCTCGATTTCTACGTCTCATACTGGAGCGAGGGGCTGGTCGGGCACACCTTCCTCAGCTTCATCTTCGACAACGCGCCGCCGCTGAGCATCTCCATCGAGACGCGACCGGAGGTGGACGAGGGCTTCAACCCCCTCGCCTCGCTCTTCAAGCAATTTGAGCTGATCTACGTGGTGGGGGATGAGCACGACCTCGTCGGCGTGCGCACCAACCACCGCGATGAGACGGTGTATCTCTACCACCTCAACACCTCGGCCGCGGACGCGCGCCGGCTCCTGCTCGTCTACTTGGACCGGATCAACGAGCTCGCCGATCGCCCGGAGTGGTACCATCTGCTCAGCAATAGCTGCACGATCAACATCATCCGTTACGCCAACGCCGCCGGTCGGGAGGGCCGGTTCGACATCCGGCATCTCCTCAACGGACTGATTGATAGCTACCTCTACCACTCGGGTCGGGTGGACACGATGCTACCGTTCGACGAGCTGCGGCGGCGCTCCCTGATCAACGAGGCGGCGCAGGCGGCCGATGGCGCTCCCGATTTCTCGCAACGCATCCGCGCGGCCCTGCCGACGGCTCTCCGCTGATATGTTCCGCTGTCCACACGTTGGACAGAACGCTTTGGGAGGGATTGCAGGGGCTTTGGAAGGACCCCTGCGCTGCAAGACGATGGCCATATCCACGGAGCGCACCGGGGAGGTCATCCGCTTTGCCTCGCAAAGATCGTCACCATGCTCAGATACATTTGATCCACCAGGCCTGGGGGAAGCGGGCTAACCGTCCGAGGAGGCCTAAGAAATCAGCCCTTCCCTTCAACAACGGCATCGATATCGAGGGACGAGCGGACACCAAGGTCATCTGCATGCGCCTCCAGAAAGGCATCCGCTGAGCGGCGCCCTTCGTCCCTGAGGTAGCACAGGAAATCCCACTCGGCATTGAGCTTGGAAGAATAGCCTAGCTCGGTCATGGCCGCGCTGGAAATCCGATGAACTCGCATCTGTGCCCACAACGCCCCCTCGCAGTTGCCGGGGTCCGCCACCTGCCGCAGCAAGGCGATCATCCGCAGTTCCTTCAGCAGGGTGGCGTTGAACGAGACCTCATTGACACGGTTGGTGATCTCGCGTGCGGTCCGCGGGATGCCGGCCCGCTCGACCGGGTTGATCTGCACGAGGATGGTATCATTCGAGGCACACTCGCGCACCAGTGGCGTGATCGTCGGGTTTCCGGCATAGCCGCCGTCCCAGTATGCCTCACCGTCGATCTCCACGGCTTGAAAGAGAAACGGAAGACAGGCCGAAGCCAAGAGTGCGTCCGGCGTGACGTCAGCGTTGCGGAAGATCCGGCCATGCCCGGTGCGGACGTTCGTGGTCGTGACAAACAGCTTGATCGGAGCCCGAGCGAGGCGGGAGAAGTCGATGCTCTCATCGAGGATGTCGCGCAAGGGGTTGGCGCCTGTGGGGTTCAGGTCGTAGGGCGAGACCAGTCGCGCCGCGAGATCGAGGGCAATGAAGACAGGTGAGCTGTCCAAGGTCCAGCGGCCCAGCAGGACGTCGAGCGGCCCCCGGCGGAAAGGGCTGAGAAACGCGGCGCGCGCAACGCGGCCCCAGAAGCCCTCCAGTGCGGCGCGGGCCCCGTCGGGGCCGCCCTTGGCATACCCGTCAATCAGGACGGCGGCGTTCATCGCCCCGGCCGAGGTGCCGGAGATCCCATCGATTCCAAGCCAAGGCTCCTCGAGCAGCCGATCTAGGACGCCCCAGGCGAAGGCTCCATGGGAGCCACCACCCTGAAGGGCGAGGTCAACGAGCACGGGGGCGGCCTGCGCCAGGGCGCGTGACGTGGTCAGAGGCATGGCACGATCCCGCAGTTCTGGACCTTTGGGAATTCGGGAACAAGGTACAGGAGAATGGACAAGCTGTCCTCCCATGACCTGCCTAGGACCTGAGCGGAGCAGCCTCGCCCACACATCAGTCGGTTTAGGGTCTAACCAATGTCCTGATCGCATTTGCCCTGGGCTGGTGATCCCGTCGGGCCACGGTTGATGCAAATGCCGAAAGTCTCAAATGGGTCAGGTAGTGAAATTCGTTCACTGACATCAACGTCCGATGTTCTTATCCAAAGCTGAAGTTCGCCCCCTGTCCGGAACGTGCCAGAAGCGGTCGTTAGCCATGGTCCCATAAAGGCATCTGCCCAGCTACCTACAAGCACAGCAGCTTCATTGTTAAGCTTATCCTTCGACACAATAAG
>NZ_QOIO01000096.1 GCF_003332305.1 Microvirga aerophila | reverse complement strand
TGGGCTACCGGCCGCCCGCACCCGTTACACTGGAGGCCATTGCACAGCAGCTACCCACATCTGCAAGCATACAGTAGCCTCTCAATCCGCTTGGTTCAAAATCCCGGTCAGGTCATTCGGGCCTTGGAGGAACGCGTGCAGATCGAGCGCGACCTCGTCCGGCGCCTCCCACTGGGGATCATGGCCGATCTCGGGGCTGATCTTGAGTATCGCGCCGGGGATGCGCGTCGCGAGGTGCTTCTGCTCTTCCTGCGAGAAGACGCCGTCCTGGTCGCCGCCCAGGATCAGAACTGGACAGCGAATCCGAGCGAGATCCGGCGCGGGATCGGCCGCGAGAAGGGCGGACAGCGCGGCCTGCCAAACCCGCGCCGGGAGCTTCAGACTTTCGGCCACGACTCGCTCGAAGAACGCCGCCGGTACCGGGCGGTGGATGGTGCTGGCTTGGAACGCGCGGACGAAGTCCCCGCCGACGGGATCGTCGAGCGCCTCGACCTCCCGCAGCAGGTCCTGCGTGACCGCGTTGCGCGCTGTCGCGGCCGAGCCAACGAGGACCAAGCGTTCAACGCGCTCGGGAGCTTGAGCCGCGACCGTGCGGGCGATGAAGCTCCCCATGGAATGCCCGACCAGGGCGGCCTCTGCAATGCCGAGTAGGTCCATGAGCTGGATTGCGTCTCCGGCCAAATCGGCAGGCGCATAGCCGTCCATGGGGCGGTCGGAGTCTCCATGCCCGCGCTGGTCCGGCATGATCACATGCCAGTCCGTCGGGAGGAGCGGGAGAATGCGGCTGTAGGACACCCAGGAATCGGAATAACCATGCAGCATCAGCACGGCCCGGCCGTCCTCCGGCCCCTGCTCGGCCACGTGCAAGCCGAGGCCGGACGGTAGGCGATATTTCGCGAACCGTAGATCGGCTGACATGGCCGACATTATACCGTGGGGGAGAGAAGACGAGTAATAGGGGCCTGCTTGTTCAGCCTTCAACGGATCTGGATGGTTTTGCCCTACGCAAGAAGAGGATTTTCGCCCTTTGGCACCGGGCAGACCTAAGCTGAACTTCCGTAAGAGCAAAGTTAAGCGGACCTTCCCATGGGTTCGCGTAAAGGTTCAGTTTGACCCCGAGCGGACGTTGGGCGCACTTGCAAATACGGCGTTGGCAACAGGAGTGGCTGTCGGGAGACGCCACCCTCGCCAGCCGCGGGTTACGTCTGCTGGATCCAGGTTATTGACAAAAACCGGAGAGCAATACCTACTTGCCTCATGGGGGCTGCGATCCCCTCACGAGGCGCTATGCCGAAGAATCGCGTCCAGCTCTCCTTCAGCAAGGACGCGTCGTCATGCCGTCAAATCGCCTGTCCCTGGCTCATCCGGCGCTTCGTCGACCCGCAGGCCGTCTTCCTGTTCGTCAGCCCGTCCGAAGTTCCCGCCGTGGCGCAACGCTTCGGGGCTGCCCCCTACGACATCGAGGGCGCGGACGTCTTCTGGAGCCATCGCGGCGAGAAATGCACCTTCGACACCATGGTCGAGGTGTTCGGCCTCACGACGGAACCCCTGCTGCGGCTCGCCACCATCGTGCGCGGCGCCGACACGGCGCGTACGGATCTCGCGCCCGAGGCACCGGGACTGCTGGCCGCCTCGCTTGGGCTCTCGCGGATGTATGTCGACGACCTGGAGCAGCTCGAGGCCGGGATGGCACTCTACGATGCCTTCTACCGTTGGTGCCGTGACGCCACCGACGAGACCCACAACTGGCCCGTGAGGAAGCAGGGAGCCTGACATGACGGACATATCAACCGCCACAGCTTCCCGAGACCGTACCGCGGCGCCGCCGCATGGTGTCAGCCTCGGCGAGGCCTTCCGGGTCTGGGCGCGTGTTGCGATGCTCAGCTTCGGCGGGCCTGCAGGCCAGATCGCGGTCATGCACCGCATTATCGTCGAGGAGAAGCGCTGGATTGGCGAGAACCGCTTCCTGCACGCGCTGAACTACTGCATGCTCCTGCCCGGACCCGAGGCCCAGCAGCTCGCCACTTACATCGGCTGGCTCATGCACCGCACGCTCGGCGGTCTCATCGCCGGGGTGCTGTTCGTGCTGCCCGGTGTCATCTCGATCATGGCGCTGAGCATCGTCTATGCCCTGTTCGGCAAGGTTGGGGTGGTCTCGGCCCTGTTCTTCGGCCTCAAGGCCGCCGTGCTCGCTGTCGTGCTCCAGGCCGTGGTGCGGATCGGCAGCAAGGCGCTCAAGAACCGCATCATGGTTGGGCTCGCGGCGGCGGCCTTCATCGCGATCTTCTTCTTCGGCGTGCCGTTCCCGATCATCGTCCTCGCCGCCGGTGTCATCGGCTTCTTCGGCGGCCGCGCGGGCGTGCCGGCGTTCCAGGTCGGAGGTGGGCACGGTCCCTCCAAGGACGGCAAGCAGGTTGCTGACGCTGACGCGCTGCTCGGCGAGGAGTTGCCGGAGCATGCCCGCCCTACGGTGGCGCGGGCGCTTTGGGTGTCGGTGATCTGCCTCGCCCTCTGGCTCGTGCCGGTGGCCGCACTCCTCGTGACACTCGGCCCTGACAACGTGTTCGGTCGGATCGCCACCTTCTTCTCGACTATGGCAGTCGTGACCTTCGGCGGCGCCTACGCGGTCCTGGCCTATGTCGCCCAGCAGGCGGTCGAGAACTACGGCTGGCTTCAACCTGGCGAGATGCTCGACGGCCTCGGCATGGCCGAGACCACCCCGGGGCCGCTCATTATGGTCTTGCAGTTCGTGGGCTTCATGGGCGCGTACCGCGATCCCGGCGTGCTGTCACCGCTCACGGCGGGCATGCTCGGGGGGCTTCTCGCCACCTGGGTGACCTTCGTGCCGTGCTTCCTGTTCATCTTCCTGGGTGCCCCGTTCATCGAGGTGCTGCGCGGCAACCAGGCTCTGCATGGAGCCCTGTCGGCGATCACCGCGGCCGTGGTCGGCGTCGTGCTGAACCTCGCCATCTGGTTCGCGATCCACACCGTCTTCCGCGAGACATGGCCCGTACGGAGCTTCGGCCTGTCCTTCGAGGCGCCTGTGCTTGCGAGCGTCGATGTCTGGGCGCTGCTGCTCTCGGCAGCCGCCGTCATCGCCATGTTCCGCTTCAAGGTCGGCATGATCCCAACGCTCGCCGCCTGTTCTGCCGTGGGGATTGTCCTGTACCTCGCCGGCGCGATCTCCTGATCCTGGGAGTAGTCCGATTCCCCAGGACCAAAGTGCGACAGGGACAATCGGGGAGGCTCGGGCAAAGAGCCTGCCACCTGACATCGAGCGGGTTCTCTGGGCGCGGTCCTTGCGCGCCTTCGGTGATGGCTATGTTGCGATCCTGCTGCCACTCCATCTCTCGCGTCTCGGCTACGATGCCTTCGGCGTCGGGATCATCTCGACCGCAACCTTGCTGGGCTCCGCCCTGCTGACGCTCGCCATCGGACTGGTCGCCTACCGGATTCCAAGGCGTCGCGCCTTGCTGGCCGCCGGTTTCCTGATGGCGGCGACTGGACTGGGCTTTACCGGCATCGAGGGCTTCTGGCCGCTGCTCGTGATCGCCTTTGTGGGAACCCTCAACCCCTCCGGTGGTGACGTGAGCCTCTTCCTGCCGCTCGAACATACGGTGATCGCCCACGTGGTCACCGACGAGGAGCGGACGGCGGTGTTCGCCCGCTACAGCTTCGTCGGCGCCTTCTTCGGTGCCCTCGGGGCGCTGTCGGTTGGGGTGGTGGACTGGCTTGCCCCGGTTATCTCGCCGGCCGGAATGACGACTGTTCTCTTCGGGCTGTACGGTGTCATCGGGCTGCTCACGTGTCTGCTCTACCGCAACCTGTCGCCCAAAGCCGAGGCCGGCACCGACAGCCCGCCGGCCCCGCTCGGCCCATCGCGCGGGATCGTCTACCGTCTGGCGGCCCTGTTCTCCGTCGACGCCTTCGGCGGCGGGCTCGTCATCAACGCTTTGCTGGCGCTCTGGCTCAGCGAGCGGTTCGGCATCGGCGTGTCCACCATCGGGGCGATCTTCTTCGTCACCAGCCTGTGCTCCGCCGTCTCACAGTTCGCGGCGGTGTCGATCGCCAAACGATTCGGGCTGGTGAACACGATGGTGTTCACGCATCTTCCGTCGAACCTCTTCCTGGTCCTGACCGCCTTCGCGCCGACGGTCTGGACCGCGTTCGGCCTGTTGATCCTCCGGGGATTGCTGTCGCAGATGGACGTGCCCACCCGGTCCTCGTACGTCATGGCGGTGGTCCGGCCGGAGGAGAGGCCCGCCGCCGCGAGCGTCACCGCCGTACCCCGGAGCCTGGCATCGGCCATCGCGCCGCTCCTGTCCGGATGGCTTCTGACCGTGTCGCCGTTCGGCTGGCCGCTCGTCCTCGCGGGGGTCCTGAAGGCGGCCTACGACCTGGCGCTGCTGCGGCAGTTCTCGGCCGTCAAGCCGCCGGAGGAGCGCTGATGTGGTTTGCAGCAGGCGTTCCTCGCCATTCCTGTGAGGAGGTCGATGAACATCTCGACGAAGCGATTGTTGTGGCTGGCGGCATTGGGCGTGGCGTTCATCGCCGCAGCTTGGCTGCTCGGCATGGCCTACGTTCTCACCGACTGATCCGGGCTTCCCTTGATCGGAACTGGTTTGCTCATTCGCGCAGGCCAAGCGACATGATCCAGGGTTGCGGGTCTGCTTTGGCGGCAGTTGATGGTAGCCTGTACACGACCCAGACAACGACATTGGCCCACAGTCCCGCCATGGCTGACACGGCAGACACCGCTAACGTCATCATCCGGCCGCCGCTGGCATGGGGGCTTGCCGTCCTTGCCGGGCTTGCGCTCAACTTGCTCGTGCCCTGGCCCTTCCTACCCGCCGACATACCTGCTGGCTGGATCGGCTTATTGGTGTTCGTCGTCGCATTAGCGCTGTTCGCTTGGGCCATCATCACGATGACTAAGGCCGGTTCGAATGTTCCGACCAATCGGCCGACCACCACCATCGTCGAGAGCGGACCATACCGCTTCACGCGCAACCCCATTTACCTCGGCATGTTCCTCGGTCTGATTGGCTTCGCCATCGCGTTCGACAGTCTTTGGCTGCTGGTGATGCTGGTGCTCTTCGCGTTCCTCATCCGCTACGGCGTCGTGGCCCGCGAGGAAACCTATCTCGACCGCAAGTTCGGCGATGTCTACCGTGGCTACCGCTCGCGCGTGCGGCGCTGGCTGTAACGACCGCTAGAGCATCGGACGGTTTGTCGGACCCGCTCGGATTCCACCTCTGCCCGAGGGAGAGGGGTGGGACGTCGTGGATCCGCCTTTTCGTCCGATGCTCTAGGCCTGTGGGAAGGCAGCCACGGGTCGACCACCGTTCTGAAGACTGTGCGCGCACGGCAGGATCCTGAAGCACATTTCCAGAAATGACTTTCCACGAAATCCGTCCACGTGTGCGGCGAATGGTGTGAGTCCGCAAGGCCTCGCAGTCGCACTCCCCGGATCAAAGAGCTTGGTCCGCTTTGGCACCTAAGAGCCGACGTTTATTGCGCGGCCGGAATGTGAAAGTATGACCCAAAGCGGCCCCTCCGGTTAGCCAGGAGCTGCATTGAAGCGAGCCGTCGAAGAGGCTCCGCTTGTGAGCGCATTTCAGGCGCAGCTCTTTGGGTCTGAGCCCGGTTCACTGGTCTCGCAGGAGTGCGGGCAAGGCGTCGGCGAGGGTCTGCGGATTGAACGGCTTCTCCCACCGGGGCACGTGCCGGTACTGGGTCGGCACGGCAGCTTGGCTGTAGCCGGTGGCGAACAGGAACGGCACCCCTTGCGCGGCCAAGAGATCCGCCACCGGATAGACGGCCTCGTCCTCCAGGTTGATGTCGAGCACGGCCAGATCGATCTTTTCCGCCGTGGCCAGAAGATCCAGTGCCTCGTCCCGGGTCGGCACCGGGCCGAGCACCTCTGCCCCGAGCCGGGTGAGAGCCTGAACCAGATCGTCGGCGACAAAGAACTCGTCCTCCACGACGAGCACGCGGCGTCCGGTCAGGCTCGGCTGCGGATGAGTGCGGCTCATGGAAAACCCCTCCTCGCCCAGTGGGCATCTGTCAGACGGGGCTTGAGTCGGCCAAGCGCACAAAGATCATAGCACAGGTTGGCCCGTTTGGATCCGTGGGGCGTTGATAGGTCAGGTTTATTCTTTGGAGGGTCTTATGGCCAACCCTCTCATCCGCAAACTGCAGCAGGTCATCCGCCTCTCGGCCGACGACCAGCGCCTGTTGGAGCAGGCGACCTCCGAACGCGTAACGCGGTTCGGCCAACGTGAAGACCTCATGAGCGAAGGCGACGAGCCGCGCGAGATCCACCCGATCCTGAGCGGCTGGGCCTGTCGCTACAAACAGCTGGAGGATGGCCGGCGGGCGGTCCTGGCCTTCCTGCTGCCGGGTGACCTATGCGACCCGAGTCCCTTGGTCCTGGGCGAGATGGACCACTCGGTCGGGACATTGACGTCTGGGACCCTGGCCGCGATCCCCCGCGCCGTGTTTGAGGAGCTTACGTTTCATCATCCGCGCGTCGCCCAGGCGCTGTGGCGCGAGGCCCTCGTCCAAGCGGCGATCCAGCGGGAGTGGACGCTCAGTCTCGGCCAACGCAATGCCTATGAGCGCCTGTGTCACCTCCTCTGTGAGCTGTTCCTCCGGCTCAGGATCGTGGGCCTGACGCAAGGGCCGAGCTGCGAGCTGCCGGTTACCCAGGCCAAGCTCGCCGAGGCCACCGGCCTTACCGGAGTGCATCTCAATCGCATGCTGCAGGAGCTGCGGGCCGCCAACCTCGTCGTGCTCAAGGGCAAGACCCTGACCATTCCCGATCTGCCGGCGCTCATGGCCGTGGCCCTGTTCAGTCCCAACTACCTGCATCTGACCCGGGAGGGTAGTGCTGGGGAGAGCCACGAGGCGGCGGCTCACCGCGTCTCGAATCATCGCTCCGACAGCGCGCACCCAGGGGGCCGATGATAATCTGGTCCCGGAAGGGTCTCCTCATCAATGCAAGGAGGTCAGCATGGCCACCGCTGACGACCTCGGCCGCACGATGACAGGCCTCGATGAGGGGCTGATCACCGCGGAGTTGGCTCGCCGTTTGTCCCGTGCGCCCGATCATGCGGCCGAAAGCCGGGCGCTGTCCATCCTCGCGCAGGAGATGGCCACCAGCCCCCGCAGCGTGCTCCGCAAATGCGCCGAGCTGGTGCTGGAGCTGTGCCATGCGGACTCGGCCGGGATCAGCATCCTCGAACCCGGCGGCGAGAACGGCATCTTCCGCTGGCATGCCATCGTGGGCGGCCTGGCGGCCCATCTCGGGGGCACTATTCCACGGGAGGTCAGCCCCTGTGGCGTGGTGATTGCCCGTAACAAGTTGCTCCTGTTTCGCGAGGCGGGGCAGATTTTTCCGGATCTCAGAGGCATCGAGCCGCGGATCCACGAGACCCTGCTGGCACCCTGGTCTGTGAACGGCGAACCGGTCGGCACGCTCTGGGCCATCAAGCACACGCCTGAGGGGCAGTTTGATGCCGAGAATGCCCGCCTGCTGCAGAGCCTCGCCCACTTTGCCGCGGCCGCCTCTCAGATGACTGATGCCCTGGACGAAGTCAAAGTCACCCGGGAGGAGCTGGAGCGGCGGGTGGAGGAACGCACCCACGCCCTCTCCGAAGCGTACGACCGCGCGTCGGCCAGCGAGGCGCGGCTCCGGACGGCGCTGGAGATCGAGACGGTCGGCGTCATCTACCTCGACCCGGAGGGCCAGATCATCGATGCCAACGACGCCTTCCTGACGATGGGCGGCTATAGCCGTGACGACTTGGAGGCGGGACGCCTCACTTGGCAGGCACTCACACCGCCGGAATGGATGGCGGCTTCCGAGCGGGCCATTGCGGAGCTGCAGGCCACGGGGCGGACCACGCCCTACGAGAAGGAGTACTTCCGCAAGGACGGATCGCGCTGGTGCGCGCTGTTTGCAGCCAAGAGGCTGCCGGACGGCACCGCCTTCGAGTTCATACTCGATACCACCGCTCGCAAGCAGGCTGAAGAGGCCCTTGCCGCCGAGCTGAAGGCGATGACACGGCTGCACGAGCTGAGCCGACAGGTGGTCCGCTCCGCCGATCTGCAGGCGATGCTTGACGCCATCCTGGATGCGACAATCGAGCTGCATGGGGCGGACTTCGGTAACATCCAGCTCTACGATGAGGCCACCCAAACACTGCGCATTGTGGTTCAGCGTGGCTTCCAGCAGCCGTTCCTCGACCACTTCGCCGAAGTTGATGTCGAGGAGGGCTCGGCCTGCGGCATGGCCCTGGCGCGCCGTGAGCGGGTGGTGATCGATAATGTCGAGCAGGAGCCTGCCTATGCCCCAAGCCTCCCGGCTGCCCGCGAGGCGGGCTATCTGGCGGTGCAGTCGACGCCGCTGTTCACGCCTATGGGCAAGCCGCTCGGCATGCTCTCGACCCATTTCCGCGAGCCGCACCGCTTGTCCGAGCGCGACCTCCGGCTGACCGGCATCTATGCCCGCCAAGCCAGCGATGCCATTGCTACCCAGTTGCTGACGCAGTCGCTGCAGGAGAGCGAGGAACGCTTCCGCAGCCTGGTTGAAAGCTGGGCCCAGGCCGTGTGGGAGACTGATGCTGAAGGCAAGGTGACGACCGACTCGTCGAGCTGGCGCGCCTACACCGGTCAGAACCTGCAGGAATGGCTTGGCAACGGCTGGGCCAATGCGATCCACCCCGATGACCGCGCCGAACGGGAGCGGCAATGGCGCGAGGCCGTGCGCGAGCGCCGCCCCCTCAATGCCGAAGCCCGGCTGCAGCACGCAGAGGGCGGCTGGCGCTGGACGAACGTTCACGCTGCCCCGCTGCTCGCGTCGGACGGATCAGTGCGCAAGTGGGTTGGCATGAACATTGATATCACCGAGCGCAAGCAGGCCGAAGAGGCCCTGCGCGCGAGCGAGGAGCGGCAGGCGTTTCTGCTCAAGCTCTCAGATGTCCTGCGGCCACTTGGGGATGCCCATGAGATCCAACGCGAGGCCAGCCGCGTGCTGCGCGAGCATCTCGGAGGCAACCGCGTGGTGTACTCGGAAGCGCTGTCAGACGCGGAGATCGTACCGGCGGGGGCCGACTACGCCCCAGATGCCAGTTGGTTCAGCGGAAGCTATCGGCTATCGAATTACAGCCCTGATCTGGCCGCTTCCTATCAGGCCGGCCACGTCATCAGCCAGGATGATCCCGCCTCGGACCCGCGCCTCAGCGACCAACAGCGTAGGGCCTTTGCGGCCGACCGAACCGGCGGTTGGGCTGGGGTTCCACTGGTCAAAGAGAGCCACTTGGTCGCGCTGCTGGTGGCCACCTTCCCAGGACCGCACACGTGGACCCCGGCGGAGCTGGCCCTGATGCAGGAGGTGGCAGAGCGCACGTGGGCGGCAGTCGAGCGCGCCCGCGCCGAGACGGCGTGGCGGCGGTTCGCCGCGCTGGCGGAGGCGAGCAGAGAGTTCATCGGCATGTGCGACACGCAACTGGTCCCGTTCTATGTCAACGCGGCGGGCCTGCGGCTGGTCGGCCTCGACAGCTTGGAGCAAGCGCAGCACACGCCAGTACTGGATTTCTTTTTCCCCGAAGATCAGGCGCTCATCCGTGACGAGTTTCTCCCGCAGGTGCTGCGCGAGGGGCGTGGCGAGATCGAGATCCGGTTCCGCCACTTCAAGACCGGCGAGGCGCTGTGGGTCATCTACTCGGTTGTCACGCTAAATGATGAGCACGGAAAACCGAGCGGCTACGGAACCGTCACCCGCGACATCACCGAGCGTAAGAAAACCGAAGAGGCTCTCAGGGCCAGTGAGAGACAGGCTCAATTGCTCCTGGGCGAATTGCAGCACCGGGTGCGCAACACCCTGGCGGTGATCCGCTCGATTGCCCGGCGCACCGCTGAGGCGAGCAAGTCGGTGGAGGACTACGCGATGCACCTCGACGGGCGCATCAACGCGTTCGCCCGGGTGCAAACCGCTGTGGCCCGCGATCCGGCGGCAGGCCTGGATCTCACTGAACTCGTCGCCGACGAGCTTCTCACCTATGCGGCACGCGAGGGGGAGCAGGTCAGGATTACAGGGCCCGCGATGCGGCTGCAGCCCAAGGCTGCCGAGACGTTCGGGCTGGCTATTCACGAATTGGCAACGAACGCCGTGAAGCACGGAGCTCTGTCAGTCCCGCAGGGGCGCATTCGGATCTCTTGGCGGGTCCAGAACGGCACCGATCCGCCCCGGCTCATTTTCGAGTGGAAGGAGTGTGGGAGGCCAGAACGGGTGGCCAAGCGCAGGCGGCGCGGCTTCGGCACCGATCTGCTGGAGCGCACCCTGACCTATGAGCTGAAGGCCAAAACCATTCAGGCGTTCGAGCCGGATGGCCTGCGCTGCACGATCGAGCTGCCGATGACCGAGCGACTTGTAATGGGCAACTCGGTTAATATGCGCCAGCAAGACTGAGCGGAAGGTCTGCAATTGATGCTGTGGACGGCTCCCACCCAGCGGTGAGGTAGCATGGCTGCTTCGAGCAGCCAGCGACACAGGAGCAGCCCA
>NZ_QOIO01000095.1 GCF_003332305.1 Microvirga aerophila | reverse complement strand
CACTGAGCGACCAACCCTCCTTCCATCGGGTCCAGAGTTCCCGCTTCTGCTCTGCCGATAAACCTGGACGACCCATACGCGCCATGGATAGTTCTCCCGAAGCACAACGAAATCAATCATGATGCGCTGACCGGTTGAACCCACCACCGCTTTTTTGAAAAGGGCGCTCAAAGTTCCGGCTCGAAGGGGCAACAACGATGCCGGTTCAGCCTACATAGGCCAGGAAATGCGGCTGATCATGGCCGAATGTCAGTAAACGACGCACGGCATGCGCGTTAAACTGCCACATGTTTGGCGCTTATTGCTGTGCTGTGACTTGTCACCTACCCCTTTTTGGCTATATCAGGCCGCTTCGCTCGAAGGGGCAATTCGAGTTCCAGGGCCGCGAACACAGTTCAACCAAGAACTGGGCGCGGCCCTTTTCTATGTTTGCGCCGCACACGCAGCTACGGATTATTTACCTTGGCCGTACGGGATGCTTGCACCGGGCGCGTCGCGTCAAAGCCCGATCCAATCCACTGTCCCCAGATGTGTTGGATGATGCCCTGGCCGAGGGTCCACGCCTCCCCTTGGCTGGGCATTTTTATTGACAGCTGCAAATTTCGCGGAAGGGCGTATATGGAACGCGATTTGAGGATTTCGCAAAGTCTTCGCAGTGGTTTATGGAACGCCGCCGCACCTATGCAGTCAAACCGGCTTCGGCGGAGTCCTCGGCGCGGGTACGAATACTGGCGACATCTTTCGCGCGCGATCCTGGCGGAATCCCGCCACGGTTCACTCGGACGATCACACTGCGCTCCTTCGATCTTCCTCCGAGGCGCGCATATTAGTAGCTCCCTGGACCTGCTCCCTCCCCGGCCCCCGCCAGCGAGGGAGCTTTTTTGTCAGGAGCCCGAGGCCACGCTTCGCGGCACTGGAGGGAATAAAACCGGAGGCCGGACCGTTGAGCACAGACCAGTCCTTCACAAGCCCCGCCGGCCCCTTCAGGCGCTCCCGCAGGAGCGTCTTTTTCGAGGCCGGCCAAGCAGTGGCGAGGCTATCAGAATCTCTGATTGCCAAGGATCGGCCCCATTAGACGTGTAGCCCAGGCTCATGGCTGAACAGAACATGCAATCTCTCGATGCGGCGGTTGAGGAGACCATCGATCTGGCCCATCAGGCGATCGAGCAAACCCGCGCCGAAATCGCTCGCTCGCAGGCTTTGAGCCAAGCCGACGCTGATCTCGCGCAGGCCATCGAACGCATGGTCGATGATCATAAGGGCAGTGCGCACGAGCAATGAGGCCAGATCAATCCATACCGTCGCTTAACTCTGCATGGGTACAAAGCTGACAGGCCGCGTAGTGTATCAGGCTCAAAACCCAGAACCCGGTTCGGACGCTCAGCCAGACGGGGTTCCTTAATGGACTGTTAACCATACCGCAGCAACCATGCTCTGGCTGATCCGATGCGGCTCAGAGATCGGCAACCTCCTTCAAAGCAGACAGGGCGCGGATGTACCGCCTCGATCTGCTGTGGGGATGTGAGAACCAGAGCGCGTTAATCGTCGCGTAACCCTATCCACAATTGAATCTGATCGAATCCGGGCATGCGGCGTTGCTCCTGTGCCTGAACGGGAGAGGACTGCCCATGACCATTCTCGATCCGATCACCGGAAACCGCGTCACCATCGACACATTGAGCCGACCACGCCGGTGAGGCGCTGGAGGGTTTGGCGCGGGTATTAGGATCTGTAGCACCAGCTTTGCGAGATCAGGGCCTTCCAGATCGTGTCGTGGCGGCACCACTCCTTCCGGGGCTCTGGGCTCCTACTCTGACAATTGCTCATCGGTAAGGCTTTCAGCCGTTCCAGGATATGGGAGGCCAAGCCGAGCTGCGGCGCTGTGGCCTCTCGCCTGACAAGGGAACAGCAAATTATGTTCTGCTTCTCGAAAGCTTGTAGGGACGTCTCCCGACCGAACCTCTGGCCCTTGAGAAAACCCGCGAGGGAGAACCCCCTCGCGGGTTTTTATTTGCCACTACGGATCCTGGCTCTCTGCAGCTGGAGCGGCATCACAGCCAGCTATGCTCGACCCATCTGCAATCGAGAGACGACTGTCAGAACATGGCATCGTAGAGCGTCTCTGGGCGGCGTGTGAGCATGACGAGGGCACACCGCCTGCTGCCGCTGGTATGAGAGGGCCCAGATGGCTTCCCTATCCACCAGAAGATTGGTCAGGCGGAGCAAGTGACAGGTTTGCAATCGGAACCCATCCGGTCCACGCCGTCAGATGCGGCACTAGATATGCTCGACCTCCCACGATTTTCTTGACCCGGCATGGATAGGCGCGCTGGTCTCCTGGCGGACGGTAGACCACGGTAGCACCAACCCGGAGGGTCCCATCATCGGGAGCGCCTGCTTCCGTAGGAGTTGGCGGCAGCTCGGCTTCTACGGTATTTGGGGGCGCAGCACCTGCCTTCTGGGCTCGATAGCGGTCAAGGGCGGCAATGGCCAAGCGGGCCCGGTCGCGATAACGATCTGACACGACCTTCAAGATGGGACCGCGCGGGCGACCAGGATACCAAGACACACCGCCTGCTTTCGCAAGCTCCTCGGCAACAGCTTCGACCTCATCCTCAGTCATTTCGGCTTTCTTTCAGTCCCGGTTCAAGAACGCTCATGGCTTCCCACCATCGGCAACTGCTGTCTTGAACAAAGCAAGTCAGTAGAAACGAGCCGGATGCTGACGTGTTCCAGAGACGCACCAAGCTGAATTCGCAGAGCCCTGATTTAGAGTGATACCGAGACCTGGACTGGTTGCTTAATGGCGAGAGTTCTTGTTTGGCGCAGCACCATCTAACGGGAGCCTGTGGACTACGTTTCCTGAGCTATCGACCACTTCGAGGCTCCATCCCTGCCATTCACTCATAGGAGAGGCGTCTTCTTTTCTCAGCTCCTCAATCGCCTCAAAGGCGTGGATCAAAGCTGTGCGAAGGTCAGGCACTTCGATGCCCTCCTCATCACGGATCACTTCATCGTCATCGGTCAGATTGAAGTAGTAGCGCGATGGCATGAGAAGCATCCAGGCTTCTTCTACTAAAGTAGAACTGCACCAAAGGTTTCGAATTCTTTGAGCAGTGACACGGACTGTCGGCTTGCTCCCCTTAGAGGAACCTTAGGCTGCTGACTTCGCTTGTCCTGAGCCGGTTCGGTCCTCTGCCGGTATTCCCGGCCAAGCCTAGTGCCTTTCAGCTCCCTTGGTTCTGGACTTGACCGGGTTCTATCTCATGCCTGTGCGAGCGTCTTGAAGCTTCTGCATATTGGCTCGTAGGTTCTCAGCAGCGGCGACGCCTCGGATCGCGATAATCCCTCGCTCTTTCCTCTTCCCATCGTCGTCAGTGGAGCCGTTAAAGAAGGTTTCCCGCTCCGCCTTGGACATGGCCAAGACCGTTCGAGCCTCGCATTCGTGCTGCCATTCTTCAGACCAAGTACTCACGGGCTGGCCGGTGATCTCGGAAATTGCGGTGGTGTCGCGGGTGTATCTCATGCCCGGAATTCTTGCACAGGCAGATGAACAAAGGGTGCTCGCTCCCATTAACGGCGAAAGCCCTTCCCCCTTGAGGGGATCATGCCACGCTATTTCTTCGACACCTATGATGGGCGCAGCCTAGTGCCCGACGAGGTGGGGCTGGATCTGAAGGACCTTGCGGCCGCTAAGGCTGAAGCACAAGTAGCTCGACCGGACATGGCGAGAGATGCACTTCCGGACAGCAATAACCGGACCTTTGTTATCAGCGTAAGGGACGAGGCTGAGCAGGTCCTTGTGCGAATTGCTCTCGTTGGTCGTCGAAGAATGACCAACTGAAGCCTGAGCGGCTACTTCTCGATCACGGATTTGGCGGTGGTGTCGCGGGAATACGAGCTTGGCGCCAGTCTACGACGTAATGAGCCAACCTTGGGAACCGGCTGACCCAAATATCTGTTCAGCCAGGAAAGGATCTTTCCGGAGAACTGCGATGGCCGATGTCCATTATGAAATCGTAGAGCACGATGGTGGATGGGCTTACAAGGTTGGAGACGTCTTTTCAGAGCCGTTTCCGACTCATGACCAGGCGCGAGATGCAGCAGATCGGGCCGCAGCGGAACAGAAAGTTGCTGGTGAGACCGAGGATATTGAATATCAGGACAGAGCGGGAGACTGGCACGACGAAGTCGCCCAAGGGAGCGATCGGCCCGAGACAGATGTGACAGGTTGATCTCCTGACAGGCGCGAGCGAGGGCGCTATTGGATTCCGATCAACGGCGTCGCTTCAGAAGTCTCCAGACCTGCCTGATAATGAAGAGGTTCCTCAGGAGCTTGAACATCGGTGTAGCCTCCCATCCACGCCCTGCAATTCTAGGGATGGGTGAGACGGAAAGTTCCGGGTGGAGCGCAGCGGGCAGCGACCGTAATAAAGCGATGCTTTTGTTTGGCCAAGCTGAGACTGCCGCTCGGTGAGATCATTGCTCTTGCGAAGGCCGAGGCCTTCAGGACCGGGAGGCCTCCCCACTTACTGGCAACAGCGGGTGGGGAGGCCTTTCATTTAGTTAGCACCCGCCGCAGTGCAGCCAGCCAAGAGCACGTGGCTGCGCGTAGGCTCTCCTTGCTTACGTCACCAAGCCTTGCCTTGGAAACTTGAAGCGTACGCGAAACGCGTCATCGTGGCCGACCAGCAGTGGAGCTTCTAAGGGCAGCTCGCTTTCACTGATCTGATCGAACTCGTAAAAGATGCTGAGGAGGCCGGAATAGGGCAAGCTGATGAACAGGTCGATTTGACTTGCGACCGCAGGAGCACCCGCAATCAGCATCATCTGCCGAGGACAGCCGAGCTTCGTGAAGAGTTCTTCGAACTGCTCTTGCAGGTTATCCCACTCGGACAGGCCGGACGTCTTCCGAGCCCAGATCATCGCATACACCCCTCCCAAGCAAGCCTTCGTTGCGCGCCATAAACATGGACCAAAGTGTATCACGAACAGTGATCACGACCCCAAGACCGTGATGCCCTCGTCGAAACCTTGACGCAGCGGGCATCTTAGAAGACTTACCGCATCTCACCTGTCATCAGTTGGAAGAGTAAAGGACCAGCCCGAGCAGCCCTCAATCGACCTCGCCAGTATCACGGCAGACATCATTTCGTCCTATGTTGCCAACAACGCAGTTCACCGCGCCGACTTGCTAGCTGCAATTGCATCAGTACACGCAGCTCTCAGGGGGCTCATTACTCCGACTCTGCCCGAGGCTGAGAAGCTGCAACCGGCTATCTCTGTCCGTAAATCGGTGACGCCGGACTTCCTGATCAGCCTTGAGGATGGCAAGCCGTATAAGTCGCTCAAACGCCACCTGTCCAAGCTCGGCCTGACGCCGCAGTCCTATCGTGAGAAGTGGGGCCTTCCGCTTGATTATCCGATGGTGGCTGCCAACTATGCTCTGAAACGCTCCGAGCTTGCGAAGAGCATGGGCCTTGGAGCAATGCGGAAGAGCCCAGCCGCGGCTAAGGCGGCGGTGCCACGGGAGGATGTCGCCACCGCCGAGGCTGAAGCCGTAAAGCCGAAGCGACGTGCTCCTGCCACCAAAGGCAAAGCGAGCAAGTAGTCCGCCTCATTTCCTCTCCCCCTTGCGATTTATAGGGGGAGAGCAATGAGAAATAGCGTCAACCCTGTCAGTTATGTCTTGTGAGCCGCCCTTCCTCGATGAGGGTATCGATCCGACCCATCAACTCCGCGCCACTGGGACAGCCGTCCATGACTTCGATGATCTGCGCCAAGGCCTCATCCCGTTCGACCCGCGCTGACGCAGCCGCAGGTCTCGTGCCTCCATCCTCGTGAATACCCTGGCGCAAGAGCAGGAAAAGCTCTTCGTCGCTCATCTGGCTGATTGGCCCGTTAATGCCGCGCCTGCTCTCGATTCTCCGGAGTCTAGTGACTGTCGATTGCCTCATGCCTCACCTCCGCAGTAAAGCGCCAGCCATTCGAGCCCTCCCAATCCTTGGCCAAGCGGCGGTTGCGCACGAGCCACGCGAAGGTGCACTCCACAATCCAGCGTTGCGGCAGTACCGCAAAACCACCCGGCATCTCGGGTGCGGGCTGATCGGCCGGCACCTGCACCCAGCGCCGGGGCCGTTTCTGAGAGCTGTCATGCCCCTTCAGATGGGCACAACTCGAATTTCCAGACACCCTCTAGATCCGCTGACGCTCTTAGCGAGTTCTAAAACAGAAGGGGCTCCCCGTAGGGAACCCCAGTTTATCAGAGGGAACCGATGTCATCAGCGTGACCAGTGTTACATATCGGCAAGGACGGTCAACTCAACAACTGTTTCTGATCGTTAAGAGCCCCCTGTCCTACCGTCAGCCGAAAGCAATCGCTGTGGTGTAATTGGCATGACTGGACGCATTCAGCGGCGATCTGCTAACCAGAGAGAGGCATGGCTGATCACGGCCGAAACTGGTATCGTTCGGATCTACAAATAGGTGACCCGGACGAGGCTAGATAGGGGTTTGGCCAAAGCACGCTACTAGGCACAGCAGATGAGATACCTCCGACTGCTCGTCATGGCCGCAAGCGCACTCTACGCTGCAGAGGTACAAGCCAAGCCTCCTGCCTACCAACAATGTGTTGAGCTGCACCTTGACCAGTTCCGCAAGGCTGAGCTGGATGCAGCGAAAGAGCTTCAGAGGGCCCTTGTCGCGTTGAGAGACTTCCCCGAGGTCCAGAAGACAGTCAGGAAGAACTATGAGTTTGGCCTGCGGCTAAGGAAGCTGAACCTCGACCTTGAACTAAGTGTCAGCAAAGCGTTGTGTATCGACTGAACAGCCCCTCAAGTTGAACAACCTGAAGCCCCCTAATGACGCAAAAGTCTGGACTGCCAATGGGGTTATTGCTCCGATGTAGGTGGATTAGAGTCTAGCCCTCATCAATCACAACATCCTCATCGTCGTCCCCAGCCCGGAGAGCATCCTCCAGAGCATCAAGCATCTCCTCAACCTGCTCTAAAGCGGCATTCGCGGTGATCACTCCTTTTCCATCAATCTCGATGGTTATCTCAACCCCGTCACCTTTGGGGACGACGTGAAAGCGGGTCAGGTTCATCGGAACGACCATTGGGAGCTCCGTGGTTGAGCCGAGATTCGTGCTCGTTGAGCAGCCGTGACAACCGGACGGGTACAGGCTTGCTGAGAAGCTCACGGTACATCGCACGAACAGACCAATCGATAGATGTGGTTGTAGGAAGTTGGATAACACCCTGATCAGGTGGCGGATTATCGTAGTGCTGGCTGGTCATAGTGAACCCCCCTGTTCCTGGGTATGTCGGCCTGTGGCACTAACATAGGTTAAACCGACACAACTATGAGCAACGGCATGGGTTTCAGCTTAGCTATAACTCTGCTAACTATCCTGCACTCTTCTGCAGTAAGCTCTCG
This sequence comes from Microvirga aerophila, assembly GCF_003332305.1. GTDB lineage: Bacteria > Pseudomonadota > Alphaproteobacteria > Rhizobiales > Beijerinckiaceae > Microvirga > Microvirga aerophila. The sequence goes on along the minus strand of NZ_QOIO01000095.1, from coordinate 3,216 downwards.
TTTCTTCGGCAGACAGGATGTCGAGTACTTCTGCTCCGACCCAGCACTACGGCATGAAGCCGCTGTGTTCCTCCTGTGTAGAGCATCAAGCCACATTCCCTGTGTGAGAGCGCACGGCGAGAGGGTCGTGCAAAGCGCATCCTTCCCAGGTCGCAACAGTCTCGTTCCAGCTTCGAGGCAGATCCGATGTCTACCATCAGCTCACGGCGTGCCATCGCGATCACATCCCAGCTTCAGAGCAACAACCTTGAATGGTCTCGTCTATCCTTATGCCTGGGGCTGGTCGGAAGCGTCGTAGTGATGAACTTGCTTTCGACAGTGCTGTCACTGATGATCTGAAGAGGGCGTCACCCATGAAGCTACTGATTGCCTCTGTTGCCCTCATCGGCATCGGATCTAACGCTTTGGCGCAGAGTCACCCTTTGACCCTGAGGATGACCTGTTATGGTGCGAGGGAACTAGTATCCGTCCACGGTACTATTGTCCTCAACACCAGTCCAACGACTTATGACCGTTATGTAGCGGCAGGGGGTCAGTGTGTCTTAGGAGAGGTCATTGAACCTGCTTGGGTTCTAACAGCAGATAACCCGCAATGTCCCATTGGCTATCGTTGTGTGACTCGTATGAGGCCCTCGCACGGTTGATGAACTTGGGTGGTCCCATGCGGCCTAGCCTCAGATCACCTTTTCCAATCACCCCTTGAATCGCTGACGCTGTAGATTTCATACGCCGCTGGTTCTAAGACAACCGTGAATGGACCATGTCAGTCGAGGATGTGCAGACGGCGGTGGACACTAAGAGCTCCTAACAAAACCGTCTGCATTGGTTGAAGCAGATGAGGGCGCATCCGAGCGTGGTGAAGGCCAGATGGATGTCCTCGCGTCGTTCGTAGCGAATGGTGAGACAGCGGAAGCGGTTGAGCCATGCCAGTGTGCGCTCCACCACCCAACGATATCGCCCGAGCCACTCGCTGCAATCAATGCCGCGGCGGGCGATCCGGGGCGTGATGGAGTGCTGGCGGCATTCGCTTTGGCAGCGGCGATGGTCGTAAGCCTTGTCGGCGTGCAGTTTGTCCGGCCTGCGCCTCGGGCGACCGCGGCCATGACGCACTGGCGGAACCGCATCAAGGGTGGGCGCCAGCATTAGGCTGTCATGCCGATTGGCTCCGCTCAGGCTCAGGCCAAGTGGCGTGCCCGCCCGGTCAACCACAACATGGCGCTTCGTGCCCGGTTTGCCGCGATCCGTTGGGTTCGGGCCGGTGGCAGTGCCCCCTGTTTTGGCCGCAATGGACGAGGAGTCTAGAGCACTGGACAATTACACGGACGCATATCCGGCTGCCTTGAGGAAGTTCCAGCACTCTTGTGGCTCGAAGAGATTGCAGATGTCGCCGAGGGCCCGCCAGAGCGCCTCAAAGATTCGGGCCTCGGCCTTGCGCAGGTGCGCTTTGATCTTAGCGAAGGCCTGTTCAATTGGATTAAGATCGGGCGAATAAGCAGGCAGAAACAGGAACCAGGCGCCTCGCTGTTGCAGACACTGCGCGGCCCTTTCACTCCTGTGGACCGCCAGGTTGTCGAGGATCACGACATCGCCCTTGCGCAGCGTCGGCGTGAGTTGCGTCTCGATGTAAGCCTCAAAGGCCAAGCGGGTGATCGGACCATCGATCACCCACGGTGCACTCAGCTCGTGACAGCGCAGCCCGGCCAGGAAGGTGTGCGTCTTCCAATGGCCGAACGGAGCGCTCATGCGCAGCCGCTGGCCCTGGCGTGAGCGCCCGTGCAGGCGGGTCATCTTGGTGTTGACGTAGGTCTCGTCGAGAAAGATCAAGCGGTGCGGCTGCTCGCGCATACGGACCTGACGGTGGTCGCGCCAGACCCGGTGCTCATCGCGCACGTCGGCGCGTGCGCACTCCGCCGCCATCAGCTGTTTTTTATAGCTAAAGCCGCGCCGGCACAGGAAGCGCGAGAGCATCGCCGGAGCTGCGATGATCCCATGTTCTGCCAGCAAGCGGGCTGCGAGTTCAGGCATGGTGATGGCGGGCTCGGCCTCAACAGTCTGGATCAGAAACGCTTCATAAGCCACCAGCTTGCTGCGTCCACGCGGGCGGCCCTGACGGGCTGGCGTGAGTGAGCCGGAGTGCCGCTTCCGCTGCATCAGCTTGATGGCGCAGCTGTCACTGACCCCGAAGTGCCGGGCCGCCGCCCTTACCGTGAACACATTGCCGCCGTCATGCAGGAAGATCAGCTTCTTCGATCCAGCGTTCGATCATGAAAGAATGATCGAGTGTGCGGTGCTAGCCGGAATCCATGATGAGATCATGGCTATGCCGATGAATTACAACAGCCTGATCGGCGACATGGGAAGTTCCCTCTCAGGCGGCCAGAAGCAACGCGTGCTGCTCGCCCGCGCCCTTTACCGAAAACCTAAGATTTTGTTTCTGGACGAAGGGACGTCGCATCTCGACATCATGAAAGAGAGATACATCAATGAGAGTCTTCGCAACTTCAACATCACACGGATCAGCATTGCGCATCGACCAGAGGTGATGAGCGGGGCTGATGCGATCCTGCAGCTAGGGGCTGATAGCTTAGTGCAATTGTCTTGAGACGCTGACACATGGAAGGGCATTTGGAGCAGAAGCTGGCCCGATGCGGGACGTAAGCAGCATAAGAGGAGCGCACATGACTGGAACAAATGTCAGTCTTTCGCAGCAGGTTTCAGAGAGTACAAGGCCAAAAGCCCTGCACGATTTTCTGAGCGATTCCCTAGAATACCATTTCGATTTATCGGCGCCAGTTACGGGTCTTTCGGAGCCTGACCATGTACATCATGCGACCTCAGAAAGCCAAACCTTCACTGGTGTGAATGGAGAGGTTGATCATTTTATCTTCGACACTGATATTGATGGAGGAAACTACATAGTAAATAACTATGAACCTGGCTCAGACTGGCTAATATTTGCCTCTGGTCCAAGCGATAGCGTAGAAATAACGGCTATTGACGGTGATGTTACGTATACAGTCAATACTGACTCGGCGCAGGGACGCGTTCATGTCAATCCAGTAGGGGACGTTTTCGGTACCTCAATTGCAACTATCACGGAATTTTCGATGTTCATCTAGAACACCTGTGCGTAAATCCCTAGGCCGTGTGGACGGATCGAGATGAGTAATGGGTGAGTGGATTCCCAAATCAGTCCTGCGATGGTTCATGGCAGGT
>NZ_QOIO01000094.1 GCF_003332305.1 Microvirga aerophila | reverse complement strand
CGAACGCCTTCGCCCGACAAACTTACCAAGCCCGGAACGTTGCATAGGCCGTGGATCACATACGGGGGCAGGTCCAGCCGGTCATGCACTAACATTAACCCCGGACCACTCGCTGGGGGCCGGTTAGCCCCGGCTTCTGCGTAGCTCTAAATCTATCTTGGCGAGGAGCCCGTTACTTTCAGTTGAGTTAACCTTGCGTAGGAAGAGCTTATCTGACTTGGCTACTTCATCCCAGTCTTCCAAAGTGAATACCTTACGTAGCGAAGAGGTTCTGATCAGATGAAGGTTTGCGACCCAACGATTGCCACGGCCAATGAATGGCTGGAAGCCACCAGCTAGCGCGTGAAATGATGAATTTGCAACAATCGTGTGGAAGTAAAGTTCATCAGGCGCAAATGTGTACTGAAAAAACTGAAGCTTCGGGTCCTTTGATGCTTCTATGATCATCTCAGCACACGGACGGGTAATAGCCCACCACTGACTACCGTAAGCTGGAGTTAGCTGGCCTAAAGACTTGCTCCAGTTCCTTCTGAACGGTTGAGCTGCCCTCGAACTAAGACGCGACGCAATTTTAGCCAAGGAAAAGCGGCCTTGTAGCAAAGCTGAGAAGTAGTCCTCTGACAGGTAGAGCCTATCTAGCTTCTGCGTATAGTGCTCACTGGAATTGGTGATATCAAAGTATTTTATAAATTCCTTATCAGGATATTTCTTGAAAAATGACACCATTTCGTAATTGTTCTTGAGAGGATAGCATTGCCCAGATAGGAGCACAAATCTCTCGGTAGAAGTTGTTGACAGGGCCGTTTTCAGTGCCGCAAGTGTCGCCTGCACTAAAGAGAATGCGCCCCAGTGTGTTTCAAGGTTCGGTGTGACAAATTGTGTATTCACAACTGAGGTTGCAAACCCGTTGAGAGACAACGATTTACGGTCCAAATGGATAGTCTTCATGGATGCTCTTGGGAGCGCTTCAATGAGCCTTTCCAAATGAGTGGGGTCCGTATGTGCAAGAATAATGAACCCAATCGACGCCTCTGACATCTGGTTACAAGTCCGCATCATAGCTGGATCTGTGGCGAGACGATCGCGACGCAATACTCAACCTCTGACATGTTCTCCACAAGTAGGAAGGCACCTATCTCTACATTTGGCAAGATGTCTAGTGTTTGTAAGTTATGAGAAGGTGTAGGGGGCTCGCACGCCTTAGAAATGTGTTTGTCGTCTGCCTGCGGTTCAGATTTCCTTAGTTTTAAGGCGAATATTGCGTCAACACCTGCCGGAACTCCCCCTCACCGCTCGCTGGGTTCAGATTTTAGAGTGATCTGGACTATATCACCTGGTTTCAGTAACATATCCTGACCAGCTGTGATCTGTTCCTCACCGTCCGCACCCATCCGAAAGACGACGATCTCCGGGTTACCGCCCGTTCCTCGGACAAGTTCTGACCGAACCGTACCAACATAGACAATCTTTTCTTGGGCCGCTCTCAGCCGCGACCGAGCGGCATCAAGCTCCATGGAAGTGGTCTGCAATTCGTTCATGATATTCATGTGGCGATCGTCATCAAGCTTTTGAAGACGCCGACTGAGTTCGTCGCGCTGGACCTCTACCTGCGTGGCAAGTGCACTAGTCTGCAATTGCCGGGTGGAAGACAGTAGCAAAGCGCGCCGCGCGTCGGTAACGCGTATAACTGTACCTTGTCCCTTATCTAGCAGCCCCTTGACCCGCTCGAACTCCGCTACGTCGAGACGAACTCCCTCGCCCTCCTGTTGCTGCTGAGCATTCAGAGTTGAAAGGCGGGCATCAGCCTGCTTAATCGCATTATTGAGATAGGATTTTTCTCGGTCGTGGTCGACTTTGCGGGCATTTAAGAGTTCCGCTTCGAAATTTCTCACCTGTGGGAGTGGCACAGACTCCGTCGAGCTCTGAGGTAATATCTTCAACTCAAATGTGGCCTTACTGTCCAACTCGGCTTGCAGGCGAGCAACGCGAGCTTCCTTTTGTATGATCTCCGACCGAAACACCTCGTATTGACTCCGCAGGTCCACCAACTCAAGCACGGGGTTGCTCATTCTGAATCGAGTGATGTCGTATCCACCGGCGGCGGAAATTGCTTGGCGGACAGTCATATTTGGCCGGTACGCCTGCTCTCCTGGTTTTGAGATATCTCCATCAAGATAGATCGGCCGATACTCAACAATGTTCACTAGAACTTCCTCAGGTGTAATCGCTGAGACGCTGTCACGAGTGTCCGCTGCCCGCATCCGAACCATCTTCGTGGACAGTGCGCTTCCTAATGCGTTGCGAACCTCCAAAAGAGAAAGCCCGATGACTTTCAGGGAGCCGATAAGTGGAAAAACGATTTCGCCGTCTATGTTCACCGCAGTCTTGTAACGGAGGTCTGGAGAGCCAACAACTGCGATTTCAAGTACATCCCCTACACCAAGTCGGTACGCTGCCCATGCATTTGTTGGCGTTAACTGCAATGAAGTTATCATCCCAGCTAACGTCAGTAGCCGAAGATATGAGTATAGGCGCAATCTCGTTCTTAATGCCGTTAACATGAAGGAAAGCTTCGAGGTGTGAGCGTTGTGGCTAGGCCTAACAGCTTGAACTAAGAGCAGATGCTCCGCGTGGTGTGTGGCTAAAACAGGGCAGGTTGGACATAGGCCCCCAAAAGCAAGTCTGCATTTAAGTTGAACTTATGTTGTTGGACACCCAACTCAATGTCCGAAAGCAGGCTGTTATCAGCCTAATTATCGACAGTTAGTCTCAAGGCCTATGGCACAGCCTCCGGACAGTTTGAGCTTGTGGAAAGAGCGCTCATCTCTATGCAAAGGCAACATAGCCGGCGCAAATCAGCAACCGTGCCTTGAAGCCCCCTCTCGCTCAGATTAATTAAAACGCCGCATCCCTACACCAGAGCGCGGATTACGCTGCTTTCGTCTCCGCGGACATACTGAAGGTCGCGCCTAGCCTCAAGTTAATAGGAACCCAGCCCACTCTAGAGCCATTATGATCCGCTCCTGCAGTGGGATCAAGAGCGCCAGAGAGCCCCATCGTTCATGCGGAGGTTTATACGATGGCTCCAAGAACCGGAAATCGTTATCGCCAGTTCGTGCCATTGTAAAAAAAATCCGCTCCCCCAAAGCCAGGCGAAACTCCCTTCGACAGGAACAGCGATGAAGGCCGCACGGCAGTCGCCATGAAAACGCCTGAAGTGTTCTATTATTTGAGGTTTACTGCGCAGCACGCTCATGGGATCGGTCGCGTTTTGGTGCTGTTGAATTTGCTAATTGGCTGGAACTTTAGCGATGCATGTAAACCCGCACGGTGGCCTTGCAGAGGGTCAATGCACGCCCGCAGAACAGATCCCTTTAGAGTTATTCGATCCGAAAATTGAAGCGTCAAGCGCCCGACCAGCTCCTTTAGAGGCAGAATTTGACGACCTCGGTGCAAGGCAAGATAGAACTAATTACACATTCCAATACAATCCAACGGCGAGGCGACTTTCATCCTGCGCAATTGCGCTATCCTATATGTTCATGGATATCAGCGCGATTGCTGTCTGCGGGATAATTCCGATCTTAGCCTACCTGAAGGGAGACTATAAAGTTTATACCCTTCACATTAATGCTATAACGGTGGGACTGCTGACGTTTCTCGCTCTCTCAAAGGTATTAGGTCTTTATAGAACACCGACGATCCTTGAGGGGCGCCGAGCTGTCTTAGGATTAACGGCAGCACTGCTGTTAACCTTCTTCGCCTTATTGATAGCTGCAGCGGCGACTAAAACGACAGATGCGTACTCCCGCGTTTGGTTTTTTACGTGGATTGCTGCCTCGATTGCCTTGACAGTTGCGCTGCGGGCTGGAGCACTATCGCTCGTAAATGCTCGATTAAGCAGCGGTGCATGCCAGCAATCAGCGCTAGTCGTCACCTGCGGGATTGGCAGTCTCTCTACTGATGTGCTTGCCTCAGCGACGCACAATCGTATTCGAGCATTGGGCCATATAAAAGCTGATAAGTTAGAGCATGTTCCCGATCTAGGTCGGTTCATTCAGAAGCTCAATCCAGAAATTGTGATATTCGATGTGCCATGGGCGGATATCGAGGTCGCTTCGGCAAGATTAGCGTTGTTGTCCCGCTACGCCGTCGAAGTTCTCTTGCTTCCTCGAGTGGGTGGTGCTTTACACCCAATCATTGACTGCCAACAATTCGGTACTCATGTTTTCCTCCGGACTTCCCGAGCCCCGATTCGGGACTGGGACCGGATCTACAAGCGTCTTGAGGACCTAACTATCGCATTTATTGCGTTGAGCGTTACCTCACCGCTGCTGTTACTTGTTGCAGCGGCCATAAAACTCGATAGTAAAGGCCCGGTCCTGTTCAAGCAAAGGCGAGCCGGCTTCAATGGAAGCTTGATTGAAGTATGGAAATTCCGGTCGATGTACGTTGACGCAACAGATCCAGATGCATCTCATCAAACGAGCAAGGATGACATGCGTGTTACGAGAGTGGGACGTTTCATAAGGCGCAACAGTCTTGATGAATTCCCTCAACTCTACAACGTAATCCGTGGCGAAATGTCGATTGTAGGACCGCGTCCACATGCTTTGAAAACATCCGTTGATGGTAAACCTCTCGACACAATTGTCGAGGAATATGCCTTTCGGCATCGTGTAAAACCGGGAATAACTGGATGGGCGCAAGTAAACGATGCGCGCGGAGAAATGGTTTCTGTGGATCAGGTGAAGAAGCGCGTAACCTACGATCTATACTATATTAACAATTGGTCTATTCTGCTAGACATCAAAATTATTGTAATTACGATGTTCAAATTGGCAAGGGGTGACGGGGCCTATTAAAAAGTGTTCCTCTTGGCTAGAGCATAGGACAGGAACGTGGATTCGACGGGTTCTCTTTAGGCTGAAGCTGTGATTCCCTTCTGACCAGGAGGTGGATCATGACCCAGAGCTACTCTCTCGACCTGCGTGTGCGCGTGGTGGCATTTGTGGACGCCAGCCACTCCTGCCGGGCGGCGGCGCGCCACTTTGGGGTCAGCGACAGCTTTGCCATCAAGCTGCTGCCGTGCCAGAGACCGTCCGGATCGCCCACCCCGGCCCGTCAAGGCCGCCCGCCGGGAGGCGGCATGCTGGTGGCCTATGGGGCTTTCCTGATCCAGACCGTCGAGGCCGAGCCCGCCATCACCATACCCGAACTCGCGGCTCGGCTTCACCAATAAAGAACACCTGATGGCGGCCGAGTGCGCACGCGCTGACGTGCGGGATGAGCGCCGGGTTTGGGTACGCCAGCGCCAGCCACGCATGCGCCAGCAGTCACAACGCTTGGTGTTCCTCGATAAGACCCACGCCAACACCAAGATGACCCGCCTGCGCGGGCGCTCTCGCCGGGGCCAGCAGTTACGCACAAGCACTCCCTTTATCGGGCGACATGTAAAACTGGCCCCCTGACGACATGAAGAACTGGCCCCCTCGCGCCTACTTTTGAGAGGACGGGATGAGGTCACAGGAATGTCAAAGTTCTCCCCGGGCGGAGGTCCCGCGGGGAGAGGTGATGCGAACGCCGGATGACGTGGCGGCGATGCTGCGGTTGAAGGCTCTGGGCTGGGGCATCAAGCGGATTGCCCGCGAGCTGGGATGCAGTCCCATGACCGTTCGCCGCTACCTGGCCGAAGGCGGCTACCGGGTCTATCGGCGTCCCATCCGTCGGCGCGCGCTGACGGGGCTCGAGGGCTGGCTGGCCGAGCGCTTCCACCGCCATGCCGGCAATGCCGATGTCGTGCGCCAGGAGCTTGTGGCCGAGAAGGGTATCGATGTCAGCCTGCGCACAGTCGAACGGGCCGTCGTCAGCCTGCGGCGAGATCTGGAAGCACAGGCGCGTGCGACCATCCGTTTCGAGACTCCGCCCGGGCACCAGTTGCAGATCGACTTCGGCGAGCGGCGCATTCTGATCGGGAGCATTTCCACCAAGGTGTTCCTGTTCGTGGCCACTCTGGGCTATTCGCGCCGCATGCATGTCCGTGCCTTTTGCAATGAGCGCCAGGAGAGCTGGTTTGAGGGGATGGAAAGCACCTTCCGGCACTTTGGCGGGGTCACCACCGAGGTTCTGTTCGACAATGACCGTGGCCTGGTCCAACACCATGACGTCCAGACGCGGGAAGTGGAGTTCAATGCCCGCCTGCGCGCCTTTGCCCGGCATTGGGGCTTTAGTCCTCGCGCCTGCTTTCCCTACCGGGCCCGTACCAAGGGTAAGGACGAACGCGGCGTTGGCTATGTGAAGAAGAACGCGATTGCCGGGCGCGCCTTCGAGAGTTTTGCCGCCCTGGAGGCTCATCTCGAGCAGTGGGTGCGCGAGGTGGCCGATCAGCGGGTGCACGGCACAACCGGCGAAGTGCCGGCCGAGCGCTTTGCCCGCCAGGAAGTCCAAGCCCTCAAGCCGCTGGACGGGCTTTCCTCATTCCAGGTTCTGCGGGAGGTCACGCGTAAGGTCCATGCCGACTGTGCCATTGAGGTTGACGGCAATGCCTACTCAGTGCCCTGGCGGTTGATCGGAGCGACCGTCCGGGTAGTGATCTCGGACAGGACCGTGCGCATCTGTCATTCCGGCCAGGAGGTGGCGGTGCATGCCCGGCAAGCGGGACGTCGGCAGCGTCTGGTCGATCCGGCGCACTTTGAGGGGGTCGCCGGCTTTGGCGGCAAGGTGGTTCGCGCCGAGCCTGTTGCGGGGATGTTGCTGCGGCCCCTGGCCGAGTACGAGGCCGTGGTCGGGGGAGGCTTCTGATGGAGGTCTCGCACGATCATCTGGTGGCGATGCTCACCCGGCTCAAGCTGACAGCGATCCGCGACCAGCTCGACAGCCTGGTGGATGAGGCAGCGCGGTGGGAGCTGACGATCCGGGAGGCCCTGGGGCTGTTCTGCGAGCGGGAGATCGCGCGCAAGGACGAGCGGCGGATCGAGATGAGCATTGGCCTGGCGCGCTTTCCCTTTGTGCGCGATCTGGCCGGCTTCGATTTTGCCGCTCAGCCGTCCATCGACAAAGGCCAGGTTCGAGAGCTGGCCACGGGCCGGTTCATTGCTAATGGCGAAGCAGTTCTGTTCCTGGGGCCGCCCGGGGTCGGGAAGACGCATCTTGCCGTGGCGCTCGGCCGGGAGGCGATCGTGGCGGGCTACACGGTCTTGTTTGTGCCTGCGCCCGCTCTGGTGGCGCAGTTGGCCAAGGCCCATGCCGAGGGGCGGCTGGAGGAGCGGCTGATGCACTATACCAAACCGAAGCTGCTGATTGTCGATGAACTCGGGTATCTGCCGTTTGAACCGGATGCGGCGCATCTGTTCTTCCAGCTTGTCTCGCGCCGCTATGAACGTGGTGCGATGCTGGTGACGTCCAACCGCGCTGTAGGCGAATGGGGGTCGGTTTTTGGCGACGCCGTTGTGGCGACGGCGATTTTGGATCGCCTGCTTCACCACAGCCATGTGCTGACGATCCGGGGAGACAGCTATCGTTTGCGGGAGAAGCGTCGCAGCGGCCTGTTGAAGGCTGCTGTTGCATCCGACCCAAAGGGGTCAGCCTAATGCGGAGGGTCCAGTTTTAGATGTCGCAAAGGGGCCAGTTCCGAATGTCGCTTGAAACCCTTCGGCCATTGGAAAACCCACACGTTCACCACGGGCATGGCAGAAGACCCCTATTGTTGATCGGCCCGTATCTCATGTGACGATCATTGATCCCCATCACGCCCTGATCGGACAGCAGTTCGAGCTCGTTTCTGTGCACTCCGCACGGGGCCCAGCCTTTGTCGTGATTGCGCTGCCCGATGGCCGCCGGCGCTCCGTTCGCCGGTCCATCACCGATTTGGCTGGAGCCCCCAGCACAAACAGATCAGACGAGGCCCTGCGGGTCAGCGTCCGCACTCTGCTCCCACTGGCGCAGCATTTGGCCACGATGATGACCGGGTCCGCACAGAAGGGGATCGGCCATGGCCAAACGCATCCTGTCGCGCCGGGAGGCGGCTCCTCCGGCAGCGCTGAACCATTCCAGGCCCATCCCGCCGCGACCGTGGCGGAGCCTCCCGCCCGAGACCCAGACGCAGATGGCTCAGCTTCTGGCCGAACTTCTGCGGCGGATGCACCCGAGGCCGCCGATCCGGGAGAGCGCAGATGGTGACCCCTCCGAACCTGTCTGACGACCACCTCACGGCCGCTCGTCGGGCCAAGCTGGCCTATATCTACGTGCGCCAGTCCTCGTTGACCCAGGTCAAGCAGCATCAGGAGAGTACCGAGCTGCAATACCGTCTGGTTGAGCGGGCTGAAGCTTGGGGCTGGCCGCGCGCCCGGATCCACGTCATCGACGAGGATCTCGGCAAGTCCGGCGCCGGCACCGCCGAACGTTCCGGCTTCCAGAAGCTGATCACCGAGATCAGCCTCGGCCATGCCGGCCTGGTCATCAGCCTCGACGCCTCGCGCTTGGCGCGCAACAATCGCGACTGGCATCAACTGCTGGAATTGTGCTCGCTGTTCGGCGTGCTGATCGCCGATGGCGAGCGGCTGTTTGACCCCTGTGCCTATCACGACCGTCTGCTGCTCGGCCTGTCCGGCATCATGAGCGAAGCGGAGCTGCATCAGATCAGGCTTCGTCTGCACCAGGGGCAGCGCCAGAAGGCGGCTCGCGGTGAGCTCAGCCTGCCGGTTCCGGCCGGCTTGGCCTACGATCCCGCCGGGGCCGTCATCCTCAACCCGGACGAGGAAGTGCAAGCCCGCTTAGCCCTCGTGTTCACCGCGTTCCGCGCGTGGCACAGTGCCCATGCAGTGATGCGCCATCTGCGGGCCAATGGGCTGCCGCTTCCGGTGCGGTCCTCCCGCGGGCCAGCCCCGCAGGAGGTGATCTGGCGCGAGGCCACCAGCGCCCGGGTGCTCAGCATCCTTCACAATCCCGCCTATGCCGGCGCGTATGTTTATGGACGCCGGCATCGAGCCCCGGGCCAGATGCGAGCGGGATCCCGTCGGCCCGGCCACCGTGGTTCCCATCGGCGAGTGGGCGGTGTGCCGTCAGGCGGCTCATGCCGGCTACATCAGCTGGGAGGAGTTTATGGCCAACCAGCGCCATCTGGCCGATAACACCAACCATCCCGCAGCGGGTCATCCGGGTGCGCCCCGCAAGGGCCTGGCGCTCCTGCAGGGGATCGCGGTGTGTGGCCGGTGCGGTCGCCGCATGAGCGTGCACTACACCGGTCCGAACGGTGATTATCCGGGCTATGTCTGCCGGACCGACCGGGATCAAACGGGGGCTCCGTCGTGTCAGGTGGTGCGGGCCCTGGCGGTGGATGCCGGCGTGGCGCAGATCCTGCTGGAGGCGCTCAAGCCGGATCAGATCGCGATTGCGTTGGCCGCCCTTGGGCAGTTGGACCGGGAAGCAAAGCAGCTGGAGCGGCAGTGGGCGCTGCGGCGCGAGCGCGCCCGCTATGAGGCCGAGCGCGCCCGGCGCCAGTACGATACCGTCGAGCCCGAGAACCGGCTTGTGGCGCGCTCTCTGGAGCGGGTCTGGGAGGAGAAGTTGCGCGTCGTGGAGCGGATCGAGCAGGATTACGACCTTTGGTGCCGTGAGCAGCCCCTGGTGTTAGGTGACGACGATCGCGATGCCCTTCGGGCTCTCGGCCAGAACCTGCCGCAGGTGTGGCACGCCAGCAGTACGAAGGCCGCCGACCGCAAGCGCATCCTGCGCTTCGTCATGCGCGAGGTGATCCTCGACCAGACGAAGCTCAAAGGTCATGTCTGGCTCAAGATCGTCTGGCACACCGGTGCAACCAGCGAGCATATCGTGCAGCGCCGTGTTCACACCTACAACGACTATGCCGATCGCGATCAGCTGCGGCAGCGGATCACGCAGCTGAATGCCGCCGGCACGATGGACAGGGAGGTTGCGCAGGTTCTCAACCAGGAAGGCTTCACGGCGGCGTGCGGCTGTCGCTTCCAGGGTGAGACTGTCTGGCAGTTGCGCACCCGATGGGGAATCGCCCCGGCGAAGATCAATGGCATTGCGGCCAATCCGCCGCGCTGGTCGGATGAGAGCTTCTCGGTTCAGGGTGCGGCCGCAGCCTTGAGGGTGACGACGCAAACGGTCCTCACGTATCTGGCCGATGGGTTGCTGACCGGTCGCCAATTACGCAAAGGACAGCCTTGGCAGATTGACCTGACAGACGATCAGATCCGTGACCTGAGGGCACGGCTGCAACGCACCAGACGACCAAAAAAGGAGGCATCATGAAAACACCTTCACCGCAGGGCTGCGCTGCCATGAGCTGAGCGCGCCCTGGGTGATCGATGGCCCGATCACCTGGTCGGCGGCGGCACGTTCAAGGACTATGACCTCGGCTTCATCCACATCGACATCAAGCATTTGCCTAAGCTGCAGACCGCCAACGGCGAGCGCCGCAAGCGCTTCCTCTATGTGGCCATCGACCGCTGCTCCCGCTGGGTGCACCTGGCCGTCAAAGACGACGAGCTGACCACAAGTGCGGTTGCCTTCCTGACAGAAGCGGTCCGCGCCTTTCCCTTCAAGATCACGCACGTGCTCACCGACCGCGGCTCGTGCTTCACCGCCGATGGTTTCGAGGACGCCTGCCGTACGCTGAAGGTGCAGCATCGCAGGACCAAGCCGCACCATCCCTGGACCACTGATGTGATCGACAAGAGCTTTTTACATCATCTTGGTGTATTCTCCTCTGGCGCACGGGTGACTCTGTGGCAAAGAGCAGGGCTTGAGGTGCAAACCCTGCCGCGCAGCCTTTATCGTCGCTCCTCCTTTAGAGCGCCCGTGCGCACCTTTCCCGATCTCGGGCCACGAGGGTTCCAGCCTGCCACGAACCGGGTGT
>NZ_QOIO01000093.1 GCF_003332305.1 Microvirga aerophila | reverse complement strand
CTCATGGGCTACGATGAACCAGAACCTCTCCCTTCTTCAACTCACCCGATCTGTCTCATGAGCGCTGACGGCGGACACGCCTTGGTATAGGCCCGCGAGGCCGTGAAGGCGTGCAGCACGAGGCGAAGGCCGAACACGATGGCGCAGACGATGGCGACCAGGCCCCAGCGGGAGTCAGGAAGAGATCGGCGCCGGACTGGTCCGTCTTGTACGCCAGGATCGGGATCGAGAGGCCCAGGGTGATCAGCGCGGTCCGGAGCGAGTCCTTGAGGGCGGCGCCCAGGTCGAAGGTTCTGGTCACGGCCTGGGTCTGCTCGGCAGTGGTGATGGAAGGAGCGTTCATGGCTCTAAGGCTCCTTAGACCTTCTCGACCTCAGGCCGCCCGAGAATGCCGGAGGGCATGAAGATCAACACGATGGCGAGGATCGAGAACGCGGCCACATCCTTGTACTCGATGGAGAAATAGGCCGACCAGAAGGTTTCGATGAGGCCGATGATCAACCCGCCCAGAACGGCGCCCGGGAGCGAGCCGATGCCACCCAAAACCGCTGCCGTGAAGGCCTTCACGCCAGGTACGAAGCCGTCGTTGAAGCTCACCACGCCATAATACAGCAGATACATGGTGCCTGCGACCGACGCGAGGGCTGCGCCGATGACGAAGGTCAGGGAGATCGTCCGGTCCACGTTGATGCCGAGAAGGGCGGCCATCTTGCGGTCCTGCTCGCAGGCGCGCTGGGCCCGGCCGAGAGAGGTCTTCTGGACGAGGTACCAGAAGATCGTCAGCAGCACCGCGGTCGTGATCATGATGATGATCTGCTTGTAGGAGAGGGCGACGTTGTAGCCGCTCGCGCCCTGGAAGAGCACGATCACGTCCTGGACCATCGGCGGGGTCGGCTTGTTGCGCGCTCCTTGCGCCACCTGGACGAAGTTGGACAGGAAGATCGAGACGCCGATGGCCGAGATCAGCGGCGCCAGGCGGAACGAGCCGCGCAGGGGCCGGTAGGCGATGCGCTCGATGGCCCAGCCCCACAGGGAGGTGAGCGCCATCGCGACCACGAGCACGATCAGGAGCGCCAGCACCACGGAGGAGATCCCGAGCCAGGTGGTCAAGATGAGGAAGAAGATCAGCGAGATGAAGGCGGAGAGCATGAAGACGTCGCCGTGGGCAAAGTTCACCATGCCGATGATGCCGAAGACCATCGTGTAGCCGATGGCGATGAGGCCGTAGATCGACCCCAGAGTCAGCCCATTGATGAGCTGCTGCACAAAAATTTCCATGATGGGTCCTCCCTGTTGATGATGGTTCCCTTGGTCTTGGGTTGGTTCTCTTCGGTCGTTGCATCCCGAGTATTCTCCGCCTCGTGGATATGATGGTTCTGCCCGGTTCACCTCGCCTCGTAATTTCCCGTTCGTGTGCTCGAGAGGTCGATGCTTCAGCCGTGACGTGTTCCGGCCGTATTGCCGCTCAGGCAATGCTTCAGGGTGGGCCGCATAACGTACATGGCGACCTGCTGCACTCGATGTTCAAGAGGCGGCTCGGAGATCGGATGCCCGCGCGGCTCAGCCGGGTGCGGGTATTCCGCAGTTCCAGGCGTTACTGCCCGGCGATCTCTTGGAACCTGCCGTTCTCCAGCTTGTAGAAGACGAAATCGAGACGGGTGATGTCGCCCTTCTTGTCGTATGACAGTGGCCCGACAACCGTGTCGAACGTCATGCCGGAATGGATCTTGTCTGCCACCAGCTTCGGGTCGGCCTTGCCCGCGGCCTTGATGCCTTGGGCGATCACCTGCACGGCCGCGTAGGCGTACAGGGTAAAGCCTTCCGGATCGATGTTCTTGGCCTTGAACCGCTCGATGATGGGAGCGGCTGCGGGGTTCTTGCGGGCGTCGGGGCTGAACGTGATCAGCGTCCCCTCACTGGCAGGCCCCGCGATCGAGGCGAATTCCCCTGAGAACATCGCGTCGCCGCCGAGCATAGGGATGTTGAGCGCCTGATCCCGCATCTGGCGCAGGATGAGCCCGCCCTCGGTGTAGACCCCTCCGAAGTAGACGGCATCGGCGCCAGCGCTCTTGATCTTGGAGACAAGCGCCGAGTAATCCTTCTCGCCGACGTTGATGCCTTCGAAGGCAATTTCCTTTAGCCCGCCTGCATTGATCGTCTTCTTGACTTCGTCGGCGAGGCCCCGGCCGTAGGGCGTCTTGTCATGGATGATGAAGACCTTCTTGCCCCCGAAGTTCTTCGCGAGGTAGTTGCCCGCGACAGTGCCCTGCTGATCGTCGCGGCCGCAGGTCCGGAACGTGTTCCACAGGCCCCGATCTGTGAACTTGGGATTCGTCGACGCCGGGGTGATCTGGAGCGCCCCGGCTTCGGAGTAGACTTCGGAGGCTGGGATAGACGCGCCCGAGTTCTGGTGGCCGACGACGAACATGATGCCGTCAGACATCAGACGGTTCGCAACGGACACGGCCTGCTTGGGATCGCCGGCATCGTCCTCGAAGCGCACCGAGATCTTCTCGCCAAGGATGCCCCCGCCGGCATTGATGTCGTCCACCGCCTGCTGGACGCCGTTGCGGTTCTGCACGCCCACCGCGGCGCTTCCTCCGCTGAGCGGACCGGCCCAACCCAGCTTGAACTCTGCCCGCGCCGGCTGAGCCAGCACTGCCACGGCCGCCGCCGCGAAAATCCACGACTTCATTATTTGCTTCTCCTCTGGTTGGCGCCTTTACGCTTGGCGCAGGCGTTGCCGTGCAATGGCGGCGTGGAAGCGAGTCCCGTAGAGCAGCCCACTGTCGTTGAAGTCATAGGCCGGGTTGTGCAGGGGCGCCGAGCTCTTGCCATTGCCGACGAAGGCGAAGCAGCCGGGCACATGCTCCAGGAAGCGGGCGAAGTCCTCCGAGCCCGTCATCGGCTCGTGAGCGGTCGAGACATGCTCCAGCTCAAACACTGTCCGGGCGGCCGCGAAGACCTCGTCCACCAAGGTGGCATCGTTCAAGGTCGGAACGAACTCGCGCGTGTAGGTCACCTCGGCGGCGACGTTGTACGTCAGAGCCGTGCCCTCGGCGATGATCCGCATCTGCTTCTCGATCTCGGTGCTGACCTCAGGCTGGAAGCTGCGGGCATCCCCAAGGATGCGGGCAAGCCCGGGCAACGCGTTTCTCGTACCGTCGGTGATCAGCTCGGTCACCGATACAACACTGATGTCGGTCGGGCTGAGGCGGCGTGAGACGATGGTCTGGAGGTTCATCACCGTCGCACAGGCGGCAACCAGCACCTCGTTGCCCCAGTGCGGCCGGGCGGCATGTCCGCCGACGCCTTTCAGGACGATCTCGAAATTGTCCTCCGCCGACATGATCGGCCCGACGCGCGTCTGGAAATGCCCGACGGGGAGGCCCGGCATGTTGTGCAGGCCGTAGATCTCCTCGAACGGGAAGCGCTCCATCAGGCCGTCCGCCAGCATGGCGAGCGCGCCCTTGCCCCATTCCTCGGCGGGCTGGAAGACAAAGCGCACGGTGCCGTCGAAGCCGCCCTCCTCGGCCAGGATCTTCGCCGCCCCCAGCAGCATGGCCGTGTGTCCGTCATGCCCGCAGGCATGCATGGTGCCTGGGTTCTGCGAACGGTAGTCCTGCGTACTCTGTTCCGTGATGCGCAGCGCGTCCATGTCGGCCCGGAGCGCAATCGCCCGGTTGCCGGTGCCGCGCTTCAGTGTTCCAACGACGCCGGTGCCGCCTACGCCCTCAGCCACCTCGTCGAGACCGAACTCCCGCAACTTGGCGGCCACGAAGGCGCTCGTGCGCTTCTCCTCGAAGCCGAATTCCGGGTGGGCGTGCAGATCACGCCGCCATGCGGTCATTTCCCGTTCGAGGGCGCTCAAATCCATGGCCATGCTTGTCTCCTTATTCGGCTGCGAGGCGGGCGACGACGTCGAGCAGGATGTTGGCGCCTGCGACGAGGTCGGCATCCGGCGTGTGCTCGCGCGGATGCGTCGTCATGCGGATGCCCCTTTGGTGCGGGTCGCGACGGCGCCAGGTCGCATCCCCACCAGCTCGGCATAGCGCTCCGGATCGGTGGCGCCTTCGGTATTGATGAGGAATACCCGAGATGCATTCGTCAGACGCAGGGCATCCCTGATCTCCGGATCCGCTGCGGCGCGCATGAAGCCCGCGAGGCCTGCGCCGCCGCTCTCGCCCGCCACAATGGCGGGGTCTGCGCCGTCGGGCCGGGCAAGGCGGTTCATCACCGCGACGGCGTCCTCCTCGTCGACGGTCATGAAGGCATCGGCAACCCGAGAGAGTATGCGCCAGGCGACGAGCGAGGGCTCGTAGCATTCGAGCATCGCCATGACGGTGGGCTCGCCATGCTCGATCTTGACCGGATGCCCGGCCCGCGCACTCTCGTAGACGCAGGCGGCTCGTGCCGGATCGACCACGACGAAGGTCGCCCGACGGTCACCAAGAACGAGCGAGAGATAGCCGGAAACCGCAGCCGCGACTCCGCCGACACCTGATTGGACGAACACATGGGTCGGTGGTTCGGGGAGCTGGCGCAGCGCCTCGCGCACCATCGCGGTGTAGCCCTGCATGACGAGGCCGGGAATGCGCTCGTAGCCCGGCCAGGACGTATCGGACACGATGGTCCAGCCTTTCTCGGCGGCCACGCGCGTCGCCTCGGCGACGGAGTCGTCGTATGTGCCCTCGACCCGGATCATCTGCGCGCCGAAGCGGGCGATGGCCGCCACACGTTCCTCGCTGACCCCGGCATGCACGAAGATGGCAGCCCTCGCGCCGACGAGTTGGGCGCCTTGGGCGACCGAGCGCCCGTGATTGCCGTCGGTGGCGCACGCAACCGTCATTTCCGAGGCGACGGCGTGGATCTCGGGCGTGTGCAGCTCTGCGATGTCGACCGCGCGTCCGAGCCGTCGGCTGGCCTCCTCCAGGACGAGGCGGATGACGGCGTAGGAGCCGCCCAGGGCCTTGAAGCTGCCGAGACCCAGCCGATAGCCCTCATCCTTGATGTGGATCGCACCAACCCCGACCTCGGCAGCCAGGGCCGGAAGCGCGTGCAAGGGCGTCGGCGCATGGTTGTCGCGGAAGCTGAGAAAGCGCTCGACCTCCTCAGCCGCTGCTGTGCCCAGGGTCTCGGCATCCATCGGATCGAGGGGCTTACGGTGCGCAGGGTGTTTGTTGAGCAGGAACATCGCCGTCCTTCATGTTTGGTTGAAGGGACGCTATTGCAAATCGTGTGATAAGTACGCCCTATTTGGCGGTCATAAATGCAAGATTCTCGCGTAAGGACTTTGTTGACTATGGCTAGAAAGCTATCCTCAGCTGCCCTCGATAGTTTCAATCTTGGAATCCTGAATATTATTCAAAAGGACAATGCAACGCCGTACCACGTAATCGGGGAGTCCGTCAGCTTGTCGGCCTCGGCGGCCAACATTGCTGCTTGAGCCTGTCCGGCGACGAAGTCGGCCTCAATGCGCCCGATGCTGTTAAACGTGATGTCGTGGATGGCGCCCTCCACCAGCGTCGGACGTGCCAGAATGGGCATGTTGAAGAACCGGAGAGGAGCCACGTCCATGCCAGAGATTGCCACGATCGGCCTTGATATCGCGAAGAACGTCTTCCAGATCCACGGCATCGAAAGGAATGGCAAGATTGTCCTGCGCAAGGCGCTGCGCCGCAGCCAGGTTCGGGGTTCTTCAGCACCCTTTCCCCTTGCCTGATCGGCATGGAAGCTTGTGCAACCGCTCACCACTGGGCCGGCACGCTCATGGCCTTCGGCCATGACGTTCGGCTGATCCCGCCCGCCTATGTCAAACCCTATCTGCGCCGGCAGAAGAACGACGCAGCGGACGCGGCGGCGATCTGCGAGGCCGTCACGCGGCCATCCATGCGCTTCGTCCCGGTCAAGAGCCCGCAGCAGCAAAGCACTCTCATGCTACACGGAGCCCGCGATCTTCTGATTGCGCAGCGGACAGCTCTGATCAATGCCCTGCGCGGTCACTTTGCAGAGCTGGGCATCGTGGTGGCGCAAGGCGCTCGCAACTCGCGCCAGCTGCTCGCTTTCCTTCAGGAGGGCAATCCAGACGTCCCCACAACGGCTCGCATTGCGCTTCAACCTTTGGCGGCGATGCTGCTTGGGATCGAGGCGCAGATTGCCAGGCTCGATAAGGCCATTCTGGCGGCTCATCGCAGCGATCCCATCAGCGTCAGACTGGCTGCCATCCCGGGGATTGGGCCGATTGTCGCCTCCTGTCTCTCGGCCAGCATCCCGGACGCTAGCCTGTTCCAGGGCAGTCGGGAGTTCGCCGCCTATCTGGGCGTCGTGCCGCGGCAGCACTCAACCGGCGGCAAGGCGAGGCTGGGCTCCATCTCCAAGATGGGCAACCGCCATCTGCGCAGGCTGCTCGTCGTCGGCGCGCATGCCGCGCTCTACAGCATGAAGTCCGGTAAGACCCGGACGGCCTTGGCTGACTGGGCCCGGTCTCTGCTAGCCAAGAAGCCATTCAAGGTGGTCGCCGTCGCCTTGGCCAACAAGATGGCCCGGATCGCCTGGGCGGTGATGGCCAGGAGTGTGGCTTACGAGCCCGGGAGCACTGGAGCTGGCGCGTCGGCGGCATAGCAACCAGTTCAGACGATCTGCCCGTAGGGCATCCCAGTTGGCACGGTGACGATGAGATGATGTGAAGCCACAGCGGATAGGGACCGCCGGAACTGGAGAACCCGTGGTGTTGTCTTGCGTCAGACAAGCGCGATAACGTGAGAGGGACTAGCTTCCAGCGCAAAACATCAGGGCCTGCGGTCAGGAAGCACCGCGCTTAAAGGCCGGAGACATGACCGCACCCGCCCCGCTAGGCCTAAATGTCATCCACAATCACATTGCCAAACGGGCGCCATCCAGACATGACACCACCCCCGGGGTGTCGCCTTTGGTCAAACTCAGCTATTCAGCGCGGCCGTGTGAAGGTCCGCTCACCCCAGCGGTGCAGAAGTACGGCTAAGGTCAGCCCCATGCCATTTCCTGACGTTCCTCTCGTCCAAACGCTGGGAGCGTTTTTGGAACTCTGTCATTTGGGCAGCGAAACCGCCAGTCCGACCTTGACCCGGTCCATGGCGACGAAGGTTCGGAACCGCTTGACATTGTTGTTGCCGAAGAACAGGCGGCGCGTGAGATCCTCGTAATCCTTCATCGTCGGCACCACGACCACCAGGACGAAGTCGACCTCGCCGGTGACGTAGTAGCACTGCTGCACCTCCGGGACGGAGGCGAACTCCCGCTTGGCGGCATCGATCAGCTCGGCCGTCTCGCTGATCACCTCGAGTTCGACGAACAGGGTAATGGATTGGCCGACCCGTGCCGGATCGATCACGGCGACGTTGGACTGGATGATCCCGGTCTCTTCCATCCGCCGGATCCGCCGCTGGACGGCCGATGCCGACAGGCTGACGGACTCGCCGATCACATGATACGGCGTCGCGTTGTTTCGTTGCACGATGTCCAGGATCGCCAAATCGAAGCTGTCGAGGGCAGATGAGGTTGAAGTCCTGGCCATGGGAGCGAGAATCTTGCATTTATGACCGCCAAATAGGGCGTACTTATCACACGATTTGCAATAGCGTCCCTTCAACCAAACATGAAGGACGGCGATGTTCCTGCTCAACAAACACCCTGCGCACCGTAAGCCCCTCGATCCGATGGATGCCGAGACCCTGGGCACAGCAGCGGCTGAGGAGGTCGAGCGCTTTCTCAGCTTCCGCGACAACCATGCGCCGACGCCCTTGCACGCGCTTCCGGCCCTGGCTGCCGAGGTCGGGGTTGGTGCGATCCACATCAAGGATGAGGGCTATCGGCTGGGTCTCGGCAGCTTCAAGGCCCTGGGCGGCTCCTACGCCGTCATCCGCCTCGTCCTGGAGGAGGCCAGCCGACGGCTCGGACGCGCGGTCGACATCGCAGAGCTGCACACGCCCGAGATCCACGCCGTAGGTCCTGCTCTTCGACGAACCGACGAGTGCGCTCGACCCTGAACTCGTCGGCGAGGTGCTGAATGTCATCCGCTCGCTCGCGCATGAGCACGACCTGACGATGCTGCTCGTCACGCACGAGATGCGGTTCGCGCGTGAGATCTCCGATCGGGCCTGCTTCTTCGACGGCGGACTGATCGTCGAGCAGGGACATCCCGACCAGATCTTCTCGACACCCGAAAACCCCCGGACCAGGACATTCCTGTCCTCGGTCCTCACCTGAGATGCAACGATGACTAATACTCACACAAAGCTGACAAACCTCGCGGGACCGGAGGTGCCATCCTTCACGCAGCAGGAGTTCGAGCGCCGGGTCGAGCGTGCGCGCGAGCTGATGACGCTTCACAGGCTCGACGGCCTAGTGCTGACGTCCGAGGCAAACATCGAGTATCTCGCGGGCTTCGTCACCCAATTCGCCTGGACGACACCGTCGAGGCCCTGGTACTTCGTCGTGCCACGCATCGGTGACGCGGCCGCCGTGATCCCCGAGATCGGCATCACCAACTGGCTCGAAACCTCATGGTGCAGGAACATCCAGACCTGGCCCTCGCCCCGTCCCGATGACGAAGGACTGACCCTCCTGACGCCGTTGCTGCTGGGCATCCCCGGCCAGTTCGGCCGGATCGGCTTCGAAATCGGACCCGAGTCCCGGATGGGGATGCCCGTTAGGGACTTCCTGACGGTGCGTGATGCCTTGTCACCGCGGCAGATCGACGACTGCACCCTGCTGATGGCCGAACTGCGGGCCGTCAAGTCCACGGCGGGAACGGATCACATCCGGCACATCTGCCGGATCGCCGGGGAGACCTTCGCCCATGTCCCGGACTTCGTGAAGGTCGGGGACAGCGAGAGGGACATCTGCCGCAAGTTCGCGGCCGACCTGCTGCTGAGAGGGGCCGACAAGGTCCCGTACACGTCGATCGGCACGGGCCAGGGCGGCTATTCCAGCATCATCATGGGACCGACCGACAGGGGTGTCGCCGCGGGCGACGTGCTGATCATCGATACGGGAGCCAAGTACGGCGGGTACTTCTGCGATTTCGACAGGAACTTCAGCTTCGGCACCCCGTCGGACGAGGTCGTCCGCATCCACGACGTCCTCTGGCTTGCCACGGAAGCAGGAATCGCGGCGGCCCGTCCCGGCAACACCGCCGCCGATGTCTTCCTTGCCCAGGCGCGGGTGCTGGAGGAAGCCGGGATCCCGGTCGGGAACGTCGGGCGCTTCGGGCATGGTCTCGGGAAGCTCATCACGGAATACCCGTCGAATGCTCCCGGGGACACAACCGTCCTCAAGCCCGGCATGGTCCTGACGATCGAGCCATCCGCAATGTATGGCGACTACATCATGGCTCATGAGGAAGACATCCTGATCACCGAAGGGGATCCGGAACTCCTGACGCCCCGGGCAAGCCGCGAGATCACCAGGATCGGTTGAACTCCGGATCCGAACGGGAGAACACGGATGACATGGACCATGGACGCGGGCTCGCCACCGCTTGACGTGATGCGGCTTCGGGCCGACACACCGGGCATCGCGAACTGCCTGCACTTCAACAACGCGGGCGCCGCATTGATGCCGCGCCCGGTGGTCGACGCGGTCGTCGGGCATGTCGAGAGAGAGGCCGCGATCGGGGGCTACGAGGCGGCAGCCGAGGCCGCCGGGCCGCTCGACCGCGTCTACCACGGCGTCGCGCGTCTCGTCGGAGCGCAGCCAGACGAGATCGCCCTGACCGAGAACGCCACGGTCGCCTGGCAGCGCGCCTTCTACTCCCTGTCCTTCGGGCCTGGCGATCGCATCCTGACGGCGAGCGCTGAGTTCGCGGCCAATTATGTCGCCTTCCTCCAGATCGCCAAACGGACGGGTGCGACGATCGAGGTCGTGCCGAATGATGGGTCCGGGGCGCTCGATCCGGAGGCGCTGGAGCGAATGATCGATGAACGCGTCCGCCTGATCGCGATTACCTGGGTGCCCACGAACGGCGGGCTGGTGAATCCGGCTGAGGCGGTCGGCCGGATCGCACGGGCTCACAACATCCTGTATCTCCTTGACGCGTGTCAAACGGTTGGCCAGTTCCCCATCGACGTCGAGGCGCTCGGCTGCGACATGTTGACGGCGACGGGCCGGAAGTTCCTCCGTGCACCCCGCGGCACCGGCTTCCTCTATATGCGTCGCGGTCTCCTTGAGACGATTGAGCCTGCGATGATCGATCTCTTCGGCGCGCCCTGGGTAGAGCCAGGCCGCTACGAACTCCGCCCCGACGCCCGCCGCTTCGAGACTTGGGAGACCAACTACGCAGTCCGCCTCGGCCTTGGAGCTGCGGTCGACTATGCCCTGTCCGTAGGGCTTGAGGGGATTGCTGGGCGCTGCGGTGCCCTCTCCAGCGAACTGCGGACCCGACTTTCGGAGATCCCTGGAGTTCTCGTCTGCGACCTCGGCGCAGTCAAGGCATCGATCGTCTCCTTCACGGTTAAGGACATCGAGGCACGCACCGTGATGGAGCGTCTTTCCGCGGAAGGGATCAACGTCTCCGTATCGCCACCGGCGAGTACGCCGCTCGACGCCACTGCCCGCAATCTGCCTTCTGTCGTCCGCGCCTCCCCACACTACTACAATACTGAGGACGAAGTGGAGCGGCTGATCGCAGCGGTCACACGGATTGCCACCTGACGACGTTGGCGTGAAGATCGCCAGCGTCCATTATGATTTTCCAACGAAAGTGGCGCTCGCGGCCCGGTGCACGGATTGCTGCGCCGAGGCGGTGGCGCAGCGGGTCACGGACGGGAGCAATCCCGTCGAGGCTCGGGGAAAGGCCTTCCGCCGTGCGTTGCATGAGGAGCCGGATGTGCCTGTGCGGGGCACTTGCCGCGACCTCTCGGGACCTAACGCTCGAGGTTGCGGGCGAGGTCGGGAGGTTCTTCGAGCTCAGGGTGGACAACCTCGTTGCGGGAGGCCTGTCGCGTTCGAGGACAATGCAGGTGCTCGCGACGTTTGAAGGGGCCACATTGCTGGCGAATGCTCTCGGGCAAGTCGCGGCGTTTGACCAAGCAACTGCCGCCCTCCCGATGGGTTCCGGACAGGACGGGATCCGCCCCTCCAGGTACGGCATGAATCCTTGAACGGCATGGCCGCCGGGAAGGAGCTCGAGTCCTAGACAGCTCTCGCAACTTTCCTAAAGCCCAGGCTGGTACGAAACCCAATAAGGTGGAATGTCGCCTTCGGGTCAAAGTGTAACGTAAACCAGATCAAATGAAGGTCCGCTCAGCGCGCGTCCGGGGAACTTGGGATAAGGTCAGCCTCGTGCCATGTGTGGACGGCTCCCTGTTGGCAAGGGTTTTGTTGAACGCTTCTGCCGGGCTGGTCGGTGCGGCC
>NZ_QOIO01000092.1 GCF_003332305.1 Microvirga aerophila | reverse complement strand
TGGGACGCCTCCCGACCGACTACAACCAGCCCAATGGAATCAGCGATCCCGATTCCACGCAACCGCTGCACGCTCTAGCATTACAGTTGCAGGTGCCGCTCATGGGCTCATCGTCTCCTGATCTGACACAGGAGGCTGCCATGACCGGTGTGGCCGTCGAGCAGATGCTCGAACTCTGGTGTGTGGAGTTGCGTCAAGTCAAAGCTCACCTGAAATCCCTGTTTGCCCATCCCAGTATCTCGGCCGCGGCCTTTCTCGATGGGTTGCTCGGGCCCGAGCGGCGCAAGACCGGCTGGATGCGGGCCGAGGCCGCGGGCGACTCGGGGCCCTGGCGCCAGCAGGCGGTGCTCGGGCGCAGCCACTGGGACGCGGACGCACTGCGGGACATGGTGCGCGACTATGCGCTCGAGACGCTGGGCTCGCCCGGAGCGGTGCTGGTGATCGACGAGACCGGCTTTCTCAAGCAGGGCCAGCGCTCGTGCGGCGTGGGGCGCCAGTACACCGGATCGGCGGGCAAGATCACCAACTGCCAGATCGGGGTGTTTGCGGCTTATGTGTCGGACAAGGGCTGCGCCTTCATCGACCGTCAGCTCTATCTGCCGCAGGACTGGACGAACAATCCCGAGCGCCGCACCGCCGCTCAGGTGCCCGACAGCCTTCACTTCGTTACCAACCCCGAGATCGCCGCGCAGATGATCGCGCGGGCTCTTGCAGCGGGCGTTCCGTTCGACTGGGTCGCTGCCGACACGATCTATGGTGTGGGAGCGATCGAGATGCAGTTGCGCCGGGCCGGCAAGGGCTATGTGCTCGGCGAGCATGCCACCGATCGGTTCAACTCCTGGATCGACAAGCCCGAAGTTGCCGGCACGGCCGAGCAGATCGCGCAGGCTCTGGTGCCCGAGGCCTGGCAGCGCCTGTCGGCGGGTGACGGCACCAAGGGAGCACGCCTGTATGACTGGGCTTATCTCGAACTCGCCGATCTTGAGGCTGCAGAATACAACAACGATCTCACCGGCCTGTGGACGCGTGGCCTGCTGATCCGGCGCAGCCTCTCCGATGGGGACCTGGCGTTCTTCTCGACCTGGTGCCCGGCCGGCACGCCGATCGACACGCTGGTGCGGGTGGAAGGCCAGTGCTGGGCGATCGAGGATGCGTTCGAGACCGCCAAAACGGAGTTGGGGCTGACGCACAATGAGACACGCTCTTGGCACGGGTGGCATCAACATGTGTCGCTGGTGATGCTGGCGTTTGCCATGATGGCGGTGGTGCGCCAGCGCGCCAACAGCCTGAGCTCCCCCAAAAAGAAGCGACGCGGCCAGGCTGCAGCGCTGGTACGCTGGTCTGTCCAGGAAATCCGCCGCGTGGCCACCCGCCTCCAGCAACACCGGATCGAGCCGGCTTTCGTGATGGCCTGGTCCGTTTGGCGACGCGCGCATCAGGCGATGGCGCAAATCTCACATCGCAAGCCGAGGGCGCAACTGTAATGCTAGGTTATGGGCCCATACTGGTATTGGTTCTATGGCGGCGAGTACTCCCAGCATGAACTGCCTGTGACCCGAGCTCGCTCACGCAGACTGGAAGGACCTATTGCTGCCCCTGTAGACCGTATCGTCTGTGCCACCGTTGCTGGTCAAACTTGGTTAGCGGGGCCATCAGGCCCTCTCGGGATGCAGGAGAGCCCTATCCTATCTTAACTAACAGGGTGAATGGTTCAAACGAATGAGGAGCGGCAACACTAGGCACATACAGGAGGCTATTCGGGCCTCATCTAGAAGCTTCCCGCTGAGCCGCTAGAAGAAAGGCTGATGAGGTGCCCGTCTTCGGGCGCTGTCGCGTTAACCTGTTAAGCCGCAAGTTATAGTGGCAATCATGGCCGCGAAGCGCGCTACTGATTGTGTCTCTGGCAGGTAATGCTACAGGGCCGACCGCCGAGTCGGTCTGCAACGCCCACCTCTTTCACTTCGTCTAACACTTCACCGGCGCAGCCAAAACAAAAGCAGGAGATGAAATTCAATGAGTGGCTCCTCCTGACTTCGCAATGCCTATTAATGCGCGCGCAAGGACGAGCGCAAGGATGAACGCGAGCACGCCTTTTCCGTCTGGAAGTTCGTGGTATAGGGCCAGAAACTCTTGAAGAGTCATGATGGCTCTCCCCTCAAAGCTGTGTCCAACTCGCGAATGGGCGGCCCGGCGGGCGGCAAGAGGGAGCCTGCTAGGCCTGACCATGGGGGAGATCGGGGACCATAGAAGACCCATGGCTGATGCTGATACTAATCCACTTCTCGTCCCCGCGCAGAGCGCGGAGGGGCTAACCGACCCTCTCTTGCGACGGACCGTACCGGCCAGAAAGAGGGAGTTTCGCACCTGACAAAGTGTGCGTCATGAACCGCGAGACAAGGGCGAGACAAGAGTTAGCCTTGCGCGAGACCGGGCGGCCCGACGGAGGCCTCCCGGCTTCCGTCGGGCTTGACCATGGGCTACCTGCGGGAGGGCAGAGAGGAGCCCATGGTCAAGGGTATTTCGCATACCCAGCCGCGCCGCCGGCCCCGACGGCGCACCGGCGCGCCCTTCCGATAGAATCCCGGCCAGAAAGAGAGAATTGCGTGGGCGAGGCGGGATCGAGGTGATGCAACGCAGGGCAGAAGCAGACGCCTCGCGCGCAATAAGCCCAAACCGAGAGGAGTCATGGCCCTCGACAAGGGCGCTGCTCCTATCCCAGCTCGGCAGAAACTGGCATTGAGCTTCATGATCGGGCTGTTATGCCACGCGCCCGGTGCAAGCATCATGCAACGGCCAAGGTAAACGTTCCGTGGCTGCGTGTGTGCCACGGCACATAGAAAGGGGCCGCGCCCAGTTCGGAGTGCCTGTTTGAGAATGTTGCAGTGGGTCGGATTGGGGTAGTGTCGGGTCCACATGAGCCGGATGTGAGCGAAAGAGCATCGCGAGCGCCAGAAGGCTTCTGAACGTCGCTGCTACCCAACCGACCTGACCGATGAGGAATGGGAGCGGATCCGCCTCATTCTTCGCCAACCCGCCTGGCGCGGACGCAAGCCCAAGATGAACCTGCGTGAGATCCTCTACGTCATCCGCTATCTCGTCCAGACCGGCTGCGGCTGGCGCATGCTGCCGCATGAGTTCGGCCTCTGGCAAACCGTGTACTGGTGGTTCCGGTGCTTCGTGCGGCGTCTGCTGTTCCAGACCCTGCACGATGTCGCCCTCATGCTGGATCGGGAGCGCTCAGGCCGGCAAGCGAACCCGACGGCTGGCGTGATCGACAGCCAGATGGTCGAAGCTCCTGCGACCCGGGCGGAGGCGGTTACGATGCCGCCGAGAAGGTGATGGCCGCAAGCGGCACATCGCGGTCGACACGGACGGGCGCCTGCTGATGGTCAACCTCACGCCAGCCGACATCCAGGATGCCGAAGGCGCTCGATCACTGCTGCGCGGCCTCGATCAAGCTGATCGATCAGCTCTAGACCATCATGTCCATCGGCCTGCGCGAGTGGGCCCAAAGGTTCTTGATCACCAGGGCTTGGTATCAGATTATGATTCGAGAGACTATCAGGTTTATCGCCAAATAATGATACACTTATCTTGGGTTCTACACAACCCGGCAGCGAATTCACGTGATCTATTCTGATCTGTTCACGCTATTACCCTCGTAAATCGCGGCTCATCATAGAAACGCACCTTTTCAAAGACCATTACCCTGGAAAGATTTAGAGTCCGTCTCGTAAATCATGAGCTCCGTCCCAAGCGGCGGACGAGGAGCATGACGGAAGCGCCGTAGAGGAACGCGCGGGCTGAGGTGAGCGTCGCCTCCGGATCCTTCCAGAGCCGCCGGTTGCGACTGATCCACGCGAAGAATCTTTCAACCACCCAGCGGCGTGGGTGCACCGCAAAGCCAACCTGATCGGGCGGCTTCTTGACGATCTCGATGCGGATCAAGGTCGCCTTGGTGGGAGCCTCTCCGGCATAGCCGCTGTCGGCAAAGGCCTGGGCGATGAACGGGAAGGCGCGCCGCGACAGGCGCAGAACCACACAGGCCCCGTCCCGGTCCTGGACGTCCGCCGGCTGGGGCTCCAGGATCAGACCACGCCCGTCGGTGTCCACCATCACCTGACGCTTGCGGCCTTTGACCTTCTTGCCGGCATCATAGCCTCTTGAGCCCCCGCTCTCGGTCGTCTTCACGCTCTGGCTGTCGAGCACAGCGGCGGTGGGCGAGACTTCCTGCCCGACCCGCTCGCGATCCGCCATGACCAGCAGATGATTGATGGTCTCGAACAGACCGGTGTCCCGGCACAAGCTAAACCAGCGGAAGACCGTGCTCTTGGGTGGCAGATCAGAGGGCAATAGCCGCCAGGCAATGCCACCGCGCAGCACGTAGAAGATACCGTTGAGGATCTCGCGCCAGGACCAGCGCCGGGGTCGTCCGCAGGCGTGCGGCTCGGGCAGGAGCGGCGCAATCAGCGCCCACTCGGCATCGGTCAAATCGGTTTCGTATCGCAAGCCGTCGCGGCTATACTGCCGCCGGGTGGTCGGGTCCACATTGCGGTTCCAGGTCAGGCTTCAGCACCCTCCTGGAATCATAGTGGCCTCGGCCACTCAACCCTCTTCGGGACAGGCTCTCAGCTCGACTTTGGCCAATCAGGCGGCTCGGCAGAGCGCGTAAATCAAGCATCGTTGAAGGGCCTGTGAGGGTTTTGGCATTTTGTGCCGGTGCCGGGACGTGAGTAAACCGGTTTCGCGCCAGATGGCCTGCCGCACCGCAGCCAGAGCATCCGCAAACGTCGGATGAGACTTGCGGTACCAGCTGTCGACCAGAACAGCCGTGCGGACGCGCTGACTGAGTTGGGCAGCCAGAAGGGTTACGATCGAGAACAGCCCGAACAAGCAGGGCGTGGTGCGGGACACCGCGCGATCTGACCATTGCCGCTGGGTCTCGACACCCAGATGAGCGCGAGCCTCCTGGAACGTGACCTCGACCTGCCAGCGCAGGATGAACCAGCGGATGATCTGCAGGGGATCCCGCGCGGGAACGGTGCACAGCAGGGCCTGCGGCGAGAAGCGCCCGAGCGGATCGCGCACCAGCACCCAGCGGATCAGCACGACGGGCTTTCCACTATGGCACCACACCGCGGTGGCGGAGCAGAACTCAATCGTCCGGTCCCCTTCACCATACCAGCCCGGCACTGTGACCCGTCGCCAGCGTGTGCTCGTCCGCTTCAGCACCTCAGTGAGGTTCGGCAGGCGCGCTCCTTTGCTGCGCGGGCGGCCCTTTGTCCCAGGATGACGTGGCGGAGCCGGCTCATAGAGGGCAGCATCCAGCCGTAGACGCGTAATGCAGATGACGCCACGGCAGGACAAGGCTGCCAGCAGCTCCAGGGCAGCAAAGCCCATGTCAGCCACCAGGACCAGCTCGCGCTCGGGCAGCCAGCGGCGAGCCTGCAGCACCATCTGCCGGGCCCAGTCAGTCAACTTCTTGTGCCGTTTTCCATGCTCATGGCAGTACCGCTCGGAGGGCGCCAGGGCAGTCAGGAACGGCAAGGCCCAGGTGCGGGCGGCCCATGGGATTGGAGCCAGGAGCATGAGGCTGATCCAGCGTAGGCCTGAAGCTTTGACAAAGTGGGCATCGGACGAGCGCACCGGATCGCGGTAGATGCCTTTGGCTGCAATGCACTTGCCGCGGCGGCGCTCAATGGTGTCGTCGAGACCGAGGATCACCGGACCAGCCGGTACAAAAGTGTTGATTAGCAATCCAAGGAGCAGGTGAGCGGCGCGGCGGCTGTTCCATCGTGCGCGATTGAGCACGCGATGGTAGTTGACGAAGTGCCTCTCGCCGCTAAGGCCGGTGATGCGCAGCAGGCTGGTCACTGTGCGCTTGCCGGGAGCCAGGATGGCTCCAATGAGCAGGATCTCGGCATGGAGCCAAGTTCGGTGGCGAAAAAGCGAGGCAAAGGCTACAATGATCGCGGCGAAGCGGGCGGGCAGATCCGGCATGGCGGCGTCTCTTGGCGGAAACGCTGCCAGCCTACCGCATCGTTCGCTTCGCCGCCTCGTGCTCCCAATTCACCCGCCAAAATGGCCAAAGTCGAGCTTAGAGTCGGTCTGAGTTGTTCATGAGGTTTGACAAAGCCTTGCGATCCTGCGGATCATGACAAGTTGCACAAAAGCCAACTGAGTGCGGGTGAGGTTTTCACAATCCTTGGCCAAGCGGCGGCAGCGGCCGCGCCCCCGAACGATTTTTCCACGATCCACTGCTTCGGCAGCACCACGAAGCCTTTGGCTGCATCTGAGCGTTTGACGATCTCCAGGCTCACCTTGCCGATCCGCTTCGCCGCCGCGGCTGTTTCCATGCCGCTGTAGGCGCCATCAGCAAACAGGCGCTCCAGGAACACGAACAGGTGTCGCACCCTCTTCAGAAGCGGCAGAAAGCCGTCGCGGTCCTGCACGTCGGCTGGCGTCACATCCATGCCGAGCATCAGGCCCAGCGTGTCGACGATGAGGTGCCTTTTCTTACCCTTGATCTTCTTGTGATCTTCTTGGCCATATTGCAGCCGATCAGGTCGATGCGCTTCCCCCTTTTTCAGCGCTCCTGACGCTTTGGCTGTCGACGATGGCGGCGGTGGGGCTGGCGTGGCGACCCTCGAGCTCACGGACCTGCTGATAGAGCGCGACGTGCATGTGGTCGAGCACACCATCACAATGCCAGCGCACGAACCAGCCGTGCCCGATGCTGCGCGGCGGCAGGTCTTTGGGCAGAGCCCGCCATTGGCAGTCGGTGCTCAGAAAGTAGAGAACCGCGTTGAGGATCTCGCGCATCCGCCGCGGGTCGGAGCCAGCTTTGATGTTGCTGAGAAGAAACGGCCAGACCAGATATCATTCGGCGTCCGTCAGGTCACTCGGGTAGCGCAGATCCGAGCGGTCGTAGTAAATCCGGCTGTCGGCTGTCCACATCGGCGCCTCCGCAAATCAGCGCTGATCAGTGAATCACAACCGCCTGCAAAGACCCAAATTTCCCTCGAACCGGCTCGTAACCACCTAGGGTTATTCCCAGATAAAAATCATGAATCAGCTAATCCTAAATGGAAATTGTCAGTCGGGCTCAAACGTTCGAATAATATAAACACACGCAGCCAAAAACTGAACAGACAATTGCAATTGTTGCTAAGTCGCTAGAGCAGCCCTTGGCATTTTTGACTATTCTCCTATGTGGGCGTGCTTTCTCGATTTTATGTTACGTATCTAGCCATATCAAGATCGCTTCTTGGATGTTTGTCCGTCAAAGGAAATTGTTATGGGTGGCGCGTCTTATAAGATCCTATGGGATCGCATATCAACAAGAGGACGCCAAAGAGCTCACCAGCACCATGCCGAGTGCCAATTTGGCGGGGCTTACATTGAGCGCCAGCAAGATAAAAACTTTGCTCATCGCGATATAAACCAGAGCAGCTTGTATCTCAAGCGTGGTCTGGATGTTACAGTCGCTATACTTTTCTTGATAATTCTCAGCCCTTTGCTCATGATCATAGCAACTACGTTAAAGCTGGAGAGTTCGGGCCCGACTATATTTGCGCAACGCAGGGTGGGATTTAAAGGGAAAATATTTAAGATCTATAAGTTCAGAAGCATGTATGTACTCGAGGACGGCGCGCATGTGTCCTCAGCAAAAAAAGATGACGTGAGAGTAACGCAGTTCGGCTATTGGATTCGGCGAACTAGTATCGATGAGCTTCCGCAATTGATCAATGTCGTACGAGGAGAAATGTCATTGGTCGGGCCGCGCCCCCACGCAGTGGTACAAGATCAGTACTATTGCGAAGCGATTCCAAATTATGTACTTCGGCAAAGTGTTAGGCCAGGGATGACGGGCTGGGCACAAATAAACGGGTGTCGCGGTGAAATCAAAAACATAGACGAGATAACCAATCGTGTGAAACACGATATTTGGTATATTAAAAATCGTAGTTTGCTTCTCGACTTTCAAATTCTTCTGCGGACGGTTTTATTAGTTATCTTTTCTAGAGATTATTACTAGAGCAACGACAGCTCTGGCTCAATCTCGGACTATGCGGCGTATAAGCCTCGTGGATTCATTGATTTTGGGCCCTCTTCTTTGGAGGAGATGGGCAATGACCAAGTCCTACTCCCTGGGTCCCTGCAGACGGGTGGCGCACTTCGTCGCGACGGTCACCCCTGCCATGCCGCCGCCTCCACTTTGAGGCATCGGTCGCCTTCGTAGTCTGTCTCGTTGCGGCGTATCGAACCACTGGCAGCCGGGCCGCCAAGCCTAAGGATCGCTCGTGGGCACTATCAAGTTGTTGAAGAGAGGGTGCCAATCCCAGTGGCTTTGTTGCACGGCGCCGACTATGCACGCATTGACCTCACCGGTGGGTTCTATCGCAATCTCGATTTTTACTTGCCTATACTAACGGGTCAGCGACAGTTAGCGCTTTAAAATCAACGATTTAGTGCCGTTTCCATGACACAAGATGGCGCCGAAAAATGCCTATAATTCGAGTTTGCGACAAAACCGGCAGCTTTGCCCCATCAATATATACAAGGGTTTCCTCCAAGATCTGTGGATTCCTCTCCAGCAACGCCAGGAGAACCCCTAGGGCGTGTTAGTGCCTGATCCAATCGATGGCAGCCGCGAGACAAAGCACACCCATGAAGGAGCATGCAGTCTTCTCGTAGCGGGTTGCAACGGCTCGCCACTCCTTCAATCTGGCCCAGAGACGTTCGACGACATTGCGGTTGTTGTAGATCCAGTCCGGACAGGCGACCGGCGCCTCGTGGCGCTGTGGCGGGATCGCTGGTCTGGCTCCTATGCTCCAGATGTACGCGCGGAAGGTATGACTGGTGTAGCCGCGATCGGCCACCACCCAAGCGGGCACGCCCGGTAGCTTTTCCAGGAGCGGAATGGCCTCAGGCAGTTCATGGGCCTGACCAGGTGCGATGCGGAAAGCGATTGCCCGTCCCAGACTGTCGGCAATCACGCAAGCCTTGGTGCCATAGCCGCCACGAGACCGGCCAAGCGCCTGACGATGGTCTCGTTGAGCTTGAGAGCCCCCTTTCGTGCCGCACCCGCCGCTTTCTGATGAGCGCGGACATTTGTGCCGTCCAGGAACGTCATTCCAAGCTGGACACCGCGCTCCTGCACGAGGCTCAGCAGGCGCTCCCACACACCCAAGCGAGCCCAACGGATGAAGGTCTGAGCGGCCATCCACCAGGGCCCAAGGTCAGCAGGCAGAGCCCTCCACTTGGCCCCATTCTCATGCCGCCACAGAATGGCGCTCATGGTGCGCCGGAGATGGGATGGGGGCACTTTGGCATGGGGCCGGCCCGCTTCGACGAGGGGCTCCAACATCATCCATTGCGCGTCCGTCAGCATCATCATGCCCTTCTCTCAAAGGACAGCAACGCTCTCAGACGCTAACAGGCCCTAGCGGGCCCCTGAGGAGACTGATGTCCCCGCTCCCAGTTGCGAAGGGTTGCCACAGAAACCCGAATGGTATTCGCAAAAAATAGTCCAGTACGTTTCCCCATGGTATACCTCGATGGTGTCCGGAATATACATCTCTGGTCGAGTCACCAGATTTAGCTCAGGGCCAGGCTTACCTTCCGGCTCTGCCAGAGCACCACTCAGGGTGCCCAGGAGCTGATCGAGGTCTAGACCCTTATCGTCACCCATCAGCCAAATCCCTCCAGCCACGAAATGTGTGCCAGTGACTTACTTCTATGAGGGATGTTTGGGCGGCTGTTCCTTGAGGGATATTACACGGACGAGCTCTTCTCTAATCACGTGTGCCGTCTTTGTCCCAATGCCCGAGAACTGGTCGATCCGATACGCCGCGGCTATGAGCTGGTCAATGTTCGTGATGTGCTCTCTCTGTAGCACCTTCCAAGCCCGTGGGGGCAGACGGAGCCCCTCAACCTGGCCTGGGATTTTGGCTTCATGAGGCATTGGTCTGCCTCCTGACTCAGCGGTTAGGACCTCACTGTGCGGTGTCCGAAGGCTTCCGATAACTGGCAGCAGAACCACAGGCTCAGAAACAAGAAGAGGGTCTGTAGGAGAAGGCACGTGCCTCCCAGACCCCCTTCCGGTCTCATGCTCGGTTGCAGTCATAGACCAAAGACCAAGTTACTCCCAGTAGAGCCAGTTGTCGATGATTACTGGTCTTAAGTATCTAAAGGAGTGGGTTAGTCATATTCGCGAAACATAACAATATTCCGATTCCTGGAGACTGACCTGCCAAAAGCTGGTGTTTTGCCTCGGGACCCCAAGCCGACACTGGCGACCTCTACCGCATTCGTCTCGACCGGATCCTCGATTTTTGCCACGAACTGTTCTGGCTGGCTGCGCTCATCGGCTGGGATGACGTCGACCAGAGGTTCGGCCGCTTCTATCGCTCACTCTGACCATCGACTTCCTTGTTTGGCGAAAAGCCATAGCGGCCTTTTTGGGGATGTCGTACTGTTGTGGTGCTTTGGAAAAACACCCTTGCAGACATTCTTCGATGCGGTGCCGCCGGCAAAGGAGACGATGATCACCCCTTGAAGACCATCCGACAGATGAGCACGACCTACCTTCGCACGCCAACTCTCAGATCAGAAAAGGACTACTACAAATCATCAGATTAGATTTCACCGTTCCGCAGGGAGGTGATGGAATGGGTAGGTATTCCGCTGCTCCGAATTTGCATGTAGAACACTGAACCCGTATGTAGTTGTTTAGCGTAGAGCCTCGAAGGCCGCAGCGCCCCATATCAGTGCTGCAAGAACTATGACAAACAATACTGCTGCGGAACCTGCATCTTTGATGAAACCGATATCCTGATTATATCCGGGATTTACGTGGTCGCAGAGCTTCTCGATTGCTGTGTTGAGGAACTCGACTCCGAGTACAAGCATGATCGCGCCAACCAGGCTGACACGCACCCAGGTATTCGGTGACAGCCAGAGAGCCGCGGGCACTGCTGCAATAAGTAGTAACAGTTCTTGCTGCACCGCACGTTCGGACCGCGCGACGGCTAGCAGCCCGCGCAAGGAGTTCCTAAAAGCTGAGATAAGAGCATACATGAGCGATCCTGTGTATTATTCCTGCGTTTCGGCAACATCGTGCGCCTGAAATGCGCAGAGAGGTTCTCCCACATAGCTGAGTAGTGAGAGTACTGTTTTGACTATGACTAAATGTTTGGTCTCGGCATTTGGTGGAGCGGATCGAGCCTGAAGCGTTGGGGCTCAGTTGTCCAGATCTTGCAGATGTACTCGTAGGGGGTGAGGCCGCGCAGGGTCTTGAGCCTTCGGGCGAAGTTGTAAGCGGCGAGGAAGTCGCTGAGGTGGCGCCCAGCTGATCATGGATGTCGTAGTAATAGCGCCGGACAGTCGCGTCCTTGATCGTGCGGTTCATGCGCTCGACCTGACCATTATCGGGCATGATGCTTGCGGT
>NZ_QOIO01000091.1 GCF_003332305.1 Microvirga aerophila | reverse complement strand
TTCAGCGCGTCGATCTTGGCCGGCTCCTTGTCGACGCAGCACACCGCATGCCCGAAATCCGCAAAGCAGGCTCCCGATACGAGGCCCACATAGCCAGCCCCAATCATCGCTATCCGCATCGTTACACCACCTCAGCCTGTAATCGACCAATTATTCATGCGAGCAGGTTTTACCCGATTACTTTGATGATAGCATAAGGCTTC
The DNA here is from genome assembly GCF_003332305.1 of Microvirga aerophila. Lineage (GTDB taxonomy): Bacteria > Pseudomonadota > Alphaproteobacteria > Rhizobiales > Beijerinckiaceae > Microvirga > Microvirga aerophila. The sequence goes on along the minus strand of NZ_QOIO01000091.1, from coordinate 11,578 downwards.
GAGCACGCGGTGCACGATTGCGCTCGCTCGAAATGAATCTATTCTCTCGACGTTTATAGATGGCACCCCGATAGTGGTAGATTCCGTTGCACTTCAGGTAGTGATATATTCAAGCAACGTAGCATTCAGGCCGTGATTTTATCTGCAGTTAGGCACGTGTCAAACGTGTATCAGTACGTGAATTTTGCATAAGTTACTTAGCTGGAGGTGTCCTATGACCCGGACCTGCCGCTGTCTCAATTGCATCATTCCTCCACATCTTCTTCGGAGACTGCTCGAGAGCGAGAGCAGGGAGGTTCGCCAAGCCGCGATGAACACCCTCTTGAATTCGGCGCGGTTGCGGGGCCAACGTTCGCTCCGGGCGACCTTCGGCATCGGTCTCTCGGCCGCCCCCACGGATGGGCGCCGGAGCATCTTCGATTGTGAGAACAGGGCCAGGATCGCCGGCGCTGTGCTGGTCCAAACGGAGCAGGGTGAAGCGTCGAGGGACACGTCCGTCACACGCGCATTTGAGGGCCTGGGAACCACCCGCCAGTTCTATCGTGAGGTGCTGAACCGAAATTCCATCGATGACAGAGGGATGCGCCTGGACGGGTACGTCCACTTCGATACGAGCTACAACAACGCGTTCTGGGACGGGCAACAGATGGTGTTCGGTGACGGCGATGGTGTTGTGTTCACCGACTTTACCAGCTCCCTTGACGTGATCGCCCATGAACTCGCTCATGGGGTGACCGAACATGTGGCCGGGCTGGAGTACCATCTTCAGTCAGGCGCTCTCAATGAGTCGATGTCGGACGTGTTCGGATCGCTGGTGAAACACTGGTCGCTTGGGCAAACAGCGGACCAAGCCGATTGGCTCATCGGAGCCGAAGTCTTCACGCCAGGCGTCGACGCAGACGCCCTCCGCTCCATGAAAGCCCCTGGAACAGCCTACGACAACGATACTTTCGGCAAGGATCCGCAGCCGGATCGCATGAGCAAGTTCGTCCAACTGCCCGATACCGAGGAGGGCGACTGGGGCGGGGTGCACATCAACTCGGGCATTCCCAACAAGGCCTTCCATTTAACGGCCACAGGAATTGGGGGATATGCTTGGGAAGCACCGGGCCTCATTTGGTACGAGGCTCTTCGAGCCTCAGGCCCGACAACTGAGTTTCAGGAATTTGCCGACAGGACGTATCTGATGGCAGAGGATTTATACGGGGCGGGCAGCATCGAGCAGCAGGCCGTGCAGGACGCATGGCGACAGGTCGGCATTCGGATCAGCCGCACTGCTGCTAGACGGCGCCCCGGCCAGCGCCGCAAGGGTGATCTTCTCGTGGGCGAGGAGGCCGGCTACGACGGCGGCGCTCTGGCCGCCTTATCGAGACAAATGGAAACGTTGTCGGCCCAAGTCCACGCACTTTCCAAGGAGGTCAGTGCCCTGAAAGGAGACAGAACTCCATCAGAGGCAGGGGGACCTCGAGGCCGACCAGCTAATGCGAAACTAGGACGATTGGCAAACTCGTAACCGGCTTTGGGAATGCCCAGGGTGTCAGGCGTGTGATGAAGATTAGTTTGGCAAAGTATGGCGGGCAGACGGCCGGGATGCTTCTCGGCCGTGCTCCTCGTGTCCTGGAAGCCGACACTCTGCCGCCTCCCGCCGCGCAGGAATTGGCGAGGCTCGTCGAGACGGCAAAAGCTACAGCGGCTGCCACGGGAGTTGGCCTTGGGCGCGCTCGGGACATGATGAGCTACACGATCACTGTGGAGGACAGCGGCCATCAGACGGTTCTAAAACAGTCGGACACGAACATGTCTCCCGCTTTTAGAAACCTTCTCGGTTGGCTTGAACGGCACATGAAGTGAAGAAGCGTGCTTGGCTCATCACAACGCCCGGAGGTGAGCGGAGCCATGATCTCCCACAGTCCCCAAACAACAGCTTGAAGTCCTCGCCAAATCTCCGTATATACATTGCTGTATGTACGGAAGTGCAAATGGTTACGGCCAAGGTCTTCCGGTTTGGCAACAGTCAAGCGGTCCGGTTTCCCAAGCAGTTTCGCCTCGCCAGCGATGAGGTTGAAATCTTCTGCCGTGGCGATGACATCGTCTGGCGTAAGAAGTCTGAAAAATCGGCTCGGGCCTTCGATCTTCTCTGTGTTTTCCCTGATGTCGACCGCGACGATACCCCGCCCCAAGAGCGCGAAGGACTTTGATCATCCAACCGGGCTATCTCTTGGACACAAACATCTGCATCTACATTCGCCGGGAGCGTCCTAGGCCGGTTCAGTGATTTCGCTCCGGGCTCAACAGCACTCTCGGTTATCACCTATGGTGAACTCGTCTATGGGGTTCACAAGAGCCCTGATCCCGCCAAAGCCATGTCGGTCCTGAACGCGCTCACTGCATTGATCCCAGTATTGCCAATCGCCATAAAGATAGGGAACGCCTACGGCATCATCCGGAGCGACCTTGCCATACGAGGTGAGCTGATCGGCAAGAGCGACCTTTGGATTGCTGCTCACGCCAAAAGTCTTGGGTTGACCCTTGTCACCAACAACGAGAGCGAATTCCAAAGAGTTGATGGCCTCAAGGTTGAGAACTGGGCTAAGGTGTAAGAGGACTTGAAAACCAAAGCGCTCGCAGGGTCAGTCGGCGAACCCCGGCTTTTGTCTTTCCGGTACCTGAGGGCAGATGATGTACCGCTGCCTGCATCGGATCTGACCGTATCGCCTTTCCCGATCAAAATTGATCAAGGGATACTTTGTCATTGCCTCTACCTGTCCTGCTGGGAAGCTTCGTCTGCAGAGGAGCTGGCCCATGATGGCATAGCCTGCTCATCAGGGCTGATGCTGTTGTCAGGAGGCCGCGCAGACGGCCTTTGCATGGGGTTGAATTTCAGATCTTTGATGTTTTGCCCTGTCTCTCGATCCTGCTGGCAGTGATCTTGCCCGCCAAGGCCACTGGATCGCTCGTTCCACCTCAGCCGGGATGTTTACGGCCAGTAGCCCTCGCCGTCAGGTGCACGGCCCATTCCTTGCGACTGCAGGGGGTGACGATGTGGACCAAGCCGTTACGGCAGACGCTCATACAAACGTCTCTTCGTTCGGCTGCTCTACTGCCTGCCAGCCTCCACCTCAAGGCCGAGAGATTTCACCCAACCTGGAGTTGGGGCACTGTAGCGATCCCTGAGCCGCTCCGCGATCACTATGCGATCGGATTCCGGCAGCGCCGCAATCCGAGACTTGAAGGCTTCCATCTGCTTGCCGTTGAGGCGGCCGCCGATGTGGCTGAATTCACCCACGAGCTGGCGCTGCAACTCCGGCGTCAACGTGGTCCAAGCCATGATCGCAAGGCCGACGCGGCCGATCATCGGGGCCAGTTCATAGCGGCCTGTGACAATCGAGTATTCCAACGCCTGATTGACGGCCAGTGGTGGCTCCCCCGGGCCAGTTTGATCTGAGCCAGCAGCAACCAATCAGCAGACGCGGCCGGGGTCAGCCTGAGGGACTGCTCAACCTTGTTCTGGAGTTCGTCGAAGCTTCCCCCAGCGGCAAGCTGGATGTCCACCTGCCGGGCCATGGCCTGGAGGCCTGGGACCGACAGCCACGGAGCGAGTTGCCGAGACAAGCTCAAACCATCGGCTGCCGCATCCCCGGAAGCCTCGATCGCACGCGCTCCAACGCTGTCCAGCGCGACCGTCCCCCACGACAGCAGGACACCATACGCTGAGACCGCTGCAAAGACGATGGCAATGAGGATTTTGGACAGCATGCACGATCGGCTATCTCAGAATACGATGCTGTTGTCGAGCCAATCTCTGTCCATGCAACTCGCATGGGTCACCTATGCTCATCCCACTGAAGCTCCAGCGGCGAATGGCAGCTTGGGTGATATTGAATGGCTCTCGTGTGAAGGCCGACCTCTGGCCAGGACACCACGCTGGGTAACGCTGGAGAAAAGGTCGCACCTCACAGCCTCAGTAGGATGAAACTTCTATAGCGACGCACCCCACGACTCGGCTATATATCGCTAAATGGATGCCTGTCCTGGGGCGAACTCAGGGGATAGAACCGCATCAAAAAATAAACGCAGCGATCTCATCAGCTGGGGCATGGGGCAATGTATCTGGCAAGGGAAACGGAGGCGCTTGAGCCGCTTCCGACACAAAAGACCTACCAATATAAACTGTATCCGAACGCAGAGCGCATCTCAGCGCATCGCTTTGCAGCGGCGGTGCTCGTGTCCGACATCCTTGCCTTGGTTCTCACCGGGCTCGTGCCGATCCTTGCGTATAAGGGCATGGGTGCCACCTCGAGCAGTCCGTATCTGGCGGTGATCGGCGGCGGCCTCTTTCTGTTCCTGCTCGTCTCCCGCGTCTTGAACGTCTACCGAACGAAGCATGTCTTCTCGTGGCGGCAAACGATACCAAGGGCTGTCGCATCACTGCTGCTCACGTTCTTTGCCCTCACGATGATCAGCGTCGCCACAAAGACCACCGCCGACTATTCGCGCGTCTGGTTTTTTTCCTGGCTGTCCCTGTCTCTGACGCTGATGGTCTCCCTGCGCGCCGTGATGTTAGCCGTGGCTGAGGCCAAGCTCACGAAGGGAGCCTGTCTCCAGCGCGCGCTGATCATCACCTGTGGCGCGAACACGTTCACGGGGGCTCAGCTGGCTTTGGAAACAGCCAATCGCATCCGTGCTGTCGGGAAAATCATCGCGCATGACTTGGCCTCCATTCCGGAGCTTGGGCCCTACATCCAAAAGCTCGATCCGCAGGTGATCGTTCTCAACGTGCCCTGGTTTCAGGTTGAGGCCGCCATGGGGCATCTGAACGCGCTCTCGCGCCACCCCGTTGAGGTGCTGGTGCTGCCACAGGCGAGTGTTGGTGTGCAGAAGATCATTCGCCTGCGCCGTCTTGGCCAACAGACCTTCTTTCAGATGGCCGAGCCGCCGCTGGTCGGCTGGGATCGTGTCATCAAGAGAGTCGAGGACGTCGTCGTGGCGAGCGTGGCTCTCCTGATCACCGCGCCGGTGTTGCTGCTCACAGCTCTTGCTATCAAATGGGACAGCCCGGGCCCAGTGCTGTTCAAGCAGATGCGGGCGGGCTTCAACGGCCGCCTCGTCGAAGTCTGGAAGTTTCGGTCCATGGCCGTCGAGGGGACGGACCTGACGGCATCACGCCAAACCAGCAAGGATGATCCACGCGTGACGCGCGTCGGTCGCTTTATCCGGCGCACCAGCTTCGATGAACTGCCTCAGTTCTGGAATGTTCTGCAGGGCACGATGTCAGTGGTCGGACCGCGCCCGCATGCCCTCCACACCTCCGCTGAGGGGAGGGCGCTTGATGCCCTCGTTGAGGAATACGCGTCCCGGCATCGGGTGAAGCCCGGCATCACCGGATGGGCGCAGATCAATGGCGCACGCGGAGAGCTGCGCTCCCGCGAGCAGGTCAAGAAGCGTGTCGACTACGATCTCTACTACATCGACAACTGGTCCATCCTGCTCGACATCAAAATCATCCTGATGACGGTTGTGCGCGTGTTTTATGATCCTCGTGCATATTGAGTCTGTCGCCTTCCTTCGACAACAGGTAAGGCTCTCACGATGAGCCCTTGATCAAACCGGCGCGTCCTTACTACCGGCGCTGTGCTAAGCCTCATCCTTGTTCTTACAGTTGCCGCAGGGCCGAGAGGTCTCAGGCGTGCGGTCACTGCGACGACGGGCGGAGACATTGAATCGGTCCTAACGGACCTTGGTGCACTAACCGGCTGCTTTGAATCAGGCCGATCCTGGAAACCGACAGGCATCCGTGCGCACCATTACAGATCGCTTTGCATTAAATGATTGTGCGGATCTGCCTCGTGTGCTCGCGCTCGTGCCGAGAATCTCGGGAACAATCCTCTGGTACATCGGCAGAGACTTGGTGTCCGCATGACAGAAAAAGGGGCACGTGCTGACAAACAAGCGCACCCCTCATGAGCTCAACCCGACGTAATCTCAGCGCACACCCATCCGCTATGCCGCGCCGGCCAGCTGCTCGGGCGCACGGCCGTAATCATCCTCAATCCGTACGATGTCGAGTTCGTCCAAGTGCTGGCCCACCTGGACCTCAATGAAAACCAGGGGCTCGGCTCCGGTGTTGCGGATGCGGTGCGCCGTCCGCAGTGGAATGTAGACGTGCTCGCCGCCACGGCACGGCATTACAGCGCCATCGATCTCCACGTCGGCCTGTCCCGACACAACGGTCCAGTGCTCCGCGCGATGATGATGGTACTGCAGCGAAAGCCGTTGACCCGGCAACACGGTGATGCGCTTCAAGGCATAGTCCGGGCCGGTCGCCAGGACCTCCCAGGTGCCCCATGGGCGTGTGTCCCGGTCGCCCGCCTGGTAGCGAACGGCCTTGGCCAGGACCGTGTCTCGGACAGCGATATTCATGGTGATGACCCCCAAGCGCCAGATCTTTTGATTCTTGACTGCGCGGGGGCATCAAAACATGACGGCGCAGCGTTTGTCTGTGGCATGAAAGCCGCAGTGTCGCGGATCGTGATGGGTGGCCCCAAATCCCAGTTTGGCTTCGCGTCGAACCGGCTCCCTCGCTGAAAGTTCGTTAGTCCGAACAGCATCTGAGCCCTGATGTCTGAATCATTCAATTCTCGGATGCCGCCGGGGTTGAGGCGCCGTCATCACCGCGGCTCTGTCGCGCCGGCCCCGACGGGTTGGTGATGATGGGAGGCGCACTGTTCCAGCCGGGTAGCGATCAGGCGGCCGGGAAATCACCCACCTGTTGTCATCCCGAAAAGCGGCAGTCAGTCAGGCCAATGCGCAACGCAGCACCGGCCCAGTCTGCCCAGAGTCAAGCGCATTCCCGCCTCAAAGTCCTCAAGCACCGCCTTGCTGTTCTGGCCCCTGCGGACCGAGGAGCGACTTGAGCGCTATGAGGGCCGCGCCTTATCTCAGCGCAACACGGTCATAAGGATGTTTGACGAAATCATAGACACCGCGCCAGGTGCAGGCGGCGGACGGGAGCCGACTTTGGCAGAACGAACCCAATGAACCCACGCCGTCGGGTCGGCCAAGCCTTCATCTGCCTGCCCGCCTTTTTGGGCGGCCCACTCAAATGGTGTGCTGTCTTTTCCAGACTGGGCACGACCTCAGAGATACAAATCCCCCTTGGACAGCGCCGACAGGCCTGAGATGTTGATCTGAAAATCAGCCACTTTGTCGCCGTTGATGTCGCCCGACAGCACACCGCCGCTGAACTTCACCTGACCTGCCTTGCCGGTGAACCCCGATTTCCCAATGAACGAGAAGGCCTGATTGCCACTCACGAGGGTGTTGGCGTCGATGCTCCGCAGATCGATATGATCAGCCCCGCGCAGGAAATCCCTGATCGTGTCCCGGGCGCCCGGCAGGGTCTCCTTGCGAGAGTTGAAGTCGAACACATCTGCGCCAGCTCCACCAACGAGGGCATCCTTGCCGGTTCCGCCGATAATCTTGTCGTTGCCCCCCGAGCCATAGAGCCGGTCGTTGCCGCCCCGACCGTTGAGGTTGTCGTCACCGCCCTGACCATAGAGGCTGTTGTTGCTGTTTGTCCCTGTCAGCGCCAGGTTTTGCAGGCCAGGATCAGACAGGATAAGAGGTGCCGGGGCGGCATCAGTTTGGAGTTCCGCGAGGGAATAGGTCTTGTCCACGAACTCGAACCACTCGACACCCCACACTGTGTCGCTGCCGTCGGGCGTGCCAGAGCGCAGGTCTGCCACTTGAGTCGAGCCATCCGAGAGCTTGGTGATGCTGTAGTGCGAGCGCTGGCCGCTGAGCACGGCAGTATCGTCCCCAATCCCGCCATCCAGAACATCGTTACCGCTGCCGCCGCTCAGACGGTCGTCCCCGACACCCCCCTTCAGCGTGTTGGTGGCTTGGTTGCCGATTAAGGTATCATTGCCGGATCCCCCCGTCGCGTTCTCGATCAGGGAGCGGGTGTCACCTTTAGACAGCAGCGCGTTGGCAATGTTGCCCGCAGCAATCTTCGAGCCGTCCCAATGCAGCTTGGCAAGCTGGATGGTGGAGGTCGTGGTCCAACCTCCCGGCTGGAGGTCGACCTTCAAGCTGGTGGTATAGTGCGAGAAGTCATAGGTGTCGGTGCCACCGCCGTCCCAGACGGTCTGAAAGATGCGGTTGGCCCCGGCCGCGCCCTGACCGACGCCGTTGATCATCATCTCGCCAGTGGTCGAGCTCCAGGAATAGATCGTGCTGCTAGCATTAGTGGTGTAGTTCGCGCCGTACATGTGCTGCAAGGCCGCGATGTCATACATCATGAGTGATTGGGCATAGCCCCAGTTCTCGTTGACATAACCGGTCATTGATGCGTCGGCATAGGCGCGATAGCTCATCACCGTGTACTCCATGGAGTCACGGTCCTGCGGCATGACGAAGTGCTCGTGCGCATGCTCCAGCCCGAGCGCGTGCCCAATCTCATGGACGAAGGTGAAGTTTGCGTAGTTACCCTTGAGGGGATTCGCGTTATGGCCCGTGGAGTTATTGAACCAAGCGTCGCCGCCTGAGGCATTCGTCGATGGGAAATAAGCCCAGGCTGTGCCCACCTTATCTGACATGGCAAATCGCAGGTCAGCATGCTGGGTCGCGGTCTCGGCGATTTCCGTGAAGGTGAGGGTGGCGACCGAGGCATATTGCGCAAGGCCAGCCCGCGTGGCTGCCTGCTGAGTGGTGTTGAAGGCACCAAAATTCGAGAAGTTCTCACCGGAGCCGTACGAACTGCCGTAGTAAGAGCTGCTGGTGGGAAAGCTGTAGCTAAAGCTGCTGGTGTCCCATTTCACGTCACCCAGAACGCCGTCGATATAGGCGTTGCCGGTCGGGGTGTAGGAAGCGACAGCAGGCATTAATTCATCCAATATGGAGACGGTTAGAATTCATGAAGATCAGCGGACACGATCAGACAATCTCTTCTTGGGAGATGAGGTTGTTCTGCCATGTCGACTTGAGTTGGTATGGCTGTTCCGGAGCAGGCCGTCTATTCGGACAGCTGGCCTAGTCCGTTCTGGAGCCGCGGCCTAAACCAATCGGACGAGGGCTTGGGTTTAAGAGATGATCTGGTTCTGCAGGGCATAGTATTTGGAAGTTGCTACGGTCTCGCCCTGAGCACTGGGAGCAGTGAGTGCTTCTGAGGCTGCCCACTTTCGGCAGTGGAACAGCTGGAAAGGGTGACGCCGCTACCAAGCTGACAATGGCGTCCGGCTCGTAGGCCTCCTAAATGGTGGAAAGCTATTCAGTTGCCGTCCAGCGGCGGCGCTGAGCCACATCGATTACCTCAATCTTGGCAGAGCCAGTCGTAGTACCGACACAGCTCAAATCACTTAACTGAGGTAGGAGCCGCGCCCAGCCGCTTCGGGGGCTACTTCACATGGCGAGGAGCGGACACCTATCTCAGTTAAGACAGCACCATAGCCTGAGGAGAAAGTCAGAGTTATTGCAGACCTTTGCTTAAACCCTGACTCCGTTCGGTTCAGTACCCTCATTCTCTGAATGGTTGTGCCCTCCCCACCGCGAGCGATCTTGATGTGCCGCTCATTGAGTGTCACCCGCGATCTGCCGGAGGAAGGCAGCACCATTCGCCCGGATATCCTCCACGAATGGCCCAATGTCCGCAGCCCGGCGCTTGACCGTGGTGGATCACGGGGCAGCATTGGCCACGAGGTGAATTTTTGCCCCGGCTGCCTTCGAGCTTCGCGCCCCGGCTTTGGCAGCTGCGAGGACGTCGTTTATCCGCTTGGAAATCATCTCCCCCTCATGCTCGGCCACGGCCGCTAGGATGTGGACGGTGAGCCTGTAGGCCTGCGGGAAGTCCACTGCCATGAAGTTGACGCCGCTTCCCATCAGGTTGAGATGAAGGCGACGTTGCGGCCAAGTGATCTCGCTTTGCGATGATGAGGACAGCGCCATGGCGACAGCACAGGCGCAGGGTCTCGGAGAGGCGAGGGCCGGTCGTTCTTCTTGCCGCTCCAGTCTCCACCACCTCCACCATGAGCTGCCGGGTCTCGCCATTGAGACGCGAGCGGAGGGTTTCTTATTCAGATCAATGTCATCTTGCTTCTGCTGGAGCCCTAAATGATGAGGCTCAGGACTGAGGTAACGACACCAAGCCCGGCTACAGACAGAAAGGTAATCTGCGCGGCATAAGAGAGATGCCTCACCATCTGCATTCCATGAACGCGCGTAGCAACTGCCTGATCCATCTTGGTCTTCCCCTTTCGGAAAAGGATATTTCAGGACTAACCCAGATGCATCAGACTGACGTCTGATGACGCTCGTCTCAGAAGCACGGACTTAGGTCCGAGACTGGAATATCAGACACCGAGACGGGGACCATATTCTGAGGAGCAGAGTCCGCAGTGGGTAAATGTGCTCAAATAATAATTTGATTGAGCTAGGTTAGTCTCCACAAAGAAAGAGCGCCTTTAAGTCTGGCGCTCCAGGTGGGCCGCTTGTACGACCATCCAGGGAGAATGTGCCGACTAGGCACAAGTGAAGGTTGCTCCCGTTTCGTTAATCAGTGATTAACGCACAAAGAAAACTCCGCCGGTTCAGACGACGGGGCGCCCACAAGCGCTGATAAGGAAGGACGCCAGCAAGGGTGATCGCGGGTTGGCGTCCTTCCCATTATAGGGTCAACGGCTCGGGTACTCTGGCATAGGACAATCATTTATTGAGTTGAGTAACGTCCAGCCGCTTCGCCAGGAGAGGCCAAGTTCGCGGCTATCCGGGTCGTGCTGACGCCATGACCTGCGGCACTGGGCTCCGATGGCCAGAGGCGGCTGCTTCCTTACCCTGCAATTCGCCTTGGAGCTGTCGTAGCTCCGCCTGGTAGGCCTCGACATAATCCAAATGCCATGTTCGTTCAGGGCTTTGCTCTGCAAGCCGCCGGCGCGCGCGAATGCGCCCCTTCAATTCATGGATCCTAAGACGCATGAAGGAAACGTCGCCGATCATTTAGTTTGGTCCTCCCGATCCGCCAAGATGGGCAATGATAGAACACCCCTTTCCTTGATGACTATAGTCACAAATGTCGCTTGCGGATCTATGCCATCGATACGGGCAAATTGTTGCGGCTTATGCATCACTCTCGTTCATGTGCAAGACATCGTGAATGAGGGAAAGGCCCCTGAAATGGCCTATTTTCAATCTCTCCTTAAGGGCCTGTTCCAGGTCACCGACACTCACCGGCATCGCGGCAAACATAGCAGCATCCAAGGAGGCACAAGCTTCGCGTTCGACACTGCCCTCACAAGGAAAAAGGTCGGACCTACTGGCTGCGGCGGTATGGCCTCTCGCTTGTACCGCCGTCCGCGGATTATCGATTGCGTCCTCCCCGGGGCTTGCAGGGACATCTCCGTGATAGAACCTCTAGGCTCAGGACTCGTTAATTGAGGTAGAAGGCGACGGCCGCTGCGATGCAGATGGCCGAGAAGAAGGTGTGGGCGCAGCGGTCATAGCGGGTTGCAATCCGGCGCCAGTCCTTGAGCTTGGCGAACATGTTCTCAACCTTGTGCCGTTGCCGATACAGCGTCTTGTCATAGGC
>NZ_QOIO01000090.1 GCF_003332305.1 Microvirga aerophila | reverse complement strand
TGGATCTATCTCGCGATGAGCCGCCTCATGACGAAACGATTAGCCCATGCAGCAGCTTAATTTCCAGACACCCTCTAGCCCCTCCGGATCAGGGTTCCGGCGCCGTGATCGGTGAAGAGTTCCAGCAGAACCGCATGGGGGACCTTGCCGTCCAGGATGACCACCGCCTCGACGCCCCGCTCCAGGGCGTAGATGCAGGTCTCGATCTTCGGGATCATGCCGTCCGTGATGGTGCCGTCGGCGATGAGCCGCCGGCAATCCTCGATGGTCATTTCAGGGATCAGGTTCTTGTTCTTGTCGAGAACACCCGGAACATCGGTCAGGAGCAGGAGGCGCTTCGACATCATCGCGCCCGCGATGGCGCCCGCGAAGGTGTCGGCATTGACGTTGTAGGTCTGGCCATCCTGGCCCACGGCCACGGGGGCCAAGACCGGAATGAGCTCGGCGCTGAGCACCTGGTCCAGAACCTCCCGGTTCACCTTCTCGGGCTCCCCCACAAAGCCCAGATCGACCACCTTCTCAATGTTCGATTCGGGATCCACGGAGGTGCGGGTGATCTTGCGGGCCGTCACCATGTTGCCGTCCTTGCCGCACAGGCCTACCGCCTTGCCGCCCTCGGCTCCGATCCAGCCCACGATTTGCTTATTGATGGAGCCCGCAAGCACCATCTCGACCACCTCCACGGTGGCCTCGTCCGTGACCCGAAGGCCGGCCCGGAATTCGGATTTGATGCCGAGCTTTTCCAGCATCTTGCCGATCTGCGGCCCACCGCCATGGACCACAATGGGCTTGATGCCCGATTGCTCGAGCAGGACTACATCCTCCGCGAAATCCTCCGCGGCCGCGCGGTCGCCCATGGCGTGGCCGCCATACTTGATCACCACGACCTGCTGGTCGTAGCGCTGCATATGGGGCAGAGCCTGCACGAGCACTTCGGCCTGGACGTGGACATCAGGGAGCTGATCGGGCGTAGGCGAAGAGGACATAGACGGCTCCAGCTCGAAAAACGTTGCAAAGCGGCCTGCCTTCTAGCCCAAGGCGGCAGGTCTGCAAACAGAGACTTCAGGACGAACGGCCGAAGAGACCGGCCGCGCCCACAAGAACCCAGCCGATCATCAGCAATACGCCGCCGGTCGGAGCCGCCATCGGCAGGAGGGGCACGCCTTGAAATGCACGGCGGGAGAGATCGCCGCAGAACAGCGCGAGGCCGAGGATTAGGACGAAGCCGGCAAGCCGCGCCAGGGTGACATGGAGGAAGCCGCCCGCCGAAAGGGCCACAAGCGCCAGAAGGGCGGGGGCGTGGAACAGGAGGAACTGCGCCGCCGTGGCAAGGCTGCCGCCGGTCACATGCGCGGCGGCGGCCGACAGGCCGACACCCAGAATGCCCGAGAGGGAGGCTAGCACGATGAGGATGCGCTCGGGCAGGCTCATTCGGCTCCCCGTTCTCTCAGGAGCCGGGCGATCCCAGCGCGAAGTTCGGGAATGCCGAAGCCCGAGCGGCTCGAGGTAGGCATGATTTCGGGAAAAGCCGCGGCGCGTTTTGCGATCTTTCCCGCCGTGTCGGCGATGCACTTTTCGAGCTCGCCTTGCTTGAGCTCATCTGCCTTCGTCAGAACGACCTGATAGGAGACGGCTGCTTTATCGAGGGTCTCCAGAATGCCCTCGTCGACAGGCTTGAGGCCGTGTCTGGCATCGATGAGCACATAGACCCGGGCGAGGCTGGCGCGACCGCGCAGGTAATCGTGGATCAGCCGGGTCCAGGCCTGCACCTTTTCCTTCTCGACGGCGGCGTAGCCATAGCCGGGCATGTCCACGAGGTGGAAGCGCTGGCCAATGTTGAAGAAGTTGAGCTGCTGCGTCCGGCCCGGCGTATGAGACGTGCGGGCGAGGGTGTTGCGCCCGGTCAAAGCATTGACGAGGCTCGATTTCCCTACATTGGAGCGGCCCGCGAAGGCGATCTCTACCTTGCTCATGGGAGGCAGGTTCTTCAGGGAGTTTGCGGCCCAGATGAAGTCCGCCTCGCCGGCAAAAAGCTTGCGGCCGATCTCCAGGAAAGGGTCCAAATCTTGGGAGCTTGTCTCGGTCATAGCCCCTTATAACGGCTTGGAGCCGAAAGGCGATCCCTGCCGGCCCGGCTTTCGCGGGACGCCGGGCTTCTTCAGAAATGTAGTGCCGCTCTACAAGTTCAGGGGAGTGCGTTCAGGCTCCTACTTCAGCATCCTCGATCGCGGCAGAGGTTTGCGCGCTGCCTGTCCCCGTTCCCGGCCTGAGAACAGGCCCACCAAACAAGGCTTTCCTTATGATCGACGAGCCCATCCAAATCCGATCCGTCGAGGTTCTTTCAGACGACTGGGCCGTGCTGAAGAGGGTCACGTTCGACTATCGGCGCCGGGACGGCAGCCTGGAACGGCAGGTCCGTCAGACCTACGACCGGGGGAACGGGGCCGTGATTCTGCCCTATGATCCTGAGCGCGGCACGGTGCTGCTCGTGCAGCAGTTCAGGCTGCCGGCTTATGTCAGCGGACATGTCGAGCCTCTCATCGAGGCCTGTGCCGGGCTTCTCGACAAGGATGATCCGGAAACCTGCATTCGCCGCGAGGCCGAGGAGGAGCTCGGCTACAAGCTGCGCGGCACCGAGCCGGTCTTCCATATCTTCATGAGCCCCGGCAGCGTGACCGAACGGCTGATGTTCTTCGTGGCGCGATATTCGCCGGAGGATCGTATCGGGCTTGGCGGCAGGGACGCCCACGAGGGCGAGGATATCGAGGTGCTCGAGATCACCCTCGACGAGGCTCTGGGGATGATCGATCAGGGCAAGATCATCGACGGAAAGACCATCATGCTGCTTCAGCACATCAAGCTGAAGGGACTGATGGGCGTGTAAAAGCGGCCGGCAGCGATCAGGCTGCCGCTCGCAAATCGGCCAGATCCGCTCCCCGGATCGCATTGAGATTGCGCGTGATCTTCTCGACGTCCCAATCCCACCAGCGGATGGCGAGAAGCTCCGCGATCGCACCATCGGTAAAGCGCTTGCGAACGATCCTAGCCGGATTGCCGCCGACGATGGCATAAGGGGGCACATCGGCGGTCACAACGGCTTTCGCCGCGATGATCGCTCCGTCGCCGATGGTCACGCCGGGCATGATCGTCGCTTCCTGGCCAATCCAAACGTCGTTGCCCACGACCGTGTTTCCCTTGATTCCCGCCTCGATCGTTCCCCAGTCGAAGCCTTCCTCCCAGCCCCGGCCGAAGATGTTGAACGGGTAGGTGGAAAACCCCGTCATGGCGTGGTTGGCGCCGTTCATGATGAAAGCGACGCCGGTCGCAAGGGCGCAGAACCTTCCAATGATGAGCTTGTCGCCGATGAAGTCGTAGTGGTGCAGCACGCAGCGCTCCACGAAGCCTTCGGGGCCGCGCGGATCGTCGTAATAAGTGAAGTCACCGATTTTGATGTTTGGCTGGTTCACGAAAGCTTTGAGAAAGCCCACCCGCGGATGACCGGGCATGGGGTGGGGCGTTGTCGGGTCGGGACCTGCCATCGATCCTCCTTGGGCCAACTGCGCAAACAAAAATCCCCGGGACCAGCCCGGGGATGACGGTGTCGCGTCGGGTCGATCAGCCTTTGGCGGGGCTTTTCCGCGCAAATGTGCTGCGCAAATTGTCCCAGAGTTCGATCTTAACGCCGTTGCGCTTCATGATGAAGGCCTGTTGGCTGACGGAGAGAAGGTTGTTCCAGGCCCAGTAGATCACGAGTCCGGCCGGGAAGGAGCCGAGCATGAAGGTGAAGATCACCGGCATCCAGGCGAAAACCTGCTTCTGTACCGGATCCGGCGGCTCCGGGTTCATCTTCATCTGCAGCCACATGGTGACGCCCATGATGATCGGCCAAATCCCGAGCATCAGGAAGGGACCGATCACCGGCACTGCACCCGGGTTGTATGGGATGAGCCCAAACAGATTGAACACCGAGGTCGGATCGGGCGCCGCAAGATCGCGGATCCAGCCGAAGAACGGCGCGTGGCGCATTTCGATGGTGACGAAGAGAACCTTGTAAAGCGCGAAGAAGACCGGGATCTGGATCAGCACCGGCCAGCAACCGGCCACCGGGTTGATCTTCTCCTTCTTGTAGAGCTCCATCAGCGCCTGCTGCTGCTTCATCTTATCGTCCGCGAAACGCTCGCGGATCGAGGCCATTTCCGGCTGGACCGCCTTCATCTTGGCCATGGACGCATAGGACTTGTTGGCCAGCGGGAAGAAGATCAGCTTTAGGACCACGGTCACGAGCAGGATCGCGACGCCGAAATTGCCGAACATCCGGTAGAAGAAGTCGAGCACCTTAAACAGCGGCTTGGTGATGAAGTAGAACCAGCCCCAGTCGATCAGCAGATCGAAATTCTTGATGTTGAGCGTGTCCTGATAGCCGTCGACGACAGCAACTTCCTTCGCGCCCGCGAAAAGGCGCTGCGTCGTCTCCGTCGTGCTGCCGGGCTGCAGCGTCTGAGGGCTGCCGAGCATGTTGGCCTGATAGACTTGGCCGTTCTGGTCCTGCCGCGCCGTGAAGGATCCCTGGTAGGCTTGAGCCTGATCCGGAATGACCGCTGCGGCCCAGTACTTGTCGGTGATGCCCAGGAAGCCGCCGGTCACTCCGTCCCAGGCCTTGCCGACTGTGTTCTGGCCCAGGGCCGCTTCTTCCTTGTCGAGATTCGCGTAGGTGTATTCCTGGAGGCCCTGGTCGCCCAGAACGCCGATCATGCCTTCGTGCAGCACGTAATAGCCAAGCGTCGTAGGCTTGCCGTGGCGGGACACGAGACCGTAGGGGTGCAGCGTCACGGGCCCGGAGCCGCGATTCTCGACAGCATTCTTGACGGTGAACATGGACTTGTCGTCCACCGAGATCGAGCGGCGGAAAACGAGGCCTTGGCCATTGTCCCAGGTCAGCGTCACCGGCGACGAGGGCGTCAGCGACGTTCTATCGGCCGTCCAGACCGTGTCCGGGCCGGGAAGGGGGCCGGCCTGCGTGCCGACCCAGCCGAAATCGGCGTAATAGGGGTTCTGGCTGCCGGACGGCGAAAACAGGACGATGTTCGGGCTCTTGGGATCGACCGTCTCGCGGTACCGTCTCAACGCCACGTCGTCGATGCGGCCCCCGCGCAGGTTGATGGAGCCTGCGATGGCCGGCGTGTCGATGGCGACGCGCGGTGAACGCGCAAGCGCGGCCTCGCGGGACTCGACGACCGGAACCGCCGGCGCGCTTGGAACCGTACCTGGCACAGGAGCCGAAGGTCCGCCCGCCTGGCTCGGCGAGGGAGGCTGGTTCGGTGCGGCGGGATTGACCTGCGTGGATTGCTGCTGGGCTACGCGCTGCCGCTCGGCCTCCGGAGCCGCAAAGAAGTATTGCCAGCCGATCAAAACCGCCACCGACAGCACGATGGCGACGATGAGGTTTCTGTTTTCTTCACGCATGGGAATGTCCGCGACGCTCGCCGTTAAGGGGCGGTGAGGAGGGAATGGAACCGGCTACGGGCCGTGGGCTCTTCTGCTTGGTGACGACTCGCAGCGCGCGCTGGAGATCGTCGATGAGCACGGCGTAGTCGGCGGCCAGGATGTCGCGGCGTCCAATGATCACGACATCCACGTTGATATGGGCAAAATCCTTGCCCGCCTGCTGGCATACGGTCCGAAGCCGGCGCTTGATCCGGTTGCGTTCGGTGGCGTGGCCGACCCGCTTGGTGACCGTGAGGCCAAAGCGCAGGCCGGAACCCGCATCTTCACGGAGACGGCCCTGGACCGTCATCCGCTCCGTATGAAAGCGGCGGCCCGAGGCCGCCGCGACGAAGTCAGGTCGTTTCGTCAGGCGCCCGATCAAACCTGCGCGAGATTCGCGCACCGGGCAAACCCTTGCGCTGCTTACGCCGACAGGCGCTTGCGGCCATGGGCGCGGCGAGCCGCAATGACCTTGCGGCCACCCTTGGTCGCCATGCGCGCACGGAAGCCATGGCGGCGCTTGCGAACCAGCTTGCTCGGTTGATACGTCCTCTTCACGGCTCTTCTCCGGTCGAATAGGGGCAGCGGTGCTCAAAGGCTCGCGCCCGTCTGGATTTCTTGGGGTTTTCCCCGAAACTGTTTCGAAAAAACGATCAGCGCCCATGAAGAGCGCTGTCAGCTTGCGCGCTTATGACGGAACGAACCGCCAAAGTCAACGCCGCTCTCGCGTTCCGGACATAATCGGGCCCGTTGTCCGAAAAGCGCGGGACCGTTTGGGCTTGGCCGTTTCGGGCTCTACATAATGGGTGCGAAAGACAAGGACAAGGCGTGGCGGAAGAGCAGAGAAACCTTGAGGCACAAGGGAAAAAAAGCAGGCTGTGGCGATATTTGCCGTTGGCGGTCATTCTGGCCGGGGTAGTCGCCGTCTTCGCTACCGGGCTCCACCGCTCCTTAAGCTTCGAAACCTTCGTCGACTATCAAGTGCGTCTGCGGGAGCTGGTCGAAGCCCGCTGGCTTCAGATGCTTGGCCTCTATGTCCTGGTCTATGTGGCGGCCGTCACCCTGTCGCTTCCGGCGTCCGCATTCCTGACCGCGATTGGGGGCTATCTGTTCGGCTGGGCCATCGGCGGCACCGTTGCGTCGATGTCCGCCACGCTTGGCGCGACGTGCATTTTCCTGATCGCCAAGACCTCGGTCGGACAGTCGCTTCTGCGGCGGGCCGGGTCCCGCATCCAACGATTCGCGGAAGGCTTCAAAACCAACGCCTTTTCCTACCTGCTTTTCCTGCGCCTGATGCCCGTGGTGCCGTTCTGGCTGACCAATCTGGCGGCAGCCTTTTTCGGTCTGCGGCTCAAAACCTTCGTCCTGGCGACCCAGATCGGCATGATCCCCGCCTCCTTCGCGTTTGCGTTTGCGGGCTCAGGGCTTGATGACGTGATTGCGGCTCAACAGCGCGTCCGGGCCGAGTGCCTGAGCCGCGGCGGCGGAGATTGCGCGCTAGAGCTCAGCGCCAAGAGCCTGCTGACCCCTCGTCTCATGATAGCCCTGGGCATCCTGGGAATCTTGGCTTTGGCCCCGATTCTGGTCAGGCGCTGGCAAGGGCGACGCAAGAGGATGTCTGCGTGAAGAAAACCTATAAAATCAGCCGCGACGCCGGGACCCTCAAGCCGGATCTTTGCATCATCGGGGCCGGTTCAGCCGGTCTGTCCGTGGCGTCGATCGCAGTTTCCATGGGGGCTTCCGTGGTCCTCGTCGAGAAGCACCGGATGGGCGGAGAATGTCTCAATGTCGGGTGCGTGCCGTCGAAGGCGCTGCTCGCCGCCGCGCATCACGCGCACGACCTTCGTCAGGCAGGGCGTTTCGGCATCGGGACAGGGGAGGGACCCTCGGTCGATTTCTCCCGAGTCCGTGAGCACGTAAGGGAGGTCGTCAGCACTATTGCGCCGATGGATTCCATCGAGCGCTACACCGCCATGGGGGTTCAGGTCATCCAGGGGGAGGCATCCTTCACAGATGCTCAGACCGTGTCGGCGGGCGGCCGACTGATCAAGGCCCGGCGTTTCGTCATCGCCAGCGGCTCCATGCCCGCCCTGCCGTCCACTCCGGGCCTTGATCAGGTTCCCTATCTGACCAATGAAACCGTTTTTGATCTGGCGGAAAAGCCTGAGCATCTCATCGTGATCGGGGGCGGCGCCACGGGCGTCGAACTCGCCCAAGCCTACCGGCGCTTGGGCTCCGAGGTCACCCTGATCGAGGCAGGCGAGCGTCTCCTCAGCGGCGAAGATCCCGAGATGGCCGCGGTTGTCGAACGCGCCTTGCGGTCGGAGGGCGTCGAAGTCAGGACCGGGTGCGCCATTGACCGGATCGAACGACGCGAGAATTCGCCGGTATCCATCCTGCTGGCTATGGGTGGGGACGGAATCGACGGCACTCACGTTCTCATAGCCACGGGTCGTCAGGCCGTCACCGACGGCTTAGGTCTCGAAGCGGCTGGGATCAAGACCGACCGTTCCGGGATTCGCGTGGATCAGAGGCTGAAAACCACGAACTCCCGCGTCTACGCCATCGGCGATTGCGCCAGCGGACCAAAGCTCGGCGGCCGCTTCACCCATGTGGCCAATCACCATGCCGGCCTCGTGATCCGCAACGCTCTCTTCGGGCTGCCGGTCAAGGCCGGCGACACGCCTATTCCTCGCGTGGTCTACACCGATCCCGAACTTGCCGCCGTAGGGCGAACCGAGGACGAGGCGCGGGCCGAGCACAAGAGCATCAGAATCCTGCGCTGGTCCTTCGCCCACAACGACAGGGCGCGTGCCGAAAGGGCGACCTCCGGGCATGTGAAGGCCATCGTCACGCCGCGTGGGCGCATCCTGGGCTGCACCATCGTCGGGCCGCGCGCCGGCGAGTTGATCATGCCCTGGGTTCTTGCCATGACGCATGGCTTGAAGGTTTCCGATCTGGCCGGAGTGGTTTATCCCTATCCATCCCTATCCGAGGTGACTAAGAGCACGGCAGTGGAGTTTTTGAAGCCATTGACCCAGAATCCGTGGTCGCGACGGGTCATCGGCCTGGTCCGCCGCC
This sequence comes from Microvirga aerophila, assembly GCF_003332305.1. Taxonomy (GTDB): domain Bacteria; phylum Pseudomonadota; class Alphaproteobacteria; order Rhizobiales; family Beijerinckiaceae; genus Microvirga; species Microvirga aerophila. Next base: position 3,599 of record NZ_QOIO01000090.1, on the reverse strand, counting down.
TGGGGTAACGACTGCAATGAACATGGAGCAGCCGCATCCGGTGAAGTGGCGCTTGGCGGGCCAATTCGGCCTCTCGGCGCGCTTGCTCCTTCTGACGGCGCTTTTCGTGATGATCGCGGAAGTGCTGATCTATGTACCGTCTATTGTAAGCTTCCGTCTGACTTGGCTGAGCGATCGTCTGGCGGCAGCGCAGATTGCCGCGGTCGTGCTCGATGCGGCACCCGAGGAAGGAATTTCCGAAGAACTTGAGATGCGCCTCTTGAACAGCGTCGGGGCGAGGGCAATCGCGCTTCGAGGCGGAGGGCGAAGAAGCCTGCTTGCAGGTGGCGACGTGCCGCCGGAGGTCGACAAGAGCATTGACCTGCGAAACGTGAGATGGCTCGATCTCGTCGGGGATACGTTCGAAGACCTGGTTCTCCCGTCTGAAAAGCCGATGCACGTGATCGGAAAGGGCATGGGGGTCGATTTCGTCGAGCTGATTCTCGATCCCCGTCCCTTGCGGGCCGCCATGCTCGAGTTCTCGCGCAACATCCTTCTTCTGTCGCTTCTCATCTCGCTGATCACGGCCTCTTTCGTCTACCTCACTCTGCAATGGGTGATCGTGCGCCCGGTGCAACGGCTGACAGGAAACATAGCGGCCTTCTCGGGCGATCCCGAGGATGCCTCACGGGTGATCAGGCCTACCGATCGGGCCGACGAGATCGGCCTTGCGGAGCAGGCACTGGCCCGGATGGAAACGACGCTCGCGGACGAACTGCGCCAGAAGCGCCGCCTGGCGCAGCTGGGCCTTGCGGTGAGCAAGATCAACCACGAGCTGCGCAACATGCTGACGACGGCTCAGCTGCTCACCGACCGGCTGGACCGGGGCCGCGATGGCGGGGACGGGACGGTGCAGCGGATTGCGCCGCGCCTTGTGGCCACCCTCGACCGCGCCATCGCGTTCTGCGAATCAACCCTGGCTTACGGACGCGCGAGCGAACATCTGCCACAGCGTCAGCTGTTTCCTTTGGCGTCCCTGGTGGACGACCTTGGGCACCTGACCGATCTTGCGCCCGGAGCCGACATCGCCTTTGAGGCCGATGTCCCGGAGGACCTTCAGGTCGATGCGGACCCGGACCAGCTGTCCCGCATCCTCGTCAATCTCGTGCGCAACGCCGTGCAGGCGCTGAGCCAAGCGGGGTCGTCGAGCGGCAGACCAGGCATCAAGGTTACGGCGCGGCGAGAGGGGAAAGCGGTGATCGTCTCCGTTCAGGATAATGGCCCCGGCATACCGGAGCGCGTCCGGGTCGATCTTTTCACGCCGTTTCAGGGATCCGCTCGCAAGGGTGGCGCGGGCTTGGGCTTGTCAATCGCAGCCGAACTGGCTCGCCTCCATGGCGGCACGATCACGCTGGACGAAGCCGAGGATGGCGCCTGCTTCAAGGTCGCCATTCCTGACCGGTCTTCCGCAGAGAACGGTCTTTGACCGAACCGCATATCTTTTCACAAACAGGCTTGCCAACCGCTCAGGAACCCTTTAAGTCACCCGCCTCGGCCAACGTTGCTTCCCGCAAGCAGCTGCCGATCAGGCGCCCGTAGCTCAGCTGGATAGAGCACCAGACTACGAATCTGGGGGTCAGAGGTTCGAATCCTTTCGGGCGCGCCATTCTTTTCAAGGACTTAACTGTAGCAAGTGCAGCTTCTGCTTCCCAGAAAGTGTAATTGGGAAGCATATGGGAAGCAGTGCCATGGATGCGGCATGCACAGCTTGCTCAAAACCACGCCGGCATTTCAGGGACGGGGCCATAGCTCAGTTGGGAGAGCGCTTGAATGGCATTCAAGAGGTCGGCGGTTCGATTCCGCCTGGCTCCACCAATCTGGTCTGACGAAACGGAGCGAGCGGGTGTAGCTCAGGGGTAGAGCACAACCTTGCCAAGGTTGGGGTCGAGGGTTCGAATCCCTTCGCCCGCTCCAGTTTCCAAACCCCGCTACGCCCGTCTCGCTTAGATAGTTAGAGTGCTGGCCCGGCACGCTGAAGGTCGCAGTTGCTAGCTCCGTTACCAGCGTCACATTTCTCGTCCATGTTTCCTCTGCCTGAAGCCGTGCTGAGGACCCCTCCAAAACCCTTTGATCCAGACCCAAAACTTGAAGCGGCCTTGGACAGACTGGCGCCGGGCAATTAGCAGAGCCGAGGCGGTTTAGGAGAGGACGGTGCGAAATGAGATCCGGGATCTGGTATCCGGTCAGCGTCGCGCCACGCGACGGAACGCCGATCATCCTCTGGCTTGAGGATGTGGACGCGCCGCCAGTCTATCCGGTCACGGTCGGGGTTTGGGAAACTGACGACATGACAGGGACGCACTATTGGCGCGTGTTCGCGGCGAGCTACGGCACGCATGCCTATTTCGATGACCACGTTCGCGGCTGGATGAACCTCCCGCGCGCCCAGCATGCCTGACGAGCTGCGCTCCCCGATCAAGCACCATCTGGTGCTGCACCGGATTGACTCGGAACAGCGGGTGGGGCGGTTCTGCAGCCTCATGATCGAGCGCGACCTAGAACTCGGCGCGCCACAGACAAGCTTACTTCGAAAGAGGCGAAACGATTATTCCAGCGACAAAAGTAAGTGCGCTTGTTGCTACAATCGGGCACCAATAACGGTCGAGATTATCGTAGCGGTACATCGTACGACGACCTTGTTGATCGAGCCTAATGCCCACAACAGATCGGATCGATCCAAGTTCCTGCTTGGCTATTCGATTCTGGGAAGACGCTTTGAGGAATGGGCTGATCCTGAACCGCACCGACCCGAGCAGGGGTTGCCGTTTCGCTGCGCCGGCCCATAAATGGTCCCGCGTCACGAGGCCCTTTGTTAGCCATGAAAACAGCATCAAGTTACCGGAGACATGCCCAGGAGTGCCGGGTCCTCGCCAAGCAAATGCCCTTGGGAGAGCAGCGGGAGCAGCTTCTGGAAATGGCCCGAACCTGGGAAGCCTTAGCGACCTCCCGGGAGACGATGGTGCGCCATTCTGACCCCGACCCAGTGAACCCCTCGAACAAGGCGCGGCCACCTCTCAAGCAGTAGGTCTGCGGGGGAGTGACGAAATCCGCACAACCTCATTTATCGAACTGAACTGGGTTCAGAGCTACAAGCATCCACCATCGAGGAACCGGGCAAATGCGGACGTGATGAAAGTTCTAGTCGTTGAAGATGATCCCTTCGTCCGTGAGATGGCTGTGGCGGGATTGGAAGATGCCGGGTTTGAAGCTTTTGAGGCGCCCGGCGGCGGGGAAGCTCTGGAACTCCTGCAAGCTGGGATCGCCGTCGACGCCCTACTGACCGACATTCGCATGCCAGGAGCCAATGGCTGGGAGGTGGCCCGGGCCTTCCGCAAGCGCTTCCCGGATCTGCCCGTCGTCTATGTGACAGGCTATGCGGAGCAGATGCAGCCTGTGCCCGGAGGGATCATCATCTCGAAGCCCTACAGGATGACCCAGGTGATTGGCGTCTTGAGAACAGCGCTGGTGTGAGAGGGATTGTCGGTGCAATCCAGAAATGGCACTCAGCGTGCAAAGTCGACATGACACCCTGGGTCTAAAACCGGTTGGGGAGGGCGCCC
>NZ_QOIO01000009.1 GCF_003332305.1 Microvirga aerophila | reverse complement strand
GCGCCGCCTACAAGAGCGAGTTCCTCCAGGAATGCCTCGCCCTCGACCGCGCCAACAACGAATAATCAATACCGGACCTACGGTGGAGAATATCAATGAACCTGCCCGTCGCCATGCCCGGCATCTCGCCTGACACCATTCCCCAGGCCCGCGAGATCTTCCGGTCGACGAAGTATTACGATCACAACGAGGGCTTGTCCTGCTGCTTCAGGCAATGGCGGGCAACGCATTCGCATTGCCGGCTGATCCATGGTTATGCCCTTGCGTTCAAGTTCGTGTTCGCCACTTTCGAACTTGACGAACGCAACTGGTGCTTCGATTTTGGAGGCCTCAAGCCGGTGAAGGCCTGGCTCAAGGACCTCTTCGATCACACCATGCTGGTGGCGCAGGATGATCCGGAGCTAGCGCGTTTCGAAGCTCTTCATCGCGATGGACTGGTCAATCTTCGCGTGCTTCCGGCGGTTGGATGCGAGGCGACGGCCAAACACGTTTTCGGTCATGTGGCAGCCTTCGTTCATGAGGAAACGAAAGGACGGGTCTGGCTCGAGAGCGTCGAGGTGAAGGAGCACGGAGGAAACTCCGCTATCTATTCCCGCTGACGCGAAGCGTAACATCAGCCCGCTCGCCCGAGGGTCAGGAGCGGGCTGTCTTCTCCTGCGTGACCCTTTCGTACACCCAGCTTTGCGCCTCCTCGATGCGGGCGAAGATCGGCGGCGTGGTTGTCAGGATGGCGCTGCAGGGGCCAAAGCCCGCTTCGAGAAACCAGCCCCCCTTCGGTGCCTTCTTCGCCGACCTCTGCGGCCGAAACGACTGTGAACACAGCGACCAAGTGATCATCGGCCATGACAAGCTGCCCCACACGGCTGCCTCCATCCGTCATGACGGAAATGGGCTGAAACGTAATTGTCGGACCCAATCCCATGCCATTCTCTAACGTGATTCCCGGTTGAGGTAGAGGTAGGTCGGATCGAAGTCAGCCTCCTTGCGAAGTTCGGCCCAGTCCAGGATCGTCACCACATCTCCCGTCCAGGTAATCATTCCCTTGCTGCGCAGTTCCTGCACCACGCGATTGACGTGGACGGACGAAAGACCAAGCGTATCACCCAATTCGACCTGCGTAATTGGCAGCCGAAACCGTTGCCCGTCCGTCTGCCCCACGGACTCCAGGCGCAGGAACAGCTCGCACAGGAGGTGCGCGAAGTGCCCCAGGGCCGACCGGCGCCCCATGGCCACGAGCCATTCCCGTTGGATGGCGCCGTCGATGAGGGTGCTGAGCCACAGCATCCGGGTGAGGTGAGGCTGTCCCTCGCTGATCCGCTGAAGGGCCTCGTGCGGGACGACGGCGATCCGGCAGGGGGTAAGGGCCGCTACCCCATGATCCATCTGCTTCAGGAGAAAGCTGTTCAGGTCGACGAATCGCCAGTCACGTGAATGGCTGTGATCTGCCTTCGGCCGTTGGACAGGATTTTGTAGCGGGCCGCAAAGCCCTCGAGGAGCAGATTGCTCTCGGCCGGGCGCGTTCCTTCCCGGACGATGTCCTCGTCGGCGTCCACATGACGAACCCTCGCAATCGCCGTTTCGAGCGCCTGCTTCTCTTCCACTGTGAGCTGGTCGCGATGCGCGAGCTTCAGGATGAGTGGGTTGGTCATGTCTTGGATTCCGAAATGGCGCATTCTGCCATCCAGGATGGATGCTTGGCCGGATCGAGGCTTCTGGCCGCGCTCCGTCGGGTCGGCAATAAACTGTGTTAATTCTGTCAGGGCATTTGGAGCGGAGCTGCCGGCAGCCTCTATCCCGACGCCAAGGGAATGCAGCATCAAAAAATGGAAGCCTTCGGGGGAATCCCTAACATATGTAAATTCACCCATCGGAAAAACGTGGAACGTTTGTTCTCGTCAGCTGTGTTGAGTCTGAGGGCCGGCATCATCCTGCAGAGTGGTCGGTTCGCCCGAGCACCTCCTGTTCCGAGTGAACCCATGTCCGATCCGTCACGCCCATACGACTTGCGAACGGTGCTTGTCGCGGAAGACGATGCGATCATCGGCTTCGATATCACGGACGCTCTCGAGGCCGCTGGTTATGCGATTTTAGGGCCTGCGGGCAGCTGTTCCGACGCCTTTGCCTGGCTGGAAAACAGCCCCCCCGACATTGCGATCCTCGATGCGATGCTGCAGGATGGCCCCTGCACGGAACTTGCCCGGGAATTACAGAATAGAGCGATTCCGTTCATCATTTATTCCGGGCGGAGCCATAAGGAATTCGCGGCGGAGTTCGAGTGCACAAAGTGGCTCGAAAAGCCAAGCGCTCATGAGGATTTGATCACGGCTCTCGATCAGCTTTTGGCCCGTCACCGCGATGCTGCTCCGGCGTTTCCTCTCTCGACAGTCGCCGCCATTCGCTGAGGGCCAGTTCACAGAGCCGGTCGGCGTCCCTCTCGCCAGTTTTCGCCGCGGCGATGATCTGCCGTGCGACCTCGCGACGAAGCACATGGGCCGGAGCATTGATGCTGTCCGGCATCTCCCCTAGCCGGTCCAGGGCGCGGTCGTAGGCTGCGCTCAGGATGAGCACCGTATCCGGCTCGAAATATGACTGGAAGGCGATCTCGTTATCGGCCATCGGCTTGGTCAGGACGTTGCTCGCGGAATACATGGCAGGCTGCTTCATTCAGTGCCGAGAGCCGCTCTGGTGACCCGGTCGGAGCCGATGTCCTCGGCCTTCTCGATGCCGAGGATCTCCGCCAGGCGGCTGCGGGCTCTGTTGATCCGGCTCTTGATGGTGCCGAGTTGAGCTCCGCAGATATGCGCGGCTTCCTCGTAGCTAAAGCCTTCCGCCGCAACGAGAAGAAGCGCTTCACGCTGCTCGAAGGGAAGTTTCGCGAGGGCAACCTGCAGGTCCTGGATGTCGAGATGGCCGTGCTGTTCCGGAAGGCTGCTCAATCGGCTTGCCATTGCGCCATCCGGGTCTTCGACTTCGCGACGGCTCTTGCGGTAATGGGTGTGAAACTGATTGCGCAGGATGGTGAAAAGCCAGGCCTGGATGCTCGTGCCCGGTTGAAAGCGATGAAGATTGCTCAGACCGCGCGTCAGGGCTTCCTGCACGAGGTCGTCGGCTTGATCGATATTGCCCGTCAACGAGATCGCGAAGGCGCGCAGGTGCGGCACCGACCGAAGCATCTCGTCCTTCAACTCAGGGGTCAGGGTCATGAAGCCTTATCCTGATCCTGGGTGTCGAGCTGCTTGAGCAATTGCACGAGGCGATCCGGCAAAGGCTCCGCCTTTAGGCTTTCATACATGGCGCGCAGGCCCTGACCAATCGCATCCTTGATTTCGGGAGCGACCTTCGGGTCAGAAGCCTGAGGGCTGGTCTGGATGTCTTGCGGCAGACCATGCCGATCATCGTTCATCATCTGGTCCGGCACTGGCGACGCAACCTTCGACTGAATGAGGTGGGATGGTGGGGTGGCATCCTCCGACCCGAGTGGGGCGGCCTACCCATGGCCAGACCATAGCCTTGGGCGCAAGGAGCACATTCACCTATGTTATTGTCAAGTGGGCTGGCCCGCCGCCCGGCTTTTCGGGAGATGCCCCCGCTAGACGCTCCAGCGCTTGGGCAAGTTCATGTAAAGTAATGCGGACATACTATGTCGACATCGACGTCAGGTTGGGGCCTCAAATGTGTCGAACCCTCACGAGGGCGATTTTGTGTAGTGAAGTGATAATCGACAAGCTTAGCCTTTATGAGGATGTGCCCTAGAGCTTGTTTGCATCCCAGGTTTACGTTGTCTGCAACGGTCTCAACACATTGCAACTTGACCGGCTTGATCGAGACTATATGGAGGTGACGTTAGGGAAGTGGCCCGGCTCATTCCCAAAATGAATTTTTGCTTGGTCATTGGCGGCATTGAAGTGATGGAGACGCATGCGATTGCCCCCGAAGAGGTGAGGGCGACACTGCACAGGATCCTGCTGGAGGCTCCATTCCAGCGATCTCCGCAATTGAGGGCGTTCCTCGGCTATATCGTCGAAACAAGCCTGGCGGGCCGGGGCAGCCTGCTGAAGTCCTACTCGATCGCCACGGAAGCGCTTGGCCGGCCAGAGGATTTCGACCCGGCCACGGATGCGATCGTCCGCGTGAAAGCCAAGCGCCTTCGTGAGGCATTGACCAGGATCTACGCCCAGCCGAATTGCAACCTGCCTGTCCGGATCGACATCCCGGTCGGACGATATGAACCAACTTTCAGGCGCTTCCAGGCCGACGCCGGCAACTCCTGCGGGCCCGATAGGGCGTTCGGAACCATCCCAAGTCTCGAAAGGCTTCAGATTGGATCGCGGCAGGCCAAGGAACTCATTCGAAGCGAGGAACGCTACCGCGCTTTGGTGCAGGCAAGCGCCGCGGTGGAGTGGCGGGCGGATGCTGATGGTCGCGTGACGAACAGCACCGGATGGACCGAGCGGACGGGCCAGGATGCTGCGGAGCTGAGAAGCAATGGATGGCTTCAGGTTGTCCATCCCGATGACCGGGAGAGGGCAGGGCAGCTCTGGGAGGAGGGGTGCAATAGCGGCGACAAGGTGGAAGCTGCCTTCCGGGTCCTGCATCGGGATGGAAACTATCGCTGGATGCTGGCGAGAGGCATCCCCATCGAGCAAGATGATGGCTCGGTCAGGGAATGGATCGGCACCGTCACGGATGTCGACGATCACATGCGGGCCATGGAGGCGCTGCGGGCAAGCGAGGAGCAGTTGCGGCGGGTGATGGAGGCGGCTCGCCTCGTCGCCTGGGAACTCGATCCGGCAACAATGCTCGTGACGCAGTCGGGCGCTTTCCAGTCGCTGTTCGAAACCGGTTCGGGAGGTTTGGCTCACTTCGTGTCCCTGATCCATGAGGACGACCAGGCGCGGGTCGTCGCGGCGCTCGACGCTGCGCTCGAACGCGACGAACCATTCGAGGAGGTCTTCCGAGTCGTGCGGCCCGATGGCAGCCTGATCTGCGTGTCCGCCCGTGGAGGGATGATGCGTGCGAAGTCGCCGCAGGAAGACCGCTTCATCGGCGTTGCGTACGAACTCTCTGCACGGAACGCGGCGTAGTCGCCATCAGGCGGGATCGAGGGTTCGATCATGCGGCGACAGGCGCCGGATGACTGCCGACCGGCGCTTTTAACAGTTAGATATGAGGGGTAGGGCGTCGCGCGTTAAGCTTGCCTTCACCCTGACCTCGCAGGGTCGGTAAGCCTGAAGTTACGTCGCGTCAGGGGGCGCGCGCTTCCCGCGGCGATGCGGGCAGGCCACTGAAAGACAATGCGCGTTCTCAATAATCTCAAGCTCTCGATGAAGCTGGCGATCCCGGTCACGGTTTTCCTCGCCATTACAGCCGGCCTGATCGTTCTGGCAAAGACGGGTCTCGACAGGATGGCGGTCGATACACAGGAACTCGTCGACGTCGATGCCGCCCGCCTGACCGCCATCCTGCAGATCAATGCCGAGGTGAACGAGGCCAGCATCCAGGAGAAGAACCTCATCCTTTTCAGTGCTAGCGAGCCGGAGCGGCTCAAGAGCGCCGAGGCCGTGTATCAGCAATACAAGAAGCTCGCGATGCAGCATATCGATGAGCTTATTGCCCTGTCGGATACGCCCGCGCCGTGCCATGAACGAAGAGATCAAGTCGAACGTCGGCAGCTATTTCACCCTCATGGACAAGAGCGTCGCCTTCAGCATGAAGGATGACGACTTCAACGCCCTCAACATCTCCAACGGAGAAGGGCGAGACGTCCGCAGAAAGACGCGCGACATTCTCGCGGAGCGGATCGAGGCCAATCGCAACGCGCTCGAGGCTGCCAAGGCAGACGCCGCGGCGCTGGCATCATCCACTTCCATGACGCTGATCCTTTCCTCGGTTGTCGCATTGGCAATGGCCGTTGCTTTGATCGGCGCCATCGCGATCTATGGCATCACGCGTCCTCTCGGCGCCATGACGGGCGCCATGGGGCGGCTCGCAAGCGGAGACCTTGCCGTGAGCGTCACGGGCGCCGACCGCAAGGATGAAATTGGCCAGCTGGCTCGCGCTCTCCAGGTCTTCAAGGACAATGCCATCGAGGCGCGCCGCCTTGCGGCCGAGCAGGAAGCCGAGAATGACGCAAAGATGCGCCGCGCGCAGATGCTCGATCAGCTCACGAGGCAGTTCGAGTCCAATGTGTCGATCCTGACGCAGGGTCTGTCCTCCTCGGCCACTGAGATGGAGGCCACCGCGCAGTCCATGACGAGCATTGCCGATCAGACGACCGGCCAGTCGGTCAACGTCGCATCGGCCGCGGAGCAGACCTCCGCCAACGTGCAGACCGTGGCGGCCGCCACCGAGGAGCTCTCTATCTCCATCCGCGAGATCGCGTCTCAGGTGCAGCAATCGTCACAGATCGCCGAGCGCGCCGTAGACGACGCCCGGCGCACCAACATGATCGTTCAGCAACTCAGCACCACGGCGGAGCGGATCGGCAACGTCATTGCACTGATCAACAACATCGCGTCCCAGACCAACCTGTTGGCGCTCAACGCCACCATCGAGGCGGCGCGGGCGGGCGAGGCCGGCAAGGGCTTTGCGGTCGTGGCCACCGAGGTCAAGGAACTGGCCAACCAAACCTCCAAGGCCACCGATGAGATTGGTTCGCAGATCGGCGAAGTGCAGCAGGCCACCCGCCAGGCTGTCGACGCGATCCAGGAGATCACCAGGACCATCGGCGAGATGTCTCATATCTCGGTCGGCATCGCGGCCGCCATGGAGGAGCAGGGCGCGGCGACTGCCGAGATCGCCCGCAACGTCCAGGAAGCTGCCCGCGGCACCGAGCAGGTGACCGGCAATATCGGAGACGTGAAGCGCGGGGCTGGCGAGACGGGCGCGGCTGCGTCCCAGGTGCTCAGCGCGGCGCGCGAACTAGCCCGGCATTCCAACAGCCTGGGCCACGAGGTCGACAGCTTCCTGTCCGGCGTCAAGGCCGCCTGACCTCAGGGCCATTCATGATGACGGGAGAGCGCGGTCCGCCGCGCTCTCCCGAATTTGTTTCAGATCTCGGCCCGCTCCTGGATATCCACGTAGCGCCCGCGTGCGAAGACCAGTGGCGGCCGGTCCGTGTGCTCATAGGCCAGGACTGCTCCAAGAAAGATCACGTGGTCGCCGCCATAGTAGCGAAATTCGTTGCGGCACGTGAAGCTCGCGGCCGCGCCCTCGATCAGCGGCACGCCGCCAATGCCGTCTCGAACGGCCACGCCCTCGAACTTGTCTGGCGCCGAACGGGAGAATTTCTGGGACAGATGCGTCTGGTCCGCCGCCAGGATGTTGATGGAGAAATGCGGCGATTCCTGAAAGGCCGGGAGGCTTGGGGCAAAAAGCGAAAGGCTCCACAGCACGAGCGGCGGCGACAGGGAGACGGAGCTGAACGAATTGGCCGTCAGGCCGGCCAGTTCACCATTGGGTCGTCGCGTGGTGATGACCGTCACGCCGGTCACGAAGGTGCCAAGCGCGCGGCGGAAATCCTTCGGGTCGATGTCCGGGTGATGATGGCCCGTGGTTTCTGGGTGGCTCATGTCCGGAATCCTAGAGAGTGGGATTGTCGGCCGGCTGGCCGAGGGCGACCCGCCCGTAAGCCGTCGCCGCCACATCCGTATTGAAGGTGATGTGTGCCCGTGCCGCGTGCATGTCCCGGAAGGCGCGCTGCAACGGATGGTGCAGGTAGACGGCGCCGCCCCCGCCCGCTTCGTACAGAAGATCGACAGCGCGCGAGCACAGTTCGGCCGAGAAGGCGCCATCCCGGCGGTACCGCACCTTTGACAGCATGTCCGGCACCCGATGCGCTTCCGCCAGACGCTGGACCTCGGCGCAATTGGCGCTCATCACCAGCCGGGCCGCATCCGCCAGCGCCGAGGCTTCGGCGATGCGTCTCTGCACAGCAGGGAAATCGCTGAGCGGCACCGCCGTATAGGTGGCGATCCGCCGGCCTGCATTGGCCATGAATGTCTCCACCGTGGCCTGCGCCAGCCCGAGGACCGTGCCGCTGAGCACATATGGAAAGGTCGCGAAAACCGGGATCCGATAAAGCGCTCCGGGATTGACCCGGCTGCCGGGTGTCGCACCGCCCTTGATGTCGTCGACGGCGATCGACCGGTGCTCGGGCACGAAGGCATTCTCTACCTGGACGTCATGGCTCCCGGTTGCCTCGAGACCGCCGGCCTGCCAGGTGTCGATGATCCGGTAATCGTCCCTGGGCAGCAGGAAGATGCGGTACTCGGCCGGGTCCTCCTCGATCTCGCCACCCACGATCGCACCCAGCATCGTCCAGCCGCAAAGCTCGATCCCACTGCAGAACGGCCACCGGCCGGACAGCACATAGCCGCCCTCGACCGCGTGAGCGCGCCCCGCCGGAAAGATGAACGACGCGCTGACCAGGGCATCCGGGCTCTCACCCCAGATGTCGTCCTGCGCCTCGGGCGGGAACATGGCAAGCATCCAGTGATGGCTCGCCAGATTGGTGAGGGTCCAGGCGCTTGAGGCGCATCCGTGGGCCAGCACGGCTCCAAGCTCTACGAGTAGCCCATAATCACCTTCACCGCCGCCCACGCGAGCGGGTTGGAGCGCCCGGAAAAGCCCCGCCTCGTGAAACTCCCGGATGGTTTCGTCCGGTACGCGCCGCAGGCTGGCTGCCTCGTCGACCCGCTCCTTCAGGCGCGGCACGAGCTCTTGCGCGCGACGCAACAAGGCTTCCCTCGTTTCCGACGCGCGTTTGGTTTCCGTGACCTCAAGCAAGCCAAACTCCTGTCCGTTCCCTCGGGAAGACGCCAGCCTGCCAGGGTGCGCCCCGGCGGTCCCGGCTACTGAAACGACCCTAGCAACGGCGCTTAACCTGGGGAAATGATGTAATCTACTTGCAGCTATTAGGATCCATATTCCTGATGACAGGGCCTCGATGGTCCTGACCTGGCGTTGACGCAGACCTGAAAGTCTCTAGGCCTAGCCCATTCCAACTGACATGAAGGTATTCCCATGGACGTCAGAGACAGCAATGGATCCCTCCTTGTGGAAGGCGACGCCGTCACCCTCATCAAGGACCTGAAGGTTAAAGGGACGTCCGTTGTGTTGAAACGGGGGACCCTGATCAAGAACATCCACCTCACGGACAACGAAGACGAAGTTGAGTGCCGGGTCGAGAAGGTGAAGGGGCTGGTGCTCAGGACGGAGTTCCTGAAGAAAGCCTGAGCACAGGGTGTCGGCGAGGCTGCCGCTGATGCAGGTCGCTAGCGACATGGGAGGAGAATAGCCGCTTGGGAAGCGCATGGCCGCGGCTTTGCCATGTCTGCGCCACATCCCGGTTCTAACCAGAACCCTTGATTTCTCGATCTTTCGGCGAGTTTTCGATGCGAATTGGCGATCTCTCCCGGGCTCGCGCTCCCGTCGAGCCACGTGGCAGGGCCTCCTTCCTGGCCCTTTCCCTCACTCTGGCGACAAGTGTGCTTCTTGTCGGTTGGCTGGCCTTGCCCTCTTCCAATCAGCCCGCCGCGGAAACGAATATCGCGGCTGCTTCCGGTCAGGATTCAACGGCCAGCCGCGTGCAGCCAGACGACACCCCTCGGCCTGCCCCTGCGCCAAGTCCGGCTGTTCCTCCCCTGCGGGTGGCCGATGCGGGCTCCGACGTATCCTATGGCGGACCACCCGCATCCGGCACGCCGGCCAAGACCGACGCTGCGAGCATCGCCGTTCAGAGCGCTTCGATCGGCAATCCCATCACACCCCAACTTCAGGTGGTCGAAGTGCCTGCGCCCGCACAGGAGCAGGTGGAAGCCAGCCCATCGGCTCCCGAGGTTGAAGAGCCCACGGAGGTGGCGTCCGTGACCGGAGCGACCACCGGGACGAACCCTACGGCTGATACTCGGAAGGCAGTTGGTCTCGTCGATCTCAATACGGCTTCCGTTGACGCTCTCAACACCTTGCGTGGCGGCGGCCGCATTGGCCGGTCCATCGTGCGCGGACGTCCCTATGCGTCGGTCGAGGACCTTGTGAAGAAACGGATTTTGAGCCGGTCCGTCTACGCGCGGGTGAAGGATCAGGTCGCAGCCCGCTGAGCGTTTTAAGCTGGCGCGAGCGCTTGGCTCTGGTCGCGGAAACGTGAGAGCGGCCGTCACAAATCGGCCAAGTCTCAGAGGTAATATCGTGTCGAATTTCGATGTGTGTCGAGGATGTCGTTATGAATCGACATGTCTTCAGTTCGCCTGTCGTAGTCACAATCGAAGCTTCGCCTGGACGCAAGCGTCAGTACCCTGTCCGAGACCTCTATAAGGCCATGGCGGCGATGCGATGGTTCGGCCTCAAGGCATTCATCGACCTTCGCGCCACCAGACCCGGAATTTGGCTCGTCGCAGCCGCCGCCTTGGCGAGGGCGAATGAGCACCCGGATCCAGAGACCATCGAGCACGCCCGGCACATGTTCGAGGCCCTTGCCCGGGCCGCAGGAATCCTTGCCGGAGCCTAGAGCATCGGACGAGAAGTCGGATCCGATGAGGTCTGCATCTCAGCCATCCTGGAGCCATGCCGAAGCCGCCGGTGGCGCGTCCACTTAACGGTCCGATGCTCTAGGGAGAGCAGCCTTTCAGGTCTTTGCCCGAGAGGTCTCATCAGCAACTCAAGGGTGATTGATGATATTTCATCATTTGTCCTGATGGCTTGTCGGGCTTAAGACATCGACCTTCACGGAAGGTCTCTCAATCATGTCCCAAACCGCCGTCCTGCCTGGCTCCGCTCCGGCCCGGATCGATGGAGCCACCGCTGGCCTCTATGCCGCCACGGTCTTCCTGTGGGGCGTGAGCTGGATCGGCATGAAGGCCCAGATTGGCATCGTGGCGCCGGAAATGTCCGTCCTGTGGCGCTTCGTTCTTGCCTGTGCGGTGATGTGGGGCTGGGTTCTGATGACTGGCAAGCCGGTGCGCTTCCCGCGCGCCGACCACCTTCGCTTCGCGGTGCTGGGCTGCTGCCTGTTCTCGTTCAACTTCCTCTGCTTCTACTACGGCGCGATCCCGATCCCGTCCGGCCTGCTCTCCGTGGTGTTCTCCCTCGCGTCCATCTTCAACTTGGTGCTCGGCTTCGTGCTGTTCCGGCAGACGGTGGAGCCGCGGGTCGCGCTCGGTGGCGCGATCGGGTTCGCGGGCATCGGCCTCTTGTTCTGGCCGGAAATCGCCGGTGCGGGCTTCAATGCGGCAGCCTTGTGGGGCTTGGGATTGTGCGTGGTCGGCACCCTGTTCTTCTGCTCGGGCAACATGATGTCGACCGTGGTGCAGCGTCGGGGCGTGCCGCTGCTCTCCGCCAATGCTTGGGGCATGACCTACGGCACGCTGGTGCTTTTGGCGCTCAACGTCGTGCGCGGCAACGCGTTCATCATCGAGCCCACATTCAAGTATGTCGGCGCGCTGTTCTATCTCGCGATCGGCGCGTCCGTTCTGGCCTTTGCGTCCTACCTGACCTTGCTGCGGCGGCTCGGCGCGGCGAGGGCCGGCTATGCGACGGTGCTGTTTCCCATCGTGGCGCTCGCGGTCTCCACCCTGCTCGAAGGCTATGCGTGGACACCGCTTGCCGTCATGGGCGTGGTGCTGGCGCTGACGGGCAACGTGCTGGTGCTGCGTCGCCCGGCGGCAAAGCCGTAAGGCATCAGAGCTATTCCGCTGCGACCGGCATCACGGTGCGGGTCGCGCCCAAATTGTCCAGCGACTGCTTGATGTGGAAGCCCAGCGCATCGGCCAGCGGGTTCTCTTCGCCCCGGGCGCGGATCAGGCCGATCTTGCAGGAGGGCAGGGCCGGAAAGCCGTCGGAGGGACCGAGGATGCGCATGCCCGGACGCACCGCGCTCTCCGGCAGCACCGAGACTGCAAGTCCCGCCAGGACAGCCGCGCCGACAGCGGTGGAATGCCAGCTTACATAAGCGATGCGAAAACCGCGATTGGCGCTCTCCAGCGCCTCTGTGGCCGAGTGGCGCCAGACGCAGTTGGGTCGTCCCATGGCGAGCGGAATAGGGGCTTCCTCATGGACGCCGTGGCGCGCGGACGTGACCCACAACAACTGCTCGATGCGCACGATCTCGGATGGGCCGCGCCGGTCCACATGGGTGATGATCGCGAGGTCGAGATCGCCATGCTGCACCCGCTCGATCAGGTTGTGCGTGGGCTCGCACATCACCGTCACTTCGGCCTTAGGGTTGGAGCGCGAGAAGCGGGCGAGGATCTCCGGTAGGTACCGGTCGGCGTAATCGTCAGGCAATCCTAAGCGCACGCGGCCGATGAGCTCGTTGTCGTTGAAGGAGGCCATGCACTCGGTGTTCAACCGCACGATCCGGCGGGCGTAATCGAGAAGACGCTCGCCTTCGTCTGTCAGTTTAGAGAGCCGCCCGTCGCGCTCGAAGATAGGCCGTCCAACCCGGTCCTCCAGCCGCTTCATCTGCATGGACACGGCGCTCTGGGTCTTGTGAACGATTTCCGCCGCGCGGGTGAACGATCCCGTATCGGCAATCGCCACGAAGGTCCTGAGCTGATCGATATCGAGAAGATGCATGGCGTCTCGTCTCCCATTATCAATTCCACTGATGTTATATATCTCAAACTATCGTTTCAAGTGATGAATTGTATAAGCTAAGGTCTAAATATCAGAACGGAGATTATCCCTACTGATGTCAACGACTTAGCTTTCCGGAGTCCCTTGGGCCTCTGGAATCCCTGGAGCGCCTTTGAGCGGCGGCTGCCGTTCCGGTGCATGGAGTATGACTTTCTAGCGCGAGGAGACTGCAATGACCCTGTCCTTCACTTCCATCATGACCCTTCCTGAGACAGTCTCCGTCAAGGGAGTGGCGCGCGCTCTGATCAATCTGCTCCGGGCCCTGAAACACCGTCGCGAGATCATTCAACTTGCCGATTTCGACGATCATATGCTCAAGGACATCGGCCTGACGCGGAGCGACGTGGAGGGGGCCCTCGCAGAGCCGCTCGTCCATAATCCGTCTCTGGTGTTGGTTCGATGCGCGGAGCGACATAGCCGAGCCGAGAAGCTCGTCCCTCCGGTTCTCAAGGCACGACCCGTGGTTCCCCTGGTGACACGGGAACGATCCTGGGCGTAAGGCGAGGATCTGGCTTTCAGAAGCGGCGCGTCGATCGGCGCGCTAGCGCTTCGTTTCGTCGTCTTTCGTGCCGCCTTCCAAGATGGACTGGAGGGACGCGAGGTATTGCATCTGCATGTCGTGTCCTTTCTCCATCATCTCCGCCCATGGCGGCGGCGAGGGAGGCGGCTGCTGGGGCGGTGCGGCCGGCGGCGGAGAAAATTGCAGGAAGCTTGCCATAACGTCCTCGAAGGGATGGCCCGCCGGCTTCTTCTCCGGCGCTGCGGCTTGCGTCCAGATCGCCCATAGTTCCCCCCACGGGTCGCCGCTGCGCTCGCTGGCCTGCGGTGGTGCGGCGGGCGCTGGAGTGGCCTGGAAGCTGCGGCCCTGCGCGGCCATCCATTGGTACATGCCACCCGCGAGAATGCCCGTGAGCACCGGCAGGACCTGCCGCATGGTTTCCACGCTCACTCCTGCATAATCGGCCGCCTGGTGAGCGACCCGACGGGTCACCTCATCCGACCCGAAGAGCTGATCGAGCAGCTGTCGGCCCTGTTGTTGAGCCTGCGACGAAAAACTCTGCCCGGCCGCCTGCCAGAAGCTCTGGTAGGCCTGATTCATCATGGATTGGACGAAACGGTTGGGGTCGCCAGGATCGGCCGCGCGCTGGAGGCCCATGGCGAAGGCAGGCAAAAAGGCCGCCATGGCCTTTTGCGCCTGATCGGGCGACATCCCGTATTGCCGCGACACGGCATCGAAGCCGCCGCTCGTCTGGGCCTGCCGCATCAGATCGAACCAGTTGAACATGACGGCCTCCTCAACGCGGCAACTCGTTTCGCGTTGCTTACAAATGAGCCGTAGCTTGCCTCTCCAACCGCCTGATTGTCCAGAACGCAGTGATGACGGCCGCAATTCCGAACGCAACGGATCCCGCGCCAATTCCGATCAAAGCTCCCTTGGGGCCGCCGATCTCGGCGCCGTAATAGGCGAATGGGATCATGCCGAGCGTCGCCCGTCCCCAGTTGAAGAACGTGGACAGGAGAGGAAAGCCGAGATTGTTGAAGGAGGCGTTCGACACGAAGACGAGGCCGATGAAGAACCAGATGAAGCCGCTGAGCTGGCAAAAGAACTGGACAAGCTCGGCCGTGAGATCCTGTGCGTGAAAAACCTGGGTCAGCGGAACGCGCACGAGGTACAGGATCAGCCAGACGCAGCCCACGTAAACGATCGTGAAGGTGAGGGAGTCCTTGAGGGTCTGCCTCATGCGATCATAGCGCTGCGCACCCCAGTTCTGCCCCAGCACCGGGCCGATGGCTCCCGCCAGGGCGAAGAGACCTCCGAAGGCCACAGGCGTCACCCGGTCGATGATGGCCGATGCGGCGATCGCCTGATCCCCGAAGCGCGCCATGATGCTCGTGAAGAAAGCGTTGGAGATGGGCGCGGCGATATTGGTCAGAATAGCCGGCACGGCAATGGCGAAGAACGGCATCGCGTCGGCCGCGATGCCTTTCAGACTGGGCCAGGCGAGAAGCCCATGGAAACGGGCCACATAGCGGTAGCTGACGAAGAGATAGACAACTCGAGCCAGATTGATCGCCAGGGCCGCGCCGTTGACCTTCAGGTCGAGGCCGAAGATCAGCAGCGGGTCGAGAACGACCGTCACCGCGGCAACCGAGAGGGTTGCATACATACTGCGCTTGGCGTCGCCTGCCGCCCGCAGCACGGTTGAGAATGCCATGCCGAACGCCATCAGCACGTTTGTCGGCAGGGCGATCCAGAGGAAGCTTGATGCGACGGCGTATGTCTGGTCGGTGGCGCCGAGCATGCGCAGGATTGCTGGAAGCAGCGGAAGGAGCGCAATACTCACGAGCGTCGCGATGAGCGCCATCAGGATGCTGCCCGATGTGGCGAGCCGGCGCGCGTCCTCTCGCTGGCGTGCGCCCAACGATCGGGAGACGAGCGCCCCGATGGGGATCATCAAGCCTACATTGATCGACACCGTGAAGAACATCACGACCGTCGCCAACCCGACGCCTGCGGTAAGGCTCGGGTCGCCCAGCCAGGAGATGTAGAGCAGTGACACCAGGTCGACGATGAAGATTGCAATAAGACCGGCGGTTCCCGTTCCGGTCATCACCAGAACGTGGCGCATGGTGGAGCCGGCGACGAAGCGCGGGGTCGCCTGTTCATCAGGCACTGGCTCCGAAGGCCGCGCGTCCACCTAGAAAACGCCTTCGCCGAGGATGTCTCTCGTCTCGGCGCTAAGGCCCCGGGCTCGTCCGGCAGGCGTCTCAAGAGGCTGCGGCGTGATCTTGGCTCCGACCATGAGTTCTGCCCCGCCCATCGAGCCCTCGGCTTTCTGGAGGATGAGGCGGGCAATATCGCGCTTGCGCACATCGTTGGCGATGGCGACGGCCGTTTCCGGATCCGTCCCAAGTTCTTCCAGCGCCGCGCGGCTGAACGTGATGGCGGATTCGAAGACCTCCCGCTGATGAAAATCCACTTCCATGTTCATCAGTTCGACCGCATGAACACGGTCGTAGGCGCGAACGAAGCTGCGGGCATTCCTGAAGTTTTCATGGATGATCTCGACGATCTTCAAGGTGGTCGCAGGATCGTCCGTGCAGACGCAAATCATTTCGGCTTTCTCGGCCCCCGCCGCACGAAGCACGTCAAGGCGGGCGCCATCTCCATAATAAATCTTGAGGCCGAAACGGCCCGCGTCCCGGATGCGTTCCACATCCCTGTCGATCACGGTGGGCTCGATGCCCTGTGCGAGCAGGACCTGATTGACGATTTGGCCGAAGCGCCCGAAGCCGATGACGAGAACGCGGCTCGAGAGCTCGCCTTCATGTCCCGCAAACCCCTCGGCTCCAGGATGGTTCTCGACGTCCTGGCGCTTTTCCAAGGTCCTTTCGAGGAGGGTCGCCATGATAGGGCCAAGCAGCATGGTGACGGCCGCCAAGGCGGTGACGAGCTGCGCCTCCCCTGAGGACATCAGGCCCAGCCCCAGGGCGACCGGAACCAGCACGAACGCGAACTCGCCCGCCGGGCACAGAAGCACCCCCGACCGTAGGCCATCGCGCCAGGTTGCGCCGAAAACCCGTGACAGAAGCGTGATGATCACGGTCTTGGCCAGGATCACGCCAGGGGCCGCGACCGCCAGCAGCATCCACTGCTGGCGCACGAGGGCAAGGTCGATGGACATCCCCACGCTCATGAAAAACAGACCGAGCAGCATGCCGCGGAAGGGTTCGATATCCGCCTCCAGCTGGTGGCGGAAATTCGATTCGGCGAGCAGCAGCCCGGCCAGGAAGGCTCCCATGGCCATGGACAGGCCGACCTCTTCCATGAGAAGGGCCGCACCGAGAACGACAAGGAGCGCCGAGGCGGTCATGACCTCGCGCGCGCCGCTGCGGGCCAGGACCCTGAAGAACGGGTTGAGGCCGTAGCGGCCGACAAGCACGACGGCTGCCACCGCTGCGACGGTTTCGGCGAGATTGATCAGGCGGTCGCCGAGGGAGTCCTGCTCCACCGCGGTGAGACCCGAGGCCAGAAGCGGCAGGAGGGCCAGGACCGGAACGACCGAGATATCCTGGAACAGCAGGATCGCGAAGGATCGCTGGCCATAGGGCGTCTGAAGGTCGTTGCGCTCCCCCAGCATCTGGAGCGCGATGGCGGTTGCCGAAAGCGCCACGGCAATGCCGGTGACGACGGCGGCCTGTGGCGCGAACCCGACATAAACCGACACGCTTCCCAAACAGACCGCCGTGATGGCCATCTGGACGAAGCCAAGGCCGAAAATGTCTCTCTTCATCGACCAAAGGTGAGATATCTTCAGCTCCAGCCCGACGATGAACAGCAGGAGCACGACGCCAAGTTCGGCCACGGTTCCGATCGTCTCAGGATCGCCGACGAGCCCAAGCGCCGACGGGCCGATGACGACGCCCGCAGCCAGATAGCCGAGAACGGCGCTGAGACCCATGAACCTGAAGAGCGGAACGGCGACGGCCGCGGCTCCGCAAAAGGTCAGGATGGGCGGGAGGAAGCTGACGTGGGAAGCCGCGTTTGCCATCGATCATCAGGGGAAATGGATTGTCGTGCACCTTTCTAGGGAGTCTTTTCCGGAAGCGCGAGCGTTTCTTGGGATAGGCGCGGCCGCGAATAAGCGTCGCTCCCGCTTGACAGGAGGGGCCCCGTCTCGCCACATCGCCGCATCATGACGAAGCCATCCCTCGATATTCTGCTCTGCGCCCCTCGCGGTTTCTGCGCGGGCGTGGTCCGTGCCATCGACGCGGTCGAGAAGGCCTTGGCCATCCATGGGGCGCCGGTCTACGTCCGCCACGAGATCGTTCATAACAAATACGTGGTGGAAAACCTGCGGCAGAAGGGGGCGGTGTTCGTCCGCGAGCTCGACGAAATCCCTGACGGGGACGCGCCGGTGATCTTCTCCGCGCATGGGGTTCCGAAATCCGTTCCCGAGGCGGCTCTCGCCCGCAGGCTCTTCGCCATCGACGCGACCTGTCCGCTGGTCACCAAGGTTCACCGCGAGGCCCAGGTTCACCACAAGCGGGGCCGGCACATCATCCTGATCGGCCATACGGGCCACCCAGAGGTCATCGGCACCATGGGCCAGCTGCCCGAGGGGGCCACGACCCTGGTCGAGACCGTGGACGACATCGCGCGGCTTCAGCCTGCTGACGAGGATAATCTCGCCTTCGTCACGCAAACCACCCTGTCGGTCGACGACACCCAGGACATGGTGGACGCTCTCAAGGCACGGTTTCCCACGATCGTGGGGCCGCACAAGGAAGACATCTGCTACGCGACCACGAACCGGCAGGGCGCAGTCAAGCGTGTGGCTCCCCTGGTCGACGCGATGATCGTGGTCGGCTCGCCCAACTCCTCGAACTCGCAGCGCCTGCGCGAGGTGGCCGAGCGCGAGGGGTGCGGGCTGGTCCGCCTCATCCTGAGGGCCGAGGATATCGACTGGACGTTGTTCGGGGACATTCGCCGCCTGGGCATCACGGCCGGCGCGTCGGCCCCCGAAGTTCTGGTGGAGGAGATCATCGACGCCTTCGCCGAGCGGTATGCGGTTTCGGTCGAGAGCGTTTCGACGGCGGACGAGAGCGTGTTCTTTCCCCTGCCTCGGGAATTGCGCGAGCAGGCAGCGGAGTAGAGAGTGGCAGTCTATACGGAAGTCACGGACGAGGAGCTGTCGGCTTTTCTCGACACCTACGATATCGGCACGGTGCTGTCCTACAAGGGCATCGCCGAGGGCGTGGAGAACACGAATTACTTTCTCCACACCACCCAGGGCTCATACATCCTGACGCTCTACGAGAAGCGGGTGCGGGAAGCTGATCTGCCCTTCTTTCTGGGGCTGATGCAGCATTTGGCCAACAAGGGCCTGAACTGTCCTCTTCCGGTCAGCAACCGCAAGGGCGAACCCCTCGGCCGGGTCGCGGGCCGGCCTGCGGCGATCATCACATTCCTGGACGGCATCGCGATCCGTCGTCCCACCGCGCAGCACTGCGCGGCTTTGGGCGGTGCGCTGGCGAACCTTCATCTGGCCGGCCAGGATTTTGGGATGACGCGACCCAACGCCCTGTCGTTCGACAGCTGGCCGCCGCTTTTCGCGCAGGCCGGGGCCCAGGCGGACACAGTTTCGGCGCGCCTGGCCGAGAGAACCGGGCGCGAGCTCGAGGCGTTGAAATCGGTTTGGCCGAGCGGGCTGCCGTCCGGCGTCATCCATGCCGATCTCTTCACCGACAACGTGTTCTTCATCGGCCCGAAGGTGTCGGGCCTGATCGACTTCTACTTCGCCTGCACGGACGCCTTTGCGTACGACCTGGCGATCTGCCTCAATGCTTGGTGCTTCGAAGCAGACGGATCGTTCAATCTCACCAAGGGCCAGGCGATGATCGCCGGGTATCAGGCCGTACGGCGCTTGAAGTCCGAAGAGGTGGAGGCCCTGCCGATCCTCTGCCGCGGTTCGGCCATGCGTTTCATGCTGACCCGGCTGGTGGACTGGCTCAACGTGCCGCCCGGCGCCCTAGTGAAGCCCAAGGACCCCCTCGAATATGACCGCAAGCTCAACTTCCACCGCCATGTCAGGCATGCCCGCGAATATGGACTCGACGCATGAGCGAGCCTGAACGCGTCACGATCTATACGGACGGCGCCTGCTCGGGGAATCCCGGTCCGGGCGGCTGGGGGGCAATCCTGTCCTTCAAGGGAACCGAGAAGGAAGTCTCGGGCGGGGAGGCGCATACGACCAACAATCGCATGGAGATCCGGGCCGCCATCGAGGGGCTGAACGCGCTCAAGCGTCCGTGCATCGTGGATCTCTATACGGATTCCCAATATGTGCGCCAGGGCATCACGTCCTGGATGAGCAATTGGAAACGGCGCGGCTGGCGCACCGCCGACAACAAGCCGGTAAAGAACGAGGACCTGTGGCGGGAGCTCGACGAGGCGGCCTCCCGACACAAGGTCTCATGGCATTGGGTGAAGGGCCACGCGGACGATCCCATCAACATCCGGGTCGATGAGCTGGCTGTCGCCGCCATGCGGCCCTTCAAGGGCAATGGCAATGGCCTGAATGGCAAGTCCTCGCTCGCCGGCAGGTGAGCGAAGGCTTTCAACTCTGTCGCGGGTTCAGAGATCCTTGAGCAGGTTCTCAGCCCCTGAAACCTGAGCCTTCGACGGCGTATCCTCGACATTGAGCGATTTCACCACCCCGTCGTCGACCACCATGGCGTAGCGCTGCGAGCGGGTGCCCAGGCCGAAGCCCGTGCCGTCCATGGAGAGGCCGAGAGCCTTGGCGAAGTCGCCGTTGCCGTCCGAAATGAAGTCGATTCCCTCGGCTCCGGCCGTCTTGGACCAGGCGTCGAGAACGAAAACGTCATTCACGGACGTGACCAGAATGGCCTCCACGCCCTTCGCCCTGATCTCGTCCTTCTTCTCCACATAGCCCGGCAGATGGTTGCGGTGGCAGGTGGGCGTGAAGGCGCCCGGCACGGCCACGAGAACGACCTTGCGGCCCTTGAAGAGGTCATCCGTCGTCTTTGCCACAGGCCCCTCCGACGTCATGATGCGGAAGGTGGTCTGAGGCAGGCGTTCTCCAACCTGGATCGTCATGGGTTCTTCTCCGGGGCTATGCTGACGCACGATGCCCCTTCACTAGCGTGGCGTCCGTTCGCCGTCGAGACTGACTTCCGTCTCGACGGCCTGTTCACCGGAAACGAGGGTCAAGCGAACGGGGACGGAGCCCGCCGCATCCTTCGGCTTCTCCTCGACCGTTACGGTAAACCGGTTGGCGTCATCCGGCAGGGATGTTGAGAGATACCAGTTTTCAGGCCCTTCGGCGAAAAGGGTGGGGCGTGTCCCGTCCGGCGCCCGCACGGTAACCAAAATTCCAGGCTTGCCCTGCGGATTCGCCGGCTCCAGGGTCGCAATGGAGAGGGGAGCCTTCGCTCCCAAGGGTTGCGGGCGTGGAACCTGCGCCAGCGCCTTGTCGAGTGCTGCCCGATGCGGGCCATCCGCCGATAATGTTGCGGTCAAATCCGCATGGGCCGGAATACAGATGTCCTTGCAGACCCCATAATCGACGGAAAGAGCCAGCCTGACGGGCTTTCCCGGATCCGCCGGGGTCACGCGCACCGGAAGGACGATCTGGCGGCCGTACACATAGGCGATGCCCCCGGCATCCTCTTGACGGGTCGGGGCCGGCCATAGGATTTCTGCCGACGAGACATTTTCCGATCCCGACCAGTCGAAACGAGGAGGGAGGCCAGATTCTCCCGGCGTTCGCCAGTAGGTCTTAAAGCCCGAGTCGAGAACGATTTCGATCCCGGCAAGCTGCCGGTCTCCGTCCGGACCCCCCGAGATCAGGCGCGCGCGCGAGTGCAGGCCCTGGACCCATGGCGATTCCTGGGGTTGTGCAAAGGCTGGCAAAAGACACAATATTGGAAAAAAGACGGCCGGAGCGATACGGAACATAGTTGTCATGGAACTGACGCCTCCCTGACGCGCTTCCCTTATGCGGTTTATCTTCGGGCTTGCCATCCACGATCCTGTGATCGGGCTGCCGGCCCGGCAACGCAGAAGTCGAGACATGAGCCTTTATTCGAGCCCGTACGATGCCGGCACCAACTACCTCGATGGCCAGTTCCTCGTGGCCATGCCCGGGATGACGGACGAACGCTTCTCGCGCGCCGTCATCTATGTCTGCGCCCACTCGTCCGAGGGCGCGATGGGCATCGTCCTCAACCGCCCGGCCGCCAACCTGAGCCTCCCCGATCTGCTGGTCCAGCTCGAGATCATCCCTGAACTCGAGCGCATCCGCCTGCCGCAGCGGGTGGGACAGATGCAGGTTCTCATGGGCGGTCCTGTCGAAACGAGCCGCGGCTTCGTGCTGCATTCGCCGGACTTCCATATCGCCCAATCGACTCTTCCCATCGATGACAGCGTCTGCCTGACCGCCACGGTGGATATCCTGCGGGCAATCGCCCGTGGCGACGGCCCCGAGAATGCCGTGCTGGCGCTGGGCTACGCCGGGTGGGGGGCAGGCCAGCTCGAACTCGAAATCCAGTCCAATGGCTGGCTGAACTGCCCGGCCGACTCCGAGCTGATCTTCAAGGCGTCCGTCGATGCCCGCTATGACCTCGCCCTGCGCCGCCTCGGCATCGAGCCGGCCATGCTGTCGATGCAGGCCGGCCACGCCTGATCGTCAGGCAGCCTCGGGAGCGGCGCCCACCAGCTGACGGGCCTGCAGGATCGACATAGGCTCGCCGAAGACTGGCCCTTGCGCATACTCGCACCCTAGCTGGTAGAGCTCGATGGCCTCCGACTCGGTTTCTGCCCCTTCCGCCACGATCTCCATGCCGAGCTCATGGGCCATCTTGATGATGGAGCGCAGGATCACGGGCTTTCCGCCTGCCATCTGTCGCACGAAGGATTCGTCGACCTTGATCGTGTCGAACGGGAACCGCAGCAGATAGGAGAGGGCGGAGTAGCCCGTTCCGAAATCGTCCAGGGACAGGCCTGCTCCAAGGTCCTTGAGCCTCGCCAGCATCTGGGCCGAATATTCCGGGTTCTCCATGACCAAGCCCTCGGTCATCTCGATCTTGAGGGAGCCGGGGAGGACCCCCGTCCGGGTGAGCACCGCCTTCACGTCCTGCAGAAGGTCGTGCCGCAGCAGGTGGTGGCTCGACATGTTCACGCTGGCGAAGATCGGCGGATCGACCTCGAGGGCGTTCTGCCAGACGGCGAGTTCCCGAGCCGTCTGCTCCAGCAGGAAGAAGCTCAAGGAGACGATGAGGCCCGTCTCCTCGGCGATCGACAGGAAGTCCTTCGGAATCATGCGGCCGAGGCGGGGATGATCCCAGCGCAGCATCGATTCGAAGCCTGCGATGGTTCGGTCCTCCAGCCGGACGATCGGCTTGAAGAGCACCTTCATCTCGTTGCGTTCGAGCGCGCGGCGCAGATCAGCCTCTAGGGTGAAATGGTCGCTGCGGTCCGAACGCATGGTGGGCCGGAAAACCTCGATCCGGTCGCCCCCATGGCGCTTGGCATGAGCCATGGCGATCTCGGCGTTCCTGAGCACTTCCTCCCGGCGCGCGGCAATCTGCGGATCGTGCAGGGCGATGCCCAGGGAAGCGGTCAGAAAGATCTCGCGCTCCGCATAAGTGATGGGCGTCGTCACGGCGCGCCTGACCATGTCCGCGAAGGCAATGATGCGGTCGGGCTCCCGCTCCGAGAGCAGGATCATGGCGAACTCGTCCCCGGCGATGCGCGCCAGGGTGTCCTGCGGCTTGAGCAGGCGGCCGAGCCGACGCGAAAGGGTCAGCAGGATCGAATCGCCCGCCGCATAGCCGACGGAATCGTTGGCGCTCTTGAGGCTGTCGATGTCGATGACGAGAACCGTCGGGCGAAGGCCGTCATCCTGGCTGGCAAAGGTCAGGGCCGCCTCGAGCCGATCGAAGAACAGCTGACGATTGGGCAGGCTCGTGAGATTGTCGTGCACCGCGTCGTAAAGCAGGCGCTCCTCGGCGGTCTTCGAGTCCGTTACGTCGGACAGGGTGCCGACGATCCGGAGCACTTCACCGTCCGTGCCGATGAGGGGACGGGCCTTGAGGCGGAACCAGTGATGGACGCCCGAGGCCGAGCGCAGGCGGAAATCCTGCCGCAGGCGGCCGCGCCGCTGCTCGATCACCGCGTCGAGGGAGGCGCGGTACCGGTCCTTGTCGAAGGGGTGGATCAGGTCGAGCCAAGCGGAGGCGGGACCCTCAAGGGTGCCGCGCTTGAGGGCGAGCTGATGCTCCACCTCAGGACTGACGAAGATCTTGTCCGAGGCCACGTCCCAGTCGAACACGATATCGCCCGCGCCCGCCAGGGCCAGGGCCCGCCGCTCCGTGTCGCTGAAGAAGCCCTGCGTGAAGCCGCCTCCCGCGAAAGCATGCTGCATGACCGTGAAGCCGATGAGCATGACGATCAGCACGAGGCCACCCACCAGAGCGGGTGGAACGAGATCGGATTGGAGCTGCCCCATGACGGTGAAGCTCGCCGCTGTCACCCAGGCGATGAGGAGCAGCCATGTGGGCACGAGCATCACGGCGCGGTCATAGCCGTGGGTGGCGAGGTGGAGCACCAGCACGAAGCCGATGCCCGCCACCGCCGCGACGGAAATCCGCGCGACTCCGGACGCCACGGGAGGGTCGACAATGGCCAGCGCGACCAGCGCCCCAAGAAAGACGAGCCAGAACGCCGTTACGTGGCTGTAGCGCACGTGCCAGCGGTTGAGGTTGAGATAAGCGAACAGGAACACCAGAAGGGTCGCGGCGAGCACCGCCTCCGCGCCTGCGCGATAGATCTGCTCCACCGTCTCGGTGATTGGGAAGATGCGCTGGAAGAACCCGAAATCGATGCACGCATAGGCGAGAACCGCCCAGGCCAGCGCCGCCGCTGCCGGGAAAATCAGTGCTCCCTTCACGACGAAGACAATCGTGAGGAACAGGGCAAGCAGCCCCGCGATGCCGATGATGATGCCCTTATAGAGGGTCAGCCCGTTGACCCGCTCCTTGTAGGCGTCCGAGTCCCACAGGTGGAGCTGGGGGAGGCTCGACGAGCGCAGCTCGGCCACGAAGGTGACCGTGGTGCCCGGATCGAGGGTGATCAGGAACACGTCCGCGTCGGGGCTGTCGTCCCGGTCGGGCCGGATGCCCTGGCTGGCGGTAATAGCCGCGATGCGGGAAGAGCCGAGATCGGGCCAGATGACGCCCGAGGCCGTCAGGCGGAAATGCGGCGCAACCAGAAGACGGTCGACCTGCTCGTCCGTATCGTTCGTGAGCGCGAACACGATCCAGTCGGGGCGGGTGCCCGACTCGCGCGCCTTGACGGCGATCCGGCGCACGATGCCGTCGCGTCCGGGAGCGGTCGAAATACGGATTTCATCCCCGTCCGAGCGATAGTGCTCGATCATCGGGGCGAGATCAATGGCCTTGGTCTTGGGATCCACGCGCACGGCCTCGACAGCCCAGCCGTGGGACGGCAGGGCGAGGCACATGAAGGCCGCCAAGAGAAAGGTTATGGCGAAAGAAACGATCCGCAACGCTTCGGTCTTTCGTCCGGTACTAAACAATGGAACAGGATTGGTACCGGTCAGGAGGCTTGAGGGCAAGGCGAAGTCGATGATCGGTTCGACTTGTCCGCAAGACTCAGGGGTGAGGTTTAAGCAAGCGCCCATGAGGCCCCTTTGCGGCGGGATTGAGGTCGCACGGACATGACCAAAGGGCAGGCCGCGGGACCCGAACGCGTCAGCCGCGAAGGCCGGATGCTATTTTTTCCAAGGAAGGCAAGCCTTTGATAGGACCAATGGCCGCCAGCGTCGGGTCGCCGCAAAGCAGGCGCTTGCCGGCTTCCTGAACCTGGTCGACCGTGAGAGCGTCGACCTTCAGGACGATCTCATCGCTTGGAACGATCCGGCCCCAGGACAGGAGCTGGCGAGCGATACGCTCGATCCGCCCGCCCGGTGTTTCGAGGGCTGTGAGAAGTGCCACTTTCATCTGCGCCTTGGCGCGCACCATTTCGATCTCGCTGATGTCGGCGGTCGCTTGGCGCGTGCACTCCCGCGTGACATCCATCAGTTCACGCACGTCCGAGCCTGCCGTGCCGGCTCCGATGCCGAACAGGCCCGTATCGGAAAACGGCCAGTGAAACGCGTCGATGGAATAAGCCAGTCCCCGGTTCTCCCGCACCTCGTGCCACAGGCGGGAGGTCAGCCCGCCGCCGAGAATATGGGTGAACAGATGGGTGGCGTAATAGTCCGGATCCTTGAAGGACAGTCCCGGCAGTCCGAGAACCAGGGTGGCCTGTTCGAGCTTGCGAGAGATGCGCCTCTCGCCGCCCGAATAAAGGCCGGACTCGGGCTCGCGGGCGTCCACACTGGGCATCCCCCCGAACAGGCGCTCCGCCGTATCGACGATTCGCGCATGGTCCACGTCGCCAGCTGCCGCCAGCACCATCTTGCCCGGCGCATATTCGCGCGCCATGAAGGCGCGGATGGTCGCCTCGTCGAAGCTCTTGATGGTGTCCGGCGTACCCAGGATCGGCCGGCCGATGGGCTGTCCGCCATAGGCCACTTCCATGAAGGCGTCGTATATGAGATCGTCCGGCGTGTCCTCGACGGCGGCGTATTCCTGCAGGATCACGCTCTTCTCGCGGGCGAGCTCGGCGGCGTCGAAGGCCGAGTTGATGAGGATGTCTCCAAGGACGTCGAGAGCCACGTCGATGTTCTCGCCGAGAACCCGGGCCGTGTAGCTCGTGTGTTCCACGCTGGTCGCCGCGTTGATGTCGCCGCCGACATTCTCGATGTCCTCGGCGATCTGACGCGCGGAGCGGCGAGCGGTGCCCTTGAAGGCCATATGCTCAATCAGGTGCGAGAGGCCGTGCTCGTGCGCCATTTCGTGGCGGGAGCCCGTGCCAACCCAGACCCCCAGCGTCGCGGTGGCGATTTCGGGCATCTGCTCGGTCGCGACCGTCAACCCGTTGGGCAGGCGCGTGATGTCGATCCGCTTTTCGCGGACGAAGTGATGGTTCATGCGGCGACGCCTCTGACCGCGCGGGCCCGTTCGCGGATGAACCGCTCCACCGCGCTCTGGTCGTTGGGGAGCACGGTGAAGCCCTCCTGGCGTCCCATGATGTCCGCCATGTGGGGCGGAAGCGTTGGCCTCACTCCTGTCGCCCGCTCGACCGCGTCGGGGAACTTGGCCGGATGAGCGGTCGAGAGAGCAACTACAGGCGTCTCCGGCCTCGCCTTCAAGAGCGCCCGGGCGGCCCGGGTGCCGACGGCGGTGTGCGGATCGAGCACGTAGCCGGTGGCCTGATAGGTCTCGGCCATCTCGGCCGCTACATTGGCCTCGTCCACGGCCGTTGCCGAAAACTCTTCCCGGATGCGGCCGAGGGGTTCCGCATCGACCAGGAAGGCCTGGGCCTGGGTGAGGCTCGCCATGAGACGGCGGATCGCTCCGGCGTCGCGGCCATAGGCCTCGAAGAGCAGCCGCTCGAAGTTGGACGAGATCTGGATATCCATGGACGGCGAGGCGGTCGGCTGCACGCCTTTGATCTCATAGGCGCCGGAGCTGAGCGTGCGCGCCAGGATATCGTTGGCGTTCGTGCCGATCATCAGCTGCTCGATGGGAAGGCCAATCCGCTTGGCGACCCAGCCAGCCAGGATGTCGCCAAAATTGCCCGTCGGCACCGCAAACGACACCGGACGATGGGGCGAGCCGAGGCTCGCGGCCGCCGTGAAGTAATAGACCGCCTGCGCGGCCACCCGGGCCCAGTTGATGGAGTTGACGCCGGAGAGCTGGAGCTCGTCGCGGAAGCGGGCATGATTGAACATCCCCTTCACCATGGACTGGCAGTCGTCGAACGTGCCTTCCACCGCAAGGGCGTGGACGTTGGGCGAGGCGACCGTGGTCATCTGCCGGCGCTGCACGTCCGAGACGCGGCCATGCGGGTAGAGGATGAAAATGTCGACCTGATCGAGGCCCTTGAAGGCCTCGACGGCGGCGCTTCCCGTATCGCCGGAGGTGGCGCCCACGATGGTGGCGCGGGCGCCGCGGGCTTTGAGCACGTGATCCATCAGCCGCCCGAGCAGCTGCATCGCCACATCCTTGAAGGCCAGCGTCGGGCCATGGAAGAGCTCGAGAACGAAGAGATTGTCGCCAAGCTGGTTCAGGGGGCAGACGGCCGGGTGTCGGAAGGTGGCATAAGCGCCGTCGATCATACGGCTGAGATCGGCCTCGGGAATATCGCCGTCCACCAGAGGCCCCAGCACGGCCTTTGCGACCTCGGCGTAGGATTTCCCGGAAAAGCCCTGGATGGTGTCAGGCGTCAGCGCTGGCCAGGCCTTCGGCATGTAGAGGCCGCCGTCCCGCGCGAGACCGGCCAGAAGGGCATCGGAAAAGCCAAGCTCGGGGGCTTCCCCCCGGGTCGAGACATGCAGCACTTTCAATCTCCTGGATTTGGGCGGACATTAGGAGCCACAGCCCAATACGGCAAGCCGCATTCGGGCCGCAGGCAAAGGGAACGCCCCAATGCGCATGACCCGAGTCGATTGGTTTCTGCTGCCGATCCTGGTAGCCGCGCTGGCCGGGATCGCTTTCGGGGCTTTTCTCCTAGCCGGATTCCTCGGGCTCGGCGTGGTGGGCCTGATCATCGGAGTCATGGCCCTGCGCATCGAGCTGGAGAAGGATGGCGCAGTCAGCAACGTCATGACCACGTCGCTCTATGCCGATCAAATGAAGGCGCGGGAGAACATGACCCGGGCCGAGCGTGCGGAGCGCCACGCCGAATCCGTCACGCTCCTGAAGTGGCTGTTCGTGGCGAAGGTTGTCAGCGCGGGGCTGATCATCCTGGGCTTCGGCTTCTTCGTGCTGTTTCAGCTCGGCTGAGCCACGGGCTTGATCCGACGCCAGGCGAAGGCCGCGAAGACACCCACCAGCGTGAGGGCGATACCATACCAAGTGACGGCATACTGGAGATGGTTGTTGGGCAGGTCGAGCCTTGTCTGGCCACCCTTCGGCCAGCCGCCGGGATTGGGGGTTGCGTCCGCCTCGACGTAGAAGGGCGCTACACGGTCCAGGTTGCGCGCATTGGCGATGGCCTGCGGATCGCGGGCGAACCAGGTGTTGCGGGCCGGATCGTCGGCGGGCGTGAAGGCGTTGCGCTCTTCCGGGGCGCGGACGAGGCCCGTGACGGTCACCTCTCCGGCGGGCTGGCTTTCCGGACGGGCCGCCGGATCGCGCAGCTCCATCGGCACGAAGCCGCGATTGACCATAACGGTCGCGCCGTCGGCAAGCCGCAGGGGCGTCATCAGGTAATAGCCCTGAGCGGGAGCTCCGCGCTGGCCAGGGGCGAGGCCGTAAACGGGGGTCTCGAACGGGTGCAGGAACGCACCGGTCACCTGGACGCGGCGGAACTCGTCCTCGCTGGCGCGCCAGGCGGTCCAGCCGGATGGAGGTACGATGTCTCCCGGCTCCCCATGAGCGCGGGCCTGGATCTGGGCGAGCAGGCCGTCCTTCCAGGCCTTGCGCTGGAGCTGCCAAGTGCCCAGCCCGATCAGGATTGCGAACGCCACAAGCGCCGCCAGACTGGGAAAAACAAGCGAGCGCCCGGTTTGCAGGCTGGCAGAGCGGGTCACTACTGGAAGCGTCCTTCCTCGGCCTTGTGGTGATATTGCAGCGCCACCAGGATGCCCTTCGAGGGTCGAACCAGGACAAGGCTCAAAATGACGCTCAAGGCAGACCACATCACAAGATGAAGCCAGATTGGCGGCGCATAAGCGAACTCAGCCCACAAGGCGAGAGCCACCACCACGATGCCCACGATGGACATCACGAAGAAGGCCGGGCCGTCCCCGGAATCCGCGAAGGCGAGATCAAGGCCGCAGACCTCGCATTTCGGGCGTATCGCCAGGAAGCCTTGGAACATGTGCCCTTTGCCGCAGCGCGGACAGCAGCCCTTGAGGCCAGCGATGATCGGAGGGGGAGCCTGCAGATCTTGGGCCAAGATGGATTCTCCTGAATGTCCGCTGGAAGTGGCTCTGCCGACGAGATGGGGATTGTAGTGCCAAAAACGAAGGGCGGCCTGAAGCCGCCCCCGTTGCGTTTTGCTTGGTTGAGCGTGGCGTTAATGGCCGCCCGCACCGCCGCCGCCAAAGCCCCACACGTAGATCGACGCGAAGAGGAAGAGCCAGACCACGTCGACGAAGTGCCAGTACCAGGCGGCGAACTCGAAGCCGAGGTGCTGCTTGGGCGTGAAGTCGCCGCGGTAGACGCGCAGAAGGCAGACGGCCAGGAAGATCGTGCCGATGATCACGTGGGCGCCGTGGAAGCCCGTCGCCATGAAGAACGTGGCGCCGTAGATGTTGCCCTTGAAGCCGAAAGCGGCGTGGCTGTACTCGTAGGCCTGAACGAACGAGAAAACGACACCGAGCGCGATCGTCAGCCACAGGCCCATCTTGAGGCCCTTGCGGTCGTTCTCCAGGAGCGCATGGTGCGCCCAGGTCACCGTGGTGCCGGAGGTGAGCAGGATCAGGGTGTTGAGCAGGGGCAGGTGCCAGGGGTCGAAGGTCTCGATGCCCTTGGGCGGCCACACGCCGCCGAGGGTCTCGACGCGGGCGTACTGCATCGGGTCGTTCGGGTAGAGCGCGGCGTCGAAATAGGCCCAGAACCACGCCACGAAGAACATCACCTCGGAGGCGATGAACATGATCATGCCATAGCGGTGGTGCAACTGGACCACCCGGGTGTGGGAGCCCGTATTGGCCTCGCGGACCACATCGGTCCACCAGCTGATCATGGTGTAGATCACGCCGATGATGCCCGCGCCGAAGATGAAGGCGCCGATATGCATGCCGGCGAGGGGGATGTCCTTCCACCAGGTGACGAAGCCTGACGCCATCATGAAGGCGCTGATCGACCCGATGAGCGGCCACGGGCTTGGGTCGATGATGTGGTAGTCGTGGTTCTTGGCGTGGGCCTCGGCCATTAGTGTCGTCTCCGTGCCTCGAAGGTGTGGTCGCTTTAAGACGTTTCTGTTGAGCTTGTCACGTCTATTATTGAACAATGGGTTTGGTTGCCGGCGCCGCAGCCTCCGCAACCGGTTGCCCGCCCTTGGACGGGAAGTAGGTGTAGGAGAGCGTGATGGAGCTGAGGTCCTTCACGTCGCCGTCCTTCACCAGGCGCGGATCGATGTAGAAGACCACGGCCGATTCCACCGTTTCACCCGGCTGAAGCGTCTGTTCCGTGAAGCAGAAGCATTCCAGCTTGGAGAAATAGGTTCCGGCGAGATCCGGCTGGACGTTGTAGGTGGCGATGGCCGTGCTGGGCTTGGTGTCGGTATTGGTGACCTTGTACAGGACTGTCGTGGTCTCGCCGAGCTTGACCTTGACCTCCGGCGTCTCGGGCTGGAAAGTCCATCTCAGTCCAGGCGACACGTTGGCGTCGAAGCGGACCGAGATCGTCCGATCCATCACGTTCGCCGCATTGCCTTCGCGCACGATCGGGGTGCCGGCGAAGCCCGTCACCTTGCAGAAGAGGTCATAGAGCGGCACGGACGCATAGGCGAGGCCGCCCATGCCGGCGACGATGCCGACGCAGGCGAGGACGGTCCGTTGCATCTTGCGCTGAAGATCGCGTGGTTCAGCCATACCGGAGCCTCACATCGGTCTTTGCAGGATTTGCGGTCCGATCTTGGCGATCGTCACCAGGTAGAACAGCACAACCAGCGCCCCGAGCGTCAACGCCAAAGCCAGCGAACGTTTCCGGCGGCGCTTCTGCTCTTCGGGGGTCAGGCGGGACGGGGGAAACGCCATGGATCAGATCACCCGAAGACCGGCCGGAAGAAGCCGAAGCCATGCTCGGCCAGGAGGGTGGCGAAGAGCAGGAAGAGATACAGGATCGAGAAGCCGAAAAGCTGTTGGGCGACCCGCATGGCGGGCTCGCCCTCCCGCAGGCGGTAAACCTGGACCGCAAGCGCCAGCATGCCAAGACCGCCGATCGTGCCGATGATCGCATAGGCCAGGCCGCCGAAGCCGTAAGCCACGGGCGCAAGGCCGAGAGGCGCGAGGAGGATCGTATAGGCCAGGATCTGGAAGCGGGTGGAGTCGGGGCCGGCCACGTTCGGCATCATGGGAATGCCGGCGCGCTCGTAGTCGCCCGACTTCACGAGAGCCAGCGCCCAGAAATGAGGCGGCGTCCAGATGAAGATGATGGCGAAGAGGATGACGCTTTCCCAGCCCACATGGCCGGCAACCGCCGCTTGGGCCACGATAGGCGGAAGAGCGCCCGCCGCGCCGCCGATGACGATGTTCTGTGGCGTCGAGCGCTTCAGCCACATGGAATAGACGACGACGTAGAAGAAGATCGTGAAGGCGAGGAGGCTGGCCGCGAGCCAGTTGCTCACCAGGCCCAGCACGATGACCGAGCCGGCCGACAGGGTAAGGCCAAAGGCCAGCGCCTCGCCGGGCTGGATCTTCCCGGCCGGGATCGGCCGCTTGCGGGTGCGGGTCATAATCGCGTCGATATCCGCGTCCCACCACATGTTCAGGCAGCCGGACGCGCCGCCGCCGACGGCGATCATGAGAAGCGACGCGAACGCCACCACGGGATGAACGTCGGGATGAACCACGACCATGCCCACAAGGGCCGTAAAGACCACGAGGAACATCACCCGCGGCTTCAGGAGCGCAAAGTAATCCGCAACGTCGCCCTGCGAGAGGCCGGCCGTGACGAAGCCGTCTGTGGAATTGTCGGTCAAGGTTTTCGATGCACTGGTCATAAGGATCAACTTTGCGAAATGCCCGAGCCAGGCCCGGGAGCCTCCGACAACCTACTCCTCGCCAGAGGGCTAGACAGCAAGCCCTCGGGGGAGGAGCGGGCGGCATGACGCCGCCCGGCTCTGAAATTTAGTGGCCCGTATCCACGATGCGGGGCAGGGTCTCGAACTGGTGGAAAGGAGGCGGCGAGGACAGCGTCCATTCCAGGGTCGTGGCGCCTTCGCCCCACGGGTTGCCGGCGGCCTTCTCCTTGCGGACGAACGCATAGACGACGCCGAAGATGAAGACGAACAGGCCCAGGAAGAAGATATAGGCGCCGATGGAGGACACCAGGTTCCAGCCCGCAAAGGCGTCCGGATAATCCGCGTAGCGGCGCGGCATGCCGGACAGGCCCAGGAAGTGCATCGGGAAGAACAGCACGTTGGCGCCGATGAAGGAGATCCAGAAGTGCAGCCGGCCGATCCAGTCGGGCAGGATGTAGCCGGTGATCTTCGGGAACCAGTAGTAGACGCCGGCGAAGATCACGAACACGGCGCCGAGCGACAGCACGTAGTGGAAGTGCGCCACCACGTAGTAGGTGTCGTGCATGTAGCGGTCGACGGGAGCGTTCGCCAGCACCACGCCGGTGACGCCGCCCACCGTGAACAGGAACACGAAGCCCACCGCCCACTGCATGGCCGCGTTGAAGCGGATGGAGCCGCCCCACATGGTGGCGATCCACGAGAAGATCTTCACGCCCGTGGGAACCGCGATCACCATGGTGGCGAACACGAAGTAGGCCTGGGTCTGGAGCGAGAGGCCCACCGTGAACATGTGGTGCGCCCACACGACGAAGCCGACCACGCCGATCGCCACCATGGCGTAGGCCATGCCGAGATAACCGAAGATCGGCTTCTTGGAGAAGGTGGAGATGATGTGGGACACGATGCCGAAGGCCGGCAGGATCATGATGTAAACTTCGGGGTGGCCGAAGAACCAGAACAGGTGCTGGTACAGGATCGGATCGCCGCCGCCCGAGGGGTCGAAGAAGGTGGTGCCGAAGTTGCGGTCCGTGAGCAGCATCGTGATCGCGCCGGCGAGAACCGGGAGCGACAGGAGCAGCAGGAAGGCGGTGACCAGCATGGACCAAGCAAACAGCGGCATCTTGTGCAGCGTCATGCCCGGAGCGCGCATGTTCAGGATGGTGGTGATGAAGTTGATTGCGCCCAGGATCGAGGCCGCGCCGGCGAGGTGGAGCGACAGGATGCCGAAGTCGAGCGCCGGGCCCGGATGGCCTGCCGTCGAGAGAGGCGGATAAACGGTCCAACCGCCGCCGAAGCCGAGCGAGCCTGGAGCGCCTTCGACGAAGAGGCTGCAGAGCAGAAGGCAGAAGGCCGCGACCGTGAGCCAGTACGAGATGTTGTTCATCCGCGGGAACGCCATGTCCGGCGCGCCGATCATCAGCGGCACGAACCAGTTGCCGAACCCGCCGATGAGGGTGGGCATCACCAGGAAGAACACCATGATGAGGCCGTGACCCGTCACGAAGACGTTGTAGGCCTGCGGATTCGAGAAGTACTGCAGGCCGGGCTCCTGGAGCTCCAGGCGCATGCCGATCGACAGCAATCCGCCGATGATGCCTGCCGTGAACCCGAAGAGAAGATAGAGGGTGCCGATATCCTTGTGGTTGGTGGAATAGAACCACCGACGCCAGAAGCTCGGGAGATGTTCGTGGTGATCCGCGTGAGCGGAATCAACTGCATGTGCCATGGTGAGACCTCTGTGGTCCTTGTTATCGAATTACTGAGCGGTGGCGAGCTTGACCGGGGCCGAGCCGTCGGTCGAAGCGAACTTCTGCTTCGCCTCCGTCAGCCAGGCGGCGTATTGCTGCTCGCTCACGACGCGAACGGTGATCGGCATGTACGGATGGCCGTTGCCGCAGAGCTCTGAACACTGGCCGTAATAGACGCCCTCCTGGTCCGCGTTGAACCAGGTCTCGTTCAGGCGGCCCGGAACGGCGTCCACCTTGATGCCGAAGGACGGCATCGCGAAGGAGTGCAGGACATCCGCGGCGGTGACCTGAACCTTCACGGTCTTGCCAACGGGAACGACCATCTCGTTGTCGACCGTGAGCAACCGCGGCTGGTTGGGCTTGAGGTCCTTCTGCTCGACCATGTTCGAGTCGAACTTGAAGCCGCCGCCCTGGTCGGCCGGGTACTCATAGCCCCAGTACCAGGAATAGCCCGTCACCTTCACGACGATGTCGGCCGGCGGGGTGATGAGCTGCATCCGCAGCAGGCGGAAGGACGGGATCGAGATCGCCACCAGGATCAAAACCGGGACGATCGTCCAGGCGACCTCGAGCAGCGTATGGTGCGTGGTCCGGGAGGGGGTCGGGTTACGGTTCTCGTTGAACCGCACGACGATGATGACGATCAGGGCGAGCACGAAAAGGCAGATCGCCGTGATCAGCCAGACCAGGTAGGTGTGGAAGCTGGACACGCTGCGTCCGACATCCGTCACCATGCCCTGCATGCCAGTTTCCCAAGGGGTAGGTGCACCGGTGCCGGCAAACGCCTCACTTATGCCCAATACAAATGCGACCGCCGCCAGTGACAGGGCAGTCGCCGATCGAAGTCCTGAGGTCTCGATCCGCATCGGTGTTCCAAAGCTCCTAAGATAAGTCGGCCGCAAAGGCCACGGAAAGCGTCCAAAGGAAGGCGCGGGCGCGCGCAATGGGGTGCCCAGCCTGCGCCATCACCTTTTGATCTGCGTCTATGACCACAGGACGCGCCCGAGCGCAACGGTCCTAGCGTCGCAATTTGTGCGTCATAACCGCCAAAGCGTTGTTTCCGCTCCGGCCTGATACCCTCTCGCTTGACATCGCGGCCCCCGGCATGGTCCGAACGGGCCTTGAAATGAGGAATGGCGTGATGGCGTTTCGGCCACGCGCCGGGTCAAGGACGGAGGGCCTTATGAGCGTGTCACGATGGGTTCGCCACGGAGCGGCCGCGTTCCTGGGGCTATTGGCAATGTCGGCCGCCGGCGGCGCCCAAGCCCAGGGCATGGTCAAGAACACCTTCAACGACTGGCAGATGCGCTGCGAGACCCCGGCCGGGGCCACCGCCGAGCAATGCGCGCTCGTCCAGAACGTGGTGGCCGAGGACCGGCCCAACATCACCCTGGTGATTATTGTGTTGAAAACCGCGGACGGCAAAGGCCGCCTGTTGCGCGTGGTCGCTCCCCTGGGGATCCTTCTGCCGTCAGGGCTTGGCCTCAAGATCGACGAGACGGATATCGGCCGCGCCGGCTTCGTCCGCTGCCTCGCCACGGGTTGCGTCGCGGAGGTTGTCATGGATGATAATCTCATCAATCAGATGAAGACCGGAAAGACGTCGACCTTCATCGTCTTCCAGACGCCGGAGGAGGGGATCGGAATACCCGTGTCCCTGAACGGATTTGCACCGGGCTACGATGCCTTGCCCTAATGGCGGGCCCTAAGAATGCGGGGGATGACATGAGCGGTATGTTTAGGGCTAAGGCCCGCTTTGCAGTTGCGGTGCTTGGGCTGACGGCCTTGGCCGGTTGCGGAGCGCCTGGCGAGGGCGGATCGTCCCTGGGCAACATGGTGCTCTTTGCGGGGCCGACCGTGCCGCCCCCCATGCCGCGGCAGACAGAGGACGTCTATTGCCCGACCATCAAGGTGAGCGAAGGCGGCTCGGCCATTCAGGCTTATTCGGGCGGAGCCGTTGGGGACGCCACCCGCCTGCGCAGCCAGATCGCCCTTGGAGAGTTGGCCCGTGAGTGCCTTGGACAGCCTGACGGCACGACCGTCGTCAAGGTCGGCGTCGAAGGACGCGCGCTCCTAGGCGCGGGTGGAGCGGCGGGGCGCTACGATGTGCCGGTCCACATCGTCGTGAAGCGCGGATCGACGGTCATCGCCAACCGCTCGCGCCGCGTTTCCGTGGCGATTCCGGCTGGTCAGACGCAAGCGAGCTTTTCAGTCATCGAGGAAGGGATCGTAGTGTCTCCCAACGATGCCACGAGCTTCGAGATCGAAGTCGGCCTTGGCGGCAAGGCTGCCAGCCGCAGGGGCTAG
This sequence comes from Microvirga aerophila, assembly GCF_003332305.1. Classification (GTDB taxonomy): domain Bacteria; phylum Pseudomonadota; class Alphaproteobacteria; order Rhizobiales; family Beijerinckiaceae; genus Microvirga; species Microvirga aerophila. The sequence continues at coordinate 110,015 of NZ_QOIO01000009.1, read as the reverse complement.
AATTTCGTCGCGTCATGCGGCGCGAGGAAACTGGCCCATTTTTGCCGCATGATGAGCTCGCGCCGTTCAGGTCGGAGCGACGGTCGCGCCTGCTCTCTGATTGAGCGGGATGGCCAGCACCTTGTCGATGCGCCGCCCGTCCAGATCCACCACCTCGAAGCGCCAGCCGAGCGCGTTTACATGCTCGCCGGTGTTCGGCAGATGCTGAATCTCGCTGATCACGAGGCCGCCAACCGTATGATAGGAACGGTTCTCCGGCAGGGTAACGGAAAGGATTTCCGCCATCTCGTCCACCGGCATGGAGCCGGCAAGCAGCCACGAGCCGTCGTCGCGACGGGTGGCGTCGGGCTCGGGCGCCTCGCTGTCCGACCGGAAGGCGCCGACGATGGCTTCCAGCGCATCCGCCGGGGTCACGATTCCCTCGAAATGGCCGTACTCGTCATGGACCAGCGCCACCGGCACGGCGGAGTCGCGCAGAACCGCGAGCGCATCCAGGGCGTAGAGGGTATCCGGAATGACGGGCGCCTGCTGAAGATGGGCGCGGACATCCAGCGGCTGCCCTGTCAGGAGCGATGCCAGAAGCTCCCGTGACTGAACGACGCCGATCACGTTGTCGGAGGTGCCTTCGGTCACCGGGAGCCGTGAATGGGGTGTCTCGATCAGGAGCGTGCGGATCGTCTCTTCGCCGTCGGCGAGGTCGATCCAGTCCACGTCCGTCCGAGGGGTCATGAGACCGCGCACAGGCCGATCACCCAGGCGAAGCACGCCCGAGATCATGCGGCGCTCCTCCTCCTCGATCACGCCTGCGCTTTCCGCCTCGACGACGAGCATCTTGATCTCCTCTTCGGTCACCGTCGTGTCGCTGTCGGAAGCGGGGCCGAACAGGCCGAAGATCAGTCGCGTGGAGGCGTTGAGGAGCCAGACCGCAGGGGCAGCCACCTTCGACAGCACGCGCATCAGGGGAGCCACCGCGCAGGCGATTCCTTCCGGATTGCGCAGGGCAAGCTGCTTGGGCACCAGCTCGCCGATCACGATCGACAGATAGGTGATGATGCCGATGACCAAGCCGTAGCCGAGCGGCTCGGCGGCCCCTTCGGGCATGCCCCGATCGAGGAAAATCTGGGTGAGCCGGTCGCCCAGGGCTGCGCCCGAGAAAGCGCCGGCCAGGATGCCCACCAGAGTGATGCCGATCTGGACCGTGGACAGGAAGCGCCCCGAATCTTCCATGAGGGCGAGGGCGGTGTTGGCGCCGGAGCGGCCCTGCTCTGCCATGGCCTTGAGGCGGGGGCGGCGGGCTGACACGATGGCGAGCTCGGAAAGCGCGAAGACGCCGTTCAGGGCGACGAGAAAAAGAGCGATGACCAGTTCGAGCAACGATGTCAGGAGCTGCTGACCGGATCGGGCCGCGCTTCTCCCCTTCTGTGAAAGCAGCGCCTAAGATGGGGCCTATCGGGGCCTGCGTCAATTAAAGCCTGGACGACCCGGTTGCGTCAGCCTGCTTTGTTGACTTTTGCCGGCAGGACCCTCAGAGGTGAGGAAGCCGCTGATCCCCGCGGAAGAGACCGGGCTACGAGCCCGGCGCCGAAGGCGCAACCGCCCCGGAAACGCTCAGGCCAAAGGACCGCGTGGGAGCTGGCACTCTGGAAAGCGGCGATGTCCGACAGGACACCGCCCACCGACGGGCGTAACCTTTGCGGCGCTTATGCAGCGCAGGGGGAAATCTCTCAGGTCTCGGGACAGAGGGGGCGCAAACCAGCGGGCCGCACGGCCCGTTGAAACGCGCGTCTTTTGAGGGAATCCCATGGCCGAGCCAGCCCGCGCCGACGAGCCGCTTCTGAAAACCCCGCTCCATGGCGAGCATGTGGCGCTCGGCGCCCGCATGGTGCCCTTCGCGGGCTACGACATGCCCGTGCAGTACCCCACCGGCATCCTGACGGAACACAACTGGACCCGCGAGCACGCGGGCCTGTTCGACGTGTCCCATATGGGCCAGGCCTTCCTGGTCGCCGAGGACAAGAGCCACGAGACCGTGGCCAAGGCCTTCGAGGCGCTAATCCCGGCGGACGTGCTCAACCTCAAGCCCAACCAGCAGCGCTATTCCCAACTCCTGGCCGACGATGGCGGCATCCTCGACGACCTCATGGTCACCCGCGTGGGCGCGCCCGGTCACGAGGGCTGGCTGTACCTGGTGGTGAACGCCTCCATGAAGGATGCCGACTACGCCCACATCCAGGCCCGCCTGCCTGCCGGCGTCACGCTCAACCGCAAGGACAACTTGGCGCTCATGGCGCTTCAGGGGCCTTCCGCCGCAGCCGTCATGGCCGAGAAGGCCCCGGAAGCCGCGGAGCTTGCCTTCATGATGTCCGCCGACGTGCAGATCGACGGTATCTGGTGCCACATCTCCCGGTCCGGCTATACGGGCGAGGACGGCTACGAGATCTCCTGCCACGACAAGGATTCGGCTGCGCTGTGGCGCTCCTTACTGGCGCATCCGGAAGTGAAGCCCATCGGCCTCGGCGCCCGCGATTCCTTACGCCTGGAGGCGGGCCTCTGCCTCTACGGTCACGACATCGACACCACCACATCGCCCATCGAGGCAGGCCTGATTTGGTCGATCCAGAAGCGCCGCCGCGAGGAGGGAGGCTTCCCGGGTGCGGAGCGCGTCCAGCGCGAGATCAAGGATGGCGCGGGCCGCGTGCGCGTTGGCCTCAAGCCCGAGGGCAGGGCGCCTGCTCGCGAGGGCTCGGTCATCGTGACGCCCGACGGCCGGGAGGTCGGCGTCGTGACCTCCGGCGGCTTCGGCCCCACCGTCAACGGCCCGGTGGCCATGGGCTATGTGGCGCGCGACGTGTCCGCCATCGGCACCGATGTTCATCTCATGGTGCGCGGCAAGCCGATCCCCGCCAAGATCGCCGCCATGCCGTTCGCACCACACCGTTACAAGCGCTAAAAACAGAGGGACTGCACATGACCACCCGTTACACCAAGGATCACGAATACATCCGCATCGAGGGCGACGCCGGCATCGTGGGCATCACCGACTACGCTCAAGCTCAGCTCGGCGACGTGGTGTTCGTGGAACTGCCCAGCATCGGCAAGACCGTCAACAAGGGCGACGAGGCTGCTGTTGTCGAGAGCGTGAAGGCCGCAAGCGAGATCTATGCCCCGGTCTCTGGCGAGGTGGTCGAGGTCAACAGCGACCTCGAAGCCTCTCCAGGCGCCGTGAACGAGGATCCGGCCGGTCGCGGTTGGTTCCTGAAGATTCGCGTGACGAACCCCAGCGAGATCGAAGGCCTGCTGACGGAAGAGCAGTACCAGGAATTCGTGAAGTCCCTCTAAGGGAGCCGTGGCCATGGAGCACGAATACAGAGCGACGATCCGCTGGGAGCGCGACGGAGACACCTTCTCCGACAACCGCTACAGCCGCTTCCATCTCTGGACGTTCGACGGCGGCGTCACCGTGCCGGCGTCGGCTTCGCCCTCCGTGGTGCCCTTGCCCTTGTCGCGTGAAGATGCGGTGGACCCTGAAGAAGCCTTCGTGGCGGCGGTTTCGAGCTGTCACATGCTGACCTTCCTGGCTATCGCGGCAAAGAAGAGGTTCGTGGTCAACCGCTACGAGGATCAGGCGGTCGGCGTCATGACGAAGAACCAGAACGGCAAGCTCTTCGTGTCAAAAATCACCCTCGATCCGGCAATCGATTTCACCGGCGAGAAGGTTCCCACACCGGACCAAATCGCCAGCATGCACCACCTGGCTCATCAAGAGTGTTTCATCGCGAATTCCATCCTGACGGAAATCGTGGTTGCGGGCATTTCCCCGCACTAACCCCCAAGGTTTTTTACCGATGCGTTATCTTCCCCTCTCGGATACCGATCGCGGCGAAATGCTCGCGCGCATCGGCGTCCAATCCGTCGACGAACTCTTTGCCGACATTCCAAAGACCATGCTGCTCAAGGAGCCGATCGATCTTCCCCGCCGCAAGGGCGAGCTGGAGGTCGAGCGCATCCTGTCCCGCATGTCCTCGAAGAACGTCTCGGCCTCCTCGGTGCCGTTCTTCGTGGGCGCAGGCGCGTACAAGCACCACGTGCCGGCCACTGTCGATCACCTGATCCAGCGCTCTGAGTTCCTGACGAGCTACACGCCGTACCAGCCGGAAATCGCTCAAGGCACCCTGCAATACCTGTTCGAGTTCCAGACGCAAGTTGCGGCGCTGACCGGCATGGATGTGGCCAACGCCTCCATGTATGACGGCTCCACCGGCACGGGCGAGGCGGTGCTCATGGCGCACCGGGTCACCAAGCGCCGCAAGGCCGTTCTCTCCGGCAGCCTGCATCCGCACTACGTAGACGTGGTGAAGACGCTCTCTGAGATGGCGAGCGACGACGTCGTGACCATGGGTCCCGACGTCTCCGGCACGGAAGATATCCTGTCCCAGATCGACGACAGCGTGTCCTGCGTCGTCGTGCAGACGCCGGATGTGTTCGGCAACGTGCGCGACCTCGAGGCCATCGCCGCCAAGGCGCAGCAGCACGGCGCGCTGCTCATCGCCGTGTTCACCGAAGCCGTGTCGCTGGGCCTGTTGCAGTCCCCAGGCAGCATGGGCGCGGACATCGTGGTGGGCGAGGGCCAGTCCATCGGCAATGCGCTCAATTTCGGCGGCCCCTATGTGGGTCTGTTCGCGGCCAAGTCGAAATATATCCGCCAGATGCCGGGCCGTCTCTGCGGTGAGACAGTGGACGCGGACGGCAATCGCGGCTTCGTGCTCACCCTCTCGACCCGCGAGCAACATATCCGCCGCGACAAGGCCACCTCGAACATCTGCACCAATTCGGGCCTCTGCTGCCTCGCCTTCACGATCCACATGACGCTGCTGGGTCAGGCGGGCCTCACCCGGCTTGCCCGTGTCAACCACGCCAACGCCGTGAAGCTGGCGGACCTGCTCGATGACGTGAGCGGCGCAGAGGTTCTCAACAAGGCCTTCTTCAACGAGTTCACCGTGAAGCTCTCGAAGCCCGCGGCTGAAGTTGTCGAGCGCTTGGCCGAGAAGGGCGTGCTCGCGGGCGTGCCCGTGTCGCGGCTTCTGCCCGAGGCTGGCCTCGACAACCTGCTCCTCGTGGCCTCCACCGAAGTGAACACCGATGATGACCGCGCGGCCCTTGTGGCTGCCTTGAAGGAGGTTCTGTGATGTTGAACCGCCAGGGACGACCCTCCGCTCCGCAAGCCCACGGTGTGTCCGATCCGGCCGCCGGCATGGGCGATCAGGCCGCCCGCATGCAGGGTGACGCCAACACTCTCAGCACCGGTTCCGCCGGAAGCCATCCGACCTTCACCGGCAACAAGGCGCTGGCGCAGATCGAGCCGCTGCTCTTCGAGATCGGCCACACCGATGTGACGGGCGTCGATTTCGATGAGCCGGAGAACTTCAAGCCCCGCCTCGGCGGCTTGGAGCGTAAGGACGAAATCGGTCTTCCGGGCCTCTCCGAGCCGGAAGCGATGCGCCACTACGTGCGCCTGTCTCAGATGAACTACGGCATCGACACGGGCCTGTTCCCGCTCGGCTCCTGCACCATGAAGCACAATGCGCGCCTCAACGAGCGCATGGCCCGCCTGCCGGGCTTCTCGGACGTGCATCCCCTGCAGCCGGTCTCCACCGTGCAGGGCGCGCTGGAGCTCATGAACGAGCTCGGCCGTTACCTCGTGACGCTTACCAACATGACCACCGTGGCGCTCTCGCCGAAGGCTGGCGCGCATGGTGAGCTCTGCGGCATGATGGCCATCAAGGCGGCCATCGAAGCCAAGGGCGAGGGCAAGACCCGCAATGTGGTGCTGGTGCCCGATTCGGCTCATGGCACCAACCCGGCGACGGCGGCCCTCATCGGCTTCGTGGTGAAGCCGGTTCCGGCCCGCGACGACGGCTGGGTGCACGTGGAGGACGTGAAGAAGCTCCTCGGTCCGGACGTGGCGGCGATCATGCTGACCAATCCCAACACCTGCGGCCTCTTTGAGAACCAGGTGGCGGAGATCGCCAAGGCAATCCACGATGCGGGCGCGTATTTCTACTGCGACGGCGCGAATTTCAACGCCATCGTGGGCAAGGCGAAGCCCGGCGATCTCGGCGTCGACGCCATGCACATCAACCTGCACAAGACCTTCTCGACCCCCCATGGCGGCGGCGGTCCGGGCGCGGGTCCGGTGGTGCTCTCCGCTCGGCTCGCGCCCTTCGCGCCTGTGCCGTTCGTGACCCTGAAGGACGGCGAGTTCACCCTCTTGGAGCATGAGGACGAAACGGCCGAAAAGCCGTTCGGCCGCATGACCGCCTTCCACGGCCAGATGGGCATGTATGTGCGCGCGCTCGCCTACATGCTCTCGCACGGGTCGGATGGCATGAAGCAGGCGTCCGAGGACGCGGTGCTGAACGCCAACTACATCCGCGCCTCCCTGGCGGACCTGTTCTCGCAGCCCTTCGGTGACAAGCCGTGCATGCACGAGGTGCTGTTCGACGACACATGGCTCAAGGATACGGGCGTCACCACGCTCGATTTCGCCAAGGCCATGATCGACGAGGGCTACCACCCGATGACCATGTACTTCCCGCTGGTGGTGCATGGCGCGATGCTGATCGAGCCGACGGAGTCCGAATCGAAAGCCTCCCTCGACCTCTTCATCGCGACCCTGCGCGACCTTGCCATGGCGGCTAAGAAGGGTGACAAGGACCGCTTCACCGGCGCCCCGTACCACGCTCCCCGCCGCCGTCTCGACGAGACCCGCGCCGCGCGCAGCCCAGTGCTGAAATGGACGCCGCCTGCGCCCATCGCGGAAGCGGCGGAGTAACAAGAACGTCCACACCCATGAAGTTATGCAAAATGCCGCCCCTCGGGGCGGCATTTTCATTTGGAAGACGCTTGTGACCGGCCTGGCCAATAGGCCGTCAATTTTGAGCGCAGCGATGTCTCGTCCGTTGCGCCGCCGTCCGATGAGAGCCAATCGCAAGACTGAGCCGACCCAGTCATGCCGATGACCACCTCCCTCTTTGGGGAAGAGGCAGGCGAATGATCCTGAAATACACAGGGCTGACGGTACGTAAATTATATATCGTACCATAAAACGAGTAATAGCCCCTTCGCTCCGTAGTGAAGCCGAGAGGATCGCCCATGCGAAGCGCGGGTGCCCCCTACTGCGCAGCAAGTTCCTCCAAGATCCAGACTGAGGCGACGGAATCATGAGTGCCTGGCTCCCTGAACAATCCTCTTATCGTCCCGAGATACAGGGCATCCGGACTATTGGCGCATTACTAGTGGCCGTCTTTCATATCTGGGGAGGCCGAGTTTCCGGCGGCGTAGACGTTTTCTTTGTCATTTCGGGCTTCCTGATTACTGGCTCCCTGTACAGGGAACTCCAACGACGCCAAAGCATCGACGTCATCGCCTTCTGGGGCCGAATCGCCAAACGCATCGCCCCGCTGGCTTACTCGGTTCTAGGCCTCACCCTCTTGGTCGCCCTGCTGTTGATGCCTCTCGTGCGACGCGAGAGTTTTCTATCCGAAGTCTTTTACAGCGCCTTCCACCTCGAGAACATCAAGCTGATGATGAACTCGGTTGACTATCTGGCTCGGGACGAGCCGCCTAGCCCGGTTCAGCAGTTCTGGGCGCTGTCGGTTCAAGTGCAGTTCTACGCCATTTGGCCATTCCTGCTGATGGCTGCGGCCCTTCTGGCAAGAAAGCTTTGCTCCGTCACATTTGCGTTCGTGGCCGTTCTGGCCGCTGTTTTCCTCGCCTCCCTCGCTTATTCCATTATCCAGACGGGCCATAGCCCAGCACCAACCTACTTCGATACATGGGCTCGGGTCTGGGAATTCGCTCTTGGCGGTCTTGTCGCTGTGGTTCTGCCGCATCTGACGATCGCGCCTGTGGTTCGTTTCCTCGCTGGCTGGACGGGCCTCCTCGCCGTGGTCAGTTGCGGCTTCATGTTTTCGGCTAAGGTGACGTTTCCTGGTTATGTCGCGCTTTGGCCCACGATCGGCGCAGCTCTGGTCCTTGTTTCCGGCGGGGGCAGCATGAGTTTGGGCGCGGATAGGGTCCTTGCGTGGAAGCCGCTTGTGGCTTTGGGCGAAATTTCCTTTTCGTTCTACCTTTGGCATTGGCCGGTTTTGATCTTCTACATGATCGCTGTCGACCGGACAAAACTTGGCATTATCGATGGATTGCTGGTCATCGCCCTCGCCCTATACGGCGCCTATCTTTTGAACCGCTGGGTAGAGCAGCCGATCCAACGCTCAGCTATCGGCAAGTACAATGCTTGGCATCTCCATGCCATGGGCACAGGTTGGGTCATGCCGATCCTAGTGACCACAACTCTGTGGACGCTCATGCTGGAGCGTGCTGACAGCAGCCGCGGCCTTGCGAAGGTTGATTATCCCGGGGGCTCGATTCCGGCCTCCATGGAGACGGCGGTCACGCCTGGCATCCCGCTTCGACCTGGCCCTGCTAGTGCAAAGGGCGATTTGCCTAGGCCCACCATCGAGAAATGCCAGCAAAGACCTGGTGTGGCGGAACTGATCGTGTGCACGTATGGGAACGAAACCGCGCCCACGAAAACGATCGTATTGGCTGGCGGATCGCATTCCGCGCAGTGGTTCCCCGCACTGGAGGTACTAGCGCATCAGAACGGATGGCGGATCATCAACATCCCGAAGGCCGCTTGCACACTATCTTACACCGGTCGGCCGACGACATCCTCGGACTGCGAGACGTGGAGAGAAAGCGCCCTCGAATACCTCACGAACTTGAAGCCGGACGTCGTTTTCACAACATCCACGCGTCCGTATCGCGGCGCTCAGGTCGAGGGGCAGAAGCCCAGGAGAGAGCACGTCCCAAGCGCCTATGTGATGTTCTGGTCGCGGCTTGAAGAGCTCAGAATCACCGTCATTGCGGTGCGGGACAATCCTTGGCCGGGGCACGTCGTTCCCGAATGCGTTGAGAAGAATCTGTCCAATGTGGTTGCATGTGCACGTCCGCGCGACCGACACATGAACGATGTCGACCCCAGTACATCGCTGGAGCCCAAACCCAAAAACGTCGAATTCATTGATCTGACGGATCGATTTTGCGACCAAACTCTGTGCCATGCCGTGGGCGGGAATATCCTCATCTATCGGGACCGGCACCACATGACTGCGACATTCGCCAGGAGCCTTGCGCCTGTGCTTGGTGAAAGAATGAAGGAAGTTCGCCCAGATCTCTTTGCGAACGCGTCGAGTTCCTTTCCTCTTGCTCCCACACAGTAAGCTGGGGTTTGTTCAGGCTTGGATCTGAACGGCACTAGGCAGGTCAGACATTTGCTCGACAACCAGCGAAGCGCCGGCCTCGCGCAGCCTCTCCCCATGCTGTGGTCCGCAATGGCCGCCACCCGTGAAACCGATGACTTTCATTCCGGCGGCGCGTGCGGCCTGAACGCCCGCGATGGAATCCTCGATCACGAGGCAATCCGCGGGTGCAAAACCCATCTGCTTGGCAGCATGCAGGAACAGGTCCGGAGCAGGCTTGCCGCGCGGCACTTGCACGGAACTGAAGAGATGGTCGAAGAGGTCGCTCAAGCCTGTGACGCGAAGCGAGAGGGCGATCCGGTCCGGGGTGGATGAGGATGCGACGCAGCGGCGGTGGGGGAGGGCGAGGATCGCGTCCCGCACACCGGGGATCGGGCGCAGATCGGTCTCAAACCGGGCGAACAGGGTGCGGTTGATCCGCTCGCCAAAATCCGCAGGGAGGGGTCGGCCGTGCTCTGCTGCGATGCGTGCGATCATGTCCTTGAGACTGACGCCGACGAACTGCCGAGCAATTTCATCCGCCGTGTAAGGCATCCCGAGGCTGGTGAGGAGATCCGCGTCGACCTGGCAGCTCAAGACCTCGGAATCCACCAGGACGCCGTCGCAGTCGAAGATCAGCAGCATGAGGGGCTCCAACGAAAAAGGCCGCCCTGGAGGCGGCCCTTGATTCCCGACCTGATCAAATCCTTACTGCAGCTTCGCGCGAACGTCGTTGAGGCCTTGGGTCACGAGGCCGGCGCCGGCTTGGCCCGAAACCTCCTGGCGCAGGACGCGCTCGGAAGCCTTGATGGCGGCCTCGATGGCGGCGGCCCGCACTTCCTGGGACGCCTGGGCTTCGGCCTGAGCGATCCGGGCCTCGGCAGAAGCGGTGCGGCGTCTCACGAACTCGGCCATCTTCTCCTGTGCGTCCTGGGCGAGGCGCTGGGCCTCATCGCGGGCGGAGGACACGATCTCGGCGGCCTCGCGCTCGGCGGCGGCGCGCTTGGCTTCGAACTCCTTCAGAAGGTTCTCCGCGTCCTGGCGCAGGCGCTTGGCCTCGGCGAGCTCGTCGGCGATCCGCTTGGAGCGGCCGTCCAGGGAGGACAGAACCTTCCCGGGCACGCCGAAATAGAACATGACGCCCCAGAAGATGACGAAGGCGACGCCGACCCAGAATTCAGCGCTGGCGAACATGCGTATCTCCTGTTCAAACTTTGGACTGGTCGAGGGCGGCTTCCACCGCCTGCGGATTCGGCGCCCTGCCGGACAGACGCTCGACGATAGCAACCGTCGTGTCACGCGCGATGCTGCGCACGTGGCTCATAGCCTCGGTCTTCTTGGCGGCGATCGTCGCTTCAGACGCTGCCAGACGCTCGGCGAGGTCTGCCTCGATGGCCTTGCGCTTGGCGTCGCTCTCGGAGGAAAGCTGGGCCCGGGTTTGCTGAGCAAGGCTCTGAGCTTGGCTCTTTGCCTCGGACAGCGCCTTTTCATAGGCGGAGCCCGCTTCCTCGGCCCGGGTCTTCATCGTGGCTGCATCGTCGAGATCCCGCGCGATCGTCTCGCGGCGGTGCTCGATGATTCCCGACAGGCGGGGCAGAACCAGCTTCGAGAGCAGGATGTAGAGCGCCGCGAAGGTGATCGTCAGCCAGACCAGCTGGCCGGCGAAGGTTTCCGTCATGAAAGGCGGAAAGCCGACTTCTTCGTGAGCGCCGCCAGGCGCTTCCGTTGCAGCATGGGTCGTCTGAGCCTGAGCCATGGAGCTGATCCTAAAGGGACGGATGACTTACTGCGCTTTCCGGATTACGGGCATCGGCCCGTCCGAAAATGCGGATAAAAACGAAACGTTTCGAGCAGCGGGTTCGAGCTTTCGGAACCGATCTCGAAACATGAATGACGGCGGGTTGTCCGCCGTCACCATTACCAGGGCGAAGCGCCCAAGGCACTCCGCCGTCCCGATCCACGTTTTAGATTAGGTGAACAGCAGGACGAGGGCGACGACGAGACAGAAGATGCCGAGACCTTCCGCAAGCGCCGCGCCGATGAACGCGCGGGCAAACTGACCGTCGGCAGCCGACGGGTTGCGCAGAGCGCCCGAGAGGAAGTTGCCGAAAATGTTGCCGACGCCCATGGCGGCGAGGCCCATGCCAATGCAGGCAAGGCCCGCGCCGAGGAACTTGAAAGCAACCGGATCCATCGTGATCTCCTTAGGAATCTGTGATCGGGAGGGGGAGTGTTTAACTCAGCGCAGACCTAGTGGCCCGGGTGCAGCGCGTCGTTCAGGTAGATGCAGGTCAACACCGTGAAGACGTAGGCCTGCAGAGCGGCGACGAGGAACTCGAGCGCCATGAGAGCAACCGCCATGAGAAGCGGCAGCGGAGCGAGGATCGTCAGGGCGCCGCCGGCAGCCAAGAGGCTAACGACGAACCCGGCGAAAACCTTGAGCGCGATGTGACCCGCGAGCATGTTCGCGAAAAGACGCAAAGACAGCGAAATCGGGCGCGACAGGAAGGAGATGAGCTCGATCACCACGATGAAGGGCAGGAGCCAGGCCGGCACGCCCGATGGCACGAAGAGCCCGAGGAAGTGGGTTCCGTGCTTGGCGAAGCCGTAGATCACGACGGTGCCGATCACCAGCATGGCGAGCGCGAAGGTGACGATGATATGGCTCGTGACCGTGAAGAAACCCGGGATCATGCCCAGCAGGTTCGCCGTCAGAACGAACATGAACAGGGAGAACACGAGGGGGAAGAACTTCATTCCTTCCCGGCCCGTGGCATCCGTCAGGGTGTTGGCCACGAAGTCATGGAGCATCTCGGCCACGGACTGCGCGCGGCCGGGGACGACGGCGCGATTGCGGGTAGCCAGAAGCAGGCCGCCGACGATGACGGCGGTGGCGCCGATCATGAACAACGACGAATTCGTGAAGTTGATGACAGGGATGATGGGCTTGATCTGGAATTGCTCAATCGGGCTTGCCATGATCCGCTCTTAATTTGCTGTTGCCTGTCGCCGGGTGGCTGTCGGGATGAAAGGCATCATCTTTTCTCATCGTGCCGGGCGCTTTTCAGCATTCCAGCCGCTCGCATCAGGTTGAGCATCCCGGCGCAGAAACCGAGAATGAGACAGATAATGAGCCCCCAAGGAGAGGTTCCGAACAGCCTGTCGACGAGCCACCCCACGATCCCGCCCGCAGCCACTCCGGAAACGAACTCTGCCGAAAGCCGGAAGGCTTGACCGAGAGCGCTCGAATCAGATGTCGGGCGGGCAGACGATTCCTTGACCTCATGGTGTGCGGATGCCCTGTCGATCCGCGCATCGAGAGATCTCAGTCTCGCTGAAAGGTTGGCGTCGTCGGAACTGCTCGGTTCCCGACCGTTCTCGTCGCTCCGCTTCGTGGGATCCGCCATGGCGTTTTCCTTTCAAAGCAGTGCGGGAAAAGGTCTTGGAAGCCCGGCCCCGAAAGCCGCGCGCAACATATGAGGCAGGGTCCCCCCTGTCAAGGACCGGCAGGAAAGAGTTAAGTTTTTGAAATCACTGAACAAAGTTCGTTTCCGCCGGGTCCGCCCTCAAAGCGTCCACGATTTTGACGCCGAACCGGCATAGGGGCGGCAAAACCTTAGACAGGCTCAAGAATGCGCTCGGCGCTCTGAAGATCCACAGAGACGAGCTGCGAGACGCCTCTCTCGGCCATGGTGACGCCGAACAGCCGGTCCATGCGCGCCATGGTGATGGGGTTGTGGGTGATGACCACGAACCGGGTCTCGGTCTGCCTCGACATGTCGTCCAGGAGGTCGCAGTAGCGCTCCACGTTGGCGTCGTCGAGAGGTGCGTCGACCTCGTCCAGCACGCAGATCGGCGACGGGTTCGTGAGGAACACCGCGAAGATCAGCGCGGTCGCCGTCAGGGCCTGCTCGCCACCCGACAGGAGGGTCATGCTCTGCGGCTTCTTGCCCGGCGGTCGGGCGAGGATTTCGAGCCCAGCTTCCAAGGGATCGTCCGAATCGACCAGCGTCAGCTCGGCGGTCCCGCCTCCGAACAGGGTGGTGAACAGGCGCTGGAAATGAGCATTGACCACGTCGAAGGCGGCAAGCAGGCGCTCGCGGCCTTCGCGGTTGAGGCTGCCGATGGCCTGGCGCAGGCGCTTGATGGCCTCGACGAGATCGTCCCGTTCCGTGGCGATTCCTGTGAATTTCGCCTCGAGTTCGGTGAGCTCCTCATCGGCCCGCAGGTTGACCGCGCCCAGGCGCTCCCGATCCCCCTTGAGGGAATGGAGCTTGGTCTCAATTTCGCTTTGGGAGGGAAGCTCGACGCCCTCCTTGAGGCCCGCAAGTTCGATCAGGCCCGCCGGAGTGGTCTCCAGGTTCTCGGCAATGGCATGGGTAATCTCAGCGAGGCGCTGGGTCGCCGCCTCATGACGGGCCTGCGATCCCGCACGGGCCTCGCGGGCGGCCGCGAGAGCCTCGAGGGCGGCGCGGGCGGTGCGATCCGTCTCCGCCAGATGCGTCTCTGCATCGGCGAGCCGGTCGGCGGCCTCTTTGCGCCTTTCCTCGGCCTGCTCGACCTCCGCCATAAGCGAGCGGCGACGCAGGAGATAGGTGTCCGGAGCTTCCAGCAGCCGCTGGTGCTCGTCTTGGGCGCGCTCCAGGCGATCGCCCAGATCCTCATGCGCCCTGGCCGCTCTTTGGACACGCTCGGTCCACAGGCGGATGTCGGCCGCAAGGGATTCCTGCCGGCGGCGGCGCAGCTCCGCCTCGTGCATCAGGGCTTGGAGCGCGGCCCGCGCCTCGGACGCCGCCGCGCGGAATTCCGCCACGCGGGTGCGTTCCTCCAAAAGTCTGCTTTCGAGATCGGGAGCCGGCGCAAGGTCTTCGAGGTTAGACCGGGCGGCTTCCGCGCGCTCCTGCGCCTCGCTTTCGCTTTCCGAGATTCGCGTCAGGGCTTCCTGCAGGGCGGAGCGGCGTTGCCCGATCTCGGCTTCCTTGCGCTCCGCGACGGCGAGCCGCGTGCGGGTGCCGTCGAGGGCCTGGCGGGCTTGGCGCGCCGCTTCGATGGCCTGCATCTCGTGCGATGCGGCGATGCGAACGGCGTTCAGGGCCTCTTCGGCCTCGTGCCGCAAATGCTCGGTCCGTTCGCGGGCCTCTGCGGCCTCGCGCTCCAGATCCCCGAGGCGGTTCTTCTCCGCAAGACGCCGCGCCGCCGGGGAGGGAGCCTCCGCCGCCGTGGTGAAGCCGTCCCAGCGCCACAGATCGCCTTCCTGCGAAACAAGGCGTTGGCCGGGCTTGAGGAGGCCGCGCAGGCGAAGCCCGTCGGCCTTGCCGACAACGCCGATCTGTCTGAGACGGCGCTGCATCTCTGTTGGCGCGGTCGACAGGTCCGCCAGGGAGCGGATGCCCTCGGGCAGCGCCGGGTCGCCGTCGCCGCTTCCGGTCGCGGCCCAATGGGCGGGGGCCGACGGGTTGGTGGAGGCTTCGAGATCATCTCCAAGCGCTGCGCCCAGGGCCGTCTCGTAACCCTTCTGGACGGTGATCTGGTCAAGGGCCGGAGGCCAGAGATCGCCGGTCGCGGACATAACCAGCTTCGCAAGCGTTCGGGCTTCCGTCTCAAGCCTCTGCGCGTGCCGCTCAGCCTCGTTCAGGGGCGGGCGCAGGTGATTTTCGGCATCCCGCGCCGCCGCCAGGGCTTCTCGGGCCACGATCACGGCCTCTTCGGCTGCTTGCGCGGCCTCTTCGGACATCGCGGCTTCCTCGCGGAGCATGTCGATGGGCGGGGAATCGTCCGTTGATGCGGACAGAGCCTCGATATCGCGCTCGATCCGTTCACGCTCGGATGCGAAGCGGGCGGCGCGTTCCATCTCCTCCCGAACAGCACGCTCAAGGGCAGCGCGGCGGGCGTTGAGGTCGGAGGTCTGAGCCTGAAGGGCGCTCAAGGCAGCCTCTGCCTCGGCAAGTTCCGCCTCCACGTTGCTCAGGCGCTCCTGGGCCTCGGCGCGGGCGCCGTCAGCCCCCTCCGTCGTCTGGGCGATCTCGGCCTGTTCGGCCTGGAGGCGCTCGATGGTGGCTTCGGCATCCGTGCGCTGCACCGCCTCGCGGGCGATGTCGCGGTTGAGGTCGCCGATATGACGCTCCAGTTCGGTCACCCGGTCCTTGGAGCGCCGCTCCTCCGATTCGAGCTCGTTGCGGGCATGGGTCAGACGCTGCAGGGCCGCGGCGGCCTCGGCTTCGGCCTGCCGGAGGGCCGGGAGCGCATGGGCCGCGACGGCCTGGGCGGTGGCGGCCTTGGTCTGCTCCTCGGTGAGACTGGCGACCGCCTTCAAGTTGTCGGAGGCCTGCTGCTCGGAGGTTGCAGCCTGCTCGCGGGCATCCGCAAAGCTGATGGCATAGACCAGGGCTTCGAGCCGGCGAATCTCGG
Source organism: Microvirga aerophila (assembly GCF_003332305.1). GTDB lineage: Bacteria > Pseudomonadota > Alphaproteobacteria > Rhizobiales > Beijerinckiaceae > Microvirga > Microvirga aerophila. The sequence continues at coordinate 94,305 of NZ_QOIO01000009.1, read as the reverse complement.
CCGAGAGGTTCTTGTAGCGCGAGGCCTGGCGACCCTGGCGCTTGAGGCTTTCGATCTGAGCTTCCAGCTCCCGCAGCACGTCCTCGACGCGCACCAGGTTGTCCTCGGCGGCTTTGAGCCTTAGCTCCGCCTCGTGGCGGCGGGCATGGAGGCCCGCGATGCCGGCGGCGTCCTCCAGGATTCGGCGGCGGGACTGGGGCTTGGCCGAGATGATCTCGCTGATCTGGCCCTGGCGCACCAGGGCGGGCGAGCGGGCGCCGGTGGCGGCGTCCGCGAACAGGATCTGCACGTCGCGGGCACGGACTTCCTTGCCGTTGACCCGGTAGGTGGAGCCTTCCTCGCGCTCGATCTTGCGCGAGATTTCCAAAAGGTCGGCGTCGTTGAAGGCCGCGGGGGCAGTGCGCTCCGCATTGTCGATGGTGAGCATCACCTCGGCGGAGTTCCGGGCCGGGCGGTTGCCCGAGCCGGAGAAGATGACGTCGTCCATCCCCGTGGCGCGCATGTTCTTGTGCGAGTTCTCGCCCATGACCCAGCGCAGAGCCTCCACAAGGTTCGACTTGCCGCAGCCGTTGGGCCCGACCACGCCGGTCAGGCCCGGCTCGATCAGGAACTCCATCGGCTCGACGAAAGTTTTGAACCCTGCGATGCGGAGGCGCGTCAGCTTCATGGACGCGCCTTTCCGTCCCGCCCGGTGGGGGCGGGATGAAGGGGATTACTCACCCAGCAAAGGCTTGATGATCTTTTCAAGCTCATCGATCGACAGGTTTCCAGGGTGGCGCTGACCATTGATGAAGAAGGTCGGGGTCGAGTCGACCTTGAACTGGTCCATACCCCGGTTCTTCACCGCGTTCACCGCGTCATAAAGTTTCTGATCCTTCAAGCAAGCATCAAATTTCTCTTGTGAAAAACCCGCTTGCCGCATCATCGACCGAAGAGCGTCGAGGGGCTTCTCGGTGAAGGCCCAGTTCCGCTGCTGGTCGAACAGCAGGTCGGTGATGGGATAGTATTTGCCCTCGCCGTCGCAGCGCGCCAGCATGAAACCGGCCGTGGCCAAGGGATCAAGCGGGAATTCGCGCAGGATGAAGCGCACCTTGCCGGTGTCGACGTAGCGCTTCTTAAGCTCGGGCCAGCTTTCCTTGTGGAAAGCCGCGCAGTGGGAGCAGGTCAGCGAGGCATACTCGATGATCGTCACCTTGGCGTCGGCAGGCCCGAGGGCCACGTCTCCGAGCGGGCCGGGAACCGCGAGGTCCTGAGGCGCGACGTTCTGGGCAAGGGCCGGAAAGCTTGTCATGATCAAGGCTGTGGCGGCGGCGGTGCCGAGAAGCTGAAGCGTTTGACGGCGGGTGATCATCTCAAAGGTGCTCCCTGGGGAAATATCGTTCTGCGGTAGAATGAGACGAGTTATGTGGCAAGCGCCGCACTTGTCACGCTTTCGTGCGTGAGCCGACCACGGCCTGCCCCAGCCGGTCGAGGGCGGCCTTGAGGGGCTCCTCCTCGATGGGCGCCAGTGCGGCATCGACCCTGCGACGGTCGGCGTCGCCCAGCACCCGCGGGGCGGGGCGTTTCTTCTCCGGCCGGCGCACCGAGCCCTGCTTGAGAAGCAGCTTTCCGATGCAGCGCCAGCCGTAATACACGTTCACCCGCTCGATCACGATCGGCGCGAGGTGCTGCATCTCAAGGGCGAAAGCGCCTTCAACGCGGATCACCAGGGTGGCAGGCTCCGGCCGCGCGTCCGGGTCCGCATGGGGACCTTTCCGCTTCCACTCGATCTTGAGCGGTTGGGTGAAAGCCGCCAGACGCTCGCCGACGATATCAGGCCACGCCACGATGATGTCGGACGTGGCAAAGCCTTGCGCCGCCAGGCTTGGGCTCAGGCAGATGTCGAGAAAGTCCGCAAGGGGTCGGGGCCGAGGCCTCGGCTGTCGCATGTTGAAGGTCCAAAAGCCACGTTGGAATATTCGATGTGGATCGTTATTCCACGTCATATGTTAACGCCCGCCTTGCCGGTCACCAAGCCCACCGCAGAAGACCTGCTCATCTGGTACGACCGTCACCGGCGCGATCTGCCGTGGCGCGCGAAGCCCGGTGAAACGGCAAACCCTTACCGCGTCTGGATTTCGGAGATTATGCTCCAGCAGACGACGGTGACGGCGGTCAAGCCTTTCTACCTCCGCTTTCTGGATCGTTTCCCCACCGTCGAAGCCCTGGCGCAGGCGCAGGAGGATTCGGTCATGCAGGCTTGGGCCGGGCTCGGCTACTACTCGCGCGCCCGCAACCTCCATGCCTGCGCCAAGGCGGTGGTGGACCGCCATGGCGGGCATTTCCCCCCAACCGAAGCTGAGCTCCTGAAGCTTCCCGGCATCGGCGCCTATACGGCGGCGGCGGTCGCGGCCATCGCGTTCAACGAGAAGGCGGCTGCGGTCGACGGCAACGTCGAGCGGGTGATGTCTCGGGTGTTCATGATCGAGGATCCGCTGCCCAAGGCCAAGCCTCTCATCCGGAGCCTGACCGAAGACATCGTCCCGGCCGACAGACCGGGGGACTTCGCGCAGGCGGTCATGGATCTCGGCGCGACCATCTGCACCCCGAAGCGCCCGGCCTGCGCGCTCTGCCCCTGGATGATCCCCTGCCAGGCGCGGGCAACGGGACTCCAGGAGGCATTTCCGAAAAAGCTCAAGAAGGAGACGGGTCAGCTTCGCAAGGGCGCGGCCTTCGTGGTGCTTCGCGCCGACGACAGCATCCTCCTGAGAACCCGGCCGCCGAAGGGACTTCTCGGCGGCATGGCTGAACCGCCGACGAGCGCCTGGGAGCCAGACTACCAGCCCTCACAGGCCGTGCTCGATGCCCCCATCGACGCCCGCTGGCAGCGCCTGCCCGGCGTCGTCCGTCACGTGTTCACGCACTTTCCCCTGGAACTGACGGTCCTGTTCGCCAAGGTGCCGAAAGGTACGCCTGCCCCGGACGACATGCGCTGGACGCCCAGAATGCAGCTGCACGAGGAGGCGTTGCCGGGAGCCATGAAGAAGGTGCTGGTTCATGCCCTCGGGGAGATACCAGTGCCGAAAACCGACAAGTCGGCCTCGGAGCCTTGAAGGCCTGTTAGAGACCCACCAGCGCGTTCTGATGACGCTTGAAGAGATCCGCCACGGCGTTCGCCACTCGCACCACATGGGGGCGTTCGCGGCTGCGGCGGTGCATGACGAGGAAGACGTCTTCGATCAAATCGCCCTGGGATTTGGTGATCTGGATCAGGTCCGGGTCCGAATCGCCGAGCCAGCATGGAAGGAAAGCCGCTCCAAGGCCGGATCGGGCCGCCTGGTAGCGTATCGGCGTGTCGCCGATCCTGGCCGAAACGGTGCGGCCCTTGGCGAATTCCGCAACGTAGGCAGCCTGGCGTGACAAGGTGGGGTCCTCCGGCGGCGCAATGACGGCGGTGGGATCGGGGCTTCGGTCATACATGGCAAAGGCAATCTGGCCGATCTTGCGGACGACCAGATCCTCGCCCTCGTCCGGCAGCTTGCGCATGCGCAGCGCGATATCGGCCTCTCCGGCGGCGAGATCGAGTTTCCGCCGCGTCGGCATGTAGGCGATCTCCACCGGCTGCGCGGCCTGGTGCAGATGCGCTGCATGGAGAGACAGGAACATCGTCACCGATGACGTCGCCGTGACGCGAACGGGGGCCGACGGGTCGGGCCTGTAGGCCGCGGCGATCCGGGGAACAGCGTCGGCAGCCTCTGCCATGGGCGACGCCGTCTCGAGCACCGCTCGGCCGGCCTCCGTCAGTTCGAGATTATTGGGGCCGCGCTCGAACAGATCGACGCCGAGCGCCTCCTCCAGAGCCCTGATCCGCCGCGCGACGGTGGGCTGGCTTTGCCCGAGCGCGCGACCGGCGCCGTTCATCGATCCGTGAGCCACCACAGCCAGGAAGATCTTGAGATCGTCCCAGGACGGCTCAGTGACGGCGGGCCAGGAGGGGTCGAGAGAAGAAGTAGCCATGAGACGATGCTAAAACCATTCGGACGGCTCGGCATAGGGGCGCTCGCGGGAAGAGATCGGACGAGCGGCACCATTCCCCAGATTGTGCTTGCCTGCAGCCCGACAGGCTTATGGGGGTGGCTTCGTTTTTGAGGGAGCGTTGCAACTTGCCGCTCCGTCATTCCGGGGCGGCACACAGTGACGAGCCCGAAACCCATAGCCGCTGACGGATCGGAAATGATGTGAGAGGCGTGCCGCCTGCTTCTGGGATGTTCGCGTTTATGGGTTCTGGGTTCCGCTTGCGCGGTCCCGGAATGACGAGGGTCGGACCCTTTGACGCGAAATGGCCGGGACAAGCCCGGCCATGACAAGGTAGAGAACGTCCGAAGTCTGCTGCTACGCGCTCAGCGCCCGCACCTTCGCTCGGAATTCGTCGATGCAGACGAGCTTTCCTTGCCGCTCCACGTGCCAGAAGGTCCAGCCGTTGCAGGCAGGCAGGCCCTGCGTGAGTGCGCCGATCTTGTGGATCGACCCGATGATGGCGCCCAGGGCAAGGGTTCCGTCGGCTCGCACCGTCGCCTTGAAGCGGCGGCGCTCGTCGACGAGGGTTTCGCCCGCCGCCACGTGGCCGCCTTCGACCAGGGACAGGAACGGCACCCGCGCCTCGGCGCGCTTTTCCGGCGGAGCCGCGATGGACACGTCCGACAGGGGCTCCGCCGCATCGATGCGAGCCCGTGCAGCCTTGGCGTAGACAGGATCGCGCTCGAGCCCGATGAAGTTGCGACCGAGCTTCTTGGCGACCGCGCCCGTCGTGCCGGAACCGAAGAAGGGATCGAGCACCACGTCGCCCGGATTGGACGACGATAGCAGCACGCGGGCCAGCAGGGCTTCGGGCTTCTGGGTCGGATGGACCTTGCGTCCCGCCTCGTCCTTCAGGCGTTCTTCCCCGGTGCAGATGGGGATGAACCAGTCCGAGCGCATCTGAACGTCTTCGTTCGCGGCTTTGAGCGCTTCGTAATGGAAGGTGTAGTTCTTCGCCTCTGCGCTCTTCGAGGCCCAGATCATGGTCTCGTGCGCATTGGTGAAGCGGCGTCCCCGGAAATTCGGCATCGGGTTGGCCTTGCGCCAGACGATGTCGTTGAGAACCCAGAAATCCAGGTCCTGCAAGGCGGCGCCGACGCGGAAGATGTTGTGGTAGGAGCCGATGACCCAGAGCGTCGCGTTCTTCTTCATCACGCGGCGCACGGCAGAAAGCCACGCACGGGTAAAGGCGTCGTAATCGGAAAAGCTCGCAAACTTGTCCCAGTCGTCGTCGACGGCGTCGACGAGGCTGTGATCCGGGCGCGTGAGCGCCTGTTCGAGCTGGAGATTGTAGGGCGGATCCGCAAAGACCACGTCCACGCTCTCGGCGGGAAGCTTCTCGAGATTGGCGATGCAGTCGCCGAGAAGGATCTCGTTGAGAGGAAGAAAAGGCAGAACGGACGAGGGGGCTTTGAGCCCCGTCCGAGGCGCCGACGCAGACCGCCCGGTACGCGAGACACTGATCCGGGAGGCGGCGCCGGCGGCCCCGGTACGCAAGGTACCCATGGGTGATCACCGGTTACGCAACTGACACTCAGGATCATCGTCCGTTAGGGTAAAGATCAGGTTTCCAAGCCAGAAAAAATACGTGTTATTTTGGATCGGCAAATGTTGCCTACCCGTTGATATCGTTTACATTTTCCAGTTAACGAGCGTTAAGCTAGGTTACAGGTCCAGTAACCCTTGCTTTAGGGGCGCAAAACTTAAGCGATGGAATGGGCAGGGGCCATCGCTGGCCAGCACGGACAGGTGAACCTTCGTGCTGTAGCCCGCGTTGGTGGCGAATCCATAGGCGGGGTAAGCGTTTCCAAGTCGCGCCATCAGGCGGTCTCGCACCACTTTGGCCACGATGGACGCCGCAGCGATCGACGCGATGCTCGAATCACCCTTCACGATCGCCTCCACAGAGCAGGGCAGGGCGGGCGGATCGTTGCCGTCCACCAGCGCCATGTCGGGTTTGCACGGCAGGGCGGTGAGCGCCCGGCACATGGCAAGCAGAGAGGCTTGGCGGATATTGATGCTGTCGATTTCCGTATGCGAGATCGAGGCGATTCCCACCTGCGAGGTCGCCAGGATTTCGGCGAACAAAGCCTCGCGCTTCTGGGCCGTGAGCGCCTTCGAATCAGCCAGGCCCTGCGGCACGGCATCGAGGTCGAGCACCACGGCCGCCGACACCACCGGACCGGCAAGCGGCCCGCGTCCGACCTCGTCGAGGCCTGCGATGCATTGGTAGCCGGCCGCCCGCGCGGCGCGTTCCCGCTCGAGGCCGAGGCGTGGATTCTTCGGTGTACGAATCGGTGCCGTCATGGATGGGATGAAAGCGGGGATGTGGTCTGATTTCCACCCCTCAAGGGATACGTCAGTGACGCAGATGCCCCTGCGGTCGTTCCGGGCTCTCGCTTCGCTCGACCCGGAACGACGACACGTCGCTATTCCTCAAAACAGCGAGAGCTGCCCAGTTTCCTTCACGGGTGGCCTGAAGAGGTCCGTGCGCAGCTTCAGGGAGCGCTTGTTCATGCCAAGTCTTTCGGCCGCCGTCTCGAACCGGCGGCCGATCATCCACGCATAGGGGCCGACTCCGGTCTGCCGCACGCCCCACTCGGCATCGTAATCCTTGCCGCCGCGCGCTTCCTGGAGAAGCGAGAACACGTGGTTGAGCTTGTCCGGGTAATGCTCCGTCAGCCAGTCCCGCATCAGCTCCTTGAGATCGTGCGGCAGCCGAAGCAGCACGTAGCCGGCCTCGGTCGCGCCCGCGGCGGACGCAGCTTTGAGGATCGCCTCGATCTCATGGTCATTGATGGCCGGAATGACCGGAGCCACGAGCACGCAGACCGGGATGCCGGCTTCGGTGAGCTTGCGCACGGTCTTCAGGCGCTTGGCCGGGGAGGCGGCCCGAGGCTCCATGCGTCGGGCGAGCTTTGGGTCGAGGGTGGTGATCGAGATCGCCACCTTGGCGAGCTGCCGGTCGGCCATCTGGCTCAGGATGTCGATGTCGCGGGTGACGAGCGCCGACTTCGTCACGATTCCCACCGGATGATTCGCCCGGTTCAGCACCTCCAGGATGCTGCGCATGATGCGAAAGCGCCGCTCCACCGGCTGGTACGGATCCGTGTTGGACCCGATGGCGATGGTCGCAGGCTGGTAGTTCGGGTTGCGCAGCTCCTTCTCCAGGAGGTCCGGCGCGCTGGGCTTGGCGAAGATCTTGGTCTCGAAATCGAGACCGGACGACAGGCCCTGATAGGCATGGGTCGGGCGGGCGAAGCAATAGGAGCAGCCGTGCTCGCAGCCCCGATAGGGGTTGATCGACCGGTCGTAGCCGATATCCGGCGAATCGTTCTTGGTGATGATCGTGCGGGGCTTCTCGATGATCACCTCGGTCGGAAGCGCTGGCAGCTCTTCCTCCAAGTTCCAGCCGTCATCAAAACCCTCGCGCTGCGCGGCCTCGTAGCGGCCCGTGGGATTGGACACTGCCCCGCGGCCCCGGCGGCGGTCGGTCTCGACCCGATAGGCCGGGTCGTCCATCCGCCGCCGCGCAGCCTCGGCCGCCTCGGCAGGGTTGCGGTTCACGGGCCGGGAGCGGGCGGGATCGCGGGCCGTATCCTTGGCGCGAACGGTCATTTGAGCCTCGAACGGGAGCTATTTATCAATTTTGCTAAGAACGGATAGTGAACATAGAACAGAAATGGAACGAAATCGAGTCTTGCGGAACAGCTTGAAGGCGACGCCGCTTCTGGAAGGCGCTATGCTGCCCGGATGATCACCGTTCTCATTCGCGTAAAACATGGGCCTGAAGCCCTAGCCGTTACCTTGAGCGCCCTCGTACCGGCGGTGGCCGCTGGGCTCATAGGAGATGCCGTAATTCTGACGGGTAAACCGGATGAGACGATTGGCAAGGTTGCCGATGCGGCAGGCGCGACCCTCATCGTGACCTCGGACGGCTCCTGGAAGCGAGGCGCGCAGGCAGCCCGCCGCGACTGGCTCCTGTGCCTAGACGATGGCGACATTCCCCAGGAGGGTTGGATCCGGGTGCTCGACCGGTTCGTCAGCCTTGGAAAGCCCGAGAAGGGCATGGCCCGCCTGCGGCGTCGGCCGGCGGGCTTCCTGCGCACCGGGATCGACGCCCTGCTCGGCCGCCTCGGGATCGCTTCGGTCCGCGCCGGAGACCTTGTCCACCGCAGATACCTCATGGAGGGCGTGAAGGCCCGCGCCCCGGTGCGCCTCGCGGCCACCATCGAACGCGACCCGGTCTTTCGCTGAGACATCTCCATGGCGGATTTTCCTTCGACAGCTGTGTTCTGCCCGGATTCCGAGCTTGGCTATGAGCGCAGCCGAACCCGCTTCACGCCTGGCGATGGCCTCGCGTTCGACGAGGCCTACCGGCTTGCGCACCTGCCGCTCGTCGCCCCTCATCATCCGAAGGTGATCAAGGCGCGGGAGGGCGCGCCCTATGCCGTGGGCCGGCGTCCCCCCGTGTTCTCGCTAGTGCTGCCGGTGCCGGGGACGGCTCTCATCGGGTCGGAAGCTTACCAGGAGTTGAATGCGGAGCTGAGATCCACCCCCTTCGGCCGCAAGATCGCCTGGGACCTCCTCGACCGGCGACGGGAAAAGGTGCACGCCACGATCTGCGGCTCACTCTCCACAGGAGAGCCGCCCGTGTTGGACGAGAGTCAACGCCGTGAACTCGCAGCCTTGGGGCCAATCTCGATCGAGCTGCGAGGGCTGTTTTCCGGCAACGTCAATGTGGGACGTCTTTACCTGCGGGCTTACCCTGAGAGCCGGGACGGACAAAACATCTTCCGGCAGATCCAGCGCATCATGGGAAGGCGGGAGACCGACCTCTACGTGGTGGGAATCTACAACCTGACCGACGATCTCGATGCGGCCGAAGCCACGGCTCTGGGTGATTTGATCGAGCGATGGTGGAGCAGGCCCATCCTGCGGTTCGAGGCCGACCACCTCTGGCTGCTTCGGGCAACCGACGATCTTGTTCTCGACTCGGCTGTCTCTGAGGCGGTGCCGCTGGTTTGAAGGCGCCGCTCAGGCGGGCTTACCATCCTGCAGCTTGCCCCGTTTCAGGTGCTCGTCGAGGCGCGGCATGATCTCGACGAAGTTGCAAGGTTGGTGCCGGTAGTCGAGCTGCGCCTCCAGAATCCCGTCCCACGCATCCTTGCAGGCGCCAGGCGAGCCCGGCAGCACGAAGATGAAGGTGGCGCCCGCAACGCCTGCGGTCGCCCGCGACTGGATCGTGGACGTGCCGATCTTCTCGAACGAGATCCGGTGGAAGATGGCCGAGAAGCCGTCCATGCGCTTCTCGAACAGGGGCTCGATCGCCTCCGGCGTCACGTCGCGTCCCGTGAAACCGGTGCCGCCCGTGGTGATGATCACGTCAATGGCCGGATCCGCGATCCAACCCTGCACTTTGTGGCGAATGGCCTCCACGTCGTCGGGCACGATGGCCCGGTCGCCGAGCCTATGGCCTGCCTTGGTCAAGCGATCGGCAAGAGTGCTTCCCGACTTGTCCTCGTCCAGCGAGCGCGTGTCGGAGACGGTCAGGACCGCGATAGTGAGCGGGACGAACGAAAGGGTCTGGTCGATGCCGGGCATGGGGAACTTCGATATGCCTTTGAGACAGAGTTGCAACTCTTGTCGTTTCGATATGTAGCCAGATCATGCGGTTCTTGAAGATCGTGGCCGTACTCACCGGCGTTGTCATTGCGTGTGGAGCAGGGATTGATCTGTTTTTCCGATTCCACAGTCCTTTTCCACCTCTTGCGTCCGGGTTGCCACATAGGGCCGATGAGGCGGAGCGTGAGTTCAATCGCCGGCTCAACGAGCGATTTCCCGCAAACTCCAGCGAAGCAATACTAAAGACCGTGCTTAAGCAGGAAGGATGGGGTGAACAAAGAACCCTTCAGGATACGCACTATGTGAGCCTGATGAGCTACGCCTCGCTTATCATCAAGGCGAAAGCAACCATTGCATGGCGAGCAAACAACGAAGGACGGCTGATTGAGATACGCGGAAGGTACGGGCTGATAGGTCCGTAAGGATGGGGCCTTACAGCCTTGCCGCTCTGAACGTATCGCAGGCCTGGATCTGTCCGCTCTTCAGTCCTGTGGTCAGCCAGCGCGCCCGCTGCTCCGAGGAGCCGTGGGTGAAGGAATCCGGCACCACGGTTCCCTGCGACTTGCGTTGCAGGCGGTCGTCGCCGATGGCCTCGGCGGCCCCGATGGCCTCCTCGATGTCGCCCTGCTCGAGCGATTGCCAGCGCTGTTGGGAATGATGGGCCCACACCCCCGCAAGGCAGTCGGCCATCAGCTCGACGCGCACGGAAAGCTGGTTCCTCTCGGCTCCGCCGACCTGCTGCTGGCGCTCCTGCACGCGGGGCAGGATGCCGAGCTGGTTCTCCACATGGTGGCCGACCTCATGTGCAAGCACGTAAGCATAGGCAAAATCGCCACCGGCCCGGAAGCGGCGCTGCATCTCCTCGAAGAACGAGAGATCGATATAAACCGTCTGGTCGAGCGGGCAGTAGAACGGCCCCATGGCCGATTGCGCGGCGCCGCAGCCCGAACGCGTCGCGCCCGAGAAGAGCACCAGCTTGGGCGGCTGATATTGACGGTTGGCCTGCTGGGGAAGAACGGTCTTCCACACATCCTCGGTGTTGCCGAGAATGGCGGACGCGAAGCGACCCATCTCGTCCTGCGGCGCGCCTTGCCGACCCTGCTGTTGCTGCTGATAGCCGGAGCCGCCGCCCGTCATCATCTCGGCTCCGCCGATCAGGATGCGCGGATCAATCCCGAGGGCCCAGCCGACCAGGCCGAGGATCACCATGGTGCCGATGCCCAGGCCGCCTGCGCCGCCCATTCCCATGCCGCGCCGGTCTTCGACGTTCGACGAGCTTCGAAAATCTTCCCAGCGCATGATCCACCCTCATCGAAAAAGTCTGCACGGACTTAAAGCTGAACCTTATAGGCGGGTTCCGCCGCCCGTCGGAAGCGAGGTCTATTCTTTTCCGTCGAGAGCCCGGCGAAGAGCTGTGAAATCCCGCCATCCGAGACGCTTCTGCAGCGGCTGGCGCAGCAGATAGGCCGGGTGCAGCGTCGGCAGGGCGCGAATCTCCCGCTCATCCTCGGTCTTGTAGGTGAACCAGCGCCCGCGAGTGCGCAGGATCCCGTCCTTGATGCTGAGCAGGTTCTGGGCAGCGGGGCCGCCGAGGCAGAGCAGGAATTCCGGTCCCGCAAGCTCGATCTGCCGGGCGATGAACGGCTTGCAGATCGCGATTTCCTGCGGGGTGGGGGTGCGATTCCCCGGCGGCCGCCAGGGGACGATGTTGGCAACATAAACCTGGCTGCGGTCGAGCCCGACGGCAGACAGCATCCGGTCGAGGAGCTGGCCCGAGCGTCCCATGAAGGGCTTGCCGATCCGGTCCTCGTCCGCGCCCGGGGCCTCGCCCACGAGCATCACTCGGCCCTGCGGATTGCCGTCCGCAAAAGCCAGGTTCTTGGCACTGAACTTGAGGGCGCAACCGTCGAATCCGGCCAGGATCGCCTCAAGTTCCTCAAGGGATTGGGCGTCCCGCGCCAGTTCCCGGGCCATGGTGGCCACGTCCTCAGGAGACGCAGCAGCCATCTTGGGAAGAGTGCGCGTCGGAGCGGGCGCGCGGGGTGGCTCAGGCTTGGGCTCTGAAGCTCGGGCGGGGGACGTGGCCTTCGGCTCAGCAAAACGGTTGTGCGGGGTCTCGTCCAGCGCAAGATCAACCCCCGCCTCGACGTGAAAGTCGAGGAGAGCCTGAAGAGCATCGCGATCGGAGGGGAAATCCTGCATGGATCGTATGTAAGCATCCCAAGAGGCGTGGACAACTCGATAACGCAGGTATCTCATTGCCCTCGGCGGCTTTTCCCGATTGGATATCGTCTCGCCATTCACTAGGAAGCTTGTGGACGCACTGGCAGTTGTTCATATGTGAACTATCTGCCCTGCAAGGCGTTCGCGTTGGACACACATGGAGTATGAGATGTCGGACCTGGGTGCGCGGGAGGCGATGGAGTTTGACGTGGTGATCGTGGGCGGCGGTCCGGCCGGACTGGCCACGGCCATCCGCCTCCGGCAGCAGGCGGCCCAGGCCGGCCAGGACCTCTCCGTCGTGGTGGTGGAAAAAGGCTCCGAGATCGGCGCCCATATCCTGTCCGGCGCGGTGATTGATCCGCTCGGCCTCGACAGCCTCCTGCCCGAATGGCGCTCCGACTCGGACCGGCCGCTCAAGACCGAGGTGACCGCCGACGAGTTCATGTATCTCGGCCACGCGGGCGGCATCCGCCTGCCCAACGTCTTTATGCCCAAGCTCATGAGCAACCACGGCAACTTCGTCGGCTCGCTCGGCAACGTCGCCCGCTATCTCGGCCGCAAGGCGGAGGAACTCGGGGTCGAGATCTATCCGGGCTTTCCGGCGTCGGAGGTGCTGGTCGAGGACGGCAAGGTGGTGGGCGTGGCCACCGGCGACATGGGCATCGGCCGCAACGGCGAGCCCAACGCCAACTTCACCCGCGGCATGGAGCTTCGCGCCCGCTACACGATTTTCGCCGAGGGCGCGCGCGGTTCGCTGACCAAGCAGATGGTCGAGCGCTTCGGGCTCAATGCCGGGCGCGATCATCAGAAATACGGCATCGGCATCAAGGAACTCTGGCAGGTCAAGCCGGAGCACTTCCGCCCAGGGCTCGTGCGCCATTCCATGGGTTGGCCGTTGCCCAACAACGCCGGCGGTGGCTCGTGGCTGTACCATTTCGACGACCACCTGGTGTCGGTCGGCTTCGTGGTGCACCTCAACTACAAGAACCCGACGCTATCGCCCTTCGACGAGTTCCAGCGCTTCAAGACCCATCCCATGGTGCGCGACGTGTTCGAGGGCGCCAAGCGCATCGGCTACGGGGCGCGGGCCATCATGGAGGGCGGCTGGCAGTCGGTGCCGCGCTTGAGCTTCCCGGGCGGCTGCCTAGTGGGCGACTCGGCCGGCTTCGTGAACGTGCCGCGCATCAAGGGCAGTCACAACGCAATCCTGTCCGGGATGCTGTGCGCAGACCACCTGTTTCCGGCCCTGCAGGCGGGGCGCTCCCATGACGAGATCGCATCCTACGAGGAAGCGTGGCGCTCCTCGCCCATCGGGTACGACCTCAAACGGGTGCGCAACGTCAAGCCGCTGTGGTCGCGCTACGGCACCACCGCCGGGGTGGCGCTGGGCGGGCTCGACATGTGGCTGACAGAGATCTTCGGCTGGTCGCCGTTTGGCACGATGAGCCACGGGAAGCCGGACCATGAGTGCCTGCTGCCGCTGGAGAAGGTGAAGCCGATCAAGTACGACCGCCCGGATGGAATCCTGACCTTCGACAAGCTCTCCTCGGTGTTCCTGTCGAACACCAACCATGAGGAGGACCAGCCGCCGCACCTGCAGGTGCGGGACATGGGGCTGCAGAAGGCGTCTGAGCACGACGTCTATGGCGGGCCGTCGCAGCGCTACTGCCCGGCCGGGGTATACGAGTGGGTGGAGGGCGAGGGGGGCGTGCGCTACCAGATCAACGCGCAGAACTGCGTGCACTGCAAGACGTGCGACATCAAGGATCCCAACCAGAACATCACCTGGGTCACCCCCGAGGGTCCAGGCGGACCCAACTACGTCAACATGTGAGACAAACCGAAGCCTGGGGCGGATGGGTCGCGCCGACCGCCGCCTTCCGCTATCCAGGTCGCTCGGGCGATCCGCTTCTTGGCCTGATCGTCTTTTCTTCACGAGACCTCGACCAGCGGCAATGTTCCCCTTGCCGCCGCGAGAGGGAAACGCCATTCTCCGGCCTGATTTGACGCCCATCTCCCTTGACGAGAGATGTTGCGATGATTGGAGCCGCACTTCGTGCCGACATTCAGATTGCCTTTGGTCCGTAAGGGTCTGCCTGCGCTTGTGTTTTCGATGGCCGGACTCCTGGCCGCGCCCGCCTTGGCGGTCAACACGGATCCGAACGAGACCCTGAGGCCCGCCATGAGCCTCGAGGGCAACTACCTCGCGGCCTATGTGGCCGGCTCAGCCCGCGACACCGCCGCAGCCACCACCTTCTTCCGCGAAGCGATCCAGATCGATCCGCGCAACCAGGAGCTCCTGGAGCGGGCCTTCGTGGCCTTCCTGGCCAACGGATCCATGCCGGAGGCGTTTCGGGCGGCGGAGCGCCTGTCGGCCCGCGACGCCAGCAACAACCTGGCTCAGTTCGCCCTGAGCGTCCGCGCCCTCAAGGCGCAGCGCTACGGCGACGTGCGGGATCGCCTGGCCAAGGCCACCAGCAACCGGCAGGCGGACCTGACCGGGACATTGCTCACCGCCTGGGCCTATGCCGGCTCCAAGGACGGCAAGCGGGCCCTGGCCACCGTGGACCGGCTCAAGAACGAGCGCGCCTTCAATCAGTTTCGCGAGTATCACGCAGCCCTGATCGCCGACGTGACCGGCAATGCGGCCGAGGCCGACAAGCGCTTCAAGGCGGCCTACGAGGGCGAGCGCAACACCCTTCAGGTGGTCGACGCCTATGGCCGCTTCCTGACCAAGCGCGGGCGCAAGGAGGAGGCGCTGGCGCTCTACAAGGGCTTCGACGAGGTGGTGCCGCGCCATCCGGTCGTGCGCGCCGCCATGGATGCGATCAACAACAACAAGCCTCTCCTGCCCACGGTCCAGAATGCTCAGGACGGGGCGGCCGAGCTGCTCTACGGCTTGGGCGTCGTAGGCAACAGCCAGGGCGACGAGCTGACGGCGATCATCTATCTGCGTCTCGGCCTGGATCTCAAGCCCGATCATCCGCTCGCCCTTGTCACGCTGGGCGATGTTTACGAGCGTCTCAAGCAATATGACCGGGCAAACGAGGTCTTCGCCCGCGTGCCGAAGGATGCGCCCGTGCGGGCGAGCGCCGACATCGCAATCGGGCAGAACTACGAGCTTCTCGGCCAAGGCGACCAGGCGATCGCCCATCTCCAGAACCTCATGAAGGAGCGTCCGGACGACGTGGAGGTCGTGATGGCGCTGGGCAACGTGCAGCGCTCCCGCAAGCAGTTCGCGGAGGCCGCCGAGACCTACAGCAAGGCCATCCAGCTGATCGGGACGCCCGATCGCGGCCACTGGATCCTCTATTTCTACCGTGGAACCTCCTACGAGCGTTCGAAACAGTGGGACAAGGGCGAGGCTGATTTGAAGAAGGCCATGGAGCTCGTTCCCGACACTTTACCGGCCGGCAAAGCTCAGGTCCTGAACTACCTCGCTTATTCCTGGGTCGACCAGAACATGAATATCGACGAGGCCTTCAAGATGCTCACCCGCGCGGTGGAGCTTGCGCCCCGCGACGGCATGATCATCGACTCCCTAGGCTGGGCCTATTACCGCATGGGCCGCTACGACGACGCGGTTCGCGAGCTGGAAAAAGCCGTCGAGCTCAAGGCTGGCGACCCTGTGATCAACGATCATCTAGGCGACGCCTATTGGAAGGTCGGCCGCAAAATCGAGGCCAAGTTCCAGTGGACGCACGCGAAGGATTCGAATCCTGAGCACGAGGACCTGATCAAGATCCTCAAGAAGATCGACAACGGCATGGACGAGGCGACCCCGGCCGCCGAAACCACTCCTCCGCCGGCCATCGAGGCGCCAAAGCAGAGCGGCGGTTAGTCGACCCTCCGCCGTCATCCCCGGGCTTGTCCCGGGGATCCACGCCTTGTTCGCTCCGACATTCGAAGACGTGGATGGCCGGCACCAGCCCGGCCATGACGAGGACTACCCGATGGTTCGCGCCATCTTCCCAACTGTCCCGCTCTGAGGCATGGGTGTCCCATGTCTCTGCCGCTTGCCACCCGCGCGCCTGCCAAGATCAACCTGACGCTCCACGTGGTGGGGCGGCGGGCGGATGGCTATCATGATCTGGAAAGTCTCGTAGCGTTTGCCCGCACGGGTGACAACATCCGGCTCGAACCGGGTCCGGCGCTTGCCCTTGAGGTGAGCGGTCCGACGGCTTCTCTCGCGGGGAACGATGCGGACAACCTCGTTCTGAAAGCCGCGCGGCTCCTCGGCGAACGTGTCGACGGCCTGCGCGTGGGCGTCTTTCACCTGACCAAGCGTCTGCCGGTCGCTGCCGGCATCGGCGGCGGCTCGTCCGATGCCGCCGCGGCCCTACGGCTCCTTGCGCGCCTGAATGGTCTAGCCCTGTCCCATCCGGCGGTTCGGGAAGCTGCGCGCCTGACGGGCGCCGATGTGCCAGTCTGCCTGGAGCCGCGCGCCCGAATGATGCGCGGGGCCGGCGAGGTTCTGGGGCCTGCGCTCCGCCTGCCGCAACTCTTCGCGGTACTGGTCAATCCCCGGGTTCCCGTCGAGACCCCGGCAGTCTTCAAGGCGCTGGGATTGCGGGCGGGCGAGTCTTTTTCCGGGGCAGCACATCCGGACTTGGAGGCAGAGTCCCGTTCGACCATCAGCCTGCTCAAGGACGCACGCAACGACCTGGAACTGCCAGCCACAAGGCTTCAGCCGCTGATCGCAGAGGCGCTGGAATTGGTGTCAGGCACGGCGCAATGCCGCCTCGCACGCATGTCCGGATCGGGCGCGACCGTGTTCGGCCTCTATGACGATTGCCGGACTGCCGCCGAGGCGGCGAAGCGGATCAGGCGCGACAGGCCCGACTGGTGGGTGAAGGCCACGAGCCTTCGATAGTCACCGGCCACAAAGCACTCTCAGGCGCGTTCAAGGCTTCTCCCCTTGGGACACCATTCCTGCCGCTGCGTCATGAGGACGCCTAGGCCATCTGGTCTAACGACGGACCGGAGAAGCAATGTTATAAAATATTTAACAAAGTAGGCTTAGCGCTTTGAACGAGCCGATCAGCCATGAAGAATAAGGGGCTTAATGCATGAATATTCCCGGTCAGATCTTCGAATGGGAAGGCCTCACCCAACCGTCCTACTACGGCGGACAAATCCTCGCCCAAACCGGTCTCGCGGCCATGGACCAGATCGTGGCAACCGGCGCCAGCACCGTGACGATCGTACCTAACTTCTTCCAAGAGAATAAATTCAGCAGCTCGGTGCACTTGAGGCTCGGCGATCCGAACAATCCCTGGGACAACGAGAGCGACACCTTCCAGCAGGTCAAGCAATCCATCCTTGAGGCCAAGGCGCGCGGGCTCAATGTCGTACTCAAGCCCCATGTGGAAACGGAGAACCGCGTCTGGCGCGCCCAGATTGAACCCACCGATCCCAAGGCTTGGTTCGACAGCTACAAGGCCATGATGGTCGAATACGCTAAGGCCGGGCAGGAGGCAGGCGCGGCGATGCTTTGCGTCGGCACCGAGATGGTGAGCATGACGGACCCGACCAAGGTCTGCAGCGACGGCAAGACCTATACCCAGAAATGGGCCGAGATTATCGATGCCGTGCGCGCCGTTTATTCAGGCAAGATCACCTATGCGGCCACGTACGAGGAAACGACGAAAGTCGCTTTCTGGGACAAGGTCGATTACATCGGGGTCGATGCTTATATCCCATCCTCGACAATCGATAATCCGACTGTCGATCAGATCGTAGACGCGTGGGTCAAGCCGCATTTCAACCCGTGGATTCGCGATACTCTGCACGGGGGCAAATCCGTCGTCGATTACTACAAGGCGCTTTCCGAGCAATACGGCAAGCAGGTGATCTTCACCGAGGTCGGCTATCGCAGCAAGGATGGCGCGAACAAAGACCCAGGACTTTTCGGCGGCGACGGCGCAGTCGATTTCCAGGAACAGGTGGATTGCTACACCGCCTTGTTCAAGGTGATGGAGAACTATGGCGGGCAATGGCTCGCGGGCTCCTTCATGTGGAGCTATTACTCCTTCGCGAACCCGATGGAAGAACGAGGCGTGTCGTGGGCGGACTACACCACGCAGCACAAGCCCGCCAACCAGGCGATCACCGAGCATTATTCGACCCCGACCCACACCGCGGGCCTTGTCTGGAACGGCACGGCGGCCGTCAACAAAATCGACGCCGGTTATCACAATGATCGTCTCTGGGGCGGCAACGGACATGACCAGATCAACGGCGGCGCGGACAACGATGTCTTAACCGGCGGGTTTGGCAACGACGCTCTTGATGGCGGAGCGGGCGATCAGGACAAGGCCGTCTTCAGCGGCAGGCGTGCGGACTATACCATCACCAAGAAACAAGACGGCTCGTTCACGGTTGAGGACAATCGGACCGACGGCGATGGGCGCGATACGGTCTCAGGGGTCGAAGCGTTCCAGTTCTCGGACATGACCGTACCGCCTCCGAGTGATCCAGGGACGCCAAGCGATCCTGGTACCCCAAGCACCCCAAGCACTCCAACTCCCCCAAGCAACCCAAGTACTCCGGTCCCTAACCCAGGCACCGGCACCGGATCTCAGGATCAGGTTCTGATCGGCACCAGCAAGGCCAACGCACTGGTCGGCGGCGCAGGCAACGACCGGCTCTACGGCAAGGGCGGCAAGGACGTACTCACCGGCAATGCGGGTCAGGACATCTTCGTGTTCGACACCAAGGCGAACAGCAAAACCAACCGCGACACCATCACCGACTACTCGGTGGCCGATGACACGATCTGGCTGTCGGACAGCGTGTTCAAGAAGCTCGGCAAGGGCACGGAGGCGGCTCCGACCAAGCTCAAGAAGGCGTTCTTCAAGGTGGGCACGAAAGCAGCCGATAAGAACGACTACCTGGTCTACAACAAGAAGACCGGCGTGCTGTCCTACGATGCCGACGGCTCGGGCGCAGGAAAAGCCGTCGAGATCGCTAAGCTGACGAAGAACCTCAAGCTCACCCAAGACGACTTCTTCATCGTCTGACGAAAGACGCAGGCTCTCAATAGGCGCGGGCGATGCAGAAATCGACCGCGTCGAGGAGGGCCTGCTTCATCGGGCTTTTCGGGAACAGCGCGAGGGCATCCCGGGCCATGGCGCCGTAGTGGCGCGCCCGCTCGACTGTGTCCTCGAGCGCCCGGTGCCGGCGCATGATGGCGATGGCCTGCTCGAGATCGGCGTCCGTGATGTCGCCCTGTTCGAGGACGCGCTTCCAGAAGGCCCGCTCCTCGTCCGTCCCGCGACGGAACGAGAGGACCACCGGCAGGGTGATCTTTCCCTCGCGGAAATCGTCGCCTACGTTCTTGCCCAGCGTCGCGGCCTTGCCGCCGTAATCGAGAGCGTCGTCCACGAGCTGGAACGCGATGCCGAGATTCATCCCATAGGAGCGGCAGGCAGCCTGCTCGGCCTTGGGACGATTGGCGATGACCGGACCCACCTCGCAGGCGGCGGCGAAGAGCTCCGCGGTCTTGCCGCGAATGACCGCCAGGTACTCGTCCTCAGTAGTCTCGGTATTCTTTGCGGCGGCGAGCTGCATGACCTCACCCTCGGCGATCACGGTCGCGGCCGCCGACAGGATATCGAGGGCGCGCAGCGACCCTACTTCGACCATCATGCGGAAGGCTTGGCCGAGCAGGAAGTCGCCGACCAGCACGCTCGCCTCGTTGCCCCATTTGATGCGGGCGGCGATCTTGCCCCGGCGCATGTCGCTCTCGTCCACCACGTCGTCGTGGAGGAGGGTGGCCGTGTGCATGAACTCGACGCTCGCCGCGAGTTTGACGTGCCCGTCGCCCTCGTAACCCGACAGGCCTGCGGTCGCGAGCGTCAGCATGGGCCGCAGGCGCTTGCCGCCCGACGAGATGAGGTGGTTCGCCACCTCCGGGATCATGGTGACCTCCGACCCCGTGCGGGACAGGATCATCGCATTGACCCGTTCCATATCCGAGGCCACAAGGGAGACGAGCCTCTTGATGCTCGCATGCTTGTCAGGATGCTTGTCTTCGAACGGAACGACGACGCCCACGTCTCAAACCCGGGTTGCCGGCCGGCACGGCCGGTAGGAATATGAAGCCACCGTGGCATGGCACTTTTCATGCTGCAATGCAAACGCCTGCCGCAGGGGGAGGAACCAGCGCCGATGGTCGAAATCGTCCGCACCAACGATCTCGTTCTGATCGGCTTCCTACAGTCCTTATTGGAAAACGCCAATATCCCGGTCTTTGTGGCGGATATGCATATCAGCGCCCTCGAGGGCATGATCGGCGCGTTCCCTCGCCGCATCCTCGTCCCGGAGGATCATGCGGCCCAAGCCCGCCGCCTCATCGGGGAGGCCGGGCTCGAAGCCGAGCTGCGGCATGTTTGACACCACGGACGACAGGCTTCTGGGCGGACGGGTCCACCTGACCCAGCCGGCCAAGGGCCATCGGTCTGGGACGGACGCCGTGCTGTTGGCCGCTGCCGCGCCCGTGCGGCCCGGCGACGTGGTGATCGACGTGGGAGCCGCAACCGGGGCCGTCGGCCTGATGGCCGCGACCCGGGTGCCGGACGCTAGGCTCATCTTCGTGGAGCGAGACCCGGAGCTGGCCGAGCTTTGCCGCGCCAACTGCAACGAAAACCGGGTCGACGCGCAGGTCCTGGCGGCCGATATTCTGGACAAGGGCTCGCGGCTTGCCGCCGGGCTCAGCCCTGAAAGCGCCGACGTGGTTCTGACCAACCCTCCTTTCCTGGAAGAGGGCCAGGCGCGGATCTCGCCTGACTCGAGACGGGCGGCTGCTCATGCCCTCCCGTCCGGCGGGCTGGAGGGCTGGCTTCGCGCCTGTAAGGGTCTGCTCAGGCCCAAGGGCTGGCTGGTCCTTATCCATCGGGCGGACCGCCTCGCCGAATGCCTGAATATTCTCGGAAGTGGCATGGGAGACATCCAGCTCCGGATCGTCCATCCGGCGGCGGATCAGCCCGCGATCCGGTTCCTGTTGTCGGCACGGAAGGGGAGCCGCGCCCCTTTGCGTATTCTCCCGCCGGTCATCCTGAACGGCCCCGATGGACGGTTCACGCCGGAGGCCGAGGCCCTGCACAGGGGAGAAGCGGTTCTCACATGAAAGCGGGCGCCCGAAGGCGCCCGCATCCAAAGCTTCGATAGGGTGTTAGCGGCAGATCCGCGTTCTTAGCGGCAAATCCGCACTGGACGCCGGACCCAGCGGTAGCCGTTCCAGACGGTCCGGGGACGCACGAAGCAGCGCGGCGCCACATAAGCGGGCGCGAAGCCATAGCGGGGGTAGGGACGATAGCCGCGGTACGGACGATACCCACGGTCACGCCGCCACTCGCCATCGCGCCGCCAGTCACGACGAGGCCCGTACTGCACCGTGACGACCGGAGCGCCGCCCCCGTAGTAGCCGTAGCCGCCGCGCCCATAATAGGGCTGGGCTTCGGCCGGTGCCGCACTCAAGGCGCCGAACCCGAGCGCAAGAAATCCGAAAAGGCCGAACATCAGTTTACGCATCTTCATTGTCTCCTCAACTCTGGGCCTTGTACCGGCCTGCAACAGAGTATCGACAGGGCCGTTATCCAGGATGAAAGTTTAGGACGGCTTAACTGAACGACAACCGACCAGTTCCCTAAAAGTCTGTTCATCTTGGGAAGCTGCGCCGCGCGCCCTACATGTAGCCCATGTCCAATACGTCCCTTTCCAAACTGCTCCCGGAGCGCCTGCTATTCCTCCTGCCCAAACGGTTTAGGGCTCAGCATCCGGTCGTTCCCGTCGTGCGTTTCTCGGGCCCCATCGGGGCCGTCATGCCCCTGCGCTCAGGCTTGGCCATGTCCAACATGGCCGCCGTGCTGGAACGGGCGTTTTCGGTGCAGGGCGCAAAGGCCGTGGCCCTCGTCATCAATTCCCCGGGCGGTTCGGCGGCCCAGTCCCATCTCATGTTCCGGCGCATCCGCGCGTTGGCCGAGGAGAAGAACCTGCCGGTCCTCGCCTTCGTGGAGGATGCGGCGGCCTCCGGCGGCTACATGATCGCCTGCGCGGCCGACGAGATCTTCGCCGATCCGGCCTCCATCGTGGGCTCCATCGGGGTGGTGTCGGCAAGTTTCGGCTTCGATCGCCTCATCGAGCGGTTCGGCATCGAGCGGCGGGTCTATACGGCAGGCACCAACAAGGCGATGCTCGATCCGTTTCAGCCGGAGAAGCCCGAAGATGTGGAGCGCCTGAAAAGCCTCCAGCGCAACATTCATGACGTTTTCGTCAGCCTCGTGAAGTCCCGTCGCGGCGAAAAGCTCGACCAGGCCAACGGCGATCTCTTCACCGGCGCGTTCTGGGTTGGCCAGGAGGCCAAGGCCCTTGGATTGATCGATGGCTTGGGCGACATCCGGACAATCATGCGCGCCCGCTTCGGCGAGAAGGTGCAACTGCGCATAATCGAGCCGGCCCGCCCGCCGCTCCTGGGTCGCCTTCTCGGTCGCCGCTCCCCGGTTCCCAGCAGCGTGCTGGATCCCGCCGAAATGCTTGGAGCGCTGGAGGAACGCGCTTCCTGGTCACGGCTGGGGCTGTAGGCGCTGCATTGTCATTCAGAGCTCCGCTGCGCGGCCCCGGAATGACAAGAGATATTCCCTCCGCTTGACTTGCGCCGCCCCAACTCCCAAGGGTTCGGCTGAAATCTTCAACCATCGGACGCCGATATGACGAGCGAACCCGCGCATATGAATCCCGCGCGCTCCTTCCAAGGGCTGATCCTGACGCTGCAGCGCTATTGGGCCGAGCAGGGCTGCGTGATCCTACAGCCCTATGACATGGAAATGGGCGCGGGTACCTTCCACCCGGCGACCACCATGCGGGCGCTGGGCCCCAAGCCCTGGCGCGCGGCCTACGTGCAGCCTTCCCGCCGCCCCAAGGACGGCCGCTACGGCGAGAACCCGAACCGGCTCCAGCACTACTACCAGTTCCAGGTGATCCTGAAGCCGAACCCGCCGAACCTTCAGGAACTCTATGTGAAGTCCCTGGAAGCCATCGGCATCGACACCGCCGTCCACGACATCCGCTTCGTCGAGGACGATTGGGAGAGCCCAACGCTGGGCGCCTGGGGTCTCGGCTGGGAGTGCTGGTGCGACGGCATGGAGGTCTCGCAGTTCACCTACTTCCAGCAGGTTGCGGGCGTGGAATGCTCGCCTGTCGCCGGTGAGCTGACCTACGGGCTCGAGCGTCTGGCCATGTACCTCCAGGGCGTGGACTCGATCTTCGATCTCAACTTCAATGGACTCGAAGGGGACCAGAAGGTTACCTACGGGCAGGTGTTCCAGCAGGCCGAGCAGGAATATTCCCGGCACAACTTCGAATACGCCGACACCGAGATGCTGTTTCGCCATTTCCGCGACGCGGAGGCCGCTTGCCGCAAATATCTGGCCGAGGGCGAGCCTAAGCCAGACTCCAACGACAGCCGCCACCTCATGGCGCTGCCCGCATACGACCAGGCCATCAAGGCGAGCCATGTGTTCAACCTGCTCGACGCTCGCGGCGTGATCTCCGTCACCGAGCGCCAGAGCTACATCCTGCGCGTGCGCGAACTGGCCAAGGCCTGCGGCGCCGCGTGGCTTAAGACCGAGGGCGGGAGCGTGGCTGTCTAAGCCGACGTCCCTGAATCCTCCATTTCTCGATTTCAAAGTTCTGTCATGCCCGATCTTCTGCTTGAGCTCTTTTCCGAAGAAATCCCCGCCCGGATGCAGCGGCGTGCAGCCGAGGACTTGAAGAAGCTTTTGACCGATGCGCTCGTGGAGCGCGGCTTCCTATATGAGGGCGCGAAGGCCTTCGCGACGCCCCGGCGGCTCGCGCTTCACATCGCGGGCCTCCCGGTGAAGGGGAAGGATGTTCGTGAGGAGCGCAAAGGTCCGCGTGTCGGCGCGCCGGATGCGGCGGTGCAGGGCTTCCTGAAAGGAGCGGGACTCGCCTCGCTCGATCAGGCAAAGATCGAGACAGACCCGAAGAAGGGCGAGTTCTACGTGGCCGTGATCGAAAAACCCGGCCGCACCACGCAGGACGTGCTGGCGGAGATCATCCCGCAGATCGTCAAGACCTTCCCGTGGCCGAAATCCATGCGGTGGGGCGCGGCTTCATCGGAGGCCGGCAGCTTGCGGTGGGTGCGTCCGTTGCAATCCGTCGTCTGTACCTTCGGACCCGAGACCGAGGATCCGGAGGTAGTGCGCTTCGACATCGACGGCATCCCGTCCGGCGACGTCACGCACGGCCACCGCTTTATGGCTCCGGGTTCGTTCCGCGTGAAGCGCTTCGACGATTACGCGCCGGCCCTGGAGCGCGCCAAGGTCGTCCTCGATGCAGACCGCCGCAAGGACATCATTCTCCACGATGCGCGGGACCTCGCCTTTGCGCAAGGGCTCGAACTCGTCGAGGACGAGGGCTTGCTGGAGGAAGTCGCGGGCCTTGTGGAATGGCCGGTGGTGCTCATGGGCTCGTTCGACGAGTCCTTCCTGGCCATTCCGCCCGAGGTGATCCGCACCACGATCCGCGCCAACCAGAAATGCTTCGTGCTGCGCGATCCGCGCACCGACAAGCTCGCCAACAAGTTCCTGCTCACCTCGAACCTCATCGCGAAGGATGGCGGCAAGACCATCGTGGGCGGCAACGAGCGCGTGGTACGTGCTCGTCTCTCCGACGCGAAATTCTTCTGGGAGACGGACCAGAAGGTGAAGCTGGAAGATCGACTGGAAAAGCTGAAGACCATCGTGTTCCACGAGAAGCTCGGCACCCAGTACGAGCGCGTGGAGCGCATCGCGGCGCTCGCCAAGGAACTAGCTCCCATCGTTGGTGCCGATCCCGCGCTGGCGGAGCGCGCCGCGCGCCTCGCCAAGGCCGACCTCGTGACCGAAATGGTCGGCGAGTTTCCCGAATTGCAGGGCCTCATGGGGCGCTATTACGCGGCGTTGCAGGGCGAGAACGCGAGCGTCGCGGCGGCAATCGAAGAGCACTACAAGCCCCTCGGCCCCTCCGACCGCGTGCCGACCGATCCGGTTTCGGTGGCCGTGGCGCTGGCCGACAAGATCGACACGCTGGTGGGCTTCTGGGCCATCGATGAAAAGCCCACGGGATCGAAGGATCCTTATGCGCTCCGTCGTGCGGCTTTGGGCGTGATTAGGCTGGTTCTGGAAAACAATCTCAAGCTTTCGCTTACTAGTCTTTTGGCAAAGCCCTTTGCCAGGACCGCAAATGCTGCGCTCTTCGCAGAATTTCTGAAAGCGAAGGAGTTGGTGGAAGCCATTGAGCGAAGCCCATTCGCTCCCGTGGTCGAGCATCCCTCCGTGTCCGAATTGGCGGGGATCTTCCAGCAGCGGCAGATTGCCGAGGCGGAAAAACTCGCACGCATCATGCATGCTCGCGCGTTGGATCTCCTGTCCTTCTTCGCCGACCGCCTCAAAGTTTACCTCCGCGATCAAGGTGCACGGCACGATCTCATCGATGCGGTGTTCGCGCTCGAAGGCCAGGACGACCTGCTCATGATTGTTCGCCGGGTCGAGGCGCTCGGCCGGTTCCTCGATACCGAGGACGGCGCGAATCTGCTGGCTGGCTGCCGCCGCGCTGCGAATATTTTGCGCATCGAGGAAAAGAAGGACGGGCGCTCCTACAGCGAGGCTCCTGACCTTCACATCGTGAACGACCAGGGCCAGATCGAGGAAAAGGCGCTGGCGGTGGTTCTCGATGGGGCAAGCCGCGAGGCGGCCGAAGCAGTGCAGAATGAGGATTTTGAGGGGGCCATGCGCGCTTTGTCGCGGTTGCGCCAACCGGTGGACGCCTTTTTCGACAAGGTGACCGTCAATGCCGAGGACCCGGCACTGCGCGAGAACCGCCTGAGGCTCCTGAATGCTTTCCGCGAGGCGACGAGATCGGTGGCTGATTTCTCGCGGATTGAGGGGTAAAAGGTTAATTCGCTTCTCGCTGTTGCGTTAACATCACAGCCATGCCGCCTGCTTCGCGTTAGGCAGGCGGCAACTCCGTAACCGTGGAAGACCGATGATCACTCGACGCCTCCTCATCGGCGCTCTTGCCATTGCGCCCCTCGCTGCCTGCCAGACCGCCCAGCAGCCCCAGTCTGTTGCTGCGGCCGACCCTTATGAGGGCTGGTATGTCGGCTTCATGCCCGACCAGCCGCACAATGTGCCGCTGGTGGATCGCCGCAAGATGGACGCGAAGTATGCGCGCCAGACGGTGGCCTATAATGGCCCCGAGAAGCCCGGCTCCATCGTGGTCGATATCGACGAGCGGCACCTATACTTCGTCCAGGCCGACAACACGGCGATTCGCTACGGCGTCGGCGTGGGCAAGCAGGGCTTCTCATGGAGAGGGACTGCGACGGTCGGCCGCAAGGGTGTTTGGCCTGCTTGGTCGCCCACCAAGACCATGGTCGGCATCAAGCCCGACCTGCCGCGCCACATGGAAGCCGGCATCGACAATCCGCTCGGCGCCCGCGCCCTCTACCTGCATCAGAACGGCGCCGACACGCTCTTCCGTATCCACGGCACCAACGAGCCCTGGAGCATCGGCGAGCAGGTCTCGTCCGGCTGCGTGCGCATGCTGAACGAGGACGTGGTCGACCTGTACGAGCGCGTTCCGGTGGGCACCATGGTCTATGTGAAGCGCAACGGCCGCTACCGGGTCTGATCAGACTTTACCCAATGAATAAGATGGCCGGGTTCTCCCGGCCATTTTCTTTTCTGCCCGAGGCGTGAATGGGCCAGCCCCGTTCCTGCCAGGCCTGTCCCGGCCATCCACGTCCAAGCGCCCTCTGGCTCGGATCCCCGGCACGGGGCCCGGCACGACGGGTTGCAACGCAACGCCGTAGCGTCCTTAGACTAAGGAACCTTGGCCGTTCAGGTTGCGTTTTGGTTCGGCATGCTTCAAGCCATCACCTGCGCTTCAGCAGGACGTTAAGCCAAAAAGGGTCGAGCGATGACGCAGTGGGTCTATACCTTCGGTGACGGGAAGGCCGAGGGCGAGGCGGGGATGAAGAACCTGCTGGGCGGCAAGGGAGCCAACCTTGCCGAAATGTCCAACCTCGGATTGCCGGTTCCGCCCGGCTTCACCATCACGACCGAGGTCTGCACCTATTACTACGATCATGGCCAGTCCTATCCGCAGGAGCTCAAAAGCCAGGTCGAGAAGGCTTTGAGCTATGTGGGCGGCCTTACGGGCCGCACCTTCGGCGATGCCGCGAACCCGCTTCTCGTCTCCGTTCGGTCCGGCGCCAGGGCTTCCATGCCCGGCATGATGGACACGGTCCTCAATCTTGGCCTCAACGATACCACCGTCGAGGCAGTGGCCAAGGATGCGGGCGACGAGCGTTTTGCCTACGATTCCTACCGCCGCTTCATCACCATGTATTCCAACGTGGTGCTCGGCATCGAGCACCACCACTTCGAGGAAGTGCTCGACGAGTACAAGGACCGCCGCGGCTATACCCTCGACACGGACGTGACCGCCTCCGACTGGAAGGCCCTGATCCCGCGCTACAAGAGCATCGTCGAGAAGGAGCTGGGCCAGCCTTTCCCGCAGGACCCGCACGAGCAGCTCTGGGGCGCCATCGGAGCCGTGTTCGGCTCCTGGATGAACAACCGCGCCATCAAGTACCGCGAGCTTCACGCCATTCCGGCGAGCTGGGGCACGGCCGTAAACGTGCAGGCCATGGTGTTCGGCAACATGGGCGAAACGTCCGCCACGGGCGTCGCCTTCACCCGCAATCCCTCGACCGGCGAGAAGGAGCTCTATGGCGAGTTCCTCATCAACGCCCAGGGCGAGGACGTGGTGGCGGGCATTCGCACCCCGCAGGACATCACCGAGAAGGCCCGCATCGCCTCCGGCTCGGACAGGCCCTCCATGGAACAGGCCATGCCGGAGGCCTACAACGAGCTGGTGCGCATCTACGGCATTCTCGAAAAGCACTACCGTGACATGCAGGACATGGAATTCACGGTCGAGAAGGGCAAGCTCTGGATGCTCCAGACCCGCAACGGCAAGCGCACGGCGAAAGCCGCGCTGCGCATCGCGGTCGAGCTGGCGTCCGAGGGGCTGATTTCGCAGGACGAGGCTGTCAACCGGGTCGATCCGGCGGCCCTCGATCAGCTTCTCCATCCCACCATCGACCCCAAGGCCGAGCGCAACATTTTGGCCACCGGCCTGCCGGCTTCCCCCGGCGCGGCCTCGGGCGAGATCGTGTTCAACTCCGACGACGCGGAAGCCGCCAAGAAGGCCGGCCGCAAGGTCATCCTGGTGCGCATCGAGACGAGCCCTGAGGACATTCACGGCATGCATGCGGCCGAGGGCATCCTCACCACCCGCGGCGGCATGACGTCCCACGCGGCGGTGGTCGCGCGCGGCATGGGCAAGCCCTGCGTGTCCGGTGCGGGCTCGATCCGCGTCGATTACGCGGCCCAGACCCTCACCGTGGCGGGCCAGTCGCTCAAAAAGGGCGACATCATCACCATCGACGGCTCCAACGGCCAAGTGCTGCTCGGCGAGGTGAAGATGCTGGAGCCGGAGCTTTCCGGCGAGTTCGCCACGCTCATGGGATGGGCCGACAAGGTGCGCCGCATGAAGGTGCGCGCCAACGCCGAAACACCACTGGATGCCAAGACCGCCCGCACTTTCGGCGCTGAAGGTATCGGCCTGTGCCGCACCGAGCACATGTTCTTCGAAGGTGACCGCATCATCGCGGTGCGCGAGATGATCCTCTCCGACGACGAGGCCGGCCGCCGCGCCGCACTCGCCAAGCTTCTTCCGATGCAGCGAGCCGATTTCGTCGAGCTGTTCACCATCATGAGCGGTCTGCCGGTGACAATCCGCCTGCTCGACCCGCCGCTGCACGAGTTCCTGCCGCACTCGGAAGCCGAGATGCAGGAAGTGGCGAAGGCGATGAATACCTCTGTCGACAAGCTCAAGCGCCGCGCCGTCGACCTGCACGAGTTCAACCCGATGCTCGGCTTCCGGGGCGTGCGCCTCGCGGTGGCTTATCCGGAAATCGCCGAGATGCAGGCGCGGGCCATCTTCGAGGCAGCGGTGGAAGCCGCTCGCGCCACAGGCAAGCCGGTGGTGCCGGAGGTGATGGTGCCGCTCGTCATGACGAAGGCGGAGCTCGATCTCGTGAAAGCGCGCATCGTCGCCATGGCGGAGGCGGTCTCCAACGAAACCGGCGTCACGGTGGAGTATCAGGTCGGCACGATGATCGAGTTGCCACGCGCCGCGTTGCGCGCAGGCGAGATCGCGGAATCGGCGGAGTTCTTCTCCTTCGGCACCAACGATCTGACACAGACGGCGCTGGGCATCTCCCGCGACGACGCAGCATCCTTCTTAGGCTCCTACACCAGCAAGGGCATTCTCCCGGCCGATCCGTTCGTGACCATTGATCAGGAGGGCGTGGGCGAGCTAATCAAGATTGCGGCGGAGCGCGGCAAGCGCACCCGCAACGGCATCAAGCTCGGGATTTGCGGCGAGCATGGCGGCGATCCGGCCTCGATCCATTTCTGCCAACAAACGGGTCTCGACTACGTGTCGTGCTCGCCGTACCGCGTGCCGATCGCCCGTCTGGCGGCCGCCCAGGCCGCGCTCGGCAGCAAGGCCGCGAGCCAGGCTTAAAGCGATTATGGCCATATCCCGCAGCAGGGCGATCTACTTCGCCATCATGCTCGTCGCCGGCATCGTGATCGGGCTTGCGGCGGCGCAGCAGCCGGCGTGGCGGGAGGCTGTGATTACTCCTGCCGCCTGGCCGTTCCTGGTTTCACTGGTGGTCGACATTGCGATCGGACAGGCTGCGGCGCAGGGCAAAGCCGAGCCCCTCACCATGGGCGATCGCTTCGTGGGAGTTATCGGCGCAGGCCTCATCGTCACGGCGATCCTTGCCTTCAGCACCTGATATCGCTGGCGGAGATACAATGAACATGCACAAGGGGTCCTGCCATTGCGGCAAGGTGGCGTTCGAGGTCGAGACGAAGCTTGAACAGGTCATCGAATGCAACTGCTCCCATTGCCGGCGCAAAGGCTACCTTTTGACCTTCGTGCCGCGGGGAGCGCTCACCATCCTTCACGGTGAGGACGACCTCTCCACCTATACGTTCAACACGCACACGATCCAGCATCGCTTCTGCGCCACCTGCGGCAGCGCCCCGTTCGGCGAAGGCAAGAACCCGAACGGCGAGGCCATGGCGGCCATCAATGTGCGGTGCCTGGACGTCGAGCTGTCGGAGTTGAACCCCGTTCCGGTGAACGGTCGGAACTTCTGACGGAGCCTCGCCCTACTGTCGTTCCGGGGCCGCGTGGCGGAGCCCGGAATCTATAAACACCAAGGCCTCAGGAGGAGGCGGTACGCGTCCGCTTCCTTCGTCATCGTCGTGATTATGGGTTCCGGGTTCGTCTCTGCGAGCCGCCCGGAATGATGGTGGGCTGCAAGACGCCGATGGCCGGGACGAGCCCGGCTATGACAAATGCTCGTTCTTTCAAGCAGTCGCGCCTTCGGATCGTCGCAGCCCCATGTACTGCAGCTCCGCATACATGAGCACGACGAGCGCCTGCCCAATGACGAAGGCATAGCCCGCGCGGGTTGGCTCGACCCAGCCGCTAATGAGCAGCAGGAGGCTATCCGCCGTCCAGATCACGTTGCCGATCACCACAGCCCACACGATGGGCCGCTGCAATTGCTCCCGCAGGCCCAGATAGGCGATGAACGCCGCATAAGGCAGCAGGATCGCGCCCGCGAGGCGAAGCAGCATCTCGGGCAGGCCGAGCAGGCCCGAGAGAGGGCCGGCGCCGAGCAGCATCAGCAGGCCGCAGGCGGCGCTGGTGACCGCATCGGACAGCAGGGTTTGGCGCAGAAGAGGGGAGGGATGAAGCATCGGCATGGCAGGCTCCTTTCGCTTGGGTCCTCGGCTCTCCGGTGCGGATAACCTTCATCGACCGTGGCTCAAGGATCGCGCCGGCTCGTAGTCCCGTCGATTACCTCGGAGGTCATTGGAAGAAGACGCGGCCTCACGCTATCGTCCGTCCATGATGACCACGAACTCCACCAAGACTGTCGGTGACCACATCCGCGAATGGCGTACGCGCCGCCGCATGAGCCAGCTCGACCTGGCGCTCGAGGCCGACATTTCCACTCGCCATCTCAGCTTCCTCGAGACGGGCCGTTCCCAGCCCAGCCGCGAGATGGTGCAGCTCCTCGCCGAGAAGCTCGAACTCCCCTTGCGGGAGCGCAACGTCATGCTGGTCTCGGCCGGCTATGCGCCGGTCTATTCGGAAAAGTCCTTGGACGATCCGGCGTTGCAGGCCGCGCGCCAGGCGGTCGATCTCGTGCTCAAAGGGCATGATCCCTATCCGGCCCTTGCGATCGATCGGCGCTGGTCGTTGATCGCCGCCAACGACGCGCTGTTCCGTCTCGTCGGCGACGTGGATCCCGCCCTGTTGAAGCCCCCCGTCAATGTGCTGCGCCTGAGCGTGCATCCGGCAGGTCTCGCCCGGCGCATCGTGAACTTCACGGAATGGCGCAATCATTTGATCGCCCGCTTGCGCCATCAGGTCGATGTCACCGGCGACGAATACCTGTCGAATCTGATCGACGAGCTACGTGCTTATCCAACACCGGACAAGGCGGCCCGTAGACCTGCGAACCCGCAGGATTATGCAGGCGTGCTCGTGCCCCTGCGGCTCATGACCGGAGACGAAACCCTGACCCTGTTCAGCACCACCACGGTATTCGGAACTCCGGTCGACGTGACCTTGTCCGAACTTGCCATCGAAGCCTTCTTCCCGGCAGACTCGGAAACAGCAGCAGCCCTGAGGCGACTGGGCGAATGCTGATCGATAGACGCGGAGCGCCCTCTACGCTCGATCGTCGTAGCCCGGAAGGCCCGTCCTGGCGGAGGGTAGGTCCTGTCTATTGCGGGAGGCGGCTACTGGATCTGGAGATCCTGCAAGTATAGGCTGCCCTTAGGGAAACGAGGAGGACATATGCTCCGGGATATCCGCAACATCCTAATCGCCCAGACCGAGGAAGGCGATGTGGAAGAGGTTTCGTCCGCCGTCGCCTACGGCCTGTCCCTGGCAACGCAGGCCGACGCTCATGTGACCGTCCAGGCCGCCTCGTTGAGGCTCCTCATGCCACACGCTTTCGTCAGCGGCGTAGCGGCCGGACTGGCATCGGCTGAGAACCAGCGGCTGGGCGCTCTCGCAAACGCCGTTGCGGAGGCGGCCCGGCAGGCGGCTGCGACGTCGGGGCTCTCCTGCACGACGGAGTCACCGCAGCTTGGTTATCGGGATTTGGTTCGAAACCTCGCGGGTCTCGCCCGGACCCATGATCTGACAGTGCTGGATGCGGAACCTGCTGCGCTTGCGACGGACCGCGGGCTCATTGAGGCCGTCCTGACCGACAGTGGCAGGCCCCTCGTCATCGTGCCTCCGGGACGGGTGACATTCGCCTGCGCCCGCATCGTGGTGGCATGGGATGGCAGCGCCAAAGCGGCCCGCGCGCTCAACGATGCCCTGCCTTTCCTGCACGCGGCCGAGTCGGTGGAACTCGTGAGCGTTACGGGCGAGAAGGATCTGGACGATACCGTTCCGGGCGCGGACGCCGCCGTGCATCTCGCGCGGCATGGGATCGAGGCCCGGGTATCGAGTCTTCCGGCCCTGGAAGGCGATGTGGCCGAGACCTTGCGCCAACATGCAAGCGTGGCCGGGGCCGACCTGATTGTCATGGGGGCTTTCGCGCATTCCAGGCTGCGCCAGATGGTGCTTGGGGGCACGACGCAGTCTCTTCTCAAGAACTGCCCAGCGCCCCTGTTCCTTTCCTTCTGACCTGAGCGCATTCGCGCCACTCGAGGAGCAGCAGGGCGGCCTTAACCGACCATCAACCTTAATCCCTGATAAAAATACCGGACCGAGCATTCCTGTCGGATGCTCATTGGCGGGTCCTGGTAGGGGTGTAAGCGCGTGCGTGTTCGGAATCGTCGCTCTCAGGTGAAATGGATCTGCGCCACCACGGCGCCCTGGGCGCTGGCGGCCGGATTGCTGGTCTCCTTTACGGCTTCGGCCAGCAACGATCCGCAATCGGGGGTCAGTTTCGCCACCCGCAGTGCGGTGGCGTATCTCACTCAGGGCGGCCTCATTCCTCCCATGGCCTCATCGGCCGACAGCAAACTCGACCTCGGTCGCGACATTCTGCGGACACTGCCCCGCTACGATCTTCCCGGCGAGGCAGCAAATGCCTCACCCTTGAAGGATGAGAGGAAATCCGACGCCGGCAACGCGTATCCGGTGGTCGACCGCACTCTCAAAGGCTCGCCAGCCGTCGAGCAGCGTTCCACCCTGTCGCGGCGCGCGGGCGAGATGCGCTCGACCCTCGGAGAGGCTGCAGGAGCCCGCCTGGTTTTCGGCCGCGACGAGCGCCTCCTGCCGCCGACCGTTCTCATGGAAGGCAAGCTGGAAGCGCCGGAACCCGAGCAGAATTTCGAGCCGTGGGACGCGCCGGAATACACCACCACTCGCCAGGCAACCTCCGTGCAATCGCCGACCGCCGCGGCCGCGGGCTCGACCGGCGCCGCCGCCAGCCCGACCACGCCATCAGTCCGCCGCGCCGTTGCCCTGTCGTCGACCACGCCGGCCCCGGTGGAGGCAACCCCGCTCGAGATTGCGGCTGCTCCCGTATCGCCCCTGCAATCGCCCCGGCTCGACCGGAACGGCGGTTTCGACGCGACTGTCGTGCACAAGGACGAGAACCGGCCGCGCTATGTCGACCTGATCGACCCCGACAACCTGAGCAAGGAGCAGCGCTGCCTAGCCGAGGCGGTCTATTTCGAGGCGCGCAGCGAGCCCGAAGAGGGGCAGGCGGCCGTGGCGCAGGTGGTGCTCAACCGGGTGAAGAGCGGGCTTTATCCGGCCTCCATCTGCGGCGTCGTCTATCAGAACCGTCACCGTCATCTCGCGTGCCAGTTCACCTTCGCGTGCGAGGGCAAGGCCCTGCGGATCGGCGAATCGGAATCCTGGGACCGGGCCAAGCGGGTCGCGGGCGCGGTGCTGGAAGGCAGGACCTATCTGGCCGACGTGGGCGGCGCGACCCACTACCATGCCAATTACGTGAGGCCGTATTGGGCGCGACGCCTCAAGAAAATGGATGTGATCGGCCGCCACATCTTCTACAAGCTGCGTCCAGGGCAGACCTGAGGCAATTGATCCTGTCATGTGTGGGTTCGCACGGGAAAATATGGCTGCTAGGCTATATCCATTCCTGAGCATGGCTCGACAGGGTGATTGTAATGGCTGCGATCAAGACCGGCGTTCCAGGATCGGGATACGGAAACGCCTACGTTGATGCGCTGATCTGGGGCGGCAAGGCCTGGGATGAGGCGAGCGGACCTATCAAGGTCTATTTCGGCCGCAGCGGCGATTTCAACGCGGCCGCTCAGGTTCATGACACGACCTTCTTCCAGGCCTTGTGGAGCGCAGGTGATGCGAAAGCCTGGACGTCCGCGGAGATCAAGGTTTTCAACAAGGCCATGTCGGCGTTCGCGAAGGTCTGCGGCCTGACTTTTGCCCAGGCGGAGACCGTGGAGGATGCGGATATCGTCTGGTGGAAGACCGATTTGGGGCTTGGCGTTCTCGGACAGCACGAGCCTCCGGCGGAAAATCAGCCCTGGGGCTATTTCAACCCGCTCGAGGAGAGCTGGAAGCAACTCCAGCCTGGTGGCGAAGGCCTCAACACCATCATGCACGAGCTTGGGCATGGGTTGGGCTTGGCCCACCCCCACGACGGCGGCGGGGACGCCGACGCGTCGAAATTTCCTGGCGTCCGCAGCTCCGGCGATAAGGGCAAATACGGCCTCAACCAGGGCATCTGGACCGTGATGTCCTATAATTCAGGCTGGGGCAATGCCGAAGACGACACGAGATATGGGGCTCAGACCGGACTTGGAGCATTCGACATCGCGGCCCTGCAGGCGCTCTACGGAGCGAACATCACCACGGCGGGCGGCGCAAACACCTACAGCCTGCCGACCCGGAACGCCCCGGGGACCGGCTGGTCGTGCATCTGGGACACGGGCGGGACGGACACGATCAGCGCCACCCGCGCAACCGACGACGTGACCATCGATTTGCGCGCCGCGACCCTTGGGTCGGGCAAGAACGCTGGCGGCTACGTCTCCCGCCAGGCCGACATCAGCGGCGGCTTCACCGTCGCCAAAGGCGTGGTCATCGAGAACGCCTATGGGGGCAAGGGCGACGACCGCCTCGTGGGCAACGCAGCTGCGAATTATCTGAAGGGCAATGACGGAGCTGATATTCTGGTCGGCAACAGCGGCGACGACATCCTCAACGGCCGCACTGGCAACGACAAGCTGAGGGGCGGGGCGGGAGCGGACACCTTCGTGTTCGACACCAGGCCTAATGGGGCCACCAACCGGGACACTATCGTCGATTTCAACGTGTCGGACGACACGATCAGGCTGAAGCGCTCGATCTTCAACAAGCTCGCGGTGGGCGAGTTGTCGGACGAAGCATTCTGGATGGGCGCCAAGGCGCACGACCGGGACGACAGGATCGTCTACAGCAAGTCGTCAGGGGGGCTTTACTACGACGCCGATGGTTCGGGTAGTGGCGCAGCGGTGAAGATCGCGGTGCTGGCGAAGCATCTCAAGATGAGCGCGGACGATTTCCTCGTGGGTTGAGTTGTTCCACAAGGACGTCATCTGGTCTTTTAGACGAGAGCAGAGCAAAGCATTGGGCTAAACCATCGCGATTGAAGACTGCTTGTATATTGAAACGTTATTATGTAAAAATTAATTCAAAGGAGCAATCTTATGGGCACAGATGTCGTTAGAAACAGGTTTGAAGGCACGAAGGAGCTGGATGGCGGCGACACACTTGATGTGACATCAACTGGTTTGATTGTTGGCGGTGAACAGTATAACACAGTTTATGTTACCGGAGATCAAAATAATATCATTTTGACCGGAAAAATCGAGACAGAAAAGAGCGGTATATCTCTCTCTTCAGGATCTAACAATACAATTACAGTGAACGGATTGCAAAATGGATTTGCACAAGACGGCGCACTAAAAAGTAATTATTCGTCTATTACATCATCTGCAAGTATATCTATTTATAATTACGGAAACATCATTAGTACAGGTTCGCAATGGGCGGCAATTTCATTTCACAGTGCATGTCTGATCGAAAACAAAGGTCTGATCGAAGGTGGGGTTGCAGGCATCTGGTTTACCTCCGGCGGTGAAGCTCCATCTTTAAATCTTACCAATTCCGGACATATACGCGCTTCGGGCGGAACTGGAGTTTTCGGGTCTTATCAGTCGGATTTTGTCGTCAATACAGGAACTATTGAAGGGATTGACGGTGCCGTCTCCCTTGGTTCCGGCGCCGATACTTATGATGGTCGCAACGGCATCGCTCTGGGATCTATCAATCTCGGGCATGATAACGACATAGCTTATGGTGGAAGTGGAGTTGAAACGATCCTAGGTGGATTTGGCGAGGACGACATATCGGCCGGAGGTGGCGGCGATTCGCTCAGCGGTGGGGCTGACAACGATGTCCTGCGTGGAGACGGCGGCGCGGATACTCTCGAGGGTGGCGAGCATAACGATGTCCTCGAAGGAGGGGCGGGAGCAGACAGGTTAGACGGCGGCAGCGAGATCGATACCGCTTGGTACAACAGCAGCTCAACTGTTGGGGTGAAGATCAACCTGGCAGAGGGAACCGCCAGCGGTGGCGAAGCTGAGGGCGATACACTCTTCAACATCGAAAACGTCACGGGCTCGCTCGGCGACGATGAGCTGCGGGGGGATAGCAAAGTCAACGTGCTCAAAGGAGGCGATGGCGGCAAGGATACCCTCTCCGGCGGCGGTGGATCCGATATCCTCTATGGTCAAAACGGGAGCGACATTCTCGACGGCGAAGCTGGCGAGGACCATCTCGAAGGCGGCGACGGCGACGACATTCTCAGGGGAGGAAGCGACAAAGACGTCCTCAATGGTGGTAGCGACAACGACACTCTCGAAGGCGGGGCTGGTGCTGACGTTCTCGATGGTGGCGACGGCGCCCGCGATTTTGCTTGGTACAACAGTAGCTCGACTATCGGCGTGAACATCGATCTAGCCGACGGAGCTGTCAGTGGCGGCGAAGCCGCTGGCGATAGACTCATCGGAATTGAGTGCATCATCGGCTCACGCGGCGGGGATGTGCTGCGCGGGGACGACAACGTCAATGTACTGAACGGCGGTGGAGGCTCAGGAGCAACCGACGGAGGGGACGATGTGCTGTCCGGTCGCGGCGGCAGCGATGCTCTCAACGGCGAAGGCGGCAACGACACGCTCGAAGGTGGAGCTGACGCGGATACCCTCGTTGGCGGTGCCGGTATGGACTTTGCTTGGTACAACAGCGACTCGCCTGCAAGCGTCTTGGTTAACTTAGCAGAAGGCTTCGGCTATACCGGCGAGGCCCTGGGAGACTCTCTGAGCGGGATCGAAGGAATTGTTGGCTCGAAGGGGAATGATGGCCTGATTGGTGACGATAACGTCAATATTCTGAACGGCGGTGGCACGTCCGGGGGTACCGATGGTGGGGATGACACGCTGAAAGGCGCGGGCGGCAACGATGCGCTCAATGGCGAAGGGGGCGACGATCGTCTCGATGGTGGAGCCCACAATGACACGCTGATCGGCGGCAAAGGGAACGACGTACTTGATGGCGGCGCTGGCGCGGATGAGCTGAATGGTGGTGCCGGCGACGACACCTACATCATCGATGCCAACGATGTTCCTAGCGCAGAAGCGGCCGGAGGCGGGCATGATACCGTCGAGACCCGCCACAGCATGACCCTACAGGACAACTTCGAAGATCTTACCGGCATTGGTGCGGTCGGACTCACTCTAACCGGCAATGGCGTTGCCAACACCGTCGTCGGCACGAGCGGAGGCGATGTGATCGACGGCGGCGCGGGGGCGATCTCCTGACGGGCAATGAAGGCGACGACGTACTCAAAGGCGGCATCGGCGATGATCGCCTCGATGGCGGCGCGGGTATCCAAGACAAGGCTCGGTTCAGCGGCGTGCGCTCGGACTATACGGTTACGCAGGGGGAGAACGGCACTTACGTGATCACGGACACCAACGTCAGCGATGGCAACGATGGTAGGGACACGGTCTCTAGCATCGAGTTGTTCGAGTTCGGCGACGGCACAATTTTCACGTTGGCGCAATTGCTTGATCCCGGTAATCCTGGCGACCCCGGTGATCCTGGTGACCCCAGTGATCGTGGTGATCCTGGTGATCCTGGTGATCCTAGCGACCCCAGCAATCCTGGTGATCCCAACAACACTGCGCCGGTCAATGTGCGACTCAACGGCCAGACGAGTGTTTCAGCACCTGAGAATAGTGTTTTTGCTGCAGCGCTCAGCGCCACCGATGCAGACGGCGATGCGCTCACCTTCTCGTTTGCGTCAGGTGGCAATGCGGGTGGCATGTTCGTGATCGACAACACCACCAAGCAACTCAGGCTCGCGCCGGGCAAGACCCTCGACTTCGAGACAGCCCAGAGCTTAACGGTCTATGTCAAAGCCTCCGACGGGCACGGTGGCGTCAGTGCCACGCAGGCCCTGACCGTCACCGTCACGGATGTAGCCGAAATCCCTCCAGGCCAGATTCTGATTGGCACCAGCAAGGCCAACACGCTGGTAGGGGCAGGGGGCAATGACCGGCTCTACGGCAAGGGCGGCAAGGATATGCTGATCGGCGGAGCTGGTCAGGACACCTTCGTGTTCGACACCAAGCCGAACAAGAAAACGAACCTGGACAGGATCAGCGACTACTCGGTGGCTGACGACACGATCTGGCTGGAGAACCGGGTGTTCAAGAAGCTGGGCAAGAGCGGCAGCGAAGTCTCACCGGCGGCGCTCAAGAAGGCGTTCTTCAAGATGGGCAAGGCCAAGGATAAGAACGACTACGTGGTCTACAACAAGAAGACCGGCGTGCTGTCCTACGATGCCGATGGCTCAAACGCAGGAAAAGCCGTCGAGATCGCCAAGCTCGCCAGGAACCTCAAGCTCACCCAAGACGATTTCTTCATCATATAGAGCTTCAATGATCTTGCCGAGCGGTGGGCCGTCGCATCCGCCGCTCGACTGCACCTCGTTCAGAACGATGCGAACACAGCGCTTCTCAAGGGCGGTAAGCCGGCGGACCGGCTCATGCTACAAACTTTCAATATGGCGTTGTCCGCAGCGGCCTTCCTGGTCACTTGATCCTTGGTGGTCTGGGCTTGTAGTGGATCTGTCAGAGGAGGCTTGCCAGCTGATCATCGCAACAGAGGCGCTTCGTCGCCTAACAGATTTGTTCGACAAGGGCGGGCCGCGCAGGGTGTGTGGCCGCACACTTATTGATATGAAATAACATTTAAAATATAAGCATCAATAATCGAAACGCTAAGGGCATACTATGGCTGGCTTTAGAGATGTTCCAGGATCGGGCTATGGAAACCCATATATCGACTCGCTTATCTGGGGTGGCAAAGTCTGGGATGTATCGCGAGAGCCTATCTACGTCGCTTTAGCAGACGACTTCGATTATGATGAGGCCCTGCAGGTCCATGGACCTCTTACTAATGGCTGGATGTCCGATGAGTTTTTCATAGGGACTTGGTTGGACGAATTTGTTGGAGTTGTTGTCGACGCATTGGATCTCTGCTCGAGCGTATCCAATATCAAATTTCAGCAGGCCCAGACGATTAGCCAAGCCAACATAGTTTGGTGGATGTATCCCCTAGATCATGGTGTTTCAGGCTGGCACGAGACGCCCGCTACTAATAATTCATCCCACCAGCGCTGGGGTCTCTTCCATAGTTTGTTCCCAGAGGTCTTGAGCGAGAGGGAGTTCGGCGGTGAGTTCCGGGCGACCGTGATCCACGAGATTGGCCATGGCTTAGGTCTTGCCCATCCGCACGACGGCGGCGGTCGGGAGGATGGCACAACTTTCCCTGGGGTGAATGGGAAAAATGAACTTGGTCAGAACAACCTGAACCAGTCCGTCTATACGAACATGTCGTACAACGGTGGCCTCAACACCGTCGCAAGTGGTGGCCTCAAGTATGGCAACCAAGGCGGGCTCGGCGCCTTCGACATTGCTGCCATTCAGGTGCTCTATGGCACCAACATGACCACCGCTACCGGCAATAACGTCTACACGCTGCCGACCAAGAACGATAGGGGCACCGGTTGGGCTTCGATCTGGGACGCGGGCGGTAATGATACCATTAGCGGTGTCGGTTCGACGGCACCCGTCACCATCGATCTTCGTGCAGCCACCCTACAGCCTGGTGATCCCAATGCTGGTGGCTATATCTCGCAGCAGAACGCGATCGCCGTCGGCTTCACCATCGCCCGCGGCGTGGTCATCGAGAACGCCGTCGGCAGTGCCCATGGCGACATGCTAATCGGCAATGCCGCCGCTAACGTGCTCGACAGCGGCGCCG
Source organism: Microvirga aerophila (assembly GCF_003332305.1). Taxonomy (GTDB): domain Bacteria; phylum Pseudomonadota; class Alphaproteobacteria; order Rhizobiales; family Beijerinckiaceae; genus Microvirga; species Microvirga aerophila. Next base: position 53,853 of record NZ_QOIO01000009.1, on the reverse strand, counting down.
GCAACGACACCTACTTCGTCGAGTCGCCCAACGACGAGGTCCGTGACGCCAGCGGCGTGGACACGGTCTACGCCACCTTCAACTTCTCCAATCTCGCCATTGAGAACGTGTTTGTCAACGGCGTGCAGGTGAAGGCGGGCGGCTTGGCAGTGGAGAACGGATTGCGTCTCCTGAAGGGAGGGCGCAGCAAGGATGTGCTAATGGGCAGTGAGGCAAACGATAGGATCGCTGGCGGTCTTGGAAAGGACGTGCTCACAGGTGGCGTAGGCCAGGATATCTTTGTATTCGATACTACGCCGTCAAAGGCCAACACAGACACAATCACCGACTATGTCGTGGCGGACGACACGATCTACATCGACAACAATTATCTGAAGAAGGTGGGTAAGAAGGGCTCAGCCACCAAGCCTGAGGTGTTGAGCAAAAAGTTCTTCACCGTTGGATCTAAGGCCAAAGATAAGGATGACTATCTAGTGTACGACAAGAAGATCGGATTATTATCTTACGATGAGGACGGCTCGGGCGCGAAGGCTGCCATCCCGCTGGTGAAGCTGTCCAAGAGCCCCAAAGGCTTCTCCGCCTCGGAATTCCTCGTCATCTGAGCCTCATCGCGCAACTTACCAATCGTCGGTTTGCATGGGCCTCGGTTCGATATCGTTGTGCGGTAGAAAGGCTGACTCATCACCCCAATTCATACCCAAGGCTACAAACTTTCAATTCTGCTGATGCGCGACTCGCGCTAGGGTGCGGCTTCTTACCGTTCAGGATGGCCGCCATGTCAGCCCAACCCGCTCAAACCCGCGTCTCGCCGGAAATGATTGTGCTTTCCGGCTGTCTGATCGCCCTCATCACCTTCGGGCCGCGGGCGTCGGCAGGCTTGTTCCAGATCCCCATGACGACGGAATATGGCTGGGGGCGCGACGTGTTCGGCCTTGCCATTGCGTTCCAGAACCTCCTTTGGGGGTTGGGTCAGCCCTTCGCCGGAGCCGTGGCGGACCGGTTCGGGGCGTTCCGGGTGCTGTGCGCGGGCGCCGTCCTCTATGCCCTTGGGCTTGTGGTCATGGCTTATGCGACCACGCCGGGCATGCTGCACCTGGGGGCCGGCATCCTGATCGGCTTCGGGTTGTCGGGCTGCTCGTTCAATCTGGTGCTGGGCGCGTTCGGCAAGCTCCTGCCCGAGAAATGGCGACCCATGGCCTTCGGAGCCGGGACGGCCGCCGGGTCTTTCGGTCAGTTCCTCTTCCCGCCCATCGGCAACGTACTCATCGATTCCTTCGGCTGGCAGCAGGCCCTGGTGATCTTCGCAGCCAGCGTCCTGCTCGTGCTGCCCCTGTCCCTGGCGCTCGCCTCCCGGCCGGGCGCCGGCGCAGCGACGGAGAGCGGCCCTACACCCGCGGCGAGCCAGTCGATCCGGCAAGCCCTGCTGGAGGCCTTCCGGCATCGGTCCTATGTGCTGCTGGTGCTGGGCTTCTTCACCTGCGGGTTCCAGCTTGCCTTCATCACGGCGCATCTTCCGGCCTATCTCAAGGATGCGGGCCTCTCGGCGGCCGTGGGCGGCTGGACGCTTGCGGTCATCGGTCTCGCCAATGCGTTCGGCTCGCTCACGTCGGGCTGGCTGTCGACCCGCATGTCGAAGCGCTGGCTGCTTGCCTGGATCTATCTCGGACGTTCCGTCGCCATCGCGGTCTTCGTCCTGCTGCCGGCCTCGCCCCTGACGTCCATCGCGTTCGGCATCTCCATCGGCCTGCTGTGGCTCTCCACGGTGCCGCCGACGTCGTCCCTGGTGATGCTCATGTTCGGCACCCGCTACATGGCCATGCTCTACGGCTTCGCGTTCTTCTCCCATCAGGTGGGCGGCTTCCTGGGCGTTTGGCTCGGCGGGCTCTTCTACGAGGTCTACGGCAACTACACCTTGGTCTGGTGGCTTTCGATCGCGCTTGGCATCGTGTCGGCGCTGATCAACCTGCCGATCAAGGAAGTGCCGGTCGATCGGGCGCCCGCGCTGCAGCCCGCCGAGTAGGGCAGGCGGCTCAAGGCTTTCGTCGAACGGATGAGGCGGTTGCGCTTGCCCTGACCCTCTGCCGCGCCACAAATGGCAGGGCATAGAGGGAGGACCGGGATGAGTGCATTCAAGGCTATCGTCATCGACAAGAACGAGACCGGCCAGACTGTCGAACTAAGGAGTTTCGACGAAGCCGATCTCATGGACGGCGACGTCACCGTCCGCGTGTCGCATTCCACTCTCAACTACAAGGATGGTCTGGCGCTCACCGGCAAGGCTCCGGTGGTCCGCCGCTTCCCGATGATCCCTGGCGTCGATCTCGCGGGAATTGTCGAAACCTCCTCCCATCCGGAGTTCAAGGCGGGCGACGCGGTGGTCCTCAACGGCTGGGGCCTCGGCGAGACGCATCTGGGAGCCTATGCGGAAAAGGTTCGGGTGAAGGGCGACTGGCTGGTTCCGCTGCCGGCAGGTCTCACGGCCGAACAGGCGATGGCGATCGGCACGGCAGGCTACACCGCCATGCTGTGCCTGATGGCGCTGGAGCGGCATGGCCTGCGGCCCGACCGTGGGCCGGCCATCGTGACCGGGGCGGTCGGCGGAGTCGGTTCCGTGGCGGTAGCGCTGCTGGCGAGGGCCGGCTGGCACGTGGTCGCCTCCACCGGGCGGCCGCAGGAGGCGGATTACCTGAAAAGCCTTGGAGCCGCCGAGGTCATCGACCGCAGCGAGTTGTCAGGCGCGGCGCGGCCGCTCGCAAAGGAGCGCTGGGCTGCCGGGGTCGATACGGTGGGGTCGACCACGCTTGCCAATGTGTTGTCCATGACGAAGTACAGCGGCGCGATCGCGGCTTGCGGCCTTGCGGGCGGCATGGATCTGCCGGCCACCGTCGCGCCGTTCATTCTCCGCAACGTGGCGTTGCTCGGCGTGGATTCCGTCATGGCCCCGAAGGCTCTTCGCCTGGAGGCTTGGGGACGCTTGGCGCGCGAGCTTGATCTGGGCAAGCTCGCCGCCATGACGTCGTCGGTTTCCCTCGATCAGGTGAGCCAAGCCGGGCGCGAGATCGTGGAAGGCCGGATCAAGGGGCGGGTGGTGGTCGAGATCAGCTGATCAGGACGCAGCGCGTTTCCCGCTGCCCTCGATCCACCGCTTCTGCTTCCCGATCTCGGTGGCCATGAAATCCATGAAGGCCCGCACTCGGGCCGACTGGCGAAGATCGGGATGGGTTAGAAGCCACAGGCCCGCCGAGAAATCCGGGTTGATGTCCGACAGGCGCACCAGGTTGGGCTTCGCATCGGCAATGAAGCAGGGCAGGGGTCCGATGCCGACGCCTGCCTCCACGGCCTCCGCCAATCCCAGCACCGTATTGACCCGATAGGAGATCAACTCCGGAGCCACGCGCTCCCGCACGTAGCGGGCGGCCTTGAGGGTGGACAGGTTGTCCCCCAGCGCCACCCAGGGTCTTGCGTAGAGAGCAGGCGAATCCTGGACGATCGGGTCGGGGAAATCGACGGCGCGGCCATAGATCGCCCAAGCAATGGTCGCCGCGCGCCGGCCCACCAACGTCTCAGGGGGCGAATCGGTCGCCCTGATGGCCACATCCGCGTCCCGCTTAGACAGGTTCAGGGCCTGGTTGGCCAACACCACGTCAAGGCGCATCTCCGGACAGGAGGTGAGAAAGCGGCTGAAGATCGGCGTAAGCAGGTGAACCAGCAGAGTGTCGTTCGTGGTCACGCGCAACTCGCCCGCAGGCGCTACGGCCTGGCCGGCGAGCTTGCGGGTGAAGGATGTGACGTTCTCCTCCATCTGCTCCGCGAGCGCCGCCATCTCCTCGCCGGCGGGCGTCAGGACATAGCCCGTTCGGTGCCGCTCGAAGAGCTTGACCCCAAGGCCCTCTTCCATCTGACCGAGCCGGCGGAAAACCGTGGAATGGTTGACTCCCAGACGTTCGGCTGCTCCCGCCAGGCCACTGGCCTCGGCGATGATTTTCACGAGCCTGAAATCGTCCCAGTCAAGGTGCTGCTGCTTGGTCATGCGCTTGCATCCACGCAATGAAAGGCCTGCATGTCTAACACTGGTTTTGCAGATTGGAAAGTTTATCCTTTGGTCAACCTGAGGATAGCCGAGCGATCGCGTTACGGCAGAATCACGGCTTCCAGCATTCCGCTTCAACCCGTCTCATTTTCACCGTTCGGAGATCACAATGGCCAAGGTCCTGGTCCTCTATTATTCTGCCTGGGGTCACATCGAAAAGATGGCTTACGCCGCCGCCGAGGGCGCTCGCGAGACCGGGGCCGAAGTGGTCGTGAAGCGCGTGCCCGAACTCGTTCCCCTCGAAGTGGCCCAGAAGGCTCATTACAAGCTCGACCAGGAAGCGCCGATCGCCTCGCCGGAGGAGCTGGCCGAGTACGACGCCATCATCTTCGGCACGGGTACCCGCTACGGTAATATGACGGCCCAGATGAAGAACTTCGTGGACCAGACCGGAGGGCTCTGGGCTCGCGGCGCACTGGTCGGCAAGGTGGGCTCGGTCTTCACGTCGAGCGCCCAGCAGCACGGCGGACAGGAATCGACCATCCTGACCTTTATCCCGGTTCTCATGCATCTCGGCATGGTGGTTGTCGGGCTGCCGTATTCGTTCACCGGCCAGATGGGCCACGACGAGGTCAAAGGCGGCTCCCCTTACGGCGCATCGACGATTGCCGGCGGCGACGGCTCCCGTCAGCCGAGCCAAGCCGAGCTCGACGGCGCCCGCTTCCAGGGCCGTCACGTGGCCGAAATCGCCGCGAAGCTCGCGAAGTAGGTCGTTCCGGCGGGGGTTATCGGTCCGCCGCCGCCCGTGTCAGCCGGTCGTTGATCGCCTCCCCGAGGCCTGCATTCGGAATGGGCCCCACCGCGATGGCATCCGCACCGGAGGCATCGAGCTGCCGCAGATAGGAAAACAGACGAGCGGCGGCCTCCACGAGGTCGCCGCTTTCGCTTAAGTTCAGGGCAACGCGCGCTGCCTCCACTCCTCGTGGCGCATCCTGGCCGAACAGGAGAGCGGCCTCGCCGCTTGCGATCTCCGACACGCCGAGCCGCACCCGCGCCCTAGGCGCGTAGTGGGATTCCAGCATGCCAGGCGCAAGCGGGTTCCCTGTCTCGTCCGCCACTGAATCGAGCGCCTGGCCCAGCATTGCATCGATGGCCTCTCGTGGCACGCCGCCCGGGCGCAGCAGGCGGGGCGGTCCCCCGAGGCAGGCGATGATGGTCGATTCGACCCCGACTAGGGCCGGCCCGCCGTCGAGAACCGCGCCGATCCGGCCTTCCAGGTCTCCCAGCACATGGTCCGCTTCCGTTGGGCTGATCCGGCCGGAACGGTTCGCCGACGGGGCCGCCACCGGGCGGCCCACATGGGCGAGCAGCGCATGGGCGAGCAGATGGGCCGGAACTCTCAGGCCCACGCTGTCCAGGCCCGCCCGGGCGAGATCGGAGATCGTCCCGGTCTTTGCCACCGGCACCACGAGCGTCAGGGGGCCTGGCCAGAAGGCCTTGGCGAGCCGCATAGCTGTGTCGTCGAACTCACCCTGCGCCAGCGCGGCGTCCAGGCTGTCCACATGGGCGATGAGAGGATTGAAGCTCGGACGTTCCTTGGCGGCATAAATGCCCGCGACAGCCTCGGCATTCGTGGCGTCGGCACCAAGGCCGTAGACCGTCTCGGTCGGGAAGGCCACGAGGCCACCGGAGCGAAGGATTTCGGTCGCACGCTCGACGCCTGCTGCATCGGCCGCAAGACGTTCGGTCTGTGCCATTGACCCATGATGGTTCACGTCTAAACTATCCCTCAATACACAAGCGCCGCCAGCGCGGGTTTAGTTGTGCTGCGACGTGCGTCAATATCAAAAGCCGCAGGCCTCGTATCGAACGCCGTGGGCCTAAAGAGGAAACACGATGAGCTACCGAGCGCCTGTCTCCGACATCGTCTTCACCATGCGCCATGTGGCGGGGCTCGATCGCGCCGTCGCGGACGGTCTTTATCCGGACCTCACGGTTGATCTGGCGCAGACGATCCTCGACGAAGCAGGGCGCTTCGCCAATGACGTGATCGCGCCTCTCAACCGGGAGGGCGACCGGCACGGCGCGGTCCTCAAGGACGGCGCCATCACCACCGCGCCGGGCTGGAAGGAAGCCTATAAGGCTTGGACGGAAGCGGGATGGAATGCCCTGCCGGGTCCTGTCGACTATGGCGGGCAGGGGCTGCCGATGCTTCTCAACTCGGCCTGCGTGGAGATGTGGAACTCGGCTTCGATGGCTTTCGGCATCGGTCCCGTGCTGACCATGGGCGCCATAGAGGCGCTGATCAAGCATGGCTCCGACGACCTGAAGGGCGGCTATCTCGAGAAGCTGGTTTCCGGTGAATGGACCGCCACCATGAATCTGACGGAGCCGCAGGCAGGCTCCGATCTCGCGGCCCTTCGCTCCCGCGCCGAGCCCGCAGGCGACGGCACCTATAGGATTTCAGGTCAAAAGATCTTCATCACCTATGGTGAGCATGACCTTACCGACAACATCGTGCATCTGGTGCTCGCGCGGCTGCCCGACGCGCCGGCGGGAACGCGCGGCATCTCGCTCTTCCTCGTGCCGAAATTCCTGCCGGACGGCACGCGCAACGACGTGCGCTGCCACTCGATCGAGCACAAGCTCGGAATCCATGCCTCGCCCACCTGCACCATGATCTTCGGGGACCACGGCGGAGCCATCGGCTGGCTCGTCGGTGAAGAGAACCGCGGCCTCAACTGCATGTTCACGATGATGAACAATGCGCGTCTGGCGGTGGGGTTGCAGGGCGTCGCCATCGCGGAGCGGGCCTATCAGCAAGCGCTGGCCTATGCCAACGAGCGCCGCCAGGGACGCGCCGCCGTCGGGGCGGTCGAGGGCATGAGCCCCATCGTGATGCATCCGGACGTGCAGCGAAATCTTCTGACCATGAAGGCGCTCACGGCCGCCGCGCGCGCGATCTGCTACATGACCGCCGAGGCTCTTGACCGCGCCCATCTGGAGCAGGACGAGGCGAGCCGAAAGAAAGCCCACGAGCGCGCATCCCTGCTGACCCCGGTGGCGAAAGCCTTCTCGACGGATATCGGCGTGGAAGTCGCTTCGCTCGGTGTACAGGTCCACGGCGGCATGGGCTTCGTCGAGGAGACCGGGGCTGCCCAGCATCTGCGGGATGCGCGCATCGCGCCGATCTATGAGGGCACGAACGGCATTCAGGCTATCGATCTCGTGGTGCGGAAGCTGCCGCTGTCCGGTGGCGCGACAGTGCAGGCGCAGATCGCCTCGATGCGCGCCATCGTCACGCGCATCATGAAGGAGGGAACGCCTGCTTTCGGCGCAACGGGACCGCGCCTGCGCGATGCGATCGAGAGCTTGGACCGGTCGACGAGCCATCTCGTCAAATCCTTGTCGTCCAACGCGCCCGCCGAGGCGCTTGCGGGCGCGACGCCTTACCTGCGGCTCTTCGCGCTCGCCCAGGGCGGCGCAGCCTTGGCGGAGGCGGCGCTTGCGGCCAACCGGCTGATATCGGAGGGCGACAACGACCCGGCCCATGCGGCGCGCATCGCGCTCTGCCGCTTCTTCGCAGAGAACATCGCGGTTGGCGCGCAGGGACTGGAGGATACGGTCATGAGCGGCTCGGGCTTCCTGCAGGATGCCTCCCTGGCTCTGGCGAGCTGATCCCATGACGCTTCAGGGAAAGACGCTCTTCATTACCGGCGCATCGCGCGGCATAGGTCTCGCGATCGGCCTTCGGGCGGCGCAGGACGGCGCGAACGTGGTGATTGCTGCCAAGACCGCCGAGCCGCATCCGAAGCTGCCGGGCACGATTTACACGGCCGCGAAGGAAATCGAGGCGGCCGGCGGCCAGGCTCTGCCGCTCGTCGTTGATGTGCGGGACGAAGAGGGCGTGAAGAGCGCCATCGACAAGACGGTGGAAACCTTCGGCGGCCTCGACATCGTTGTGAACAACGCCAGCGCCATCAGCCTCACACCCACGCCCGTGACGGACATGAAGCGGTTCGATCTGATGCACCAGATCAACACGCGCGGCACCTACATGGTGTCGAAATATGCCATTCCGCATCTGGCGAAGTCCGCCAACCCGCACATCCTCATGCTGTCGCCGCCCCTCGACATGAGCGAGAAATGGTTCGCGCCGCATCTGGCCTATTCACTGGCGAAATACGGCATGAGCCTGTGCGTGCTAGGGCTCGCCGGCGAGCTGCGGGGCAGGGGGATTGCGGTCAATGCGCTCTGGCCGCGCACGACGATTGCCACCAGCGCGGTCAAGAACCTGCTCGGGGGCGACGAGATCGTGCAGGCGAGCCGCACGCCTGAGATCCTGGCCGATGCCGCTCATGCGGTCTTCCAGAAGCCCTCGAAGAGTTTTACCGGCCACTTCCTCATCGATGACGTCTTTCTCTCCGGCGAGGGCGTGACGGATTTCGAGAAGTACCGGGTTGATCCGACGAAGCCCCTCATGCCCGATTTCTTCGTGCCGGACGACACGCCGCCGCTCTCACGCTCGTCATGAAAGTTCTGCTAGAACCCTGTCCCGACATCTGGGACCAACGGGCATGATTCTGATACACAAACCAGCCAGGCACTCCATCGCTTCGGCGGAATCGCTGGACCGGTACGCACTGCCGGCCGGGGAGCCGATTCCCGACGACGCCCTGTGGATCGACCTCATCGAGCCTACCCGCGAGGAAGACCTTCTGGTCGAGAGGCATCTCAACATCGAAATCCCCACTCGTGAGGAAATGGCCGATATCGAGCCGTCGGAGATCCTCTACAACGAGAACAACGCCCGCTACATGACCGCCCGCGTCCTGTGCAGCTCCGACACAGACACGCCGAAGCTCCTCGACGTCTCCTTCATCCTAACCGAGCGCTCGCTCGTGACGGTCCGCTACGGCGAACCACGCTCCTTTACCCTGTTCATGTCCCGGGCTGTGAAGCCCGGCGGCTGCCGGCACCAGCCGGAAGCCGTGCTCGACGGCCTGATCGAGACCATCATCGATCGAGCGGCCGAGATTCTCGGCACCGTGGGTTCCCGCATCGATCGCCTCTCGCAGACGATTTTCGAGAACGAGCGACAGGGCACGACGCGCCGCGCGGCATCGTTCCGAGCAGCCCTGAAATCCATTGGCCGGAAAGGGGATGTCATCTCCAACGTGCGGGAGAGCATGGTGTCCATCGAGCGCCTGCTCCTGTTCCTCTCAGCCAGCATCCCTCGGCCACAGCGCCAGCGCGGGTTTCAGGCCGAATGGCGCACGGCCCTGCGCGACGTGCAGTCCATCGAGGAGCACGCGACGTTCCTGTCGAACAAGCTGCAGTTCCTCCTCGACGCGACCCTGGGCCTCGTGACCATCGAGCAGAACGACATCATCAAGCTCTTCTCGGTCATGTCGGTGATCTTTCTGCCGCCGACGTTGATCGCATCGCTCTACGGAATGAATTTCGAGCTGATGCCCGAACTGAGGTGGGATTTCGGCTATCCGTTCGCCATCGGTCTCATGATCCTGGCTGCCGCGCTGCCCTATCTGTTCTTCCGCTGGAAACGGTGGTTGTAGGTTTTGCATCATCCTCGGGCTTGTCCCGGGGCCACGTCTCCTGATCGCAGTGGTCCCAGACGTGGATAGCCGGATCAAGTCCGGCCATGGCGACGTTGAAAAGCGTGGAGGACACCATCATGTGCGGGCGCTATGCCATCACCCTGGCTCCCGAGACCTACCGGGAGTTCTACGGCTACTCCGAGCAGCCGAACTTCCCGCCGCGCTTCAATGTGGCCCCTACGCAGCCGGTCCCCATCGTCATCGACCAGAAGGGCGAGCGACATTTCATGCTCGGGCGCTGGGGGCTTCTGCCGTCCTGGGTGAAGGACCCAAAGGATTTTCCCCTCGTCATCAACGCCCGCGGCGAGACGCTGGAAACCAAGCCCACCTTCAAGGCGGCGCTGAGGCGGCGGCGCTGCGTCTACCTGGCGGACGGCTTCTACGAATGGCAGCGACACGGGCGCGAGAAAGCCCCGTTCCTGATCCGCCCGCGCAGCCGCCAGCCGATGCCGCTCGCCGGCTTGTGGGAAACCTACACGGACGCCAGCGGTGGCGAGATCGACACCGCCGCCATCGTGACGACGGACGCCAACGGCACAATCTCCGGGGTGCATGACCGCATGCCGGTGATCCTTTCGCGCGATGATATCGGCGCATGGCTCGACGTGTCGGACGAACGCGCCGACGTGATGCGCCTCGTGCGCCCCTGTCCGGACGATTGGCTCGACGTGACGCCGGTGTCGAGCCGCGTCAACAAGGTCGAGAATGACGATCCGGGCTTGCAGGAGCCCCTGAGCGCGCCGGAGGTGAAGCCGGTTCCTGAGACGAAGCGCAAGGCGGCGAAGCCTCGCTCAAGCGACGAAGATGAGCAGGGGCGGTTGTTCTAGCTGTCATCCCGGGGCTGCAAAGCAGAACCCGGGATCGCATGAGGAGAAATGCGCAGGCAGCTCTCCTCCCCCCTTGCGGGGAGGAGGTGGAAGTGGGGGTCGGACAGTCGGAGCGCTGTGCTCCATTGTTGAAGCGCGAGGCTGCTACAGCCTCACCTCACTGTCTCTCACCCGGTCACACCACCCCCACCCCTATTCCCTCCCCTTGCGGGGAGGGAATAGGGGGCGCCATCCTCTTCAGGCGATCCCGGATCTTCGCTGGCGCTTCGTCCGGGTGACGATTTGGAAAGTTTACCACCGCTTCTTCGGCGCCTCGCGCCGCAGGATGCCGACCACTTCCAGATGGGGCGTGTGCTTGAACTGGTCGACCGGCACGACCCGCTCCAGTCGATAGCCTGCACCCATCAGGATTGCGGCGTCGCGCGCGAACGTTGCCGCGTCGCAGGATACGCTCACGACGAGGGGCACTTTCGAGAGTGCAAGCTGCTTCGCCTGCGCCTCCGCACCCGCGCGGGGCGGGTCGAGGACGACTGCGTCGAATGCGTTCAACTCCGGCGTGAGCAGCGGGCGTCGGAAGAGGTCGCGCACCTCGGAGCTCACGCGGCGCAGGCCAAGCGTCGCGCGGAACGCCTTGTCGAGAGCAGCGATTGCGCCCTTCTCGGTCTCGACCGCGTGAACCTCCGAGCGCTCCGCGAGCCTGAGGGCGAAGGGTCCTACGCCCGAGAAGAGGTCGGCCACCCGCTTGGTGCTCCGGCAGGCTTCCGTGACGAGCTCCGCAAGGGTCTCCTCCCCGAGGCGGGTGGCCTGCAGGAACGAGCCGGCCGGCGGAACGACCGACGCCCTGCCCATGGAGATCGCAGGAGGGCGGCGTTCGACGATCACGTCCCCATGGATCGACAGACGCGCCAGATCGAGGCGTGCCGCAAGGTCGATGAGGCTCAGTCGGTCCTTGTCCTTGAGCGGGCCGTGGCCGCGCACATCCACGTCGAAGCCCGTTCCCACAGCGGTGATTTGAACATCAAGGGGCTTGTGGGCGGCGCGCAGGTGCTCGCCGATGGCTCGGGCGATGCCGGGAGCCTGATCCTTGAGGGTCGACTCCGCGATGGGACAGAAGGCAATCTCCACGATCTGGTGACTTCTCGCCGCCATATAGCCCACATGCATGGCGCGATCGGGAAAGCGCACGTGGAGCGTGACCCGGCGACGACCTTCGCCGTGGGCGTCGATCAAGGGGTCGAGCGGCGCGTCGATGCGCGCCTGCCGCAAGGTGTGGGCGAGGGTGTTGCGCTTCCAATCCTGGTAGAAGTCGTGCCCCATGTGCTGGGTCGCGCAGCCGCCGCACTCGTCGAAATAGGGGCAGAACGGGGTCACGCGCTCGGACGAGGCGGCCTCGACCGACACGAGGTCCGCCCGCGATCCGTCCCGCTCGATGAGCACGGTTTCGCCCGGAAGCGCCTTGGGGACGAAAACGGGTCCGGATTCGCTGTCCGCAATCCCGTCGGCCTTTGCGCCGAGGCGTGTGATCGTCACCTGTTCAGCCACGGCGTGCTCCCAGCAGAAATTCCCGATTGCCGTCCCCGCCCTCGATGGGCGAGGGGGCGAGCCCCAGGGGCGTGAAGCCCAGCGAAGCCACGAAGGCCGTCATATCCTCGCAGACCGCGCGATGCACAGCCTCGTCCCGCACGATCCCCTTCTTCACGTGGTCGCGCCCCGCCTCGAATTGTGGTTTCACCAGAACCGCCAGAGCCGCGTGAGGTTTCAGAAGGGCGATGGCCGGGGGCAGCACGAGCTTGAGCGAGATGAAGCTCACGTCCGACACAAGAAGGTCCACGGCCTGCGGCACGAGGGTGGGGCTTAAGGAACGGGCATCGGTGCCCTCCAGGCTCGTGACGCGCGGCTCGCCTGCCACCTTCGGGTGCAACTGGCCGTGTCCGACATCCACCGCATACACATGGGCCGCACCCCGGAGCAGGAGCACTTCCGTGAAGCCGCCCGTGGAGGATCCGACATCCAGGCAGACGCAGCCCTGGGGATCGATGCCGAAAGCGTCGAGGGCGGCTGCGAGCTTCACGCCGCCTCGGGACACGTAAGGGTGGGGCTGCTCGGCGGCGATCTCAGCATCGCCCGGGACCGCTTCGGAGGCTTTTCGCAGAGGCGTTCCGTTGACGCTCACTAGGCCTGCCGCGATGGCCTCCTGGGCTCGTGCGCGGCTCGTGAAGAAGCCGCGCTCGACCAGGAGCACGTCGGCGCGTTTGCGGGTCATGACGCCCTCGTGATCGGTAGGTTCATCGTCTTGTCCATCGTCGCTCGTGAAACCCGTGGAATGGGCACTATCTGCGTTCCGTCGCCTCGTTGCTGTCCAATGGAGGAACCATGCAGACCGTCAGCCGTCGAAATCTTCTCATCGGTGCAACCCTGCTGGGCGCCAGCGCTGCCATTCCTCGGGCCTGGGCGCAAGGCCCCTCGGGTCCGTTCAAGCTCGATCCGCTGCCCTATGCGCCGTCGAAGAACGAGCCGCATATCGATGCGCAGACCATGGAGCTGCACTTCGACAAGCACCACAGAGCATATCTCAACAATCTCAATGCGGCGCTCAGCCAAAATGCCGAGATAGCCAAGATGCCCCTCCACGAGGTGCTGGCCAACCTGAACAAGGCGCCGGAATCGATCCGCACGGCGATCCGCAACAACGGCGGCGGCCACGCCAACCACACCATGTTCTGGCAGATCATGGGCGGATCCGGGGGCGAGCCCTCCGGCGAGTTGAAGGCCGCCATCGACCGGGACCTGGGCGGCTTTCAGAAGTTCCAGACCGATTTCAACACGGCGGGCGAGCGGCAATTCGGCTCCGGCTGGGTGTTCGTGACCGTCGATCAGGCGGGCAAGCTCGCCATCGTGCCCAAGCCCAACCAGGACACGCCCCTCATGGACGGCCAGCGTGTCCTCATGGGCAACGATGTGTGGGAGCACGCTTATTACCTCAAGTACGAGAACCGGCGCCCGGAATACCTCAAGGCGTGGTGGAACGTGCTCGACTGGGAGAAGATCGGCCAGCGCTACGCCGCCGCCAAGGCCGGGACGCTGACGGTCTAACGCCGCGCCGTCATTCCAGGGTGGCTCGCAGGACCGAGCCCGGAACCCATAACCGCAATGGCTGTAGGAAAGGACAATATGCGTCCCGCCTCTACCTGCATTGTCAGCGGCTATGGGTTCCGGGCTCTCGCTATTGCTCGCCCCTGAATGACGGTGGAGTGACGATCAGGCCCGCGCCTTGCGCGGCGCTTCCTGCCCGAGCGCCTCGAATACCTTGGTGACGATCCCGGCCGCATCCAGCCCGGCCTGGGCATACATGCGCTCCGGCTTATCATGATCCTGATAGGTATCGGGCAGGATCATCGAGCGCACCTTGAGGGTGCCGCGGTCGAGCGCGCCCTTGTCGGACAAAAGCTGCAGCACGAAGGACCCGAAACCGCCGATGGAGCCTTCCTCGATGGTGATCAGCACCTCGTGGTCGCGGGCAAGCCGCAGGATCAGCTCCTCGTCCAGAGGCTTGGCGAAACGGGCATCGGCCACGGTGGTGGAGAGGCCGCGGGCCTCCAGGTCTTCGGCGGCCCTCAAGGCCTCAGCCAGGCGGGTGCCCAGGGACAGGATGGCGACGCGGCTGCCCTCGCGGATGATGCGGCCCTTGCCGATGGCAAGCGGAACGCCCTCTTCGGGCATGTCCACGCCTACGCCTTCGCCGCGTGGGTAGCGGAATGCGATAGGACCGTCGTCATAGGCGGCGGCGGTTGCCACCATGTGCACAAGTTCCGCCTCGTCGGCCGCAGCCATCACCACCATGTTGGGCAGGCAGCCGAGATAGGCCACGTCGAAGGAGCCCGCATGGGTGGCCCCGTCCGCGCCCACAAGGCCCGCCCGGTCGAGGGCGAAGCGCACGGGCAGGTTCTGGATCGCCACGTCGTGCACCACCTGATCGTAGGCGCGCTGCAGGAAGGTCGAGTAGATGGCGCAGAACGGTTTGTAGCCTTCCGTCGCCATGCCGGCCGCGAACGTCACCGCATGCTGCTCGGCGATGCCCACATCGAAGGTGCGGGTGGGGAATTCCTTATGGAACAGGTCAACGCCCGTGCCGGTGGGCATGGCGGCCGTGATGGCGACGATCTTGTCGTCCTTTCCGGCTTCCTTGATCAGGCTCTCACCGAACACCTTGGTGTAGGCGGGCGCGTTGGCCTTGGCCTTGGTCTGGGCCCCGGTCACCACGTCGAAGGTCACGACCCCGTGGTACTTGTCGGCGGAGGCTTCAGCCGGCGCGTAGCCCTTGCCCTTCTGGGTCACCACGTGGACCAGGATCGGGCCGGTGCCGGAATCGCGCACGTTCTTCAGGATCGGCAGCAGGTGGTCGAGGTTGTGGCCGTCGATGGGGCCGACATAGTAGAAGCCAAGCTCCTCGAACATCGTCCCGCCGGTCCAGAATCCACGGGCGAATTCCTCGGCCTTGGCGGCCTTGTCGTAGATGAATTTCGGCAGCTTCTTGGCCAGCTGCTTGGCGGTTTCGCGCAGGCTCCGATAGGTGCCGCCCGACACGAGACGGGCGAGATACGACGACATGGCTCCGGTCGGGGGTGCGATGGACATGTCGTTGTCGTTGAGGATAACGATCAGGCGCGAGTGCATGGCTCCCGCGTTGTTCATGGCCTCATAGGCCATGCCGGCCGACATGGCCCCGTCGCCGATCACGGCGATCACGTTGTTCTGCTTAGCGTCGAGATCCCGCGCCACGGCCATGCCGAGGCCCGCCGAGATCGACGTGGACGAGTGAGCAGCCCCGAAAGGGTCGTATTCGCTCTCCTGGCGCTTGGTGAAGCCCGACAGGCCGCCGGCCTGACGCAGGGTTCGGATCCGGTTGCGGCGGCCGGTGAGGATCTTGTGCGGATAGGCCTGGTGGCCCACGTCCCAGATCAGCCGGTCGCGGGGAGTGTCGAAAACGTAATGCAGGGCGACTGTCAGTTCCACGACGCCCAGGCCCGCGCCCAAGTGTCCGCCCGTGACGGACACGGCGCTGATCGTCTCGGTCCGCAACTCATCGGCCACCTGACGGAGCTGGTCTTCCTGGAACTGACGGAGGTCTTCCGGCGTCGAAATGGTGTCGAGGAGAGGTGTGGACAAAATTGTTCTCGCCTGAGCGTTCTTGTGGCTAGGAGATAGGGTTCCCAAGGCCCTGGGTCAAACTGAAGGCTTAGCCGTTTTCCTTGAAAACCAAGCTATTCGGCCACATCGAGAGGGGCTGTTCCGCCGGCTTGACCGTCCGGACCGATGGTGATTTTCTCAATCCGGGCCTCAGCCTTCTTCAAAAGCTGCTCGCAGTGCTTCTTCAGGGCCTCCCCGCGCTCGTAGATGGCGATCGAGTCCTCCAGCGGCACATCGCCCCGCTCGAGCCGCCGCACGATCTCCTCGAGTTCGGCCAGGGCCTTCTCGAACGGGAGGGTCTTGATGGTAGTGGTGTCGGTCATGCCCGCTATCCGCCATTGCTTGTTCCCGCGTTATGCGGATTGCGAAGCCTCCTGGCAAGCCGCCGCCGCGGCGTGGCTTTGCCGCGCCGTCACGCGAGGCGCAGGGTGAAGGGTGTTCCCTCAGAGGCCTCCTGGCCGCGCCCGATCCGTTTCACCGCATCCACCATGCGGCCGCTTCGCCCGAGAATGTCGTCGGCAAGCGCGATGAAGCGGGCATTCGGCGTGGCGCTCGGGGAGGCCTCCCGCAGGGCGCGGGCGATGGAATCCTCGTCCCGCTCCGGCGCGAGGGCGCAGGCCGAGATGTAGGCTGCGGCTGTCGAGCGGCTGATTCCCGCCCAGCAGTGGAATACCAGCGGGCTTTCCCGGCCCCATCTCCGCACGAAGCCGAGAAGCTCTTCGATATGCTGGGCCTCCGGGAGGATATGGCCCTCCAGAGGCTCGACGATGTCGCTGACCCCGATGAACAGGTGGCGGTCCGCCGCAATCGACGTCGGGCGCTCCACCTGCGAGCCCACATTGATCAGGGTTACCACATGGCTCGCGCGGGTGGTGGCGACGGTGTCGTGCAGGCAGGACAGGGGGCAGACGTGCAGGGTCGGCATGATTGTCTCTTGATTGTCTCTTGGCGGTTGTCTTGGTCGAAGGCTCAAGCCTTACACGGATTGGATGGCCTTATCAGGGAGGCGCGGCCGTGACGGCGGTCACCCGCTCGCTGAAGCGCTCCTCGGCCTCGGAGACAGGCCAAGGCTCCAGATAGTTCAGGATCGCGCGGGGCAGGGGCTCGGGCCGGCCGAAGAACTTCTCTGCCTCCTCTCGGCCGAACCCGGCCAGATGGGTCGCCTCGAGATAGGCCGCCTGCCGGTCCGCCCGCTTGATGAACCGCTTGAGAACGGCGGCGGGCTCGGGAGCCAGGCCGAAATGGATGTGGATGGCTCCCAGGAGCCCGCCTTCGATCGCCTTGTAGGCGTCCCCGATCACGGCCTTGAAGGGCGAGATGATGTCGCCGATCACGTATTCGGGGGCATCGTGCAACAGGGTGGCGAGGCGCCAGGCCCGGGACATGTCGGGATTGAGATGGTCGGCGATAGCCTCCACCAGAAGGCTGTGCTGGGCCACGGAAAAGATGTGGTCACCGGCCGTCTGGCCGTTCCAGCGCGCCACCCGGGCAAGCCCATGGGCAATGTCGTCGAGCTCCACGTCGAGGGGCGAGGGGTTCAGGAGGTCGAGGCGTCTGCCGGAAAGCATCCGCTGCCAGACGCGGGGTTCCTTCGACATCACCGGGTCTCGGCGAGCGCCGCGCATTCCGCGTGGCGGAAGCATCCGGTGAGATGGTCGTTCACCATGCCGACCGCCTGCATGAAGGCATACACGATGGTGGGGCCCACGAAGTTGAAGCCCTCGGCCTTCAGGGCCTTGGAAATCCGACGGGAAACCTCCGTCTCGGGCCGCACGTCGGCCCGGCTCCTGAGGTTGTTCTGCACCGGACGGCCATCGACGAAGTCCCACAGGTAGCGCGAGAAGCCGCGCCGCTCCTGGATGGTGAGCCAGGCCCGGGCTCCCGCGATGGTGGCTTCGATCTTGGCCCGGTTGCGGACGATGCCGGGGTCGAGCATGAGCGCTTCCACCTGCGCCTGGTCGAAACGGGCAATCACGGCCGGGTCGAAGCCCGCGAAGGCCCGGCGGAAGTTCTCGCGCTTGCGCAGGATGGTGATCCAGGACAAGCCGGCCTGGAAGCCGTCGAGAATGAGCTTCTCGAACAGGGCCCGGTCATCGAATTCCGGCACGCCCCATTCGGTGTCGTGATAGGCGATGTAGAAATCGTCGTGCCCGGGCCACCAGCAGCGTGCCTTGTTGTCGGGGTGCAGGATCAATCCATCAGTCATGCGACACGTGTAGCGGGCTCTCGCGGAGTCGGGAAGATGGCAGGGGCGTTTGTCTCATAACGCAGATCCGCTTCGGCCTCGTTCCGGATCGGGTCCGGGGCAGGCTCTCCCGGATGCTGCCCTCCTCGGAGGCTGGCCCATCAAGGGTGAAGCGCCCAGCGCAGCCCTCAGGTTGAAGCTGGGGAAGGGCCAAACGCCTCCACGAGTTCCGCCATCCGCCGCGCCGCGTCATCCTCCGAGGTTCGCAAGCCTTCAGCCACACCCCGACGGTCGGCTTCCGGTCGATTCTGGCTGACCTTCCACTTGCCCTCGATCCTGGTGATTTCGATTTCCACGCCGATGATTCCCTTGAGCTGCGCGGCCACGAAGGAGGCGGGTGCGTCGTCCATCGACCAAGGCTCCGTCTGCCTGGCTTCCTGCCCCTGGGTCATCTCGGTAATCTGCCGCATGAGCCAAGCCGGGTCGTCAACGACCTTCATCGCCCCGTAGGCCTGCACGACCGCATAGTTCCAAGTGGGCACCACCTTGCCGGTCTCGCGCTTCGTCTCGTACCAGGACGGCGTCACATAGGCCTCGACACTCTGGAAGATCACGAGCGCCTCCCGGGTCGAATCGAAATCGCGCCACTGCGTGTTGGCCCGGGACAGGTGAGCCCTCAAGGTTCCCAGGGACGACGCAGAGGCATCCAGCCAGAAGGGCAAGGGATTGGCCACCAATCCGGCGCTGCCCAGAGTCACGAGCATGCCGAGGGGATGCGACCGGATCAGCTCATGCTGAACCTCGAGGCGCTCTTGGCGGAAGTGCGGGGGCTGATACATGGCAAACCTATTGTTCGGTCGTGGCTTCACCTAAGCAAAATCCGAGGCCGTCGACCAATCAAAGCTAGCCTTAGCGTCCATCACCCGAAGCGATGGGTGGGATTTTCAGGGTTTCGTGCGCAGCAGCCGCAGCTTCTCGGCAAGCTCGGTCCAGCGATAGGGCTTGCTGATGAAGGACGAGCCATCCGGCATCCCGTGCATGGGCAGAGTCGAGACCGGGTAGCCCGACGCGAGGAGGATTCTGATATCGGGCCGAAGCTGCCGGGCTTCCTTGGCGAGTTCGAGGCCGTTCATGCCACGCGGCATCACCACGTCTGAGAACAGCACGTCGATCGGAGCGCTGCTTTTCAGGATTTCGAGAGCAGCCGTCGCGTCGGCCGCCGTGAGCACGTCATAGCCGAGGCTGTCGAAGATTTCCGTCGCAATGTCGAGCACCTCCGGCTCGTCCTCGACGATCAGTACTTTTCCGGCGGTCTGCCGGATCTGATGCTCATCTCCCGAAGGGGTCTCTGTCTCCTCCTCGCCATCTTGGGCCGGGAGCAGCATGGTGATCGTCGTGCCCTCTCCAGGCACGCTGTCGATCCCGATATGGCCCCCGGACTGATTGACGAAGCCATAGACCTGGCTCAAGCCTAGGCCCGTTCCCTTGCCGATCTCCTTGGTGGTGAAGAACGGCTCAAAGGCTCGGGAAACCGTGTCGGACGACATGCCTTCGCCGGTATCCCGCACGGTGACGCAGATATAATCGCCTGGCTCGACCTGGCGGGTCGCGCCTTCTTCCGGGGTGAGCGTCAGGTTGCCGGTCGTGATCGTGATCGTCCCTCCGTTTCCCATAGCATCGCGGGCATTCACGACGAGGTTGAGGAGGGAGGTCTCGAATTGCGACCCGTCGACGTTCACGGATTTCAGACCCGAGCCGAGCGAGAGCCGAAGGTCGATGGCTTCGCCGCAGGCGCGGTGAAGCACGGGCTCGAATGCGGCGATCAGGCTGTTCGGATTATTGAGCTCGGGCTGGAGGGGCTGCCGGCGAGAGAAGGCCAGCAGTTGCTGCGTCAGCTTCGCGCCCCGGTCGGCCGCGCGCTGTGCGCTGTCGATCAGCCGCTTGTCCCGGGGATCGGTGGCGCTGCGGGTCAGAAGATCGAGATTGTTGACGATGATCGTCAGGAGGTTGTTGAAATCGTGGGCGATGCCGCCCGTGAGCTGCCCGACCGCTTCCATCTTCTGGGATTGGAACAGGGCGGCCTGGGCCTGCGCCAGGGCCTCCTGCGCCTCTCGCCGCTCGGTGATGTCGCGGGTGATCTTCGCAAAACCGATCAAATCGCCCCGATCATCGTAGATCGGGTCGACGACCACGCTCGCCCAGAAGCGCGTGCCGTCCTTGCGGAGGCGCCAGCCCTCATTCTCGAACTTGCCCTCGCGGGCTGCGGTCTGGAGAGCCCTTTCCGGAAGGCCCCCCGCGCGATCCTCGGGCGTGTAGAAACGGGAGAAGTGCTGCCCGACGATCTCGTCCCGTTGGTATCCCTTGATCCGCTGCGCCCCGGCATTCCAGTTGCTGACATGACCCTGAGGGTCCAGCATGTAGATGGCGTAATCGGTCACGCCCTGCACGAGCAGCCGGAAGCGCTGCTCGCTGTGCTTGAGCGCCTCCTCGGCGGCCCGCTTATCAGTGAGGTCTCGGGTGATCTTCGCGTAGCCGACCAGTTCGCGCTGCTCGTTGTAGATCGGATCGATGACCACATGGGCCCAGAAGCGGGTTCCGTCCTTGCGCAGGCGCCAGCCTTCGTTCTCGAATTTCCCATGGGCGGCGGCGATGGAGAGCGCCCGCTGCGGAAGGCCGGCGGCGCGATCTTCAGGCGTGTAGAACTTTGAAAAATGCGATCCTAGGATTTCCGCTTCCTGGTATCCCTTGAAGCGCTGCGCGCCTGCATTCCAGCTCGAAACGATTCCGGCAGGGTCCAGCATGTAGATGGCGTAATCGGTGATGGAATCGACAAGGAGCTGGAAGCGTTCGGCCGTTGGCGCTTCATACGCTGATACTGCATTCATCTAAGCTTCCCCGCGCAGCCGACATTGCGCTTATAAAAGGCGCATTCGCGGCTTGACCAAGAGTAACGCAGGTTTGTCCTCTCGGTTCCATAGAATTTATGCCTGCCCACGTGGCTGTCCTCGTTGCCCAGACAGGGTTTAGGCCTTTCGCACGGGGACTTCGAAGCCCATCCAGGCCGGCTTTTCAAGTTGCACCGGGATGCCGCCGGCCCGGATCGCCTCTCCGGCCGCCAAGGCGTCGCCCGCGCGGTCGAGCCGGATCATCACGAGGCCGCGTCCCCCGGCCCCGGTCCCGGTCTTGCCCAGCGATTTCTCGCCTGCCGTCACCTCGACCCCTGTTTCGGCCGCGAACCCACCGTCGTAAATCGCCGGCACGATGCGAGTGCGCGCGGTCCCGCGATGCTGCATACGGGACACGACCTCCTGGCCCACATAACAGCCCTTGTCGAAATCGACGCCGTGCAACTGGTCCATGAGAGCTTCGTGCGGGAAGGCGTCTCCGAACAGGAAGTCCCGGCCGCCCTCGGGGACGCCCAGGGCGATGCGGCGGGCATGGTAAGCCTCGGGTGCAACCTTGGCGAATTCCGCCGCATCCTCGGCCGCCACGATCGCACGCCAGCCGAGGGCGGGCAGACGAGGGTCGTCGGCCACCAAGCCCGCCTCGTCGTCCGGCCGGGGCTCGTCCCACCCCGCCGCGACGGCCAGGGTCTCCGAGAGGTCCTGGATCGTCACCTTGGCGCGCAGCTTGTAGAAGCCGAGGCGCTTGGCGAGTTCGGGCGCATGAACCCTGAGGATATCGAGATAGTAGCCGCCCTCGATCGCCTGCGGGGCTTCGAAGACGATGAAATCGAACAGGATCTTGCCCTGGGGGGTCAGCAGCGCCCCGAAGCGCGCCTGCTGCGGCGAGACCCGGTCGAGGTCGCAGGTGACGAGCCCGTCGAGAAATGTCTTGGCGGCCTCGCCGGACACCCTTACCACGCCCCGGTCGGCCAAATGCGCTGACGGCATGTCCTGCTCCAGTTGCTCTTCGCTGAAGCGTGACATATGCCCACTCGGCATCAGCCTCAAGGGACGAGTTCACCATGCCCCAGACCTATGACCTGATCCTCAAGGGCGGCATCGTCGTCAATCACGACGGCCGCATCGAGCGCGACGTAGGCGTGCGGGGAGGCGCCATCGCGCATATCGGCGATCTCTCCCAGGCAAGCGCCGAGCGCGAGATCAACTGCCGGGGGCTGCATATCCTGCCCGGCGTCATCGACACTCAGGTCCATTTCCGCGAGCCCGGGCTCGACCATAAGGAAGATCTGGAATCCGGCTCCCGCGCGGCCGCTATGGGCGGCGTGACGGCGGTGTTCGAGATGCCCAACACCGATCCGCAGACCACGAGCGCCGAGGCTTTGGCCGACAAGGTGCGGCGTGGCCACCATCGCATGCACTGCGATTTCGCCTTCTGGGTCGGTGGCACCCATGAGAACGTTGCCGACGTTCCCGAGCTCGAGCGTCTTCCCGGCGCAGCGGGCATCAAGGTGTTCATGGGCTCGTCCACGGGCTCGCTCCTTGTGGAGGATGACCAGGGCGTCGCCGAGATCCTGCGCCGGACCCGCCGTCGCTCCGCCTTCCATTCCGAGGACGAGGCGATGCTGCGCGAGCGCAAGCACTTGCGCGTCGAGGGTGATCCGCGCTCCCATCCGGTCTGGCGCTCGGCGGAGGTTGCGCTCACCTGCACGAAGCGCCTCGTGCGCCTCGCCCGCGATACCGGCGCGCGCATCCATGTCCTGCATGTCACCACCGCCGACGAGATGGCGTTCTTGCGGGATTACAAGGACGTGGCCTCTGTCGAGGTCACGCCCCATCACCTGACCCTGGTGGCGCCCGACGCCTATGAACGGCTGGGCACCTATGTGCAGATGAACCCGCCTGTGCGCGACGAATATCACCGTCATGGGATCTGGCAGGGTCTCGACGAGGGCGTCGCCGACATTCTCGGGTCGGACCACGCGCCCCATCTTCGCGAGGAGAAAGACGGGACGTATCCCAACACGCCCTCCGGCATGACCGGCGTGCAGACGCTGGTTCCCATCATGCTCGACCATGTGAGCAAGATGCGCCTGACCCTGGAGCGCTTCGTCGACATGACCAGCGCCAGCCCGAGGCGTCTCTTCGGCATCGCCCGCAAGGGCCGGATCGCCGTGGGCTACGACGCGGATTTCACCATCGTGGACATGAAGCGCATCGAGACGATCACCAACAACTGGATCGCGTCCAAATGCGGCTGGACCCCCTACGACGGCCAGACGGTCACAGGCTGGCCCATCGGCACGGTGGTGCGCGGGAACGTAGTCATGTGGGACGGCGCTCTGGAGACGCCGTCCGTGGGCGAGGTGGTGCGGTTCGAGGAGACCCTGCGGACAGGCCAGTAGTCACGACAGGACCTCCCGGTCGGCCGAGTAGCCGAAAGGCTGCAGCACGTCGTTGGTTGCCCTGACGAACGATCCGACCACGTCGGCCGCAAAGGGGTTGTCGGCGATGATCGTTCGAAAGAGCTCGTCGGAATCCTGCCGCACCATGTCCTTCATCTTTTCCAGGTGGGAAAAGGTGGCGGTCGTGTGATCGAAGCGCGGCACCTCCATCGCCACCATGATGCGGGCGATCAGGTGCGTCATGCCCTGAACATAGGCCATCTGCCGGTCGTGCTGCTCGGCCGTGGTGCGGATGACGTCGAGCTTCAGCCGGCTCCGCAGGAATCTCTCTACAAGCCGTTCCCGGCGTCCTCGTCCCGGGCAGAGCGCGATGCGGAGCCCTGTAATGCCGTCGCGCCCGCTCTGCGGACCGAACAGCGGGTGCGTCCCGACGATGTCGACGGTCGAGTGAAGCTCCTCGGTCAGGACGGCCAGGGGCTTCGACTTGATCGAGCACACGTCGACCACGAGGCTTCCCGGGCGCATATGCGGCGCGATGGCTCTCGCGGTGGATCGGAGCTGACTGAAGGGCACGGCTAACAGCACGACGTCCTGTCTGGCGGCTCCTGGCAGGTCGACGGCTTCGACGTCGTGCCGCCGGCACAGGTCTTCGAGGTTTCGTCCGCTGTCGCAAAGCCGCACGGTGAAGAAGCCGCGAAGGTGCGGGATGCAGAATTCTCCGAACGCGCCGACGCCGATGAGGGCGATGCTGGGTTTCTCGGGGTCCGGTGCAGGCCGCTGCTCCTGCTGCGCGGCATCGGGTCCCTCGGGTTGATGGCTGATCATGTGGTCCTCGGTGGCTTGGAGCCGCCGCCGGGACATCACTGGAAATGACAATGCCGCCAAGCGGCGGCATCATTTCGATAAAGACAATCGACCCGTGCCGCTTCTATGAAGACGGCCGATAATAAGACGTGGCGAGGTGGAGGGTCATGGTCATACACGCGATCATGACCGGATTATCCGGCAGGTCAAGCCTGTTGGGGGGCTGCCTAATGCTTCAGCGACATGGCCATGGAGAAAACGCCGCTGCGGATCCGGTCAGGAAGGCCGGCGGCGTATTCGGCGACCGCATCCTCGCCGTAGGTAGTGACCAGTTCCGTGAAGGCCGCGAAGAGAGCCGCCTGCGCCATGCAATCGCCGTCGAGCCCGTCGAGCTCGGCCTCGGCGAAAGCCTCGGTCACGTAGCTCAGGGCCGCCTGCTTGATGGCAGTCAGCTCCGGCAGCTCCGACAGGTCTGAGAGAGGGACGTCGTTGTCGTTCATGGATCCATGCCCCTTTGAGGGGCCAGCGCGCGGGTTCGGTTGATTCGAACTTAGATGGCGCGCGGGCCCAGAGCCAGCATCACCTTGCAAAGAGGTTAACGCGAGGGGGCGATAGCCGAAGGGTGTGGATAAATCAGCCGCCGTAACGGCCGGTGATGTTACGAGCTAGGACCTCGCCTTCCGCGAGGTAGCGGGCCGATGCCTCCTGGGCCGAGGCGGTACAGACCCGGTAGGTGAGGGCGAAGGCCTGGTAGCCCTTGTTGTAGGCCCCTGCCAGCCGCTCCCGCCGTCCAGGGGTCGTGCCCTCGGCCTCGAGCAGCACCTGCATGCGCTTGCTCCACTCGGCCGCGTCCGGGGCCGTGCAGAGCGGACGCAGCAGGGCAAGCGACCCCATGATCTCGGCAAGGCGCAGCAGCTCCGTCTCGTAGGGAGCCGGCGGCGGCTCCGCCGTCGGGGCAGGCTCCGCCTGCTGCTGAGGCTGCGCCGGGGCCTGCTGGGGAGCGGAGCGCTGCTGGGGCGGCTGCTGGGGCGGCGGACGCCGCTGCTGCGGCTGGTACTGGGGCTGGGGCCGATACTGCGGAGGGGGCTGAAACCGCTGCTGCGGAGCCGGCTGTCCCTGGGGTGCGCCGAACAGGCGTTCAAAGAAGTTCTGGGCGGTTGCCGGCTGGAGCGATGCAATTAGCGCCGCCCCGATGAACGGGATGCGCAGCCGTTTCACCGGGCGGCGTCCTGCCGCTCGAGCCGGAAGGCCTGCTCCAGAACGCCGGCAAGACCCGGCGTTGTTGGCAGATTGGCGATGTCCCGTTCCGTGACCCAACGGATTTCCCTTGCTTCCGGCCCTGTTTGAGGCTCGCCTGAAACCCAGCGCGCGGCATGGGCGGCGATGACGATGTGATGCTTTACACGGCCATCTGCCTCCCGTTCAATCAATTCTATGGGGGTCACGAGGCCGATCAGCTTGGCCTTAACCCCAACTTCCTCCTGAAGTTCCCGAAGCGCCGCCTCTCCAAGGGTTTCGCCAGCCTCCACATGTCCGCCCGGCAATGAGAAGAGGCCAATCCACGGGGGCTTCCCTCGGGAGGCGAGAAGAACCCGCCCGTCGCGGAAGACAGCCACGGAGGCGGCCAGCACGGGGCGGACAGGGGACAAACGCTCATCGGTCATCGGGACGATGCCTCCGTCAGCACATAGCGGGCCCGGGGGCGGATCAGGGTGGCCTGGCCGCGCTGCTCGATCGCATGGGCAATCCACCCAGCGGTCCGCCCGATAGCGAACAGCGCAAAGGCCACGCCGACAGGCAGGCCATAGGCCCGCTCCACCATCACGAGGGCGGTGTCGATGCTGGGCTTGCCGGAGGCGCTCTCCATCGCCTGCAGTGTCGCGACGTCGCTGGCCAGGAGGGGTACGTTTTCGAGCAGGGCCTTGGCCCGTGGATCTCCATCCGGATAAAGACGGTGTTTGAAGCCCAGGGGAGGGCGTGTCCCAGGTGCGTCCAGATAGGCCCTGACCCTGTCGATCATGCCTCCATGGTACGGCCCGCTCAGGGCGACGAGACCCGCGATGACCGCGTTGCGCAGGGTCGCCCCGGTCGAGGCCGTCACCCGCACGGCGAAGGCCGAGGAGCTGAGTTCGTGGTCGGCGCAGAGGACAAGGGACCGCCTGATCGCATCCGCGGCCCTCGGCGCGTTCCAGGATGAGGCGAGATGTCGGTGAATCGCCTCGGTTGCCGGATCGCCGCCGCTGCCGGCTGCCGCCACGAGGCGCAGGATCGCCGCAACCTCGGCGGCCCGCGTCTCCCTCGCAACAGAGGCGGACAGGAGGCGGATCGCCTGGGTGACGAAGGCGTGGGGGCCGAGCGCGGGACTGGGCAGGGGGCCGGGACCTCTGGACGGATGTCGGAACGGCTCCTCATCGAGGCCGCCGATCAGGAGGCGGGCGGTCTCTTCGAAGGTGGCGGTGCAGGCCAGGGCTATGGCGTCATGCTCCCGGTAGAACAGACGTCCGTCCTTGATCCGGGTGATGCTCGTCTCCAGGACCGGGAGCCCCCAGTCGAGGGCCGTCGCCGCCGCTGCCGCCGGTCGGCGGTAACGACTCCGACGCTCCACGAGGGTTTCCACGTCCTCCACCGCGTAGAGCCGTTGGCGCGGGTCGTGCGGTGACGAGAAGGAGCGGATCAGGCCCCGGCTCACATAGGCATAGAGGCTCGCCCGGCTGATGCCGAGGCGGCTCGAGGCGTCCTGGGCCGTAGTGAGATCGAGGGATGCGCCGCTCATAGGTTGATATGTTGATTCAAGATTGACCTGTAGGCAATGCCGGCGGGAAGCTGATCCACCACAAAGGAGAAGCCCTATGAAACTCGGTCTTGATGACGTCATTGCCGCCGAAACCGTTCTCAGCGACGTAGATGGCGAGGCCGGTCGCCTGATCGTCCGTGGGCACGATCTGGAGGAACTGGCTGGCCAAGTTTCTTTCGAAGAGGCGGTCTCAATCCTTTGGCAGTGGCTTGTCCCCGGCTCAACGGAGGATCTTCGGGCCCGGTTCGCCAGGGCGCGGGTTTGCGCCTTCGGCCACTTGGCGGCGCTCTCGGGCTGCCTCGCGGGCCTCACCCCCGTGGAGGGGATGCGCCTTCTGCTCGGCGCTCTGCCGGATGCGGACGAGGACCCGGCGGCCCTGGCGGTCGGCGGAGCGGCGGTGGCGGCCGCCATGGCCGTCCGCTGCACCAAAGGGCTTTTCCCCGTCGCACCCAATCACTCCTTCGGACATGCGGCCGATCTGCTGCGCATGTTGCGCGGTTCGCCTGCCGACGAAGGCGAGGCGGCTGGTCTCGACACCTATCTCGTCACCATCATGGATCACGGGCTCAACGCCTCCACCTTCACGGCCCGCGTGGTGGCCTCCACGGAGGCCGGCATTATCTCATCCGTCGTCGCCGGATTGTGCGCCCTGAAGGGGCCGCTCCACGGGGGCGCGCCCGGACCGGTGCTGGATATGCTCGACGCCATCGGAACGGCTGATCGGGCGGAGGCGTGGCTCGACGAGGCCATCGGACGCGGCGAACGGCTCATGGGCTTCGGCCATCGCATCTACCGGGTCCGCGATCCGCGGGCGGACGTGCTGAAGGCGGCTGCTGGCCGGCTCAAGGGGCGACACAACCGCATCGCCTTCGCGGAGGACGTCGAGAGGGCGGCGCTCGCCGTTCTTGAACGGCGCAAGCCGGGGCGCAGGCTCGACACAAACGTGGAGTTCTACACGGCGCTCCTGCTGGAAGCGCTCGGGGTTCCCGGCGAGGGCTTCACGCCGCTCTTCGGCGCCGGCCGCACCGCGGGCTGGGTGGCTCATGCGGTCGAGCAGGTGAAGACGGGCCGCATCATCCGGCCCCAATCGCGCTACGTGGGGCCGCGACCCGCGGAGGCGGCTTAAACGTGCTGGCCACCGTTGATGTGCAGCTCCGCGCCGGTCACGTAGGACGAGGCGTCGGTGCACAGGAAATAGATCGCCTTCGCGACCTCGTCGGGGGTGCCAAGCCGCCGTAGGGGAAGTTGCTCGACGATCTTCTCGGTTCCGGGCGACAGGATGGACGTGTCGATCTCGCCGGGCGAGATGGCGTTCACGCGAACGCCCAAAGGGCCGAAATCGGCCGCCATTTCCCGGGTAAGGGAGGCGAGCGCCGCCTTGGAGGTGGCATAGGCCGCGCCCGCGAAGGGGTGGACCCGGGAGCCGGCGATGGAGGTGACGTTGACCACCGAGCCCTTGGCCTTGGTCAGTTCGTCCTGCAGGCCGCGCGCCAGCATGATCGACGCGAAGAAGTTCACATGGAAGACGTGGATCCAGTCCTCGTAGCGGGTATCGATGGCGCCGAGGCGGGAGCCGTCCTGGCCCTTGGGCGAGATGCCCGCATTGTTGACGAGCGCATGCAGGACGCCGCCTTCGACAGCGAGCCTCTCCTTCACGTCGGCGATGGCCCGGCGCGTATCCTCCGGGTCCGCGAGATCGACCTGAAGATGGTCTTCCGGACCCATCTCCCAGGGGCAGTTTTCAGGAAATGCGTGGCGCGAGCAGGTGATGATCCGCCAACCGGCGGCCGAGAAGCGCTTCACCGTGGCATGCCCGATCCCGCGGCTGGCGCCGGTGAGCAGCATGATGCGGCGGGGGGTATTGGTCGAAGTGGACATGGTGACCTGATCCGGGACCGGGGCGACGGCGCAAACCGTGCGGGAACCCGAACCCATAACCACAAACGCGGCTCAAGGAAACGGCCTGAGCATTACATCAGAACCGTTCGAAACTGGTCGTGGGTTGTTTCAAACCGTACGCTCCGCTTCCGTCATTCCGGGGCGAGCGGTAGCGAGAACACGGAATGACAAGCAGGGTGGCTCCGGAACGACAATGGCATGCTACGGGTAAAGCCGGTTTCTGAGCCAGCCATCCCCTTCGCGCGTGAAGGCGATTCGGTCATGGAGCCTGAAGGGGCGGTCCTGCCAGAATTCGATATAGACCGGGGCGATCCTGAAGCCCGTCCAGTATGGCGGGCGCGGGACGTCGCCGAGGGCGTATTTCGCCGCGTGGAGCGCCACGGACTTCTCCAGCGCGAAGCGGCTCTCGAGCGGCCGGGATTGCTGGCTCGCCCAGGCGCCGATGCGGCTGTCCCGCGGCCGGCTCTGGAAATAGGCATCCGCCTCCGCATCGCTCACCATCGTCACGAGCCCGCGCACACGGATCTGCCGCCGAAGGCTCTTCCAGTGAATGACCAGGGCGGCCTTCGGCTGGCCGAGAAGCTCGCGTCCCTTGTTCGACTCCGTGTTGGTGTAGAACACGAAGCCGGTCTCGTCCGCGGACTTGAGCAGGACCATGCGCACATCCGGAAGGCCGTTCTCATCCACGGTCGCCAGCGCCATGGCGTTGGGATCGTTCGGCTCCGAGGCCTTGGCCTCCTCCATCCACGACTGAAACAGTGTGAAAGGCTCGCTCGCTTCGGTGAAGTCACCGGTTGTTAACTCGTTCAAGGTTTTATCCTGAGATGTGACTTTTTCGCTCTCGGAGAACCGACGCGTGATGATGTGGGCCGCTGCGCGCCGTTATAGATCAGACGCTGTCTTGCGCGAAGCCTTGAAAGTGCTGGCCGTTGGGATGATCGCCCTGTCGACAGGCGCTTGCAGCCTCGTGGTCGGCGTAGTCGGTCTGGAAGAAGAGGAACCGCAGACGACGGGCAGCCTGCCGTCAAATGCCGGCCGGGTGCTGTCCCCCGACCTGAACGACGAGGACTGGCGCCGGGCCAAGGCGGCGCTCGGGGTGGCGCTGGACCCGCAGGGTCCCGGCACGCGGGTTTCCTGGGACAATCCCGCCTCGTCCATGAAGGGCTCCTTCACGCCCACGGGGGCCCCCTTCGTGAAGGACGACCAGATCTGCCGGACGTTCGCGTCGGCCCTCAGCGGCCCCGCGACCGCCTCGCTGCAAGGAACCGCCTGCCGCCCCTCGGGCGGCGAATGGGTGATCAAGGACGTGAAGCCTACTAAAGCGCAGGCGAAGGCGTAGGGCGGCTCGCCCGAAAATGCCCTAGCTTTCGGTGTAAATGGGCGTTGCAAACACGCAACACTTTTCCCATATGGTCGACAGACCCGTTGGGCTGCCAGCCCCAAATCTGACGGCTAATGGATTCCACGATGCGCAACCCCTACGACATTCTCGGCGTGCCCAAATCCGCGGACGAGGCGGAGATCAAGAAGGCGTTCCGCAAGCTCGCCAAGAAATACCATCCGGACACGAATGCCGACGATCCCAAGGCCAAGGACAAATTCGCCGAGGTGAACTCGGCCTACGAGATCTTGGGCGACGCCCCGAAACGCGCCCAGTTCGACCGTGGCGAGATCGATGCCGAGGGAAAACCGCGCTTCCAAGGGTTCGAAGGGTTCAATAGCGCGCGCGGCGGAGGCGGCGGACGCGGCGATTTCTCGGGCTTCAACTTCAATGCAGGCGGACGCCGCGGCGGGCGCACCTCGGGTTTCGGCGCCGAGGCTGGCGACGACTTCTTCTCGCAGATCTTCGGCGAGGCGTTCCGGACCGCGGGCGCGGCCGGTGAACCGCCGCGGCAAAGCCGCACGCGCACACAGAAGGGCGAGGACGTTGCGGCCACGCTCACTGTGACCCTTGAAGAGGTCGCCGGGGAAGCCAAGAAGCGCCTGAGGCTGCCGACTGGGCGCGACGTGGACGTGGTCATCCCCAAGGGCGTGGTCGACGGGCAGGTCATCCGCCTGCGCGGGCTGGGGCAGGGCGCTCCGGGCGTCGACCCGGGAGATGCGCTGCTGACCATCAAGATCGCCCCTCATGAGCGCTTCACCCCGGAGGGAACGAATCTCCGACTGCGGCTGCCGATCGAGATCGAGGAGGCCATCCTCGGAGGGGCCATCCGTGTGCCGACCCTCAATGGCGCGGTCCACATGACCATTCCGCCCCTGACCAATTCGGGCCGCACCTTCCGGCTGCGCGGTAAGGGACTGCCCGGAAAGACCGGGCCGGGGGATCTCCTGCTGACCGTGGAGATCAAGCTGCCGGAGGTCGTGAGCGAGGATCTCATGGACTATGCCCACAAGCGCCGTTCGGCCAAGGCTCAATAGGAATATGGGCCTTTCGGCGGATTGAATCACATCCGTTCGACCGATAGGTCTTCCCCCTCGTCGCCGGGTCGGCTAAAGAGGCCGTCTTTCGGACCTGTTCAGCGACGATTGGTGAATCATGGCGGAGACAACGGCGCACGGCATCCTGGCCGGCAAGCGCGGCTTGATCATGGGTGTGGCGAACAATCGTTCGATCGCATGGGGCATTGCGCAGGCAGCGCGCAAGCATGGGGCCGAACTGGCCTTCACGTATCAGGGCGAGGCCCTGAAGAAGCGCGTCGAGCCCCTGGCGAAGGAACTCGGCGGCGCCGTGGTCGGCCACTGCGACGTGACGGACGGGGCGAGCATCGACGCGGTGTTCGAAGAGGTAAAGAACCTCTGGGGCGGCCTCGACTTCCTGGTCCACTGCATCGCCTTCTCCGACAAGGACGAGCTGACGGGCCGCTACGTGGAGACCTCCGAGGGCAACTTCACCAAGTCGCTCCTCATTTCGTGCTATTCCTTCACGGCCATTGCCCAGCGGGCTGAGAAGCTGATGAACGACGGCGGTTCGCTGCTCACACTCACCTATTACGGCGCCGAGAAGTGGATGCCGCACTACAACGTCATGGGCGTCGCGAAGGCGGCCCTCGAGGCATCCGTGCGCTATCTGGCGGCCGATCTCGGTCCCAAAAACATCCGCGTCAACGCGATCTCCGCGGGCCCGATCAAGACGCTCGCCGCCTCCGGGATCGGCGATTTCCGCTACATTCTCAAGTGGAACGAGTACAACTCGCCGCTGCGCCGCACGGTCACCACCGAGGAGGTCGGGGAGACCGCCGCCTATCTGGTATCGGACATGTCCCGCGGGATGACGGGTGAGATCCTCCATGTGGATGCCGGTTACCACGTTGTCGGCATGAAGAACCCCGAGGCTCCCGACCTCTCCCTCGACAAAGAATGACCGCGAGCGAAACCCGCCCCACGATCTACTTCGTCCGCCATGGGGAGACGGACTGGAACCTCGAAGGGCGGCTCCAGGGGCAGCGGGACATTCCGCTCAACGATGTCGGCCGCGTTCAGGCCGAGGAGGCGGGCCGGCGCCTCCAGGCCCTCGTGCCGAACCCCGAGGACCTCGCCTATGTGGCGAGCCCCATGAGCCGCACCCGCGAAACCATGGAGCGGCTGCGCAAGGTCATCGGCCTTCACCCGGAATCCTATCGCCTGGACGAGCGTCTCGTGGAGCTCACCTTCGGCGAGTGGGAAGGCATGACCTGGAAGGAAGTGCGCAAGAAGGAGCCGCAACGGGCCTCCCTGCGCGAGCGCGACAAGTGGAACTACGCCCCGCCCGGCGGGGGCGAGAGCTACGCCATGCTGGTCGACCGGGTTCGTCCGGTCCTGAACGATCTCACCCGCGACACGGTTCTCGTCGCTCACGGAGGCGTCGCCCGCGCGTTCCTGGCGGCCGCCTGCGGAGTTTCGACCCGGGACGCCGCCAGCATCGACATCTGGCAGGGCAAGATCCTGGTGATCGAAGGTCGCAAACACCGCTGGGTGTGAACATCCTCAGCCCGGCTTGAGCTGTTTGGGAAGATGTGCTCAAAGTGAAACTAAGTTTCATTTCTGAGAGGATTCCCCATGCGCCGTCTCGCCGTCATCGCAGCAGGGTTCTGCCTGCTGGCCGGGCCCGCTGCCGCCGAGACCGTGGAGCGGACGGTCAAGGTCAACACACGCGCCGGTATCGGCGGGTTCTTGGGCTACGAGGTCGATACCTGCTATCCCTCGGCCATTCCCACCGTGACGGTTCGCGATCGGCCCGCCAACGGCAACATCCAGATTCTTCCCCACGAGCAGGTGCTGGGCAAGGACAGCCTTTGCCCAGGCACGAAGGTCCGTGGGCTGGCCTTCGTCTACACGCCCAATAAGGGCTTCCGAGGCGCTGACGAGCTCACTCTCGACGTGCCTTGGCATTCGACGGATAGCGGTCCCGAGACAATCCGGTCCTATACGTTCCGAATTCGTGTCGAGTAGCAACGCCGTTCGCTGGCAGAGGGTTCTGAGACCCGAAGCCAGGTGCGGCCCGGTTCGTGCTCGCTTAGGCTACTTCCATCTCATAAAACATGGATGTCTAGCGCAGGCATGTTGCCGTCCATGATAGGAAGGCGATAGAGTGACGATGTAACTTTGTTTATAGCGGCATCTATCTTGTGCAGTTCCCGTCGCCGTCTTGTTGCTCACGATCCATGGCTGTCAGGCACCGGCTGTGTAATTGACGTGCTCGGTGCAGGCTGTTCTGCGTCGGATGCTTTTGAGCCTGCTTCGGGACCGGTGGCGCCATGAACGCAAGCGAACCGGACCCGCAGGTTCTCGAACTCCCAAGCACACCCGCAATCTGGCGCACCACGGATCTTCCGCCGCGGTATGTCGAGCTGCCATGGCTGGGGCGAATGACCCGTGGGAAGATGCTGACAGTTCTCATCCTCGGGATACCACTCATGATTCTAGTGGCAATCCTGTATCCGGCCATCCTAGTCGGCGATGCATTGGTATTCAATGAAGTCCCGTTCGAACTCATAAAAACTTTGCTTTTCCTCGTAATCGGCCTGCCCTTTCTCTTGGTTGGCGGCGAAGCCACTTTCATCTCTCTTCAAGGCCTGTTCCATGATGGCTATCATGTTGGGTTCGATACAGAAAAGTTTTGGCACTTTCAGCTGTCGGACCCCATTCCATTCAGCAACATCAAACGTGTTGAGATTCTCAACGCCAGACATGGTCCCATGGCTCTTCGCCTCACGATGGATCAGCCAATCCAATTGGGGTTTAGCTCCCTTTTTAATCGGCGCAGGGTCCCGCGACGAGGAAACAGTGCGGCTGTTTTCAGTTTTTCATTCGGTATGCTCCCCGGGGATAAGATGCTGCTCAGCGACGCCGTAAGTCATCTGGTGAAGGCAAACGGCGGCATTGCCGAGCGGAAGGAACTTGCATCTCTCTGGTGGGAGATCTTCTTGCCGTGGCTTCGATGAAGAAACAGTCCCAAGCGTGCTCAGCGGCCGAAAGATCATGCATACGTTGATCGCAGCTCTCTTCGAAGCTCTATTTGGCCTTCTGCTACGTCGTTGGAAAGCCAGTGCGAGAATTTTCGAGATCATCAAGAAGATCTTGGGCATACTGTTCTTTACATGGCTGGTCGGTTTCTGCTTCTTCAACCTTTACTGGTTGATCGTCTCGGGTCTCGTGTTCCGGGCGGCTCGAAGAAATCGAGGGTGGATCGATTTTACGGATGACCCTATAGCGTTCATTGCTTGGTCTACTCTCTACAGCGTGCCTCTTTTCGTAGCTGCTCTGGCGGTCTTCGCGTTCATGTCGCAACGGAGGGAGCATCAGCGCGCAACCTTTCGTCACGTCCCGGCTTGATCCGCCGCCTCCGCTCGTCCAAGTCATGGACCCACCAGCACCGGATAGGCCGAACGTGAGTAACGGGCCAGCAATCAGGCCGACGGGCGTCCGGCCAGAGCAAGGCCCAGGCCAAGGGCGATCATAGCGGCTCCGGACCCTTCGCGCAGGCGGCGGATCAAGCCGGGACGTGCCACCGCGCCGGCGCGGATGCCGCTTGCCGCGAAGGCCACCACGATGTCGGCGAGGGTGTTGAGAGTAACGGACACAAAGCCGAGTACGGCGAATTGCAGAGCCACGTTGCCGGCGGTCGGGTCCACGAACTGCGGCACGAAGGCCAGGAAGAAGGCCGCTGTCTTGGGGTTCAAGGCTTCCACCAGCACTCCTTCTCGGAAAGCCCGGTGCGCGCCGACCGGCGGCGCTGCGGTTCCATCCGCCAAGACAGCCAGTGCGTCCCGCCGCGCCGCCTGCAAGGTCCGTAGGCCGATCCAGACCAGATAGGCAGCACCCACCAGCTTCAGGACGGTGAACAACTCTGCGCTTGCCAGCACGACAGCGGATACCCCTAAGCTGCCGGCGAGGACATGGACCATGCCGCCCAATCCTGTGCCAAAGCTGGACGCTACCCCCTCCGCACGGCCACCGGAGAGTGTGCGGGCAGCAACATAGAAGATGCCTGGCCCGGGCGTTACGGCGAGGACTAAGGCTGCGGCGGCGAACAGGGCGAGTTGAGCAATGTCGGGCATAGGCATTTCTTAGGGTTTAGGAGGCTCAGCGTCGGCCGGAAGCCTGAGAAAAGAGAGATTGTCATGTCGGACCTCATCAGCGTCGGCATGAGGTAGGCGATCGAAGTCGATTAGGATAGTTAAAGTTTCTCATATCTCATTAGCGGTCCTAATTCATGCTCGACTATGCCCATCTGTCTGCCCTCGCGGCTGTCATTCGGACCGGCAGCTTCGATCGGGCTGCGCAACAGCTCAATGTCACACCTTCGGCCATCTCCCAGAGGATCAAGCTGCTGGAAGAACGGCTGGGAACTGTGCTTGTGGTCCGGGGGCAGCCTTGCACGGCAACCGAGGTGGGCCAGCGCTTGTGCCAGCATGTGGAGCAGGTTGCGCTGCTCGAAAGCTCCTTACGTGGGAGCCTCCCTGGCCTTCAGGCCGGCAGCCAGCCCGTGACCCTGCGAATTGCCGTGAATGCCGACAGTCTCGCAACTTGGTTCATCCCTGCTATGGCACAGACGGAGGGATACCTGTTCGACCTGGTGCTGGACGACGAGGACCACAGTGCGGAATGGCTGCGGCGCGGGGAGGTGGTGGCGGCTGTTACCGGGCACGGCACGCTAATCCAGGGCTGTGACTGCCATCCTCTTGGAGCCATGCGCTACGTTGCGACGGCAAGCCCGGGCTACTACGCGCGGTGGTTTTCTGACGGCTTCGACGAGCCTGCGGCCGCCCGCGCTCCATGCCTGATCTTCAACCAGAAGGATCGACTCCAGGCGGAATGGCTGCGGCAGGTGTTTGGGCTCAGCCTTCAGCCTCCGCTGCACTGGCTGCCCTCGTCTCAAGCCTTTGTGGATGCGGGCCTGGCCGGGATCGGCTGGGGCATGAATCCGGAGCCGCTCGTGATCGACCACCTTCGCGCTGGGAGGCTGGTCGCGCTCAAGCCGGACCAGCCCTTGGAAATTCCGTTGTTCCTGCAGCAGAGCCGCATCGCGAGCCCTGTACTGGGCGAGGTGACCCGGGCCGTCGTGCACACGGCCAGGACGATTCTGGCCCCGGTCTAGCTTGAGCGCAAGGGCTCAGGGCTTTGTGCGATGTCTGCCGTCGATTGCTGTGAAAGCCACGCATCCGCTGCCGACCGGCCATGATCCCGCAGATGCTGCAGATGGTCCCAATCCGTGTTCATGAAGCTGAACCCGCTCAGGCCATCGACACAATCCTCGGCAATCAGGCGGTGCACCTTGAGGCGTTGCAGCTTACGCCCGAGGCCCGAGCTCTGCATGTCGCCCTCCCGGCAGAGCTGAGCCATCATCGACAAGGCTTCCAAATCCCTCTGCAGTGAGTTGCTGAAGGTGATCTGGTTCACCCGCTTGTCGATGGCCTGCGACGTTACCGGCAAATCGGCATAGTTCGTGGGAATGATCTGCACCACCAGCAGCGTCGATGCCCGTGTGGCGGTAACCAGCGGGATCAGGGGAGGATTGGCCGCGTAGCCGCCGTCCCAATGCGGCTCGCCATCAATCAGGACCGCCTGATGCAGTTGTGGCAGGCATGCGGACGCGAGGACGACGTCATAGGTCAGCTCTTTGTTGCGGAAGAGCCGTAACGCTCCGTCCCGGACCCGTGTGGCGCCAAGCAGCAGCCGAACGGGCGCGCGCCGGCAAACCGCCTCGATATCGACCTCCGTCGTGAGGATGTCACGCAAGGGGCTCAGGTCGAAGGGGTTGAACTGGTAGGGTGAAAGTTGCGACGTCACTCCCGTCAGGATGGGATTTGACGTAAGGAAGCGGCTCTGTCTGCCTGCCTCGCTGACCTTGCGCCAAAAACGCTCCAGCGTGGCGCGCGCTTCCGTTGCGCCACCCTGCGCCAGTCCGGAGGCGAGCAGCACGGCGTTCATGGCGCCCGCACTGGCGCCACTCACGGCGTCGAAGGCAACACCCTCCTCAAGAAGCCGATCGAGTACGCCCCATGTAAAAGCGCCGAAAGCGCCTCCACCCTGTAATGCGAGTGAGATCCGTTTCGGTCTCGCGCCCACCTGTTTGACACGGGAGGACGGAGAGACGTGCTGATTGCCTGCCCCAGCCAGTGGGAACTGCTCTGTAATGGGATCGAGAAGAGTAATGGTCTGCCTCCATCTTGCCGCGGGTTATGGTTGTATTGACCGGTAGTGCGGAACGGCCGGCCGTATTAGCCAGCCCTCACCGGAGCAATATCAACGCCTGACATAAGTCGCGGTTGCTGCATTGCAGCATAGGCTTGGCGGTATGCTGCAATGCGCACACGGCATGGAACAAGACGCAATGCACAATGTCGATGCTATTGCGGCGGTGTCGGCATGCCGATGGCCACCGGATGGGACGATGTCGTAGCGGCCAAAGCGGCAACCCCGATGTCTGCCGCACTTGGCGACAGACAGGCTTCCCAGGCGTCCCGGGCTTTTGACGTGGGCGTCAGAGCTGGCCGCCGTCGCCCCATTGGTCAAGCAAGGCGCCATAGGCGGCGTCCTGATAACGGGACAGGAGAAAGGCTGGCGCATAATCGGGCAATTCGGCCCCGGTGATGTGGCGGGCGATGAGCTCTCCGCTTGCGCACGATCCCATCACGCCAAAGCCCGAGAAGGCGCACGAGATGTAGGCGCCTTCCACCGGAACAGGTCCGATCAGCGGTCGGTTCTCCCGCGTCCGCATATAATAGCCGCCGTCGATGTAAGGTCGCGGCACCTTCCCGTTATAGGCCCGGAGCGCCGGCACCATGGTCGACATGCCCCGAAGAGCGATCTCGGCATAATATTCCGGCTCCGGCAGCGGGAAGATCGGGTCGACCGCATCGCCGTGGTGGTTGAAGAGAATGAGCGTCGCCGAGGCCCCATCCGGTCGCCCGTGCACGCCCTCAGGGAACTGCCCGAGGAGCCAATGGGCCTCCTCGTCTTCAGCGAGCGCGGCGCGTTCCTCATCGCTCCAGGGCAGACGCTGCTCGTCCAGCCAGATCAGCATCGGCGCGTTGCGTGGCATGCCGCCGAGCGTATCGGCGAAGCTGACCTTGAAGTGGCGTTCGGCCCTGATCGGCAGGTCGACGCCGATCATGCGCGCCATCTCGGCTTGCATCGGCCCGGCGGCCAGCACCACATGCGTCGCCGCGAGCGTCTGGCGCTCGCCCTGCTGTTCGACGTGAACTGCACGAGCCCGGCCACCCGCGGTGTCTATGCCCACGACCCGGCCTTTCACGATCTGCACGCCGTGCGCGCGGACCGCCTCCAGCATCACCATTCCGAGCTGCTGGGCGCTGAGCCATCCCGCGCGCCGCGCATGCGCGACTGCAATCGTCTCGGGCGCCAGAAAGGGATAATGCCGGCGGATCAGGCTCACATCCGTGATGATGTCCGCACCGTCCAACGCACCTTCGAAGCCGCGTTCGGGGGACGGTGTATAGGGGCTTTGCGGCGTATCGTGAAACCGAGCTGCTCCCCCGCCACGTTCCTCGGCAGATCTCGCCATGGTTTCGAGAAATGGGATCTTGCCGGCATCGGCGGTCGCGAACACGTAGCCGCGACGATTGAGATTGATGCGGTTGTCGGTTGCGCGCGCGATGCCCTCGATGAGATCGATGCTGCGGTTCATGAAGGCGGTCATGGCCGTATCGGGGCCGGGCCACCAATTGCGGTAGGCTTCGGTCGATTTGTCCGACGTGAGCGAGAGGGGATTGCCCTCGTCAACCAACACCACGTTGTCGAGCCCATAGTCGACGGCGAGATAATAGGCGGCCGCGACGCCCGCGATTCCGGCGCCACAGATGACAACTTTC
Source organism: Microvirga aerophila (assembly GCF_003332305.1). Lineage (GTDB taxonomy): Bacteria > Pseudomonadota > Alphaproteobacteria > Rhizobiales > Beijerinckiaceae > Microvirga > Microvirga aerophila. The sequence continues at coordinate 14,888 of NZ_QOIO01000009.1, read as the reverse complement.
GATGATGAAGGGGACATTGCGGTCTCATACGTCAAGCCGCTCACCGCGGCCCGGGAGCGGCCTTCCTATACCAGACGACGCGACCGGACGGCAGCTGCTTTTTCCAAGGAAGGTGGTCCAAGGGGGCCATGCGCCGCTCACGCCGGAAGGGCCCGCTTGGCAGGGCGTCTCCTCAACATTCCCGCACCCCATTCACGGGACCACCTTACCCCGCTACAAGTCCATGCCTTTTCTCGCAACGGGATCCCGCCTCATGGCCGACAGCGCTGCCGATCGTTTTCTCCGCTACGTCGTCATCGACACCCAGTCCGACGCCGCGTCTCCAACCCAGCCTTCCACCGAGAAGCAGAAAAATCTCGGCCGACTGCTGGTCGAGGAATTGCTCGCCATCGGGGTCGCCGATGCGCATCTCGACGAGCACGGCTATGTCTATGGGACCATTCCGTCGAACACGCCGAAGAACAACGTTCCGGTCATCTGCTTCTGTTCGCACATGGACACGGCGCCGGACTTCAGCGGCACCAACGTCAAGCCGCAGGTCATCAGAAACTACCAGGGCGGGGACATCCGGCTGCCGGGGGATCCCCACCAGGTCATTCGGGTCGCGGACCATCCGGTGCTCAAGGACCTGGTCGGCCACGATATCATCACGTCGGACGGGACGACTCTACTCGGCGCGGACGACAAGGCCGGGATCGCCGAGATCATGGCGGCGGCCGAGTTCCTGATCAACAATCCGGACGTGAAGCACGGCACGATCCGCATCCTCTTCACCACCGACGAGGAGATCGGCCGCGGGGTCGACAAGGTGGATCTCGAAAAGCTCGGCGCAGCCTTCGGCTACACGATGGATGGAGAGACGGCCGGGACTATCGAGGACGAGACGTTTTCCGCCGACGCGGTCGAGATCGCCATCAAGGGCGTGGCGATCCATCCGGGCTTTGCCTACGGCAAGATGGAGAACGCCATCAGGATCGCGGGCGACATCATCGCGCGCCTGCCGAAGGACATGACGCCCGAAACTACCAAGGGCCGCGACGGCTTCATCCATCCCACCGGGGTGTCCGGCGTGATGGAGAAGGCCAATCTCAGCCTCATCATCCGCGATTTCACGGAGGAGGGGCTCAAAGCGAAGGAGGGGCTGCTGGAGAACATCACCAAGGAGGTGATGAAGAGTTATCCAGGTTCCAGCTACACCTTCACGGTCAAGGAGCAGTACCGCAACATGAAGATCGTGCTCGACCGGCACTCGGAGATCGTCGAGTACGCCGTTGAGGCGATCCGCCGAGCCGGCATGGAGCCGGTGCGCGGCAGCATTCGCGGAGGCACGGACGGCTCGCGCCTCTCCTTCATGGGATTGCCCTGCGCCAACATCTTCGCCGGCGGCCACGCCTTCCATTCCCCGCTGGAATTCGTCAGCAGCCAGGACATGGACAAGGCCGTGAAGACCATCGTCGAGCTAGCCAAGCTCTGGGAGGAGCGCGCCTGAGGCGCCTCCTATCCCTCGCTCGAACGATATTCTTGCCGTGACGGAGCGGCTCTCCGCCGTCATCCCGGGGCGGCGCAGCCGGGCCCGAGATGACGCTTCACCTTGCAACCGCCCTCAGCCGTCATCCCGGACTTGTTCCGGGACCCACGCCTCTTCAGCGCTGCGGTTCTAAGGTGTGGTCGGCCGGGACAAGCCCGGCCATGACGATGGGGGCATATGCCGGGCGTGACACCTCGGCCCTTTGGCTCTAAGACGCACTGAACCTTTTGTTGGCGCCATGTCCCATAACACCTTCGGTCACCTTTTTCGCGTCACCACCTTCGGCGAGAGCCACGGACCCGCCCTAGGCTGCGTCATCGACGGCTGCCCGCCGCGGATCCCTCTCGAGGCCGCCGAGATTCAGGCGGAGCTCGACCGCCGCCGTCCGGGCCAGTCGCGCTTCACCACCCAGCGGCAGGAGCCCGACCAGGTGAAGATCCTGTCCGGCGTGTTCATCGACGAGCGCACCGGACAGCAGGTCACCACCGGTACGCCCATCGCGCTGATGATCGAGAACGTCGATCAGCGCTCGAAGGATTACTCCGAGATCAAGGAGTCTTACCGCCCGGGCCATGCCGACTTCACCTACGACGTGAAATACGGCATCCGCGACTATCGCGGCGGCGGACGCTCCTCTGCGCGGGAAACCGCTGCTCGCGTGGCGGCCGGTGCAGTGGCCAGGAAGGTTCTGCCGGGCGTGACCATCCGCGGGGCGCTCGTGCAGATGGGCCCTCATGCGATCAACCGCGGTCAGTGGGACTGGGACGAGGTCTCGCGCAATCCATTCTTCTGCCCGGATTCCGAGGCGGCGGCCTTCTATGAGGGTTATCTCGACGGGTTGCGCAAAGAGGGCTCGTCCATCGGGGCGGTTCTGGAGATCGTGGCCGAAGGGGTTCCGGCAGGGCTCGGCGCTCCCATCTACGGCAAGCTCGACTCGGATCTCGCAGCCGCGCTCATGTCGATCAACGCCGTCAAGGGCGTCGAGATCGGCGATGGTTTCGCGGCGGCCGCCCTGCGCGGCGAGGAGAACGCCGACGAGATGCGGCCTGGCAACGCGGGCGCGCCGACCTTCCTGTCGAACCACGCCGGCGGCGTGCTCGGCGGCATCTCGACGGGGCAGCCGGTGGTGTGCCGCTTCGCCGTGAAGCCCACCTCGTCGATCCTCACCCCCCGCGCCAGCGTGACCCGCTCCGGCGCCGAGGCGGAGGTGATGACCAAGGGACGGCATGACCCCTGCGTGGGCATTCGCGCGGTGCCGGTGGGCGAGGCCATGGTGGCTTGCGTTCTGGTAGACCATGTCTTGCGCCATCGCGGGCAGGTCGGGGCTGCCGTCCAGTGGCCGTTCCAGTAGAGCATTCGGCAAAGATTTAAGGATAACGAGATGACGGCCCACAGCGTCACCGAAGCCATCGAAGCCTTTGCGCAGGGCGAAATCGTCATCGTCACCGATGACGACGATCGCGAGAACGAAGGCGACCTCATCGTCGCCGCGTCACTGTGCACGCCGGAGAAGATGGCTTTCATCATCCGCAACACCTGCGGCATCGTCTGCGCGCCCCTGACCGTGTCCGAGGCGCGGCGCCTGCGCCTCGATCCGATGGTGGCTTCCAACGACGCGCCGCTGGGCACCGCCTTCACGGTAACGGTGGACGTGAAGCACGGGCTCACCACGGGCATCTCGGCGGAGCAGCGCTCGAATACCGTGCGGGCGCTTGCCAACAACAACATGGGCGCGGCCGATTTCGTGCGCCCGGGCCACGTGTTCCCGCTGATCGCCAAGGACGGCGGCGTGCTCATGCGCTCGGGTCACACGGAAGCGGCGGTCGATTTGTGCAAGCTCGCCGGACTTCCGCCGGTCGGCGTCATCTGCGAACTCGCCAATGACGACGGCACGGTGATGAAGGGCGAGCAGATCGACACCTTCGCCGAAAACCATGGACTCAAGCGCATCTCGGTCGCGGAACTGATCGCCTACCGCCAGGCCCGCGAGAAGCTGGTGGAGCGGATCGCCACGTTCCCAGTGGAGACCCAGTGGGGCCATTTCACCGGCTATGCCTATTCGACACCCTACGACAGCGTGCAGCACATGGCTCTCGTCCATGGCCGGATCGGCGACGGCAGGAACATCCCCGTGCGGCTTCACCGCGCCAATGCGCTCACAGACGTGTTCGAGGGCGGCAAGACCGTCAATGCGGCCCTGCAGCGCTTCGCCAAGGAAGGCCGCGGTGTGCTGGTCTATCTGCGCGACGGCACGGCGGGCGTTCCGGTGACGAACCTGTCCGAAACCGAGGCGAGCGCTTCGGAGGCCATGCGCTCGAATCAGTGGCGCGAGATCGGCCTCGGCGCGCAGATCCTCAAGGATCTCGGCGTCGCCTCCATCCGCAACCTCGCCACGTCAACACGCTCCTATGTGGGCCTGAGCGGGTTCGGGATCGAACTCCTCGGCGAGGAGCCGATCGAGAGCTGAGCGCAAGGCTCTCGGCGCCTCACGTGCGCACGTCGCGTCCCATGAGCACGTCGAGGTGGGCGGCGGTGGATTTCGACAGGCCGTCGAGATCGTAGCCGCCTTCCAGGACCGACACGATCCGCCGTCCGCAATGCGTCTCGGCGAGGCTCATCAGCCGGTGCGTGGCCCAAGCGAAATCGGATTCCGTCAGGTTTAGGCTTGCCAGCGGATCGCGCCAATGAGCATCGAAGCCCGCCGAGATGATGATTAGGTCGGGCGCGAAGCTATCGATGCGCGGGAGCACGGCGGTCTCCATGGCCTCCCGGAAAGCATCGCTGCCGTCGCCCGCGCTCAAGGGCGCGTTCACGATCGTCCCATGCTCTCCAGTCTCGGAGAGCGCCCCGGTTCCGGGATAGAGCGGCGCCTCGTGGGTTGAGCAATACATCACGCTGGCGTCGCTCCAGAAGATGTCCTGCGTGCCGTTGCCGTGGTGCACGTCCCAGTCGAGGATCGCGACGCGCTCCGCGCCGTGACGGCTTTGGGCACGGCGTGCTGCAATCGCCGCGTTGTTGAAAAAGCAGAATCCCATGGCCTGGACGCGCTCCGCGTGATGCCCAGGCGGCCGCATGGCCACAAAGGCGTTGGCCACCTGACCGGTCATCACCTCGTCGACGGCCCTCACGGCGCCGCCCGCGCCCCTCAGGGCCGCCTCATAGGTGCCAGGCGACATGATCGTGTCCGCGTCGACGCGGACGACGCCCTCCCGTGGGCTCATGTCACGGATCGAGACGACGTAGGGTTCCGGGTGGGCGAGAGTCAGGCTCTCCATCTCTGCCATGGGGGCCTGTTCGCGAATCAACGACGCGAATCGCTCCTTCTCGAGGATCCTCTCGATGGCCAGTATTCGGTCTGGCCTCTCCGGATGTCCCAGGGGCGTCTGATGGTCGAGGGCGGCCGGATGGCTGATGTAAAGTGTGGACATGGAGGCTCTGAAAGGGAGGACGCCGCCAATGTCGCAGCGTCGCGATCTCCTGTCCATGTTGTTGCGACGCAACACCCTTCCACAATGACGCATGGCAGGCTGTTAATGATTCGTCCTCCTGTTAAGAGGGCGTCGTGAAACAAGCGTGGCCGCTCCGGCTGCGAGCAGGACTCAGTTCAATGCGCCTCTTCAGCCTGACCATCCTTCTGGCCGCCGTGACGGCTCTCGCGGGATGTAACTTCAAGAGTGTCCCGGAACCGCAGGTGTCGGCGCGGGACGCCGAGTGGCTGGCGCAGGTGCCCAAGGCTGAAGAAGACATCCGCTACGCCCGCTATCTCATGGACGACGAGACCGGCGAGACCCCTGGCACCATCGTAGTCGATACGAAACAGCGCTTCCTCTACTACGTGCTGCCCGACCGGAAGATGATTCGCTACGGCGTGACCGTCGGCGACGAGGCCTATGGCTGGACCGGCACCTCCCGCGTGGCCCGTAAGGCGGAGTGGCCGAACTGGAATCCGCCGGCCGAGATGAAGGCCCGCTGGCCGCATGTGCACCCCATGCAGGGTGGTCCGGCAAATCCCCTCGGGGCCCGCGCGCTCTACCTGTATGAAGGGAACAAGGACACGCTTTACCGCATCCACGGCACGAACGAGCCGGAGAAGATCGGCCTCGCCGTGTCGTCGGGCTGCATCCGGATGCGCAATATCGATGTGATCGACCTCTACAACCGCGTCGATCTGAACGCGAAGGTCATCGTGCGCTAGGGCTATCCTCGCTGACGAGACAGCTGCCCTTAAAACGACAAGCGCCCATTGGGCGCTTGTTCTCTTTGTGAGGCTGGCGGGACGTCAGCCCAGCAGGGCTTCCTTGCGCAGAATGGCCGGGAGTTCCTGGACTTTGGGCGATTGCGGCTGAAATCTCGCGGCCTGCATGGCGGCTGCGAGAGCCGGCAGAGCAACCGGCTTGAAGGCCGGTGCTTCAGGGCGGGCCGTCGAAGGCTGGACCGGAACGCGGCGATCCGTGGACAAGTGAGTCATGTTCTCTCCCAGGCTCGTTAAAGCATTGTGCGCAAAGATGGAACGGCTCTTCGTTCGCACGATGCGGCTAGACAAAGCCATTGTTCATGGCCCGCGCATGAAGCCGGATCGGCATGACCACATCTGGGCAGACCAATGATCATTTGCTGGCTTGGCGGCAAATGCTCCCATCAGGCTTAATGGCCCATTAACGGGTTATAGAATTGCATTCATCCGGTGGCCTAAGGCTTCCCCGTCGCGCAGGCCCATCTCGTAGGCCTTCCGGATGCCGGCCGGATTGGTGATGTCGAACTGCCCGATGGGCACGGGCTCGGACGGCTGGACGTAGGTCCGTCCGGAGACATGCGGAAAGGCCCGGTAGAGGCGGGACAGAATAACCAGCGTGCTGGCCCCGCGCTTTTCCAGAGCTTCCAGGGGCTCGACCGGGACGTTGTCCACGAGGCCCCCGTCAAGAGCCGCCATTCCACCGACGCGCCCCACCGGCATGAAGGGCGGAACGCTGGCGCTTGCCATCAGGGTAGCCGACAGGTCGGACGCGGAGGAGAGATCCCGTACGCGCACGAATTCAGGCCGGAACCCGATGGCACGCCCGCCTTTCGGGTGAACCGGCGAGCGCCACTTCTTCTCGACCTGATAGGTTGCGATGCCCAGGGGAATTGCGACGGAGAGGGGGAGGCGGTTCGGTTTGCGGGCAAGGCCGATCAGCACGTCAGGACCCTGCTTCAGGCGTGCCAGGGCAGCTTCATCGATCACCGCCTCGATCAGGCTGCGATACATGCGCGAGACTGGCCAGGGAGAACCTTCGCTATGCCAGGCCCGCCATTCGAAGTTACGGCGGCCGAGGCTGCAACCCTCCGCCACCATCTCGTTCACCTTGCGGCCGAGACCCAGCAGGCTGTAGCAGGCGGACCAGGCTCCCGCACTCACGCCGATCACGGTCTCGGGCTTGAGATCGAGCAGGGGCGCGGCCGCTTCCCAGAAGCCGCCCTGCCAATAGCAGCGATTCCCTCCGCCGGCGAAGGCCACTGCGTCGAACATGGATTCCCGGTCCCTGACTTACCCTTCGAGCCGCGCCAAGGTTGCGTCCTCGGCCACTCGGGCCCGCTCACGCCACGCCAGCACGATCCGTTCGAGATCGGCCAGATCCTGGGGAGGCAGACCTCCAAGGGTTCCTTCCACGTAGGACTTCTGCGTCGCGATGCCCTTTTCAGCGAGGCCACGTCCCTTCTCGGTCAGATACAGGGCATTGGAGCGCCGGTCGCCGGGGATTGCCCGGCGCTCGACGAGGCCGGCCTCCACCATCCTGTCCAGAAGACCCGACACATTGCCCTTGGTCACGTAAAGCCGCTCCGCCAATTCCTGCTGGCTCAGTCCCTCCCGCTCCGTCAGAGTCGACAGCAGGTCGAATTGCGGCACCGACAGGCCGAGCCCTTTGAGTTCCGCCGCGATGGTGTTCAGGGCGCGCCGATGCAGGCGGATGAAACGGAACCAGACGCGAAGCGGGTCGGCGACCTCGTTCGCCGCAGGGACAGGGGAGGGCGATGACAAAGACGAACTCCTCGCGACAACAGCATAGTTTACATCGGAACCATTCTCTTCGTCATCCCCGCCTCATGGCGTAAGATGTGCACAGACGAACCATGATAGCTCTGGGATGTTCTAAAGTTTCATTTCCATGCTAAGGCGTGGCCAAGACATTTCTCGAGGGCCGCGCTTATGACAGCGTCATATGTTTCCAATCTGACCCCCGCCGCGCCGCATGAAGCGCGCATGTCCTTTTCGGGGCGCGGGCGGGAGTTCCTGAGGCTGCTCGTCACCGGCAGCCTGTTCCAGATCCCCACCTTCGGATTCTACCGGTTCTGGCTGATCACCAAGCTGCGCCGGCATCTTTGGGCCAACACGCAAGTTGGCGGTGAAGCCTTCGAGTATACGGGCACCGCCAAGGAGCTCCTGATCGGCTTCCTGATCGCGCTCGCGGTCCTGACCCCGATCTATCTCGGCTACTTCATCCTGGGCATCATCGCCGAAGAGCAGAAGGCTCTCGCCAGCATCCCGCTGGTGCTCATCATGTACGTGCTGATGCATTTCGCATCGTACCGGGTCCGTCGCTGCCGGGCCACCCGCACGGTGTTTCGCGGCGTGCGCTTCTGGATGAAGGGGTCGGGCTGGGCCTATGCGATGCGCGCCATCCTGTGGGATATCGCCACCATGCTGACCCTGGGCCTTGCCCTGCCATGGGCGACCGCCTCCCTGGAGCGCTATCGGATGCGGCACACCTATTTCGGCAGCATCCAGGGCAGCTTTACCAGGAGTGGTTGGGGGCTGTTCAAGCGTGGTTGGTGGGTTTGGGGTTTGGGTATGGCGTCTATATTAGGGGCCTTGGCCCTCCTAACGTATTTGGACGCTATCAAAGCTAAAAACATTAACATTTTCGGGGGGGTCATACTGCTTCTCCCCATCCCCGTCGTGCTTGCGCTCTTGCCCCTCGTCATGGCGATTTTCACCCGCTGGCAAATGGAAGGCCTCCGCGTTGGAGAGGTCGCTGTGTCTTCCAACCTCGCCAAAGGCGCGTTCTACGGCACTTTCCTCAAGCTCATCTTCTCGTCCATCGGCTTCCTGCTGGTTTTCGGCGTGCTGTTCAGCCTCGGGGGCTATCTGTTTGTCGAAAAGCTGCAAGCCCTTCAGCTTGGCGAAATCAGCTGGGAGACCGGCAGCGTGATCGTGCTTGGAGCGCTGGCTTATCTGGCGCTGCTGCTCGGGATGGGAATCATCCAGCGGTACTTCATGGGGCGTGGCCTTTGGGCCGTGGTGGTGAATTCGATCACGGTATCGAACCTGCAAGCGGTGAATGCCGCCGTCGCGGCGGGCCAGCCATCCGGCGTTCTGGGCGAGGGCCTCGCAGACGCTCTCGATTTCGAGATCGGAATCTAAGGAGCGTTCAATGGCCGATGCGGTGTTCTATGACGGGGAGACGGCGCGACGGCGAACCGTTTCCCTCAAGATCGGCGCATCGAGCCTCGACCTCCATGAGGGTGATGATTGGATTGCCTCGTGGCCGACCGGCGCGGTGCGGCGGCGGGAGGCTGCCAGCGGAGTGTTACGGCTGATGCTCGAAGGCGGGCCGGCCCTGGCGCGCCTCGATGTGACCGATCCGGGCGATCAAGCCTCCATCCGGGCCCACTGCGCGCGCCTGGAGCTTGGCGAGCCCAAGGAAAGAACGGGCCGGATCATCTTTTGGTCGGCACTGGCCGCCGTGTCACTCACCCTGTGCGTCGTGTTTCTGCTTCCCATCGTGGCGGAGCGGCTGACGCCGCTCATCCCGCTCTCGGTCGAACGCCGGTTGGGCACGGCCGTCGACAACCAGGTCAAGTTCATCTTCGGCGGCAAGGTTTGTGACGGGACTCGCGGCCTTGCGGCCCTTGAGACGTTGAGTGCGCGATTGAGGGCTTCCACCGACGTCGGGATGGAAACTCATATTGCGGTTCTCGAATCCAAGATCCCCAACGCCATCGCGCTGCCGGGAGGCAGGATCTACCTGTTCAAAGGTTTGTTGGACCAAGCCGAGTCGGCGGACGAAGTCGCGGGCGTGCTTGCTCATGAGATGGGCCATGCTGCGCACCGGGACAGCCTGCGGAGCCTGATCCAGTCAGGCGGGGCGTCCTACCTGCTCGGCCTGCTGTTCGGCGATGTCAGCGGGGGAGGGGCGGTCGTGATCGCAACGCAACTCCTGATCGACAGCGCCCATTCCCGCGAGGCGGAGACGGCGGCCGACGCCTTCGCGGCCCAAGCGATGCTCGCCCTTGGCCGGCCGCCCAAGGCCATGGGGCTTCTTCTCAAGCGCATCGAAGGGAACGAAAAGAAGCTTCCGGCTTTTCTGTCCACCCACCCGGTGACCGATCAACGTCTCAAATCCCTTGAGCAGCAGGCGCCGGCCCACACCGGCGAGCCACTTCTTTCAGAAGAGGAGTGGCGCGCGCTCAAAGAGATTTGTAAGACGTCCTGATGCGCCATTTCATCCTCGAGGAACCATACTCCCGCCCGGCAAAGTGGTCCCCCATGCTCGCATGGTTCGCCCTTGCCGTGACTGTCATGGCGGTCCTGATGATCCGCTTCGGCCGGATCGACTACGACGCGGGTTTCGTTGCCCTCGGAGGAGGGCTCGCAGCCGCTCTCCTGGCCGTGGGCCTGTCGATCATCGGCTTCGTGCGAATCTGGCAGGAGGGCCGTCGCGGCCTGGGGAGCGCCATCAAGGGCTTGATCATCGCCTCCCTCGTGCTGGCCTATCCGGCATGGTTGTCCGTCAGGGCCGTCACCCTTCCGGCCATCGCGGACGTATCCACCGACACTGACGATCCGCCGGCCTTCTCGCGCTCCCGCGCGGCCCTCGATGCCCGCAAGGGGTTGGTCCCGCCGGACGTCTCCCCAGAGGCCCGCGAGATGCAGCGGGAGGCCTATGTGCAAATCGCGCCGCTCACCCTCGATCTCGGCCCCGAGGAGGCGTTCGCCCTGGTGCGCAAAGCCGCCGAGAATCTCGGTTGGCAGGTGATCGAGGCGGTGCCGCCCGGCGGGCGAATGGGCACGGGACGCCTCGAGGCCGTCGACAGAACCATGTTCCTGAGGCTGCCCGACGACGTCACGGTGCGCATCCGTCCCCGCGTCGACGGCACCCGGATCGACATCCGCTCCGCCTCACGCATGGGGCGCCACGATTTCGGAGCCAATGCCAAGCGCATCCGGGCTTTCCTGGAAGAGGCATCGAACCTGGCGCTTGCCGCCAACTGATTTCTCGTCAGGCGAGGCGGTATTCGCCGTCCAGCGATGGAGCGCCGTCGGTTCTCACCAGACCCTTAGCGACCAGATCCTCCAGATGGGCGAAGACCGATAGGCCGGCCGCGCCGATCAGAGCCGGCTTCAGGCCCTGATAGATAGCCGCCACGATGGCCGGGATCGTCCTGTCGCCGGCCGCCAGCCGGTTGAGGATCGACGCTTCCCGCTGCCGTCTGTGGTGGGCCAGCGCCCGCACGAAGCGCTGAGGCTCCCGCACCGGACCCCCATGGCCCGGCCAGTACACGGCTTCATCCCGCCCTCTCAGCTTGTCCAGAGATGCCATGAAATCGCTCATGGATCCGTCGGGAGGCGCGACGACAGTGGTGGACCAGGCCATCACGTGATCGCCGGAAAAGAGGGCGGCCTCCTCCGGCAGCGCGAAGGCGAGGTGGTTCGCCATATGGCCTGGCGTCGCCAGAGCCTCCAGGCTCCAACCGGGCCCCTCGATCCTATCGCCCTCCGCGAGTTCCTGGTCCGGGGCGTAGTCCCGGTCCGAACTCGTCTCCAGCAGATTGACCTCGCCGTCGAAGAGCGCACGGGCGCTGCGGTGGGGACTGCACCCGACGAGGCGCGCGCCGGTGGCGGCCTTGATGGCTCTTGCGGCCGGCGAATGGTCCTTGTGGGTGTGGGTCACGAGGATATGCGTGACCGTCTCGGCTTGAACGGCGGCCAGCAGGGCGTCGATGTGTTCCGGCAGGTCCGGTCCCGGATCGATGATCGCGACCCGCCCCGAGCCGACGATATAGCTGCAGGTGCCCGTGAAGGTGATGGGGCCTGGATTAGTGGCGATGATTCGTCGAACGAGGGGGCTGACGCGTACGCACTCGCCGGCCTTGGCGGGCGGCTGGGCGTCGAAGGTGAGGTCGTCGGACATTCCAGGTTTCCCAGAAAATTTGCACCGCAAGGGTATGGAGTTCCCACAGCGCGGCTTGAGCGGTTCGCCCGCCCCCCCTATAAGGCCTTTATGAACCGTCTGCGAATGGCGGAACAAGATCTGGAGATCTGCTGATGTCGACTGGCGCTACCGCCCTTGCCGCTCCGTCCACTCTCGTGGGGCTTCTTTGGCCCTCTCGGGACGACGCCCGTTTCGCCGCCCTTCGCGCCGCCGTCCTGATGGTCGTGGGTTCGGCGCTGCTCACCATCTCGGCGAAAGTCCAGGTGCCGCTGCCCTACGTTCCGATGACGCTGCAGACTCTGGTCGTGCTCATGATCGGAGCCGCCTACGGCTGGCGTCTCGGCGCTGCCACCGTGGCCGTTTACCTCATCCAGGGTGCCACGGGCCTGCCGGTCTTCGCCAATACGCCGCCCATGGCGGCCGGCATCGCGTATTTCGCAAGCCCCACCGGCGGCTTCCTGTTCGGCTTCCTGGCGGCGGCCCTGGCCGTGGGCTTCATGGCCGAGCGCGGTTGGGACCGGTCGCTTCTGCGCGTCATCGTCATGATGAGCGTCGGACACGCGCTGATCTTCCTGTTCGGCCTCGCCCAGCTCTCCCTGGTCATGCCCATCGCCAAGGCCTGGTCCGTCGGCGCCGCGCCCTTCGTGGCCGCCACCCTGGTCAAGACGGCGCTCGCCGTTGCGTTAATGCAGGCCGCCTGGAGCGTCACGCGCCGAGGCGAAGGCTCTCGCTAAGAAGCCAGACCAAAGCCTTCTCAAAGCCGCCTTCGGGCGGCTTTGTCGTTTCTGCGTGCGGGTCAGTGCAGGCGGTGCGCGATCGGGCGATCAGCCGATCGAGTGAACGAGCCTGAGAGCAGGCTTGGCGCTGCCCTGGCGGAAGCTGAGGCTCACCCATTCGTCGTCGCCGTTGCCTTCGACCACGTGATAATCGAGCTGTCGGGCAATAGCCCTGACCTGGTCCATGTTGGCCCGGGAGATCCAGCGCGTGAATTCGCGTTCTCCCTGATCCATGAGAACCGCCAGCATGCCGATCTCGACACCTTGGTCGAACTCTTCGCTGCGGCCTGGAAAACGCAGACGCAGGCCATCGTCCAGATGAATATGACGCATGATATAATGCCCCAAATCGCCGTTGTTCGGCGTCGTTTGCAGCAGAGTAACCTAGCCGCCGCCATCAATGGAGGGGGACAAGGGGGCGCACTGGTTTTGCCCCGCCCGGTAACAGATTGCTTACCATGCTAGGAACTCGCTTTGATCCTTAAGCCGCGTCAGGCGTTGCTTCTCCAGACGAGTAAGGAGTTCGCCATGACCATCCTCGACCCCAAAACCGGACAGATCGTCACGATCAACCTGTCGTCCAAACCGGGTCGGAGGGCTGTTCAGGGTTTCTGAGGCAGGCGAGCGAAAAGCCGCCGCTCCGCTGAAACATATTCGGGCCTGGTCGGTAGTACCCACCAGATGTCCGATTGGTGCAAGTTGGAGAACGCACATGTCAAAAGGTTTGTCGTGCCGTCTGGTCCTGGCGACGGCATTGTCTCTCGCGGCCGGCGGCGCCCTGGCTCAGGCCGGCATGGGGTCGATGGATGGAGCAGCCGGGTCGTCCAAGGCTTCTCCGAGCGTCGATACGGGCGCGGCCGGCACCAACAAGTTCCCGCTCCGCGAGACCTCGGACCCGAAGGTCACCGGATCGTCGATCGTGGGGGACCCCTCGGTTAATCCTCCGGGCAACCCTTCCGGCACTATCCCGCCCAATGCGGATGCTGCCGCCAAGGCGGGAGCGAGCGGAAAGAGTCCTTGTTTTTCGGAAAACCAGCAGCCGGCCGGCACGACCAACCCATCCAGCGCGCCCAGCCGGTGCTAGGGTTGGCTTCACTGCGCCGGGATACTGTCTAGCGCCCTTCGTGGCTGAACATTCCATTTGAAAAGGACAGAGCCGGTTCCGCTCGCGAGGAACCGGCTCTGTTTGTGTCCCCCGGCAATCAGATCACGAAGAGATCCGAGGCCGACATCTTGAGGTTCTTCTTCAGGGTCGCGATCTCAACTGCTTTGCCGCCACCCGATCCATCGGCGTCGTAGTACAGGACGCCCTTCTTGTTGTCGTAGACCACGTAGTCGTTCCGGTCCTTGGCGCTGTCCGCGATCTTGAAGAACGCCTTGTTGATCTTGGCGGGCGCGAATTCCGACCCCTTGCCGCCGAGCTTCTTGAAGATGGCGTTGTCGAGATAGACCGAGTCGTCCTTCACGTTGTAGTCGACGATCTTGTCGAGGTTCGTCTTCTTGTTCGGCTTGGTGTCGAACACGAAGGCGTCCTTGCCTTTGCCGCCGGTCATGGTGTCCTTGCCAGTTCCGCCGTAAAGCTTATCCGCCGCAGTGCTGCCGAACAGGCGATCGTTTCCGGCTCCGCCTTTCAGGGTGTGGGCGAGAGAGCCGCTCCGCAGCGTGTCATTCCCGGCCAAGCCGTCGATGATCTGTTCGACGGCCGTGCCCACCATTTGGTCGGCTCCGGCCGTTCCCAACCGCGTCAAGACATCGCCTGCAGCCAATGCAACCGGGCCTAGCGCCGCCAACTGCGCGTCCGTGAGCGACAGCGCATTGTTCGTGGCGTTGAGGGCCGTGACGCCCTTGCCCGCAAGGCCCCTGATCTGATCCGGCGTAAGAGTGCCGAGATTGATGCCGTTGTCAGTCAGAACCATGGTGTCGCCTGGGCTCAGCGGTACCTGCAGGGCATTGAAATGCGCAACCGAAAACGTGACGACGTTTCCGTTGTCCACCACGTCCACGAAGTCGACGTTCTTGCGGGCAAGGCCGGCGACCTGCGCCACCGTACCGGTGGTCAATTCTTCGTTCGTGTCGCGCAGTATCACCGTATCGTTCGGCGCAAATACCATCTCGGCAAGGCCGATGTCCTGCAAGGTGTTGTAGACGATCAGGTTGTCCGTCGCGTCGAGGACGTCGACGTTGTTGGCCGCCATGTTGAAAAGGTTGGCCTTCGTGAGCGATGCGATATTGGCGCCGGTATCGGCGATAGTGATATCATCGGCCTCCGCAAATGGTTTGACGGTTGCGGCGTTGAAATACTGGGCAATCGTATAAGTAATACCAAGTCCCGCTGATCAGAACCGGTGCGCCCACTCCCGCAGGCCGAGGGACATGATCGTCCAGGGTCGATCC
>NZ_QOIO01000089.1 GCF_003332305.1 Microvirga aerophila | reverse complement strand
AGAGCCCATGACCAGTGATCGTGCGTCCTCACAAACGCCCGGCGGACGATTCCGCCTCCGGCGCATGCGAGCCAAGGTGGCCCTGATCGGAGCCACGGCCCTGGTCTCGGCAGCAATGGCCGCTCCGGCCATTGCGCAGGCCCCGCAGCAGAAGCCTAACATCCTGTTCATCATGGGTGACGACATCGGCTGGATGCAGCCGAGCATCTACCACCAGGGCCTGATGGTCGGCGAAACCCCGAACATCGATCGCATTGGCCGGGAAGGTGCGAAGTTCACGACCTATTACGCCGAGCAGAGTTGCACGGCGGGTCGCAACGCCTTCTTCACCGGCATGCATCCGCTCAGGACCGGCATGATCCCGCCACAACTGCCCGGCAGCCCGTCCTATCTGCGCCCTGGCACGCCCGCGATCGCCAAGTTCCTGCTCGACCTTGGCTACAACACTGGAGAGTTCGGCAAGAACCACCTCGGCGACCACACCGATGCGCTGCCGACGGCACACGGGTTCCAGGAGTTCTGGGGCTATCTCTACCACCTCGACGCCATGCAGGGGGTGAGCTTCCCCGACATCAACAAGACGCCGACCCAGCAGACGGTCGCGCCGCCCTGCCGGAATACGCCGATCCCCGGGCTGCCCCAGGATCCCGCGGCGGTCGATCCCAGGACCACCACCTGCCTGACGCCGCCGCGGCCGGTCATGTGGTGCAGATCGTCCGACGGCACGGCCGCGAACCAGACCTGCAAGGATGAAGGGCCATTGACGCTCGAGCGCTCGAAGACCGTCGACGAAGAGATCTCGGCCAAGCTCATCGACTTCCTCGACCGCAACGATCCCGAGAAGACCAAGAAGCCGTTCTTCGCCTGGTACAATCCCGCGCGCATGCACGTCACGACCATGCTGAACGACAAATACATGGGAATGGTGGGCGAGCCCGGCGGCAAGGACTGGGGCGTCAACGAAGCCGGCATGAAGCAGATGGACGACAACATCGGCTATGTGTTGAAGAAGCTTGAGGAGATGGGCGAACTCGACAACACGATCGTCGTGTTCACCACCGACAACGGGGCCGAGACGATTACCTTCCCCGACGGCGGCACCACCCCGTTCAAGGGTGGCAAGCTGTCCACCTGGGAGGGCGGCATGCGTGCCCCGTTGGTCGTGCGTTGGCCGGGTCACATCGAGCCAGGAACGGTCAAGAACGACATCTTCGCATCCCTCGACTGGTTGCCGACCCTCATCGACATCGCCGGCGGCCCTAAGGGCAATGAGCTGAAGGCCCGGATCGAGAGGGGCGAGTATCCCGGGATCGTCAAGACCACGCTCGATGGCGTGAACCAGCGCGATTATCTGGAAGGGAGATCGGACAAGTCGGCGCGCGACACCTTCTTCTATTACTCGGGCAAGGATCCGTCTGCGGTGCGCTACAAGAACTGGAAGATCTACTTCGCGATGGTGTCCGATGCGCCGACCGGGTTCCTCACCGGCGTCGTCCCCTATCACTGGACCCAGGTCGTCAACATCAAACGCGATCCCTTCGAAACTTCGATCGGAGAGCAGGCGAAGACGCTCTTCAGCATGGCGGGCGCACTCGCAGGACCGGCCACGGCCTACGTCTACGACTGGAACATGCTGCCGATCGGCCAGGCGCTCTGGCTGAGGGAGCTCGAAACTTACAGGCAGTTCCCGCCGATGCAGGACCCGGCGAGCTACAACCTCGAGCAGGTGATGGAGCAGCTCAAGAAGCCGCAATCCCATCCGGGTCAGTGACCCGAACGCAAGCTAGGATGACCCGCAGGTCGCACATCACGAAGACCTGCGGGCCTCGACTGGGGGCAGACATCGATCCCACGCAAAGGACTATCGAGAGGAGACCATCATGAAACCGCTAGTATCGATCGCAGCACTCCCGTTGGCGTTCCTATTCACCGGCCCGGCCCTTGCCCAGGCTCCACAGAGCATGTGCGTCATCGCGGGCAACAATCCCATCATGGGGGCCAACGGGACTGCCGACCTCGACGTCCAAGCCCAGGGATGCATGTCCGACATCCGTCCCCGTGGTTCGCTCACCAGTTCGGAGATCAGCCAGCGGCCACAGCACGGGACCTTAACGATGGTCGACAAGGATACGTGGACGTATGTGCCCGCTGCGGGTTACCGCGGTGCCGACAGTTTTGCGATCACCGTCCAGGGCAAGAGCATCGACGAGAAGCCGGGCACGTCTGTGCTCAGCTACAAGGTGAACGTCAAGTAGCCGCAGGCTCCGACAGGAGACGCCGGGGTCGCAAGCCCCCGGCGTCCGCGGGGATGCGACCCGCCACGCGAGAGCGCCACCGCTCTTTTCACCGTCACGGCCATCGAAGGGTACGGGAATGCGAACGATGAGGAACCTGGGGCTCTTATGGCCAGCAATCCCGTACTGCGCCGATGCCGTTCAACGTGCGCTCTGATCCCTTCGAGCGTATCTCATTCGATCGAGGAGCGTATCTCATTCGATCGAGAAGCAGAGGGCAGAACATGACTGGATCGTTAAGGCTTTTGTCTTTCGTGCTTGGTGCAATTCTCGCTGGAGTACTCGCAGGGGCATCGGTTGCCCAGGAGCCACAACATTTCAGTCCCAAGGGAAAGATGCCCTCGCGGTACACGGTCGAGGCTCAACAACAGCAGCGACGCATTTTGCCCCTTGCCGACAAGCAGGACTTCCAGGAAGCGAAACGTGGCTTCATTGCCGCACCATCCTACCGCAAGATCATGAATGACGAGGGCGGGGTCGCCTGGGATATCGGCAACTGGGACTTCCTCCTGGGCGGGAAGGAGTTCGACAGCATCCATCCATCCCTGCAACGTCAGGCGCTGCTCAATATGGAGTATGGCCTGTTCGAGGTCGTGCCGGGCATCTACCAGGTGCGCGGGTTCGACCTCGCGAACATCTCGTTTGTCCGGGGCAATACCGGCTGGATCGTGATCGATCCGCTGACGGTCAAGGAGACATCGCGGGCTGCCCTCAGGTTCATCAACGAGAGGCTCGGCGAGCGCCCTGTCGTGGCGGTGATCATCTCCCACTCTCACGCTGACCATTTCGGCGGCATTCGAGGCGTGGTCGACGACGCTGCACTCGCTGCCGGGAAGGTGCAGATCATCGCTCCGAAGGGCTTCATCACCGAGTCAATCGCCGAGAACCTCTATGCCGGCAACGCGATGACCCGTCGCAAGAGCTATACGTATGGCGACGTCGTGCCGCCGAGCCCCTACGGTCAGGTCGATGCGTCGATCGGCAAGGCGGCCGCCAGTGGGGAAGTCGGTATCCTGCCCCCAACAAAAAGCATCGACCAGCCGTTCGAGGAAATGACCATCGACGGGGTGCGAATGGTTTTTCAGAACACCCCAGGCACCGAAGCCCCTGCGGAGATGAATACCTGGTTTCCTGACTTCAAGGCATTCTGGGCTGCGGAGAACATCGTCAGCAGCCTGCACAATATCCTAACGCTGCGGGGAGCGCCAGTGCGTGATGCCCTGGCCTGGTCGCAATACATCAACGAGGCGCTGTATCGGTTCGGGGATCAGGCCGATGTAATGTTCGCATCGCACAGTTGGCCGCGTTGGGGAAAGGAGCGGATCGCCGAGGTGATGCGCGGACAACGCGACATGTATGCGAACCTGAACAATCAGGTGCTGCACTTGGCAAACACTGGTGTGACGATCAACCAGATTCACAACGTCTACGAGCCGCCCAAAAGCCTGCAAGAACTCTGGTACGACCGCGGTTATCACGGCTCCTACCTGCATAACAGCCGTGCCGTGATCCAGCGCTATCTCGGCTTCTGGGACTTGAATCCGGCAACACTGGTCCCGCTGTCGCCGGAGGATTCGGCGCCACTTTACATCGAGATGATGGGCGGTGCCGGGAAGGTGATGGCGAAGGGCCGGGAACTGCACGATCAGGGCGAATATCGCCTTGCCACGGAGATCCTCAACAAGCTGGTCTACGCGGAACCGGGCAACCAAGGCGCAAAAGACCTTCTCGCGGACACCTACGAGCAGATGGGCTATCAGTTCGAGAGCCCGAGCCTCCGCAACAGCTTCCTGGCCGGCGCCAAAGAACTCCGTGATGGTGTCATCGCCGTGAAGGCTGCAAAAGCGGGCAGTCCGGACTTTGTGCGCGGAACGAGCACCGAGCTGTTCCTCAATTACCTCGGGATCCAGATGGATAGCCGCAAGGCCGAGGGCATGAAGTTCAAGATCAATATCTCGACGCCTGACAACGGCGAGAGGTTCGTCACCGAGATGAGCAATGCCACGCTGACGACAATCGCCGGTCATCAGGCCAGCGATGCCGATCTGACGATCACGATCGATCGCAGAGAGCTCGAGGACGTGATGATCGGGACGGCGAAGCTGGCAGAAAAGGTCGCGGCCGGTAAGGCCAAACTGGAAGGCAATCCACAGGTGCTCGCGCAGCTTGGCTCCACCATGGTCAAGTTCGACAACTGGTTCGAGGTTCTGCCGGGCACGAAGAAGGAGGCCGTACCGACTCCGAAGGCCGAACCTTTGCAGGACGATGCGACCTACTACGAGGGACCCTAGAGCGACGTCGGTTCTGACTGAATCTGAGGCCATGCGGAGCGTTGGCTTCGTGGTTCACTCATCTCGGGCCTCGTCTTTGGAGAAGATGAGCGATGACCAAGTCCTACTCGTTGGATCGATGCATAACCCTTTTGAGCATAGAGGAGGAAGCGGTGATGAGAAGCGTGTTGACATTCCTTGCACTTACCGTGGCGGCGACAGCAGCGACCGCGCAGGTTGGACCGCCTACATCGCAGCGGACCTGCGGCGCCAATCGTCAGCTCGTTATGCGGGAAGGAGCGGTTGTCCTCGATACCAGCCCTTCGACCTATGCCCGCTTCGTCAGGAGCGGCGCACAGTGTCTGGTCGACCAGTTCCCGGAGCCGGCGTGGGTGCCGAGTTCCAACAATCCGCAATGCTTCATCGGCTACCGCTGCAAGGACGGCTCCGACGACTTCTGACGCCGGGTTCGCGGGAACTGACAATCTCTCCCCTCGTGCTCCTCAACCAGGGTCTCGCGTGCAACTGAAAGGGATCGAACATGGATCCGATCGAACCGTCCGGCATCAGCCGTCGCGTCATGCTCTCGACATTGGCCGTGCTTCCCGTCCTGCCCGGGCTGCTTCGACCCATCCCCGCGGCGGCGCAGGCAGCAGCGGAGGCGACAGCCGCGGACGGCCCGTTGCCGTCCTGGAACGATGGGGCAGCGAAGCAGGCCATCCTCGACTTCGTGCGTGCCACCACTGACCAAGCCAGCCAGAGCTACGTCCGTCCGGAGGAGCGCAGCGCAACCTTCGACCAGGACGGAACGCTGTGGGTCGAGCATCCGATGTACTCGCAGGTGGTCTACTGCCTCGATCGCGTCCCGGCGGTGGTGGCGAAGCGGCCGGAACTCAGGAATGCCGAGCCCTTCAAAACCGTTCTCTCCGGCAATCGTGCGGCGATGGCGAAACTCTCGATGCGGGATCTCGAAACGATTCTCGCCGCGACGCTGACCGGCATGACGGTGGAGGACTTCAACGCCGAGGCCATGAAGTGGCTCGAAACGGCCCGGCATCCGCGTTGGCAGCGTCCCTACACCGAGTTGGTGTATCAGCCGATGCTCGAAGTCCTGCGCCACCTGCGCGACAACGGCTACAAGACCTACATCGTGACCGGCGGCGGCCAGGATTTCGTGCGCATCTACTCGGAACGCATCTACGGCATCCCGCCCGAGCAGGTGGTCGGAACTGCGGGCGCGACGAAGTTCGGCTATGGCAAGGACGGCAAGCCGTTTCTGACCAAGGAGCCGAAGCTGCTGCTCAACGATAACAACGCCGGCAAGCCTGAAGGGATTCACCTGATGATCGGCCGCCGGCCCCATGCGGCCTTCGGCAACTCGAATGGCGACCGCGAGATGCTGGAATGGACCGGTGCGGGTGCCGGCGCCCGGCTCAAAATGTTGGTTCTGCACGATGATGTTACCCGCGAATACGCCTACGGTCCGGCCGCAGGCCTGCCCGACACCAAGGTCGGCGCCCTCACGGCGGCGCTCTATGGCGAGGCCAGGAAGGACGGATGGTCGGTGATCAGTATGAAGAACGACTGGAAGCGCATCTTCGCGTTCGAATAGGGTTCTGCTCATGGTGTGGTATGGACTTCTCGTCGCGCCATTCGCCGTTGCATTCCTCGTATCCGGCGACCGCATGGCTTGGGCACAGGCGACGCCGCCGGATACCCTTGCGGCACAACTGCGGTTGCAGGGTCATCGCTGCGATGAGCCTGTGACGGCGCAACGGGACGCCCAGCTTTCGAAACCGGATGAGGTTGTGTGGAACCTGAGGTGTAGCAATGCATCCTACCGGATGCGTCTCACGCCCGACATGGCAGCCTGGATCGAGAAGCTTGATTGATAGACGATCGACGGCGCCGACCCGCGGCGGCAGTGACCTCATCTGTCAACCGGATGACCCTTTCGGTCAAGCATAATCTGTTCGTTTGTGCAAACTGTCGAAGCGTACATAGCGTCCTTGCCTCAAGCCGGATGCTGCGAGAGTCCTCCAGACGCACCGCATCCGAGCGGACAGGCAAGCAGACGACACCGATAACGGTCCTGCCGGCGAGCAGGACCCGTCCGACTGACTTTGCGTTCGACGCAGGTCCTAATAAGGAGATGAACCATGCCCATGAAACGCTGCGCGTCCGACCTCATCCTCATCGGCGGCCTGTTGCTCGTGCCAGGCGTCGCGTTGTCCCAGGACGCGACGACCAAACCTCATGTGCCGCTCGAGAAAACCATTGGCCGGACCACGCCAACAGGGCCGGTCCCATCGCTTGCTGTGCTCAACGCGGCGAGCGCGAAGCTGGAGGGCGGCAAGCTGACCTTGGCCGGAGTGGCGCCGAGTTCGGTCGTGTTCGCCGATCGGCCCGTGCGGGCGGCGGGTCACGTAATGACCGAGCAGTTCATCATGCAGTGGGACGAAGGCAAGGACAGCTTCGCCAAGGATCCGCCCAACGCCACCGTGTCCGTTCTGGGAGGCGATGGCTCGAAGGTCAGTGACGCCGTGGTGACGCTGAAAGCGCCGAAGCTCGAAGGCGGGAACCTGACCTTCGATGTTGTCGTGCTGGAAGGGAACCTAGCCGGATCGAGCGGACCGGCTGCGCTGTTCATCGACCATTTCGGCGGCTTCGGCGGTGGCGGATTCCACGCGGGCGGCTTTGGTGGCTTCCATGCGGGCGGGTTCGGAGGTTTCCACGCTGGTGGCTTCGACGCCGCCCGCTTTGGCGGGTACCGCGGCGGCGCGTGGGCCGGTGGCCGCTATTGGCATGCTCCCGTCTATCGTGGCGCCTGGTATGGGGCGGGTGCCGGGGCGGCGGCTGGCCTTGCCGCTGGAGCTGCGATGGGAGCGGCCTACGACTCCTACGTCGTACCGAATCAGTGCGGTTATTACCCATATTCCCCGTGCTAGTGATTGAGGGTCTTTCCGCGGACACGGGATTCGACAAGCCACGACTCCGACAAGGTTCTCGGCCGAATCGAGAAGGCGCCGACGGTGAGCCATGTAAGCGACCAGGATCCTGGCTTGTCGGGACCTGGCTTGAGATGGGGTATGGCGCTACGCGGGCCCCCGAAGGGTTCGCACCGGCGATCAGTCCCGAGCGGCAGCGGCTGGCCTTGCAGCCGGAGCCGCATTGGGTGCAGCCGCAGCGTCCCCCTATTCTCACGGATACGGCCAATGCGGCTGTTACCCGTAGCCCCGTGCTACTAAGCAGGTTTCAGCGGGGTGGCCAACGGATGCTGACTGTGATTCCATCGAGGCTGAATTTTTGAAGCCCGCCCGATATTGTCCGAATGGCAAAGCCTAAAAACCCTTGAGATGCCTATGAACACGCCCTGCCTCTTGATCGTGCTTGCGGCCGCCTCTCTCGGTCCGATGGCTCAAGCCGCCGACCTGACGCCCATGACCCGGGGTCCAACGAATGTGTACCGGACCCAGTCGGTCGAGCGTCCTATCGTCCGGCTTGCGGACCAGGAGCTTGGATATTCCGTTCTCCACCGCGGGGACGTCTCGGCCCGCGGCTACCGCGTCCACCTCACCTGCATCATGGGCGAGAGCTTCGTGCAGACCTACTGCCCGACGACCCAATACGTCGCCACCTGCCCGCGGGCGACCATCTCCTGCCAATGAAGAAGAGGCGGGCCACCGCCCGCCTCACACTCTAAGCAGCGATCCGGCGGTTGGCCAACGGATGGCGATCTCGTTCGCGATTGAGCATCAGGACCGCCTCGTGGATGGCATCGTACAAGTTGTCTGGACCTGCGAAAGTCTGGTGAGCGCGATGATGCCGCTTCAGATCGTGCCAGAGCTCTTCGATGTCGTTGAGTTCCGGCATCATGGCACCGTCAACTGTTGCTTGATCGCCCGATCGATCCATGCATCCCGGGACAGCCCAGCCCTGCCCTGCCCTGCCGCTTGGTCAACCTGGCCAAGCAGCGTTGGCACCAAGGGCACTTCGACAAGAACATCCAACTCATCCTGGCCTGACGGTCCATAGGCGAGTCCTGTCACCTGCCGTGCGAACCGCCGAACCCGGTCAGCCTTTTGCTTATCCGAGAGTCTGCCGTCGTTTGCGACCAGCGGGCAATAGGCACCGACCAGGTGGTCGACGATCAGAGTAGGTTTATTGCCACCTTTGCGGAGGTCAGCCATGAGCTCATTGAGACGATTGCGGGCCGTGACATCATTCGCCCCCGAGTAAAGATCACTCGGGGGAGAAGCATTCCTTGGCGCATCCGACGTCACGGTCTCTGGGCAGGTGAAGGCTGCGGCATCGGCCGGTCGCATGATCGGGCCCGTGAGCCCGGCTCCGCAGGCCAGTACCAGAAGCAAGACAGATCTGACGGTCATCACCTCGTCCTTCGGCACATCATTGTCGATGGTTCGTCCCATGTCGTCCCCACGCCAGGTGGGATCTCAACGCATCCGAGCGCGGGGAACGACCTACCAGAAGCCAGGGCCCCACGGTCCGAAATCGAAGGCGTCCTGGTTCATCATCGCGGTCATCTGCTGCTCATTGGCCAGTTGCTTGGCAAAGACGGCGTCCCGATAGTTCGACCACGCCGTCTGGTCGCCAAAATAGACGCACTGGCACCCGGCAGGATCGGCGTAGACGTAGACCACAGTCCCGCCCGACGTCTGGCGGACGAACTTGTTCGGCGGGAGCTTGTTCATGGCGGCAATCCGCGTCGGCGAATTGGCCGGCTGAAGCGTGAAGCCGGCTGCCGCCAGCAGGTTTTCCTTGCTCTGGACCTACTGTTGCGGGGTCTGGCACGCGGCCAGGACGAGGCTGATCGCGCCAAGCGTTACTATCGATGGGAATTGCATTGCTTCTCTCCAGGCAGCCGGGGAACGTGGCAGGAATGACTCCGCCGTGCCAACAGCCTCGCACGGAAGCAGGCGCCTAGCTTGACAGAACAGGACACCGACCTGACCGACACAGGGAGGCTGGCACGGTCCAGGATTTGGACGGTTCAAGACCTTGTATCCGCTCGAAGCGGGCTCGGGATGTTGCAGGCCGCATCGAGACCGTCCGGGCAGATCATTCGGATCTCCTCGGCCTGCGCCTGAGAAGGCCGGGCGGCGCCGGCGGTGCCGGCCAGGGCGGCACGACGGATCGGTATCGTCATGAGGTCGTTCAATCTCCTCCGCCAGGATGAGCGCTGCCATCGCGCTGCGGATCATGCTCTCCGCTACTCAGTCGGGCGAAGCGACAGGCCTCTTGGCATCAACTTCTGCGCGGTTTCGGTCATTGCACACTGCGCGTTCCGCGAATTACGGAGACTGCTTTCCTGCGCGTGAGAGGCGCTCCGACAGAACCTGGATTAACTCCTGATGAGCCTCCCGAGCCTTCTCCATGTCCCGGCCGGAACCGGTGCCCGCTAAGGCGCGGATCTGCTTTTCCTCATAGGCGAGGCGTTGCCGAATGTTTTCGGGGGGGGTGTGCTTTGCCACCTCTGTTTCCGCCCATCGGGATACTTGGCCATTCGGTTTAGGCATCAGACCCTCAAGGTTGCTGTCCCATCGGGTCAATCTGGCCTACGGAGCAAGTGAGACAATACGCTGCCCTCTCACATCTTCTTAATGAGAGGGTTTCGCGCCACATTCTGTTCAGCTGCATACCAGTATTATGCCCCATTGGTGCTGGAGCTGCTCCGCCACAAAGGCCTTATTTCAGCCGTCTACTGGGTAGCTCTGGGGGACACCATGCCTCGCTTCTACCTTCACATCCGCTGCAAAGATGGAGGTATGAGTTACGACCAGTCCGGCCTCGATTACCCGGATGTGGAGACTGCCTGCCATGCCGTGGTGCTGGGTGCCCGAGACCTCAAACAGGTGTTCACAGCCAGAGGCCATGATCCACAGGACTATGCCGTTGAGGTCGAGAATGATACCGGCAAGGTGGTTTTCCGCCTGCCATTCTCTCAAGATCTGACGCCATCTCACGCCACTTACAGAATTGTCGGCAGCAATCTCGGCTGGCTGATTTATTGCAACGATGAGTTTGTTGGAGGCTTCGCACAACAGTCCTCGGCGGAATTCCTCGTATGGGAGATGGTTGAGACCCGGTGCGCTGAGCAAAAGGCGTCTGAAGTCCTGATTGAAGACGAATTTGGCTGCGAGAAGCACCTTTGCCCCTGCTTCAAGGAAGCGCCTCCTGGAACCCTGCTGTCTTAGTCATAGATCCCGATACCCGCGCCGATGCTCTTTGCAGCGGCTAGCGCCTCAGGCGCCGCACCGGCCTCGATCTCGCTGGTGAACACCTCCACCAATTCTTGGCCGTTGGTGCCGATCCGGGCCCAGTGGCCCACGAGACGGATGGCCCCGAACAGGTCGCGCTCGATCATGAGGCTGTAGAAGCGTTGGGCGCCCTGCTCCGGGTCGATCCGGTGCAGCACCAGAGGTGGTGCTTGATCCGCGAGCGGCGATCGTCCTGCAGGAGCCTGTCCCCACCTTCGGCTCAGAACCAAAGTGGATTTGCTTCGGTGTAGTGGAGAGCGGCTTTGTAGCTATCCGGCCAGCCTTTCGAATTGAACCGGACTGACATAATCCAGGGTCGAATGACGCTGGACGGGATTGTAGAACCCGTCAATGTAACGACCAATTGCCGCCTTGGCCTCAGCTCGGGTCTGGAACACGGTGCGCCAGACCAGCTCGGACTTCAAGGTCTTGAAAAAGGTCTCGACCACCGAATTATCATAACAATTCCCTTTCCTGGACATCGAGATCCCGATGGCGTGCTTTCGCAACTCGGCCTGATACTCGATCGAGCAATATTGACTGCCGCGGTCCGCGTGATGGGTCAGCCCCTCACCAAGTCTTCGGATCGCCAGAGCCTTGCGCAGCGCCTCGAGCGCCAGCTCCTTGTGCAGCCGGTCACTCACTGCCCAGCCGACCACCCGCCGGGCGAAGAGGTCGAGGACCACGGCCAGGTAGAGCCAACCCTCACCTGTCCACACGTAGGAGATATCCGCGTTCCATGTCTGGTTCGGGCGCTCGGCCGAGAAGTCCTGCTCGATCAGGTTGGGCCCGATGGCTGTCGGTGGTGCGTTTGAAGCGGCGCTTCTGCCGGGCCTTGAGCCCATTCTCGCGCATCAGTCGGGCCGTCCGACGGCGTCCGATTGGCAGGCCCTAATTTTGGAGTTCGCGCGTCATGCGTGGGCTGCCATAGGTGCCATTCGACTCTCTAAAGGCGGACCGGACATGGGCGAGCAGCACCAGATCGTCGCGCTGACGCTGACAGGCTGGACGACTTCGCCAGGCAAAGTACCCGCTCTGGCTCACCTCAAGAACTTGGCACAGTTGCTGGATGGGGAATTCCGCTTTCGCCGCATCGATGAACATGAACCTCATCGACTTCCCTCCTTGGCGAAAAAAGCGGTGGTGGGTTCAAGTGATGAGCGCAACAGCTTTGGCCAGGGTAGCTCCTGGGGTTTGAAAGCCAAGGGTTTTTCTTGGCCGGGTATTAAGCCGGAGCGCAACCGCATCCAAGTCGCTTTGGCTATAGGCGGACAGGTCTGAACCCTTCGGGAAGTACTGCCGCAGCAAGCCATTGGTGTTCTCGTTGCTTCCCCGCTGCCACGGGCTTTGGGGATCGCAGAAGTAGACCTCAACGTCAGTCGCGACGCTGAAGCGCTTGTGATAGGCAAGCTCCATCCCACGATCCCAGGGCAGCGATGCCATCAATCCTTGAGGCAGACGTCGAACCTGCCGCACAAGAGCCTTCACCACGCTCTCGCTGTCTTTGCCGTCAACTCGAACGAGCAGCACGAACCGGGAT
>NZ_QOIO01000088.1 GCF_003332305.1 Microvirga aerophila | reverse complement strand
GATCGGGCATGACCCTGATTGAGCTCGCCGACGGCGTGACCGAAGACGAGATCAAGGCCAAGACGGACGCTGACTTCTGGGTGGCGTTGGGCGAAAAACAGGCTGAATTTACCGAGTAACTTCTCCGGTCGCGTAGGTGTTATCGAGCAACGATCCTCGTGAAGAGGAAACGAATGGTCCTAAGTATGGCTGTCTTTTCTCTCGCGCTCTGCTTCCTGCATTTCGCTCAAAAGAAGGATCTGCAGACGAGCGCCCTTTCTGCCTTAGGCATGGCAGCATCCAATAGCGGCTTCATCGGTTACCCAATTGCAGCCTTGGCTATCGGCGCGCCCGCAGGCCTTGCATTGGCTTTATGTATGATGATTGAAAACGTCATCATCATTCCGGCCGCATTGGTCATTGCCGAGACTGGGTTACAAGCTGGTTTGCCAGCACGCGTGATCCTACGCTCATCCGCCGTCAGACTGATCAAGAGTCCGATCATACTCGCTATCCTAGCTGGGACTGCCATTTCAGCGTTCGGAATCGTTCTTCCATCCCCAATCTTCAAAACAGTCGATATGCTTGCACTCGCTTCCGCGCCGGTCGCACTCTTCGTGATTGGCGGAACTCTCGTGGGGTTTAAGATCGAGGGGCTTCGGGCTGAGGTTGCTCAGATTGTTCTTGGCAAACTTGCCATCCATCCCGTTGCCGTCCTGATGGCGTTCACGATATTTGCCAAAGTTGATCCTGATCTGAAGTCGGTGGCGATCATCATGGCGAGTGTTCCGATGCTCAGCGTCTACCCGATTCTTGGGCAACGGTACGGCATGGATGAGGTATGTGCGGCGGCACTCATGGTTTCAACTGCGATATCGGTTTTTACCATCAGCGCGATGATCTGGTTGGTAAAAGCAAACGTGCTGCAATCCATAGCGGGATAACCCATTTGACGCAGAGGATCTCAATGATTGCCCCTAGCGACCGAGCGTAGTGAGCAGATCAATGTCTTGCTGGCACGTTGGCACGGATGCTGGGGTTGGCGCGCAGTATCTTGATCGGCTGTAAACAGGAACGCCCACAGGAGTGGGCGCCAAGCGAGGTATGCTTGCAGAGATGATTGGAGGCTTTCTAAATGAAGGAGGCCTGGTCCGCCTCAATCTATCCTAATCGGAAGGAGAGCTACTTCTCCGGGCGATGTTTGTTGCTGTCGGGGGATGAGGTCTCCCCGGAGGTTGCTCGTTACGGGTCAGGTGGCAACTGCCTGCAGTCAGGGATCGAAGAACACGGTCTCCTGGTCGCCTTGCAGGTGAACATCGAAGGTGTAGATGACCTCGTCCCCACGCCGGCTTCTTTCAGCAATCAGCGTTTGGCGCCGAACCTTCTGCTCGATGAGATTAAGCACTGGATCTTCGGCGTTTGCCTGCGTCGCATCGGAAAAGTAGAGCCGGGTGTTCAGGCCGATATTGATCCCGCGCGCCACGATCCAGAGGTTGATGTGCGGCGCCATCATCCGGCCATTGCGCCCGACGACCGCGCCTGGCTTGATCGTCGCGAAGCGATAAACCCCTGTTTCGAAATCGGTCCCGGTCCGCCCCCAGCCACGAAAGCCATCGCTGGCCATCGTCTCTTGACCGCTTGCTGGATGGTTGTATTGCCCGTCAGGGTCGGCCTGCCAGATCTCGAGCAGGGCATCCCGCACCAGTGTCCCGGTGCCATCGAACACGCGGCCCTCGACGATGATCCGCTCCCCCTTGGTGTCGGGCCCCACCAGCGCACTCCCAAAATTGGTCTCGAAGATGTCGAAGCCAGCCTGTTGCGGGATCAGCCCGATATGAACATAAGGCCCAGCAGTCTGCGACGGTGTTTCATAGAAGTAAGACAGCGGCTGTACCATGGTTCAGTTTCCCTCAAGCTTGTTCTCGAACAGGGTGGATCGGCGGCCGCGCAGCACGATGTCGAACTTGTAGGCCAGCGTGTCGAGTGGAACCGACGCGTTCAGGTCGAGCGGGGCAATCAGGCGCTCGACGGCGTCTGGATCCGGAATGGTCTTCACGATCGGGCAGATCTTGATCAGCGGATCACCCTCGAAATACATCTGCGTGATCAGGCGCTGGACAAACCCGGATCCGAAGACGGAAAAGTGGATGTGGGCCGGGCGCCAGCTGTTCACGTAGTTGCGCCAAGGATAAGGACCTGGCTTGATTGTGCGGAAGTAGTAATAGCCGTTCTCGTCCGTCAGCGTGCGGCCACAGCCCCCAAAATTCGGGTCGATCGGCGCGAGATAGGCATCCTTCTTGTGCCGGTAGCGTCCACCGGCATTCGCCTGCCAGAACTCCACAAGGGTGTGCGGTACGGGCCGGCCATTCTCGTCCAGAACCCTGCCGTGGACGATGATCCGCTCGCCGATCGGATCGCCGTCCTTGGCGTAATTTCGGATCAGGTCGTTGTCGAGTGGTCCGAGTTCGTTGTGGCCGAACCTGGGGCCGGTGATCTCGGATAGCGAGTTCTGGAGCGACAAAAGAGCATGGCGGGGCGAGCGCGCTACGCTGGTCTTGTAGGTCGGCGTATACGCCGGTGGGTGGATGTTCCGGTCCCGCTGGATGAATTCGCTTAGGCTCATGTCTGAAATCGCCGGACCGGGCATTCCTCGCCCTGGCTGGCGTGGGGTCTCTCCTTGGTAATTCATGGTTTCCATCCCGGATTGGTCGGTGAACTTGTCCGCCGGAAGGGCGGCGTCTGACCGGATCTTCTCGCAACCAATTCCTGGAATAAACAGATGTGTTATAATCAGTTTCATGAGCAAAATCGATCATTTGGATCTCGACGGCCACTTGCTGACTATGTTCCTGGCCGTTCTGGAGGAGGGGTCGGTGACCGCCGCAGCCACGCGACTGGGGGTCACGCAATCGGCGGTGAGCCATGGGCTCGAAAAGCTCAGGCGCGTCGCCCGGGATCCGCTCTTCGTCAAATCCGGCCGCGGTATCGTCGCGACCGCGCATGCCCGTGCGTTGGCTGACCGAGCACGCCGGTTGATCGACGACATGAAGGAGTTCGCCGCCAGCGCAGCCTTCGACCCGCTATCGGCGCAGGTCACCTTCACGGTGGCGGCCAACGACTTTCAGCGGGATCTGCTCTTACCGCAGCTGTTCCAAAAGATGGAAGCCATCGCTCGCCATGTGACGCTGCGGGTGATCCCATCTGGCCTGCCGACGCCTGACCTGCTGCGGGAGGGGCGCTGTGACCTTCTGATCTCACCGCTGCCGCCTGAGGGAATGGACATCCTCCAGAAGCACCTGCTGCAGGACAAGTACGTCTGCTACTACGATCCAAGGATGCGAGTGGCGCCGCAAACGCAAGAGGACTATCTGGCGGGTCGCCACATCACCGTCGTTTACACCGATAACGAGCGACTGAACTTTGACAAACGACTTGCACGCCAGGGCGTCGCTCGAAACATTGCAGTGTCTGTGCCCGCATTCTCCGCTGTTCCAGCGTTCCTGGAAGGCAGCGAGTTGCTGGCGAGTATGCCAAATCTTCTCAGCCAAGGGTTGATGCGAACCTTTGCGAGCATTTCATTGCCGCTCAAGACGGTCGGTACGGACGGGTTTGTAGCACTCCCCATGTACATGGCTTGGCACCGGCGATTTCAACAGGATCCGGCGCATCAGTGGTTGCGGAATTTGCTGGAAGAGACAGCCAGCATGGTGACTGCAAGGCAGAGAACCGAGATCTGAAACGCTCGGTGCCGTGCCCCTCGCTGATGTGTTCCATGCCGCTTCGCCCAACTGTTTAGAAGCGAACCAGCGCCGAATCTCCAGCGTACGAAGGTATAGGCGGTAGCTGCCATCATCGGTTGCGACATTCATCCTCTGCACAATGTCGGACTCCTTACCTACCTGCGGAAGCCTTCTAGGCACTCGGAGCCCGACGTTTCTGGGTGGATTGCCACTTGGATCAGCCGGGATTTACAGCGGTCAAAGCCTTGATCAGAAATAAAGGCTACTGGGGAACGATTGATTACAGTCACCAATGAGCGAGCGTCTGCCATATTCCAGTGAATAAGCATCCGTTATGGCGTAAGAAGTTTATTTTATTCTTCCTATTGATTGCCTTCATTGACGTTTACCTACTGGTCGTATCGACTGGCAAGTCAGAAACCGAGGGAATTATGTTAGTAAGCACAACCTAGCACCGCTCGAGCGATGCGTTCGGCTAAAGCTCAAGTGGCATCCAGATAACCGGGCCCAGCGCTGATATCCGGTTCATGTCTGCCGGCCCACTTTCCCTTTCCATTTTGGAGGATCCAGAATGACTTGGCAGGCGCACAACCGTGTTGCCGTCGGACTCATATGGCAGGAGACCAACTCATTTAATCCACTCGCAACGGAGACTTCGGACTTCATCACGCATGAAGGCGATGCAGTGCTCAGTGCGTACGAAGCAACAGCGACTGCCTTGGGCGGCATCATCCGCCGTTTGCGCGCTCTTGGCGCCGTGCCGATCCCGACGTTCGCCGCCAAGGCTCGTCCGGGTGGCCCTATCCGAGACGCAGTTGTGGAAGATCTTATTGCTCGTTTGATTGATCGTGTGAAGAGCGAGGAGATTGATGCCATATGTCTCGAATTGCACGGTGGGATGGCGAGTGAGACTGTTGCCGATGTAGAGGGTTTGCTCCTCTCACGACTTAGGAAGGCGATCGGCCGCTCGGTCCCGATTTCAGTTGCTCTCGATCTCCATGGCCATATCACCGACCGCATGGTAGCCAATGTGAATTTTTTGACCGGATATCGCACGCATCCTCACAGCGACATGGTCGAGACAGGTGAGCGCGCAACTGAAATGCTCATGAATATTGTCCAGAGGCGAGTGAAGCTGGTCAGCGCGCGCCGCTCAGTGCCGTTCCTCGCACTTTGGCGTGACGAGACGGCGGAACCACCAATGAGGGATGTCTATCAGACCCTCGTTACAGAGGCCGCCCGTCACCAGCATTACATCGACGCCTCTATCTTCAACACGCATCCCTTCCTGGATGCGCCGGGCCTTGGACAGGTTGTTGTCAGCTACTTTGATGACGATACGCCTGCGGCCGTTAGTCTGACCAACGCAATCGCTGATAAGCTGTGGTCCATACGGAAGGAGTTCGTCGGAGAAGCTCCCGGGTTGGATGAAGTATTTGCCCGCGCTGATAAGGCAGCGCGAGAGGGGTCCCAGCCGGTAGCGATTGGTGACCAAGGTGATAGTGTCCTTGCCGGCACGCCAGGCGACTCGGTAGAGATCGCACGCTACGCCGCCAAGTATTATCCCGCGTTGCGCGGACTCATCCCCGTGTTCGATCCGCAGGCCGTCGCCACCGCCCGTGCCGCCGGGATAGGGACTACGGTCACCCTGCATCTGGGGGCGAGCATTACACCTGAACTTGTGCCCTTGGAACTGACGGCGATCGTCGTGGCTCTGACAGATGGCATCTTCCCAAACGAGGGCAGTTATATGAAAGGCGTTCTGAATGATATGGGAGCAACGGCAATTCTGCAGGCCGGGGCCCAAACTTTCATTGTCACATCACGAGCACCATCGGCTTGTGACCCGGGTCTCGCCCGTCATACTGGAAAAGCGCTCACCAACTTTCAGTATATCGTTGTCAAGTCCAGCAATCATTTTCGACTGTCACTCTCTCCGGCCTGCGACTGCATTGTCGCAGCGACGCCAGGTCTTTCGAGCCGCAAGCCCGACTATTTGCGACATCAGAAGGCGCGGCCAATTTTTCCTGTCGACGAGTTGTGATCCGACGTCCGCAGGCTGGGGTGACAATGGGATCGAGATACTGCAAAACGCTCAACATAAAGGAAACTCTGATGATGTGTCTGAAACCCGTAGTAGCGGCAGCGTTGTTCGGGAGCGCGCTCCTGCTCCCAAGTGTGGCTTATGCCGAAATCAAGGACCGCACCCTCAAGTTCGCATTCACCGCGGGAAGGGAACACCCGCAAGGCCTGGGAGTGCAAAAGTTTGCTGATCTCGTAAAGGAAAAAAGCGGCGGGAAAATTCAAGTGCGCTTGTTTCCTGAGGGCGCGCTCGGAGGTGATCTCCAGACTATCTCCGCGTTGCAAGGCGGAACCCTAGATCTAACTGTGCTTAATGCGGGGCTTTTGGCGGGGAACGTTAAAGAGTTCGCTATTCTCGACCTTCCGTTCCTCTTCAACAATCCTGAGGAAGCGGATGCTGTCGTCGATGGCTCTGTGGGACAGAAGTTGTTCGCCAAGCTTCCCGAGAAGGGACTTGTTGGCCTTACCTATTGGGAACTTGGCTTCCGGAACGTGACTACCAGTAGGCGTCCTATCACGAAGCTGGAGGATTTTCAGGGGCTCAAACTTCGTGTTGTGCAAGCCCCGTTGTTCATCGACTTGTTCAATGCGCTAGGAGCCAATGCGGTCCCCTTGGCCTTCCCGGAACTCTATACAGCGCTTGAGCAGAAGGTGGTTGACGGCCAGGAGAACCCTCTAGCAACGATCGAAGCCACCAAGTTCAATGACGTTCAGACCTATCTCTCAATCACACGACACATTTACAATCCTCAAGCCGTCCTTATCAGCAAACGGACCTGGGACGGCTTCTCTGAGGAAGAGAAAAAGATCATAAACGAAGCTGCCAATGAAAGCCGAAGCTATCAGCGGCAAGTTTCGAGGGAGAAGAATGCGCAGTCTATCGAAAACCTGGTGAAGGCTGGAATGAAGGTGAACGAAGTTCCTCCACAGGAATTGGAACGCATCCGCGAAAAGATCAAGCCAATCACTGACAAGTACAGCGCGCAGGCAGGAGATGCGCTTCTCAGCGAGATTAACGCTGAGATTGCGAAAAAACGCTAACCAAAGAAGCACCATGCGTGAAGGGCTCATTCAACTAGGTGGGCCATCACTCTTCCGGATTGATCGCCTTCTCGTGAAACGAACGGAAGCCGGTGTGTTGAATAGGAACGCCATGCCGTTTCGCTCGAGATGGGCTCTCGCTTGGCACTACCTGAATCGTTCGGGACCCCGCATAGCATTATCGCAGTAGTACTGGTGATGTTGACGTTGCGTTCAGAAATACTGCCACGCCTGTAGGTGAAGTGAGGACTACGATGGGTCATCTGGTTGGAGGAATCTCCAGTGCGGGTCGTGCCTTGCCTGCGTTGGATGGAGTTCCGTTTCTTACATCGCGCTCCTCCGGTCCCTATATCTGGGACAATAGCGGCCGACGCTATATCGATACCGCTCTGGGCTTTGGAGCGACCATCGTAGGGCACGCCCACCCTGCCATCATCGATGCCGTTTCTCAGGCCCTTTCGCTCGGGTCAATGCCGGCCTTTGCCCACACAGGGGAAGAGGCCGCGGCAACCGCTTTAACGACTGCGACTGGTCCGCTCTCACGCGTGATCTTCACCAATACGGGAAGTGAGGCCGTCCATCTTGCCTGCCGCATCGCCCGTGTTACTACCGGACGCAGCCAGATCGCGAAAATGGCTGCAGGATTCGATGGGTGGTATGACGACGTAGCCTTCGGCAATGCCGGATCCTCGGAGGCGGCGATGAAGGCGAATACGCGACCGACAAAGGCACGAACAACGCTGTTACGGTTCAATGACTTCGATGATGTCGAGCGTCTTTTCGACGATTGCGAAGATATTGCGGCGGTCTTAGTGGAGCCCATGCTCGCGAACGCTGGCTGTATCCTTCCCGCGCCGGGCTATCTTCAGCATGTAGAGGCAGTCGCTCGGCGCAACGGCGCCATCGTGATTGCCGATGAAGTGCTGATGGGCTTTCGTACACGGTTCGGCTTGACTGGACACTCCTTGGGCTTAACCCCTGATCTTGCAACGGTCGGCAAGGCGATCGGAAGCGGAATTGCTGTCGCAGGGGTGGTCGGCACGCCTGAGGTCATGGCCGCATGCGAGCGCGGAGAGGTAACCCGGGCAGGGACTTACAGCGGCAATCCAGTTGCGACAGCGGCGGTCTGCGCCACAATGGATATCCTGAAGGATCTGAACTACAACGCAGTTCTTGCACAGGGTGATAGGTTGCGGGGCAGGATCGAGCAGGCATTTGCAACTGTTGATGGCGTGAGGGTTGCAACGTCGGGTTATGGAACGGTCTTCACTATCTGGTTCAGTGAGGAAAGCCCGACGAACTATGTGCAAGCTGTCGCGAAGGTGGATCCGGCCCGAACCAAAATGTTCCATGTCGAAGCGCGCCGGCGAGGTCTTCTGACAATGCCATTCTCATTCGGTCGGATGTATTTGTCAGCAGTTCATGACGACGCGATGATCGACGAGATGGCTGAGATTGTCCAGAATATCGCTGGCGTAATGAGATAATGCCCTTCGGTTGAACCATTTTACCGGTCGTTTAGGATAACGTCGTTATGGTTGGTGAAACTCTGACCTCATGAATGCAGCCAAGCGGCGTACCGACGCGCGAGCGGCATGTGGCACGACAATGGCCAGTTCGACTGGCTTCAACTCTGGCATTCCATCACTAGACCCGAGGAGACGATAGGACGGCAGTATGACAGAAGCTGGTAGAGCTGCCACGGCTCTACCGAGGTCAATCGCGGTTTGTATCGAAGGCAGATGAGAGGATGTCCACGCGATACGCCATGGTCGTCCCGCGCGATTCAGCGCATCGAGTACGTAGTCGGCCCTGAACAATGCAGTTTGATCAGGCGACAATTGGATTCCAGGGTTCGTGGGCAGTATCCGATTGCGCGGATGAACTGATCAGGGCTGCCATGAGCCAAGCGATAAACAGTCTGAGCCACGTCAGTATCAGCCGCAGGTTATGTCCGGCCGCCACCAGCAGGGCATTGATCGCGTCGCCGGCTGCGCCGAGCAGGTGGTTGCGTCCCAGCCGCCCGCCCGCCTTCATGTGCCCGATCATCGGCTCAATCGCGGACCGGCGTGTCAACTCCCGCTTGATCGTCGGCGTCAGACCCCGCCGCTGCCGGGTGATGAACACTCGATCCGTCTTGGCATAATCATGCCCGCGATAGCCCTGATCAACGTAAACGCGTGCGGGCTCCACGTCCGTCATGGCCACGACCTGATCGATCGTCGTGTTGAGCGTATGGCCGTCATACGGATTGCCCTCCAGCGCCTTGGAGGCGAGCACGAAGCCTTCGCGGTTGGTCACGGCCAGCGCAACCTTCGAGCCGAACTCATAGGGCCGATGCGCATTGCCCTTGGCGATGCATACCACCTCGGGCGCATGCAGGCTGTACAGCTTGTTCTTGCTCGTGCGCTCCTGCACCAGCAGGCGCTCTATGAGGCCTAGCAGAGGAGCAAACCGGCGTGAGAGAACCTCATCCCCGGCGACTTTCCTGGCGATATCGCGGTACACGCGTCCGAGATAGGTCTTCAGCCGCTTGAGCTCCCGGCGCATGCGCCGCATTTGACGGGCATGGGCATAGCGACCGACCTGCACGGCCGCGCGTTTGGCTAGACGGGTGTGGGCCTGACGCAGCTTGAGGCCGTGCCGCTTGGCTTGCCGCACCAAAGCCTGCAACGCCTTGAGAGAGAGCCTGGCATCGGTGGGATGGGTGATGGCCTTGGGCTGCACGGTGGTGTCGACGCTGATCCGCTCCAGACTGGAGGGCCGCACCGCGCCGCTCTCCAGCCCGGCCTGGATCGTTTCAGCCAGCAGCTTCTCCAGTCCTTCTGGCCCGAGCCGTTTGCGCCAGCGCGTCAGCGAGCTCGGATCGCAGGGCAGCTCATGCTGAAAGGACTCGCAGCCACAGAACCACTGGTAATACGGATTCTCGATCCAGCGCTGCACCACCGCCTCATCGGACAGGTTGAAGGCATGCTGGAGATACGACAGCCCGACCATCAGGCGTGTCGGCTTCGCGGGTCGTCCGAGCGGACGATAGAAGCGGCCGAACTCCTCATCGAAGCGATCCCAGTCGATCAAAACAGCCAGGCGGAACAACGCGTGGCGGGGATCGAGGATCTGGTCGAGGCGGCTGCGGTAGAGATCGCCGGAACTCGGCAGCGTCGGCTTGGGTCCCATGGCAAAACACCAGGTTTAAGCGGGTCCATCCCCAGATGCTGGCATTTTACAATGCTTCGTGACGACGAAGAATCCTTATGCCCCAACAAGTTGTGGGTTATTCAGGGCCGACTAATTGAGGTAGAAGGCGACGGCAGCCGCGATGCAGATGGCTGAGAAGAAGGTGTGGGCGCAGCGGTCATAGCGGGTCGCGATCCGGCGCCAGTCCTTGAGCTTGGCGAACATGTTCTCAACCTTGTGCCGTTGCCGATACAGCGTCTTGTCATAGGCGATGGGCACCTTGCGGCTCCTGGTCGGCGGAATGCACGGCGTGATGTCCTTCTCGGCAAGAGCTTCCCGGAACCAGTTGCTGTCGTAGCCCCGATCGGCAATCAGGGTTGCGCCTGTCGGCAGCGCCTCCAAGACGAGCCGGGCGCCTTTGTGGTCGCTCATCTGCCCTTCCGACAGCAGCAGGATGATCGGCTTGCCGGCGCCATCGCAGACGGCGTGGAGTTTGGAGTTCAGGCCACCTTTCGTGCGCCCGATACGACGGGGAACATCCCTTTTTTGAGCAGGCTCGCCGCGGTGCGGTGTGCCTTCAGGTGAGTGGCGTCGATCATGATCCGCTCGGGCTTGGGACCCTCACTGGCCAGAGCCGCAAAGATCCGGTCGAACACCCCCAGTCGGCTCCAGCGCATGAACCTGTTGTACAGCGTCTTGTGCGGCCCGTACGCCTTGGGCGCATCCTTCCACTGCAGGCCGTTGCGGATGACGTACACGATCCCGCTGACCACCCGCCGGTCATCCACACGCGGCACGCCGTGCGCCAGCGGGAAATGCGGCGAAATCCGCGCCATCTGGCGCTCACTGAGCAAAAACAGATCACCCATTCGGAGCCTCCTCGACAGGAGGCTCTGAATCACACCTCAGACCAAATTAATAGGTCCTGAGCCTAGGCAACACCGTCCTGCATGGCTGATCGAGCTCATTCGCTCTCTTGCTCCCAATGATACAGGGAACACTGATGAAATTCGTGATGAGCTCCAGAAGCTGCTAAACAGCCTTAGGGTTCGTACGCAAAGCCCGAAAGTGAATGCTGATGGAGGCATCAGCGTCGATCACGGATCTGGCAACGGAGTTCGGGCTGACCGCACAGGAGAAAGTGGAGGTGAGGGTAAGCGAACACGCCTCACCCATGACGATCTGCTTGCGGTTCCATCTGGCGCAAAACGCGCGTCAATCTCGTTAAACGCTGAACGTGCGCCCGAGATCATCCTCCTCCGGGAAGCTCCGGCAATCGATGAAAAAGGGATTCGGGGTAAGGCTGCGAAGTTCTACTCAGAGTCTGGGCAATTATTTGTAAATATGACCTATCCCGCCATCGAGGAAATGCGTGGCCTGCTGGAGCTTGAATATGCTTCCGCACCAGACCCTGAGCTCATGCGCAAAATGGCTCTTGAATTGGCCGAGCGAACTATGATGGTTCGTGTTGGGCGGGCTGTGGTGTATGCGGTGGCGAAACAACTCAACCGTGAATGGACAACCGAGGATATGGCCCGAGCGCAATCTCCGGAGAGTCTCAGCTTAGCCGCAGACGACTACATCGATGCCTTGCAGAATGTTCGGCGGCGCTTGGGGCAGGCTCTTCGCGTTGGACGGCAAGAGGTTGATGAAACGGCAGCCGCATAGGGCTCAGAGCGCGGACGCTCAGTTGGCCGAATTTAGCTAGAGCGTCCGCCAATCTGTGTTCCGGGTTCCGTTGAACTGCTAGAGCTGAGTAGAATGACCCGGCGAGTGCAGTCGTCCATTGAACACAAGCACCCCATATGGTCGGCGTACGGTAAGCATTTCAACCTACGCCTCGCCGGTTCTATGGGTCCGAAGACGACCAGTAACAGCCAATACAGTCCAGGACGTAATGTGGGGCAAGCTGAGGGGCGCGTACCAAAACTTGCGCTCAAACTGCTGTATTTTCAATCGCTTAGTAGTGAAGAGTGGCGGAAGGGGGAGATTCGAACTCCCGATACGGTTGCCCGTATGCCGGATTTCGAGTGCGGTGCATTCAACCACTCTGCCACCTCTCCGGGTCGCGAAGGCCTTGGGGCCCGCTGGTTGAGGCAGGCTGACTCGGAGGTAACTGTTTCGAATCCACCTGAGCGAGGAATGGGGGCCAACTAACATTGTTACTCCCAGGTGTAACTGAGCACCATGATCGCTCGTATCACTCCCCAATGCTGCTCAGCACGATCTTTCGTTCTGGCCAAGTGCCACGCGATTATGCTACATTCGTGCTACACGAGCTGGTAAAAAGCACTTTAAAATCAATGTTCTGTATGGCTCGGCGCCGTTTCCTTTCGGGCGCGCCATTATTTCCAATCACTTAGCATAGTTCCGCAGCCAAGCTGCTACCGAGAAAGTGCATCAGTAAGCATACGGTAAGCGCGGCGTAAGGGCGTGCCCTGTCCAGGTTGGGGCCATAGCTCAGTTGGGAGAGCGCTTGAATGGCATTCAAGAGGTCGGCGGTTCGATTCCG
>NZ_QOIO01000087.1 GCF_003332305.1 Microvirga aerophila | reverse complement strand
GGAGAAGCTGCGCTTCGCCATCCGCGAGGGCGGCCGCACCGTCGGCGCCGGCGTCGTCGCACAGGTCATGGATTAATCAAGTTCCAGGTGGCGGTTCGCCGCCACCTGTCGACCGCCGGAGGAGTGTAGCTCAATCGGCTAGAGCACCGGTCTCCAAAACCGGGGGTTGGGGGTTCGAGTCCCTCCACTCCTGCCAGCGGATCGACAAAGTGGGCGTTTTGCGTTAAAGAGCGCCCCAACGATGGAATAACAGGTGGCGTGAGGCTGAGAAAACGGCCTCGCGCCCCTTCAATTTGGGCCAGATGGTGCCCTTAGAGGACGTCCCGGGTGCTTGATCAAGGTGCCTGGACGCGAGCGAAATGGCGAAAACGAACCCGTTCGATTTCATACAGCAGGTCCGCTCCGAGGCCGCGAAGGTCACGTGGCCGACCCGCAAGGAAACCATGATCACGACCGCCATGGTCTTCGTCATGGTCGTGCTTGCGAGCGTGTTCTTCCTGGTGGTCGATCAGGCGATCGGCTGGGGCGTCAGCAAGGTTCTCCTCGGGTTCGGCGGTTAAGGGTTGGATGGAATGACGAAGCGTTGGTATATCGTCCACGCCTACTCGAACTTCGAGAACAAAGTCGCCCAGTCCATCAAGGATCAGGCGGCCCAGCGCGGCCTGGAAGACAAGTTCGACGAGGTCATGGTGCCGACCGAGAAGGTCGTCGAGGTGCGCCGTGGCCGGAAAGTGGATACGGAGCGCAAGTTCTTCCCGGGCTATGTCCTGGTGAAGTGCGATCTGACTGATGAGGTCTACCACCTCATCAAGAATACCCCAAAGGTGACCGGCTTCCTCGGCGCCGACAAGTCCAAGCCGGTTCCGATCCCGGATCGGGAAGCCGAGCGGATCAAGGGGCAGGTGGCCGAGGGCGTGGATCATCCCAAGCCTGCCATGAGCTTCGAGGTCGGCGAGCAGGTCCGCGTGTCGGACGGCCCGTTCGCTTCGTTCAACGGCGTCGTCGAGGAAGTCGACGAGGCCCGAGCCCGCCTCAAGGTGGCGGTGTCCATCTTCGGCCGCGCAACGCCGGTCGAACTCGAATACGGTCAGGTCGAAAAGGTCTGACGTATAGAGCGGCGCCTTCATGGCCCCGCTCTTCAGGTCCCTTAGGGGCCTTTCACCCGTGGGAGGTCTGCCCGGTAGCCAACCGGGACCATCAGGCTGCACCGCGACCTGCAACCACCACTCCGTTCGGTCAAGCTCCGACCGGGTGGTCCATTGGAAAGCAGTCCTATGGCAAAGAAAATCTCGGGCTACGTTAAGCTCCAAGTGCCAGCTGGCGCAGCCAACCCGTCTCCGCCGATCGGTCCAGCTCTCGGTCAGCGCGGCCTCAACATCATGGAATTCTGCAAGGCCTTCAACGCGAAGACCTCGCAGATGGAGAAGGGCACCCCGATCCCGGTGATCATCACCGCGTATCAGGACCGTTCCTTCACGTTCGAAATGAAGCAGCCCCCGGTCTCCTACTTCCTCAAGAAGGCGGCGAAGATCGACAAGGGTTCGCAGACCCCCGGCAAGGGCGGCAAGGTCGGTCGCGTGACCCAGGACCAGATCCGTGAGATCGCCGAGAAGAAGATGGTCGATCTCAACTGCGACACCGTTGAATCCGCCATGGCCATGATCGAGGGCTCCGCGCGCTCGATGGGCATGGAAGTGGCATAAGGAGGGCATGATGGCTGTTAAAGAAGGTAAGCGCATCCGCGCCGCCCGCGAGGGTATCGACGTCGTCAAGCTCTACCCGATCCAGGACGCGGTGAAGCTCATCAAGGAGCGCGCCAAGGCCAAGTTCGACGAGACGATCGAAGTTTCGATGAACCTGGGCGTTGACCCCCGTCACGCCGACCAGATGGTCCGTGGCGTCTGCAACCTGCCGAACGGCTCCGGCCGTACCGTGCGTGTGGCAGTGTTCGCTCGTGGCGCC
The DNA here is from genome assembly GCF_003332305.1 of Microvirga aerophila. GTDB lineage: Bacteria > Pseudomonadota > Alphaproteobacteria > Rhizobiales > Beijerinckiaceae > Microvirga > Microvirga aerophila. The sequence goes on along the minus strand of NZ_QOIO01000087.1, from coordinate 11,116 downwards.
AAGGCCGATGAGGCCCGCGCTGCCGGCGCCGACGTGGTGGGCGCCGAAGAGCTGTTCGAGACCGTCAACGGCGGCACGATCGACTTCGATCGCTGCATCGCCACCCCGGACATGATGCCGCTCGTCGGCCGCCTCGGTAAGGTGCTCGGCCCGCGCGGCATGATGCCGAACCCGAAGGTCGGCACCGTCACCATGGACGTGAAGAGCGCCGTCGAGGCCGCCAAGGGTGGCGCGGTCGAGTTCCGTGTCGAGAAGGCTGGCATCGTGCATGCCGGTATCGGCAAGGCCTCTTTCGACGAGGGCAAGCTGATCGAGAATATCAAGGCCTTCGCCGATGCGGTCGCCAAGGCGAAGCCCACCGGCGCCAAGGGCACCTACATCCAGCGCGTCGCCGTCTCTTCGACGATGGGCCCGGGTGTGAAGGTCGATCCGGCGTCTGTCCTCGGCGCATAACCCGATCGACCGATCCTAGATTTTGAGGGCCCGGCGCTTCGTCGCCGGGCCTTTTCCATTGGAATTCCAGCAAAAAGCCTTGAAAACTCCGGAACCCGCGCATAAATCGGCTCTGCGGCTCCAAACTTTCCCCAAGGAAAAGACACGTAAATGCCTCTTGGCTTTTCTATCCAAAAGGCTTATGGAGTCGCGTTGAGTTTCCAAAAATTGCCAGAGACCGGATTTTCAGCCTGGTCTTTGGCGCCGAATCCGCTCCGAAAGGAGCGGTGACAGGCCGGCGGGCCAAGGGTTCACCTTTGGCGCGATCCGGCTATGTCCTGTCCGAGACTGCGGGCGCTGGCTTGTCCAGCTTAATTCGAAAGGGCCTGCATAGACGGGGAAGCCGAGTTTTTCAGCCTGCTAACGCGGGCGAAGGGTATCGGTTCGAACCATCTCACCCGGTGCGCCTGAAAAGGCGTGATTTGGGGGACAGGGCTTGCGAGAGCGTCGTTCAAGATGCCTCGGGCGCAAGCCTGGGCCTTGAATGGCAGGTGCAACCGGCGGATCTTCCATCCGCCAACCGGAGAGAGCCCAGTGGAAAGAGCAGCAAAACGCGAGCTCGTCTCGACGCTCAACGGCGTGTTCAACAACACGAGCGTAGTCGTCGTTGCCCACTATGCGGGTCTGACGGTCGCCGACATGCAGAAGCTGCGCGGGCAGATGAAGCAGGTGGGCGCCACCGTCAAGGTCGCAAAAAACAGCCTCGCCAAAATCGCTCTCGAAGGCACGGACGTCGCGTCCATCTCGGGCCTCATGAAGGGTCCGACTCTGATCGCTTATTCGAGCGATCCGGTCGCGGCGGCCAAGGTCGCAGTCGATTTCGCCAAGGGTAACGACAAGCTCGTGATCCTCGGCGGCGCAATGGGCGCGACCGCCCTGAACGTGGACGGAGTAAAGGCCCTTGCGACCTTGCCGTCCCTCGATGAACTGCGCGCTAAGTTGGTCGGCCTTGTCCAGGCTCCGGCCACGAAGATCGCTCAGCTCAGCACGGCGCCGGCGGCAAAGCTCGCCCGCGTTTTCGGGGCCTATGCCAAGACAGGCGAAGCGGCGTGAGGCCGTAACCTCAACCATCAAACTGTTCGAACCGAACTTAAGGATCATAAAATGGCTGATCTTGCCAAGCTCGTTGACGATCTTTCGTCGCTGACCGTTCTCGAGGCTGCTGAGCTCGCGAAGCTCCTCGAAGACAAGTGGGGCGTTTCCGCTGCCGCGGCTGTGGCCGTTGCGGCTGCTCCTGGCGCCGGTGGCGCTGCCGCCCCCGTTGAAGAGCAGACCGAATTCACGGTCGTTCTCGCCAGCGCCGGCGACAAGAAGATCGAAGTGATTAAGGAAGTCCGCGCCATCACCGGCCTGGGCCTGAAGGAAGCCAAGGATCTGGTCGAAGGCGCTCCGAAGCCCGTCAAGGAAGGCGTTGCCAAGGACGAGGCCGAGAAGATCAAGGCGACCCTCGAGAAGGTCGGCGCCAAGGTCGAACTCAAGTAATTTCTGCGGCCGTAAGGCTGTGAGATTGCTCCCTGGCCTTGTCTGGCCAGGGGTTCAAAGAACACGCGGTCCCAGGCAGTTTTGCTTGGGGCCGTTGTGTCGTCAAAGAGGTCAAGGGCTTCGGGCCTATGGTCTCCGAGGGCGGCAAAGGGCCGAAAGGTCCGCAGATTTTGTGGCGAAGCTGGCGGCCTAATGCCGTCGGGCGGCTGATCGAGCCTCCTCCGCAGCAGGCGGGATGCTCGATCAGCCGTGTATGAGGAACGAGGTCCAGATGGCCAACACACTGATCGGCCGGAAGCGCATTCGCAAGTTCTTCGGAAAAATCAGGGAAGTCGCAGAGATGCCGAACCTCATCGAGGTTCAGAAGGCGTCCTACGACCAATTCCTGATGGTCGAAGAGCCAAAGGGTGGCCGGCCGGAAGAGGGATTGCAAGCTGTCTTTAAGTCGGTTTTCCCGATTTCGGACTTTTCGAATACCGCTCTGTTGGAATTCGTAAAGTACACCTTCGAAGCCCCGAAATATGACGTCGACGAGTGCCGTCAGCGGGGCATGACCTTCGCTGCGCCGCTCAAGGTGACGCTGCGCCTGATCGTGTTCGATGTGGACCCGGATACCGGCGCCCGCTCCGTGAAGGACATCAAGGAGCAGGACGTCTACATGGGCGACATGCCGCTCATGACCGACAACGGCACCTTCATCGTGAACGGCACCGAGCGCGTCATCGTCTCCCAGATGCACCGCTCCCCGGGCGTGTTCTTCGACCACGACAAGGGCAAGACCCATTCGTCCGGCAAGCTGCTGTTCGCCGCGCGCATCATTCCCTATCGCGGTTCCTGGCTCGACATCGAGTTCGACGCCAAGGACATCGTCTATGCCCGCATCGACCGGAAGCGAAAGCTTCCGGTGACGTCGCTGCTCTATGCCTTGGGTCTCGACGGCGAGGAGATCCTCAACACATTCTACAACCGCGTCATGTACCGTCGCGTGAAGGACGGCTGGACTGTGCCGTTCGACGCCGAGCGCATGAAGGGCTTCAAGGCAACCGTCGACCTCATCGACGCCAAGACCGGCGAAGTCGTTCTCGAGGCGGGCAAGAAGCTCACCGCGCGCGCTGCCCGTCAGCTCGCCGAGAAGGGCCTGACCGAGCTTCGCGCCACGGACGAGGACCTGTTCGGGCAGTACATCGCCGAGGACCTGGTCAACGCCAATACGGGTGAGATCTACGCCGAGGCCGGCGACGAAATCACCGACAAGATGCTCAAGGGTCTGGAAGAGGCCGGTCTCAGCGAGATCCCGGTCCTCGACATCGACCACGTCACGGTCGGTCCCTACATCCGCAACACGCTTGCCATCGACAAGGCCTCTTCCCGCGAGGACGCCCTGTTCGACATCTACCGGGTCATGCGCCCGGGCGAGCCGCCGATCCTCGAGACGGCGGAGGCCATGTTCAACTCGCTGTTCTTCGATGCCGAGCGCTACGACCTCTCGGCGGTCGGACGCGTGAAGATGAACATGCGTCTCGACCTCGACGCAGAAGACACCGTGCGCACCCTGCGCCGCGAGGATATGCTCGCGGTCACGAAGGCGCTCGTGGACCTGCGCGACGGCAAAGGCGAGATCGACGACATCGACCATCTCGGCAACCGCCGCGTCCGCTCGGTCGGCGAACTGATGGAGAACCAGTATCGCCTGGGCCTCCTGCGCATGGAGCGCGCCATTAAGGAACGCATGTCCTCTGTCGATATCGACACGGTCATGCCGCAGGACCTGATCAACGCCAAGCCTGCCGCCGCCGCGGTTCGCGAGTTCTTCGGCTCGTCCCAGCTGTCGCAGTTCATGGACCAGACCAACCCGCTCTCCGAGGTCACGCACAAGCGTCGTCTCTCGGCGCTTGGCCCGGGCGGTCTGACCCGCGAACGCGCCGGCTTCGAGGTGCGCGACGTGCACCCGACCCACTACGGCCGCATCTGCCCGATCGAGACGCCGGAAGGCCCGAACATCGGTCTGATCAACTCGCTGGCGACGTTTGCCCGCGTCAACAAGTACGGCTTCATCGAGACGCCGTTCCGCCGGGTGCGCGACAGCCACGTGACGGAAGAGGTGATCTATCTCTCGGCCATGGAAGAGGCGAAGTACAACATCGCCCAGGCGAACGCCGCTCTCGACGACAACGGCACGCTCACGGAAGAACTCGTCATCTGCCGCCGTGCGGGTGAAGTGATCGTCGTGGCGCCCGAGCGCGTCGATCTCATGGAAGTGTCGCCGAAGCAGCTCGTGTCCGTCGCAGCCGCGCTCATCCCGTTCCTCGAGAACGACGACGCGAACCGCGCCCTCATGGGCTCGAACATGCAGCGCCAGGCCGTCCCTCTGGTTCAGGCGGACGCCCCGTTCGTCGGCACCGGCATGGAGGCGATCGTCGCACGGGATTCGGGTGCCGCCATCGCGGCTCGCCGCGCCGGCATCGTCGACCAGGTGGACGCGACCCGTATCGTTATTCGCGCCACGGAAGAGACCGACCCGACCAGGCCCGGCGTCGACATCTATCGTCTGCAGAAGTTCCAGCGCTCGAACCAGTCGACCTGCATCACGCAGAAGCCGCTGATCCGCGCCGGCGACGTGGTCCGCAAGGGCGACATCATCGCGGACGGCCCGTCGACGGAACTCGGCGAGCTGGCCCTCGGCCGGAACGTGCTCGTCGCGTTCATGCCATGGAACGGCTACAACTTCGAAGACTCGATCCTGCTCTCCGAGCGGATCGTGAAGGACGACGTCTTCACCTCGATCCATATCGAGGAGTTTGAAGTCATGGCCCGCGACACCAAGCTGGGTCCTGAGGAAATCACGCGCGACATTCCGAACGTATCGGAAGAGGCGCTGAAGAACCTGGACGAGGCCGGCATCGTGTATATCGGCGCCGAGGTCCATGCCGGCGACATTCTCGTCGGCAAGATCACCCCGAAAGGCGAAAGCCCGATGACGCCGGAAGAGAAGCTTCTGCGCGCCATCTTCGGTGAAAAGGCCTCCGACGTCCGCGACACGTCGCTTCGCGTCCCCCCGGGCGTGACCGGCACCATCGTGGAAGTCCGCGTCTTCAACCGTCACGGCGTTGACAAGGACGAGCGCGCCCAGGCGATCGAGCGCGAGGAAATCGAGCGTCTCGCCAAGGACCGCGACGACGAGCAGGCGATCCTCGACCGCAACACCTATGCGCGCCTGGCCGACATCCTGATCGGGCAGAGCCCGGTTGCAGGGCCGAAGGGCTTCAAGAAAGACACCAAGGTCACCCGCGAGGTTCTGAACGAGCATCCGCGGTCCCAGTGGTGGCAGTTCGCCGTCGACAACGATGCCCGCATGACCGAAATCGAGGCCATGCAGAAGCAGTACGACGAGTCCAAGAAGCGCCTTGAGCAGCGCTTCCTCGACAAGGTCGAGAAGCTTCAGCGCGGCGACGAGCTTCCGCCCGGCGTCATGAAGATGGTCAAGGTCTTCGTGGCGGTGAAGCGCAAGATCCAGCCCGGCGACAAGATGGCCGGCCGCCACGGCAACAAGGGCGTCGTGTCCCGCATCGTTCCGATCGAGGACATGCCGTTCCTCGAGGACGGCACCCATGCGGACATCGTGCTCAACCCGCTCGGCGTGCCGAGCCGCATGAATGTGGGTCAGATCCTCGAGACGCACCTTGGATGGGCTGCCGCCGGTCTCGGCAAGCAGGTCTCCCAGGCGGTCGATGCCTACATGAAGTCCGGCACGGCCACGGCTCTGCGCGAGCAACTGGTCTCGATCTACGGCAACATGCCGGAAATCGACGACTCGAGCGATGAAGAGCTCGCCGAGCTCGGCCGCAACCTGCGTCGCGGCGTTCCGTTCGCCACGCCCGTCTTCGACGGCGCGAAGGAAGCGGATATCGAGGCGATGCTTGCGAAGGCCGGTCTCGAAACCTCGGGTCAGGTCACGCTCTATGACGGACGCACGGGTGAGTCGTTCGACCGCAAGGTCACGGTGGGCTACATCTACATGCTGAAGCTCCACCACCTCGTGGACGACAAGATCCACGCCCGCTCCATCGGCCCGTACAGCCTCGTCACCCAGCAGCCGCTGGGCGGCAAGGCCCAGTTCGGCGGCCAGCGCTTCGGCGAGATGGAGGTGTGGGCGCTCGAGGCTTACGGCGCAGCCTACACCCTTCAGGAAATGCTCACGGTCAAGTCGGACGACGTGGCCGGCCGCACGAAGGTCTACGAAGCCATCGTTCGTGGCGACGACACCTTCGAGTCGGGTATTCCGGAGAGCTTCAACGTTCTCGTGAAGGAAATGCGCTCGCTTGGCCTCAACGTGGAGCTCACCAACTCCAAGAAGGCTGCCAACGAGGCGGAGCAGTTGCCTCCGTCCGAGGCGGCCGAGTAAGCGCCGAGGCGCTTACACATTAGGATCACAGGCCGCGGACGTTTCGATGCCGCGGCCTCATGCAATTGCCGGTGGGGGTTCTTATCTAAGGCCCTTCAGCCCAGGAGACGGCGATGAATCAAGAGGTCATGAATCTTTTCAATCAAACGGCGCAGCCGCAGAGCTTCGATCAGATCAAGATCTCGATCGCGAGCCCTGAGAAGATTCTGTCCTGGTCTTATGGCGAGATCAAAAAGCCTGAGACCATCAACTACCGTACGTTCAAGCCCGAACGCGATGGCTTGTTCTGCGCGCGAATCTTCGGCCCGATCAAGGACTACGAGTGCTTGTGCGGCAAGTACAAGCGCATGAAGTACAAGGGCGTGATCTGCGAGAAGTGCGGCGTCGAGGTGACTCTGGCGCGGGTCCGTCGCGACCGCATGGGTCATATCGAGCTGGCCGCCCCCGTTGCCCACATCTGGTTCCTGAAGTCCCTGCCGAGCCGCATCGGTCTGCTGCTCGACATGACCCTCAAGGATCTGGAGCGCATCCTCTATTTCGAATCCTACATCGTCGTTGACGCGGGCCTGTCCCCGCTCAAGGACCGTCAGCTGCTGTCCGAGGACGAGTATATCCGTGCTCAGGACGAGTATGGCGAGGATTCGTTCACGGCCATGATCGGCGCGGAAGCGATCCGTCGTATCCTTCAGGAACTCGACCTGGAGAAGGTGGCGGTCGACATCCGCGAGGAGATCGCCGTCACCACATCGGAGCTCAAGCCCAAGAAGCTGTTGAAGCGCCTCAAGATCATCGAGGCGTTCCTCCAGTCCGGCAACAAGCCCGAGTGGATGATCCTGACGGTCGTTCCGGTGATTCCGCCGGACCTGCGTCCGCTCGTGCCGCTCGATGGCGGCCGCTTCGCGACCTCAGACCTGAACGATCTCTACCGCCGCGTCATCAACCGTAACAACCGCCTGAAGCGGCTGATCGAACTGCGCGCGCCGGACATCATCATCCGCAACGAAAAGCGCATGCTGCAAGAGGCCGTCGACGCTCTGTTCGACAACGGCCGCCGCGGCCGCGTCATCACGGGCGCCAACAAGCGTCCGCTGAAGTCGCTCGCCGACATGCTCAAGGGCAAGCAGGGCCGGTTCCGTCAGAACCTGCTCGGCAAGCGCGTCGACTATTCGGGCCGTTCGGTCATCGTGGTGGGTCCGGAGCTCAAGCTCCATCAGTGCGGCCTGCCCAAGAAGATGGCGCTCGAACTCTTCAAGCCGTTCATCTACGCCAAGCTCGACGCCCGCGGCCTGTCCGCCACTGTCAAGCAGGCGAAGAAGCTCGTCGAGAAGGAAAAGCCCGAGGTTTGGGATATCCTGGACGAGGTCATCCGCGAGCATCCGGTTCTCCTGAACCGCGCTCCGACCCTGCACCGTCTCGGCATCCAGGCCTTCGAGCCCACCCTGATCGAGGGCAAGGCGATCCAGCTGCACCCGCTCGTCTGCGCCGCGTTCAACGCGGACTTCGACGGCGACCAGATGGCCGTTCACGTGCCGCTCTCGCTGGAAGCCCAGCTTGAGGCTCGCGTGCTCATGATGTCGACGAACAACATCCTGCACCCGGCCAACGGTCAGCCGATCATCGTGCCGTCGCAGGACATCGTTCTGGGCCTCTACTACCTGTCCATCGTGTCTGACGGTGAGCCGGGCCAGGGCAAGGCCTTCGCCGATATGGGCGAGATCGAGCACGCGCTGCACGAGAAGGTCATCACCCTCCACTCCAAGATCCGCTACCGTTGGGAAGGTCTTGGCGAGGACGGTCAGCCGGTCTCCAAGGTTTACGAGACGACTGCCGGACGCGTGATGCTCTCGCGTCTCCTGCCGAAGCACCCGATGCTTCCCTACGACGTCGTGAACAAGCTCATGACCAAGAAGGAAATCTCGGCGACCATTGATGCCGTCTACCGGCACTGTGGCCAGAAGGAGTCGGTGATCTTCTGCGATCGCATCATGGCTCTCGGGTTCTACAATGCGTTCAAGGCCGGCATCTCGTTCGGCAAGGACGACATGGTGATCCCGGAGAACAAGTGGCAGATCGTCGAGGAGACCCGGGCCCTCGCCAAGGACTACGAGCAGCAGTACCAGGACGGCCTCATCACCCAGGGCGAGAAGTACAACAAGGTCGTCGACGCCTGGGCGAAGTGCTCGGATCGCCTTGCGGGCGAGATGATGAACCGCATCTCCGCGGTCAAGAAGGACGATGCTGGCCGCGACAAGCCGGTCAACTCGATCTACATGATGTCTCACTCGGGCGCCCGCGGTTCGCCGGCGCAGATGAAGCAGCTCGCGGCGATGCGCGGCCTCATGGCCAAGCCGTCGGGTGAAATCATCGAGACGCCGATCATCTCGAACTTCAAGGAAGGCCTCGACGTTCTCGAGTACTTCAACTCCACCCACGGCGCCCGTAAGGGTCTGGCCGACACGGCGTTGAAGACCGCGAACTCCGGCTACCTGACGCGTCGTCTCGTCGACGTGGCGCAGGACGCGGTCATCCGCGAGCCGGATTGCGGCACCGAGAAGGGCATCCGCATGCGGGCCATCATCGATGCCGGCCAGGTGGTCGCGTCGCTGGGCTCCCGTATCCTGGGCCGTTCGACGGCCGAGGATCTGGTGGCGACCGACGGCTCGATCATCGTCGCCAAGGGCACGATGATCCAGGAAGCAGATCTCGAGGCGATCACCGCTGCCGGCATCCAGGAGGTGAAGATCCGTTCTGTGCTCGTCTGCGAGTCCAAGAACGGCGTCTGCGCCACCTGCTACGGTCGTGACCTAGCCCGAGGCACCCCTGTCAACCACGGCGAGGCGGTCGGCGTCATCGCGGCTCAGTCCATCGGCGAGCCGGGCACGCAGCTGACCATGCGTACCTTCCACATCGGTGGCGCGGCCCAGATCGCCGACTCGTCCTTCTTCGAGTCGAGCTTCGAGGGCACCATCGGGTTCCGTAACAAGAACATTGCACGCAACTCCGATGGCGACCTCATCGTCATGGGCCGCAACGTGGCCGTCGTGATCCTCGGACCGGATGGCACCGAGCGGGCGGTTCACCGCCTGCAATACGGCTCCCGCCTGAAGGTGGACGAGGGCGACACGATCAAGCGCGGCCAGCGTATCGCCGAGTGGGATCCTTACTCTCGCCCGATCCTCACCGAGATCGAGGGTGTGGTGGGCTACGAGGACTTGGTCGACGGCGCCTCCATGATCGAGACCATGGACGAGTCGACCGGCATCGCGAAGCGCGTGGTGATCGATTGGCGCAGCTCGGCCCGTACGGCCGACCTGCGTCCCGCGGTCATCGTCGAGGGCAAGGGCGGTAAGATTGCCAAGCTTCCCCGCGGCGGCGACGCTCGCTACCTCCTGCCGGTGGACGCGATCCTCAACTCGGATCCGGGCACGAAGGTCAAGGCGGGCGACGTTCTGGCCCGTGTTTCGACCGAGAGCGCCAAGACCCGCGACATCACGGGCGGTCTGCCGCGCGTAGCGGAGCTGTTCGAGGCCCGTCGTCCTAAGGATGCGGCCATCATTGCGGAGAAGTCCGGCACGATCCAGTTCGGCCGCGACTACAAGAACAAACGTCGCCTGACGCTTAACCCGCACGATGGATCGGAGCCGGTGGAGTACTTGATCCCCAAGGGCAAGCACATCCACCTCCAGGACGGCGACGTGGTGGAAGTCGGCGACTTCATCGTGGACGGCAACCCGGCCCCGCACGACATCCTTGCCATCAAAGGCGTCGAGGAGCTGGCAGCCTACCTGGTGAACGAGATCCAGGAGGTCTATCGCCTACAGGGCGTGCTCATCAACGACAAGCACATCGAGGTGATCGTTCGCCAGATGCTGCAGAAGGTTGAGATCACGGAGGGCGGTGACTCCGATCTGCTCAGCGGCGAGCAGATCGACCGTCTGGAGCTCGAGGAGATCAACGAGCGCCTTGTCGCCGAGAAGAAGAAGCCCGCCGAAGGCGTGCCGGTTCTGCTCGGTATCACCAAGGCGTCGCTCCAGACCCGCTCCTTCATCTCGGCGGCGTCCTTCCAGGAGACAACCCGCGTCCTCACGGAGGCGGCGGTCAACGGCAAGGTCGATACCCTCGAGGGCCTCAAGGAGAACGTGATCGTCGGCAGCCTGATCCCGGCGGGCACCGGCGCGCTCAACGCCCAGATCAAGGCTGTCGCGCAGCACCGCGACGACCTGATCCTGCAGCAGAAGCGCTCCGAGTCGGAGGCTTCGGTCAGCGAACTGCCCCCAGCGGCCGAGTAACCGCCAGGCTTCATAACCTTCAGATCAGGCCGCCCTCGGGTGGCCTTTTCTTTTGGCACCCTGCCCAGACAGCATGGAGCGCCGCCCAACGAAGGCCGCAATGCGGTACCGGAATAGGATCTGCGACTAAAGCATCGGACTGGAAATTCGACTCTTAGGGTTCTGGGTTGATGTGATCTGTGATTCACTTCGTCGGACGGGAGGTGGATCATGGGTCACTGCTATTCTCTCGATCTTCGTATGCGGGTTGCAGCCTTCGTCGAGGCGGGCCATTCCTGCCGGACGGCGGCCCGCCACTTTGGCGTCAGTGACAGCTGTGCCATCAAGCTGATGCAGCGCCAGCGGCGGTTCGGCTCGCCGGCGCCCGCCCGCCAAGGCCGTCCGCCGGGAGGTGGCAAACTGGTGCCTTATGAGACCTTCCTGATCCAAGCCGTCGAGGCACACCCCGCCA
>NZ_QOIO01000086.1 GCF_003332305.1 Microvirga aerophila | reverse complement strand
CACGACACCTACTGATCCGCGCTCGCAGCGCATCCGGGCAAGTCGCAAGGGGGCGGCCATGTAACGAGTTCGGGCTCTCAGCCCAAGGTCTATCGGCGGCCTGCCCGCACCTTCGTGCTCCCGGTGCCCCGCGTCCCAGATGGGCTCACCATAGCACCGCTTCCGGAAGAAAGCAGATGGACGCATAAGGCACCGCAAGCATCATGCCCGATAATGGTCAGGTCGAGCGCATGAACCGCACGATCAAGGACGCGACTGTCCGGCGCTACTACTACGACAGCCATGACCAACTTCGGCAGCATCTGGCCGACTTCGTGAGCGCCTACAACTTCGCTCGAAGGCTCAAGACGCTAAAGGGCCTCACACCCTACGAGTTCATCTGCAAAACCTGGCTCAAGGAGCCCAAACGTTTCAAATTTGACCCGGTCCATCAAATGCCGGGACTGAACATCTAGGGTGTGTTGTCGCTTGAACTGATTGGATCGACTTGCGTTTTGCTCCTCCGGGATGAGGAGGAGCAATGCTCAGCGACGGACAATGGGCTCTTCTGGAGCCCTTGATTGAAGCGTGCCGGCCGAAAGGCAAGACCCCGCCACAGGACCTGCGGCGCACTCTTTCTGCCATCCTGTGGCGGCATCAGAACGGAGCCAAATGGCGGGCTGTCCCTGAGGAGCTGGGACCCTGGTGGCGGGCGGCCCAGATCTTCATCCGCTAGGCACGCGCTGGCGTCTGGGAGCGCTTGCTGATCCTGGTGCAGGAGCGTGGGATCAAGCTTGGGATGGTGTTTCTCGATGGCACCAGCGTGCGGGCGCACCAGAAGGCCGCCGGGGCTCGTCGAAAGGGGGATCTCAAGCTGAGCGAGATGATCGTGAAGCACTTGGCCGCTCTCGTGGCGGCTATGGCACCAAGGCTTGCGTGATCGCCGACGCCTCTGGCCACGCCATCGCCTTCCGTATCGCCCCTGGGCAGGCGCGTGAACTGCCCCATGCCATCCCGCTGCTGGAGCAACTGCCGGGTGTGCCAACGTGGGTGGTCGGAGATCGCGGCTACACCAGCCATGCCTTTCGTGAACACATCTGGAGCATCGGCGCACGCCTGCTATTCCGCCGCAGCGCCATGAGGCGCCGGTGGCATGTCCCGATTGGATCTACAACAACCGCAATGTCGTCGAGCGGCTCTGGGCCCGATTGAAGGAGTGGCGAGCCGTTGCAACCCGCTACGAAAAGACTGCCTCATCGTTCATGGGCATTCTCTGCCTCGCCGCTACACTCGATTGGATCAAGCGATGACACGCCCTAGTGGCCCACAGAGCTGGCGTTACTTCAACCGGCTGTCCCACTGGCGCAAGCTGGTCGCCGCCTCCGAGTATCGGGCCCTCCAGAACTATGTCCGCGAGCTGCAGCGCCAGCTCGGAAGAAAAATTCTAGAGGACGAGATCTTCAAGGACGCGCTGGCGGTCGCCGCTGGGACAGAAAAGCCGCTGTAGTGCGCGCTGTTGCGGCCCAACGACGGTTTTCATGAGCGCTGTCTGTTCGAGTTCTGGCTGTCAAGGAGCTAACCTATTTTCATTGCAGCTTCAGGTAGAAGGTGCAGGCTTTACGTTCGCATTGACTAGACCCGTAAGAGTGTAATCATGAGCTGCTCCGCCCTGCGTTGTACCACGATGTGATTGATGTGCATGATGCCCCAATAATGGAATATCTCATGTCCTATCTGGAGAAGCACTCTGATCTCACTTCTCAGGAGAGAGACGGTCTGGCAGTGCTGGAGCCGCGTCTCGGAAACTCATACATTAGGCAACGCCTGGATCTGGAAGCGAGCCATGAGGCCTTGGCATTGCGCCAGCGCCGCCAGTTCTTCAGTCGCGAAGGTTTGCTTTCCAGCCCGCCTCTGATTCGCGGATGCTTACGGCTCCTGGGCTTGCAGGAAAGGGCTCGGCGTAATGCTCTTGCCATCGAGGTTCGTCACCACACGGTACACATTCCTCACTTGCCGGATGTGTTCGAAGGATTCTTGCTCCTTCACCTCTCGGATCTCCATTTTGGCATGAATGACCAGTTCCTTGACACTCTCGTCCAGCGTCTCGAGCCACTGTGCTACGACCTTTGTGTGCTGACGGGCGATTACCGCGCCCTTACATTTGGACAGTACGAGGTGGCGCTTGATGGCCTAAAGCGCCTGCAGCCATTCTTCAAAAGCCCGTCCTATGCGATTCTGGGCAACCACGACACAATCCGTATGGTGCCCGTGATGGAGTCTCTGGGGTATAGACTGTTGTTGAACGAGTCGACAATGGTTTCGCGAGGCAACGACTTCATTTACCTAGCTGGCATCGATGACGCCGGCTTCTACCACATGGATAATCTCCATCGCGCGGCAAACGATATTCCACCTGGAGCCGTGTCGATCCTTCTTTCGCACACTCCGGAGACTTATCACCATGCGGCGTGTGCCGCATTCGATCTAATGTTGTGCGGTCACACTCATGGCGGCCAGATCTGTTTGCCAGGCGGCATACCCATTCGGACTGAGGCCGCGAGCCCACGCCGCTTAGCACGAGGGCCATGGCAATACCGCAGCATGATCGGTTACACCTCCGCCGGTGCTGGCACCTGCATCGTGGATGCCCGCCTGAACTGTCCGCCCGAGATCACCCTGCATCGGCTTCTATGCCGTCCTACGCCGCGTTCTAGCAGCGCTGGTGAGTAGGGCCGGGCGCGGATCATCAGCCAAACAGCACCGAGAGCGGAGTCAATTTAACACTACAGTTGCACCTTTCGTTTGCGATGTGTGGCTTGCGCCATGGCCTGAAGCGCTCGTCGCCAACTGGACCATGCGGTCACGAAGGCAGGCTCGATCCGGCGCTGATGAAGGCATGTGGCGACGCGGCAGATTTCCTGGAGAGACCATCGCACCAGCGCTGCAGCCGGGCCTTGTCGTTTCTTTTTTGGGTGAGGTGAAGCTGTTGGCGCGCTCACGCACCACCGCCATCATGGCGAAGGCGAGCATCACCAGCGGCACATGCTGGTGCCAGCCGTGCCACGAGCGCGTCTTGCTGTGTGTAAGAGGCTGGTGAGCAATTTTATTGCTTGATCTAAGTGTTTGATTCAACATGAATTTGGAGCTGGCTGCTGCGGCGGATGTGGGCTGTGTGACGATCCGGGAGCCCCGCCATGGATGCCTGTTCCTACGCCAGGGATCTCACCGATGCCGAATGGGCGCTGCTCGCGCCCCTCGTCCCCCGCAGCCATCCAACGGCACGGCGGCAGACCTATCCGTTGCGGCGCATCGTCGATGCCATCTTTTATCTGCTGCGCACGGGAGCGCAGTGGCGGCGGCTGCCGCATGAGTATCCGCCGCGCGGTGCTGTCTTCTACCACTATGCTCAGTGGCGCGAGGATGGCACCTGGGAGCACGTGACCCAGGTTCTGCGTGAGAGTTACCGCTGTAAGATCGGCCGCACTCCGCAGCCGACAGCAGCGATCATCGACAGCCAATCGGTCAAGACCGCCGAGATGGGCGGACCGCGTGGCTATGATGGCGGCAAGAAGATCAAGGGCCGCAAGCGCCATCTGCTGGTTGATACGCAAGGCAATCTGCTGAAGAACAGCGTGCATCCAGCCGACATCCACGATCGCGCCGGAGCCGAACTCCTGCTGGAGGGGCTGCAGCATCTGTTTCCGGCCATTGACTTGATGTGGGCCGACACGGCTTATCGAGGGCTGAAGGACTGGTTGCGCAGAGCGCTTGGATGGAAGCTGTCCATCCCGCAACACTGGTGGACCGGGGTGTCTGGACGCGGGCAGACGCAGAGCCGCCAACGCGCCCGAGCGGCTTTCAGGAGCTCGCGTGCAGGTGGGTGGTGGAGCGGACCATCCAGCGCGTGGTGTTCGCGCCAACCGGCGCTTATCACCGGGCCTTGGAGCGGAGTCTTGCGACCACCGGCCTGCCGCTGGCGAAGATTAATCCCCGCCACGCCCGCCGCTTCGCTGAAGCCTTAGGTCAGCTCGCCAAAACTGATCGGCTCGATGCAGCCCTGCTGGCGCGCTTTGGGGCGCTGCTCGAACCGCCCACCCGGCCTGTGCCCACTCCAACCCTGGACGCGATGAAGGAGCTGTTGGTCGCCCGGCAGGCGCTGATCAAGGACCGCACCGCTGCCCTCAATCGGCAGAAAATCGTGCGTTCTCCCCTGTTGCGGCGCCAACTCGCACAGCGGCTGCGCCAGATCGCTCACCAACTTGCTGCCATTGAGGCCCACCTCCTCAACCTGTGTAAGGGGGATGCGGATCTCGCCCCGCGACTGGCCATCCTCATGAGCGTTCCGGGCATCGCCCAAGCCACCGCCTTGAGCCTGCTCGTCGGTATGCCTGAACTTGGCAGCCTCGATCAGGGCCAAGTGGCAAGTCTCGCCGGCGTGGCCCCAGTCGCGCATGACAGCGGGACCTCACGCAGCCGCCGCATGATCCGAGGTGGTCGCGCAAACCTGCGTCAGGCGCTGTACATGCCGGCCCTGGTGGCAGCCCGCTTCAATCCGGATCTGAAAGCCAAGTACCAAGCCTTGGTCGCGGCGAAAAAACCCGCCGAGGTTGCCCTGACTGCGATTATGAGAAAGCTCATCATCCTGGCTAATGCACTCTTGCGAGATCAGCGGCACTGGACACCACAACCTGCTTGATCAAGACGGATACTCTAGAAGTTTTTCAGCGCGTCCTGCGGTGCCGGAATAATGCTGTTTGACGCGCACCGACTTGCCGCTCTTCGGAAAATCAGGTCTCGTCCTGCATCAGCGTTGCATCCGCATTACCTAGGTGCTGAACGCGTCGGGCAAGCAAACCCTCGTGCAGCGCATCGGCACACCAGTCCATGCGGGCGAGGAAGTCCTGCCCGCAATCGAGCGTAGCGTCTGGAGCGTCAGCTGGGTGCCAGCCGCTTTTGCGTTCCAGCGGCGCCCGCAGTTTCCTCAGGCAGGCTTCAATTTAAAGGCGGTTCGCTGATGCCAAAGCCTAGAGCAGTCCGCATTACGAAATCATCTTAGTCGCGGATTTCGCTTGAATGCGACACTGCTCGACACCTCTTTGTCAGTGACAAGCACAAATCCGGCTGTAGCATCACCCCCCTCTGAACAGCAATTCAGTGACAGTTCAGCACAATTACGCGGGTACACGGCGCGGTAGCGGATCGCATTGTCAAGCAAGGCCGTATCTTGGCAGCTACGCCCCTCCGAAGCAATCAATCCTTCAGAGCACGCCACCGCGTTAGAAGCCAAGCCCTGATTACAAACCAGGCGATGACCCGTTTGGCGCTAACTGTCACCCACCTTGCGAAACTCTTGTCAGCCTCTGAATACCATCGAAAGGCACCGGAAGGTTTGACCGGATGCCAAAGTATGTTTGCCTGATGTGGCACAGCCTTGAAGGCCCAGCGAAATACGAAAGTCCCCGGAGACAAGGAAGGTGTTCTGGGCGTATTAAAATAAAAA
This sequence comes from Microvirga aerophila, assembly GCF_003332305.1. GTDB lineage: Bacteria > Pseudomonadota > Alphaproteobacteria > Rhizobiales > Beijerinckiaceae > Microvirga > Microvirga aerophila. The sequence continues at coordinate 7,619 of NZ_QOIO01000086.1, read as the reverse complement.
CGATTAAGATTTTCAGGCTGCACCCAAGGACCGTTGCCGCCAATGTCTTCAAGTATGAACCCGGAATTGTAAAGGATGGTTGGCCAAGTAATTTCGTAATGTCCACCGCAACCATCACAATACGCATTGTGGATTTCCTGCGCGCCACGCTTGCTTAGTCGGTAAATCGGGAGAAATGATTTCATCAGGGCCTCACTGCGATAGGCCCGATTGGAAGGCGAGATGAATCGAGGGGTTGCCAAGTTTCGACCTGGTGTTTTCATGTGGCGGTAAATGGTTGTTGTAAGCAGATCTGCAGAGCTTTTGCTGAAAGCATCCATTAGAAAAGACCATTTTCCTTCATAATGGACATCATACTCGATGCCCCAGTAGTAATCATAATCTGGATGCTCAGATATAAAATGAAGCATGATTAAATCTGTATTACCGGGATTAAGCTTCCAATGCTCACGGCGGCACTTTTCAGGATATGGAAAGCGAAGTAAAATATTGCTGTCGCACAATGACAGTACTCCACTTTCAATTAGCGCGTTGTACTTATTACCATGGGCCGAGAAATCCTCACAGTTAAGCGCGATGAAAATTTCGAAGCCAAGTGAGCACTCCTGCTTCAACCTTTCATAGTAAGCTACTAAGTATTCATTGAGGAAATGAGTTTTGATGACGACAGCATTACGCATGAATATTGCTCCTGGCGACATGCTGCGTCCCGAGTCCGAGGCGAGCTGATGATATGGAACACATAAGAGGCCGGCTAGCATTCTGCTCAAGAATGCTCCGTTGCCACAAAGCGGCAAGAAGCCTTTCGTGAAGCAGCTAGATGTTACATGTTGCTGCGCGTTGCGTGAAGGGGCGCGGTATGGCAGTTGTCGCTAGCGGCTCGCTCAGTGGCATCCAAGCAGAACGCGTCTGAATCCAGCGCTAGATCGATCAAGCTGAAGGACGATAGGCAGTTAGTACAATGGAGCCTGTTTTCTCCTAAAGACCTTAGACTTTACGGCCTTAGGCGTACTCGCAGGCGAGCTTCAGCCTACTTGTCACTGCAAGGGGGGCAGACGCAACTGGGGAGCGGGGCGCTGTTGATGAAGGTCAGCATGGCCGGGCTCCCGGTCCGTCAGGACTACGCGCCATCCGCTCTACGCTCGCGGGCGGCTTGCGAGAAGGATTGTCGGGCCGCCCTGCGGTTGCTGGCCATCGCCAATGCCCTGGAAGGCATGACCCGAGCCGAAGCGGTGCGGCTGGCCGGCATGGAGCGTCAGGCTCTGCACGATGCCATCCTGAGCTTCAATGCTGAGGGCCCTGACGGTCGGCACAACCGGCCCTGGGTCGGTCGCCCGGAGCAACTCACTTCCGACCGGCAGGCGGCCCTGAAGGCGCATATCCTGCGCAGGCCTCAGCCGGAGCGTGATGGGGTCAGCGCCTGGCTGACCTGTGCGAGCATGTCGAACGAGCCTATGGCGTCACCTACAGCTAGTGGGGGCTCTTGTGCCTACTCAAGCGGCTGAACCCGCCGCGTCAGAAGACCCGTCCGTCGCACCCGAAGGGGGATCCGGCCGCACAGGCGGCGTTCAAAAAAGGAGCTGCCCTCAAAGCTGTAAACCATCGCGAGATAGTATCCTGACGCCCGTCTTCAGCTCTGGTGTTAGGACACGGCACGCTTTGGTCAGAAGGGCCGGACAACAAGGGTCTGGTACGAGCGCGGGGTGCGTCCACCTGGCGTCCCGGCACAGATGAGGCCTTCGCGCTGGCCCTGCCGCGGGTGAATGCCGACACGATGGACATCTTTCTGAAGCACTTTGACCGTCAGCTCGCGCCCGGTGTGCACGCAGTGCTCGTGCTCGATCAGGCCGGCTGGCATGACGAGCGGGCCCTGCATGTGCCAGGCACCATCACCCTCTTGCCCTTGCCGCCGGCGTCACCTGCGCTGAACCCGGTCGAACGGGTCTGGCTCTACCTGCGCGAGCGCTACCTCTCGCATCGTGTGCTGGACGACTACGAGGCTATTCTGAAGACGGTCTGCCCCGCCTAGAACAGACTTTTCGATGGGACTGGCCGTCTCACAAGCCTGACAGCCTACCCGTATCTGGCCGCGTCAGCGATTTCCCGAGCGGGTATTAAGCTAATCATCTAAGTCAATGCAGCCCCCTGTTCTTGCTGCCTCCACCGCCAATAGGGTCAGACGAGTCGTGTGCATGATCTCATCGAACGAGACCGGAAGCGGGCCATCACTCACGAGCGCATCAGCAAATGCCCTCATCTGCTCAGCTTGCCCTTTGTCGCCCCCATACCGGCGTTTCAGGGGACGCCTCATTCCGGGGCCATAATGCTCGAGTTGCGTGAAATTCGACATGATGGCGCTTTGCTGGCCGCCATGCACTTCGAGGTACTCCTTACCAATGCTGGAACCACCTTGGGTCACGTACGCCAGAGTACCGGTGCTCCCGTCAGCGTAAGTAATCACGCAGGCGATACTATCCGCATCATCGTCGTGTCGGTTGACTGGGTTGAGAGATGATCCACTTACACGGATCGGCGTGCTTCCGGTCAGGAATGCAAAAACATCTAGGAAATGTCCGGCCTCACCTATGAAACGGCCACCCTCTGCTGGATCTCTCTGCCACGCCGTTGGATCAAGAGCTCCCGCGTGAATACGATATATCAGCTGGAGAGGTCCGCTACCGCGGAACAGCTTGGCAATATCAGTGATGATGGGCGAAAAACGTCGATTGAATCCTACTTGAAGTCTCGTATTACCGGTTTGGCGTGCGGTGGATTCTATAAGCTCCAAGCCTTCGGCATCTACGGCGAGTGGCTTCTCTACGAAAACCGCCTTCCCTGCGCGTAGAGCCTCCGCTGCAAGCGCGGCGTGGGACCTGTGTCGAGTTGCAATGACGACAGCGTGAATTGTTGGGTCACTCATGATAGTGCGCTGATCCGTGCCGTGAACTAAGACACCAAATCGTTTGGCTGCACTCGCGGCTGTTAGACCAGTGTTCGTCACCAAACGGGCGATCGAGATGCGCTGATCGCGCGTAAGATACGGAAGCAGCATACTTGAAGCGTAGTTCCCAGCCCCGATGACGCCTATTGATACCACCTGAGTCCTCTGACTGGTTGGGGTTTCACGCGCCACTTCCCTCCCGGGCAGGCGATCTCCCCGCCCATTGACATTGTAGTCAAAGAGGATCCCGATCCCTGGCAATGTACCCTCATGCATGCGATCGTAAACCTCAGTTGCATCCTCGAACGATCGCACGACATTCACGAGCGGTTTCAAGTCAATTTGCTTCGATGAGACTAGCTGAAGGAATGCCTCCAGATTTCGTCTCTGTGTCCACCGCACATATGGATAGGGATAATCGCGGCCCTCGTCCTCGTAGATTGCGTCGTAGCGTCCTGGTCCATACGATCGAGAGAACCTGACATCGATCTCCTTCTTAAAAAAAACGTTATAATCGAGGTCAAGTTTGGTCTTGCCGACGATAACAATTCTCCCGCGATCACGCACTGCGGTGGCAGCCAAATCAAGAGGCGCGTTATCGTTTGAGCCGGCTGTAAGCAGCACAACATCTGCGCCCCGTCCTCCAGTCAGCCGATTGAGCGCATTACGCCAGGACGACTCATCTGGCATTCCTGCGGCGGTAACATGTGCGGCCTTGGCCAGACTGCTTCGTTCTGCAGAGAGATCAACTCCGATGACATGCACTCCAGCGGCGACCAGAATTCGGGTTAAGATCTGGCCCACGAGGCCGAGACCTATCACGACTGCGACTTCGCCTAAGAAGCATCCAGACTGGCGGTAAGCATGGAGTGCCACAGCACCAATGGTGGTGAAGGCAGCCTGCTCAAGCGCTACGTCATTTGGTACGGGAACCACAAGGTTACGCGGCACAAAATTGTACTCAGCATGATTCGCTAGATTGGCCCCAGCTGCTGCAACTCTTTGGCCAACAGAGAACTCAGTCTCTCCGGCATTAATCTCTACAATATACCCCGATAGTGAGTAGCCCAAAGGAGTGAGTTGCTCGAGCCTGTTCATGACTTTCTGGTAGGCTGCCCGCAACCCTTGCTGACGCATTGTGTCGACGACTTGTCTGACTTGGTCGGGACGGGCTTGCGCCTTATCGAGAAGGTTCATACGTGCTTCACGCACTTTGGTCCCTTCCGTTCCAACTGAGACTACGCTAAAGGCGGTGCGAATAATAACACCACCCGCACGCAGAGCCGGATACCCTACATCTTCTAGAGTAATTTTTCCGCTCCTGTAACTTTGTCCGAGTTGTTTCATAGCACTTGCTCTTTGCGGTTGGTTGCTCTTAGCATTCTCGCTTATAACAGGATCAGTAGCGCACGTTTTCCCGGTGGAGTGCGAGACTTGGCTGCACTTTACATCATTTACTGTAGAATATCGAATTGGGCAGGCGCAGGTGAATAGGATCTTCCTCGAAGACATCTTCGAGCAGGTTGAGGCCCGGCTCGACGCGAGTGGTTTCAGCGGATGGGATCCCTACGATGCTCTAAACAGCAAGCTGTTTGCTTCGACGCCATTGATAAAGAGCCGCCTTGCGCGCCTTGCCTGGAGCCAATTGTTCAAACGCTCCCCTCTTAATCTACGTACGCTGGCGCGGGTGACACCGACTGCCAACCCGGTCTCAATGGCACTAGGGGCAAGAACCTATCTTCGAGCTGGAGAGTCAGATAAATGCCGAAACTTAGTCAGGCACTTGCTTCTCGCGCGGTGTAGCCCAACCGTCTGGGGTCAGGGAGCGTGGGGTTATCCGTTCGCATGGCAGGCCAAGGCATTCTATGTTCCACTTGGAACCCCCAACGTAATCGCAACTGCTTACGCTGTGCGCGCCCTTGTTGAATGCGCCAGTATGGTCGACGACGATCTAAACGCTATTGTTGATGGTGCAGCGGCGTTCGTAGCCAGCACATTGGCCAGGCAATCGGCTGTGCGAGGCCGATACATTGGATACGTACCTGGGGCAGATACGATGGTACACAACGCCAACCTGTGGGGAGCGTTCGTGCTCGCGCTCGGATGCTGGTCCGGCGGACCGCTGGCGTGGCGTGACTTAGCGGATGCAGCAATCGACCGTTCAGTTCTCTCCCAGAGGGAAGACGGGGGATGGTACTATGGTGAGGCTCTCCACCACCGATTTACCGACGGCTTTCACACAGGCTACGTACTTGAGGCGCTCGACCTTTGCCGCTCCCTTCTTGGTAGGACCGACTTAAACACGCCAATAAATCGAGGGCTGGAATATTATCTTGAAAAGTTCCTGCTATCCGATGGCACAACTCCCTACTACAGCAACGGGCGCGGGCCACTTGACGCCAACAATTTTGCTCAGATGGTTATTACGCTCGATAGGCTGCGCCCAACATCCGGCTGGGCCGATATAGCTGATACTGTACTCTGCTCCGCCATAAGAAACCTGTGGCTTCCAAGCAAGCGCGCATTTGCCTATCAACGGAAGGGGCGTGTCATGTCTCATATCATCTACCCTCGTTGGACGCAGGTTTGGATGATGCACACACTCGGTCTCCGGCTTCTCGCGAGTAGGGGGTTTGGTCATGACCAGAGATGATTTGATAAAGTACGCTCAACGTGCACGAGTCAACTTTCTCGACTGCTCGCTTGATGCTCTCTCCATGTCTGAAACTCTCGAGATCGTCGAACTGGCAATCCGCGAACAGACCCAGATTCAGCATGTCGTGGTCAACGTCGCGAAGCTTGTTTCGATGCGTCAAAATCCAGTTCTAAGGTCGGATGTTATGGAAAGCGATATTGTCAATGTCGACGGCATGGGAGTTGTCTTTGGCTGTAGGTTGTTCGGCATCCATATTCCGGAGCGCGTGAGCGGAATCGATCTAATGCAGGCAATCCTTGATCGATGTACGCGTGAGGGCTGGCGACCTTATTTTCTAGGCGCACGCCAAGATGTCCTCACCACTGCTATGATGAAGATTAAACAACGATACCCAGGAATCGAGATTGCAGGATATCACCACGGCTACTTTGGAGAGTCAGAAGAGGACACGATTGTTGAGGCAATCCGTTCCGCTCGTCCAGACCTACTCTTTGTCGCGATTTCTAGTCCCAAAAAAGAACGATTCGTAAGGCGCTGGCGAGAAATGTTTGATGTGCCCGTCGTTATGGGCGTTGGTGGATCGATTGATGTTATCGCCGGACTTGTGAGGCGCGCCCCGGCTTGGATGCAGATGACAGGGCTTGAATGGCTGTACCGCCTTGCGCAGGAGCCAAGGCGGATGTGGCGCCGCTATTTGGGCACGAACCTCGCCTATGCTTGGATACTCACTACGAAGATGGTCGGGCATAAGCGGCCCTCACCACGATGAGCTGCGTTGCGACCCGCACGCCCGACGAATGAGGTACTTGAACTTCTGTACATCATGCCAAATGTTTTGATACTCCAGCGAGTTGTTCCATCCTACCGCTTGCCAGTTTTCCGCCGCATTTATGCGGAACTCGGCTGGCCGGTTGCCTATGGCAGCAACATTGTCAGTATGCAGATGCGTCTGGAGGCGAACGAGCCATTCCTGCATGGGTTCGAGTTCCGACAGCGAGGTGAGAGATCAACACAGGTTGACGTACCCATCAAAGAAATCATTGATACGTTTCGCCCAAGCGCCATTGTCGCTGAAGGCGCATTGGGTATGTCCTCGACTTGGGAGCTTCTGGTCCGGCGATGGTCTAGATCCGGCCCAAGGGTTTTCTTTTGGACCATTGGCTACCATCCGGAGCGGTCCCGCGACGGAATAAGAGGGCTAATTTCGCAGGCTCCGTATTTTGCTGCATATGCGGGAGCAGATGGGTGCATTCTGTACGGCGAGGACGGGCGAAAGCATTTGCGCAAAGTGTTCCCAAATAAACCTCTGTTTGTCGCCCAAAATACCATTGATATCGACCACGTCCGACATTTCCGGGACACTGCCCTCCCACATTTGAGACGAGGGTGGCCGGAATTAGTGTCGATCGGTCGCCTGACTAGAGAGAAAAATTTTCCGATCCTTGTTCAAGCATTTCTGCTCTTTAGAACGCACTTCCCTGATGCGCGCCTGACAATCCTCGGAGATGGACCGGAGCGCTCGGCTATCGAGCACACTGCCGGGCCGGAGCTTAACAATTCCGTTAGTCTACCTGGCGCCATTTACGATGAAGGCGAAATCGCGCGATACATGCTAGCAGCCGATGCATTCGCTATGGGCGGGCGGATTGGTCTCTCAATAAATCATGCACTTGCATATGACCTTCCTGTAATTGCTTTTTCTCGATCTCCTGATGGTCCATACCATGGAAGCGAAATCATGAGCCTAGTTAACGGGATCACCGGACAGGTTGTACCTGAGTACAAGGCCTCCTCCATGGCAGATGCCATGGCAGCATTCTTCACACAGTACCCGGAGCCAAAATTAGCCTTTCAGACCTCAATCAGGAGGTTCGTGAACAAGAATCTCACGGTTGACAGGATGATCGATGGTTTCCGTGCGCTCGCGTGCCACCTTGAAAAAGAATAATACCAAGAGGCGTGAAGGCTGACTCATTCAGGGTTTTCAGCCGGGCGCATGTCTGATTCCATGCTGGCGACAGG
>NZ_QOIO01000085.1 GCF_003332305.1 Microvirga aerophila | reverse complement strand
AGTGGTAGCGTCTTCTCCAGAAAGCACTGAGGACGTCTCCATGTCTGATATTCCTTACCCTGACACACCGCAGCCGGACATCCCTGCCCCGCCCCAGCCTGATATTCCCGCTCCTGATCCGGAGCCTGGGCTGCGGCCACCTGAACCTACTGAGCCGCCCGGGGATGATGTCCCGAAGGTGGGTTAGCGGTACCTCATCGCTGCCTGAGTCAGCAATGGCACGGAGTGGTATGCTCTGTTAGTCGGAATCCTTCGGCGTGAGAGGACCCTGAAGCCTTGGAGGGCTATGCCATGGCACACCGCGAGCAGCACAGCAATCGAGAGGCGAAGAAGCCGAAGAAGGAAAAGCCCAAAGGGGGCGCTGGAGCCCAGCTCAAGCGATGGGCCGTCAGCGAGGAGCTACAGGCGCGAGACGCCTCGAAGCGCTAGTCATTGGATCGTCAGCCGGCCCAAGCAGCCTGTGCAAC
>NZ_QOIO01000084.1 GCF_003332305.1 Microvirga aerophila | reverse complement strand
ACGGCAACACGGCCGGCAAGCACCGCAAGCTGCGCGCCCTCTGGCGTGGGGCTGAAGGAATGGAGGGCATTGATGCCGTCCACGCCTCCCAGAACGACCAGGATGAGCGGGGCGGCTGGTTTCCCTGCCTGTTGGGCAACTGAGACCGACAAGCCTCCGACGCTCCCAAGGAACTGCTTTTCTTCGAGGGCGTGAATATCCGTGCCGGGTGGGAAGCGCACGGTGTTGGTCATTGCCAGTGCTCTCGTCTGTCGGATCGACGAGCTGCATCCGGAGGCCTTGTCTGCATTGACGACGAAGAGCTTTGGGGATGCTTCGGTGATTGTCCCAAGGGGCCGCCTAAGCCGGTCGCTCAACGTCCAAGCGCGCGGTTTGAACGCCGCAGGCGTCACGACCACATCCACAGCAACTTCTCCGTATTTCAGGATAATTTTTGCGTTGAGAGACAGGTTGTCAAGCGATGCCCGGACGGGCGCCACGATGACTTAACAGGGTGTAAACACCCCTGCCCTGTTCCATGCCGTCTGCTCATGGGTGGTCTGGGCTCTCGCGGGGTTCATCTCCTGTCTCATGCGCCTTACATGCCGCTCATCCGTCGCGGCCTTCCGTGGCGGGTTTCCTCCCAAAACTCGGCCACCACCCAGGTGGCTTTTTTCTCGTTGCCAACGCGGGGCGCGGTTGCGCTCGTGCTGGCCCATTGTTGAGGTCGAGTCATGTTTCTATCAGTTATTCTTTCGAGCCTTGGTCGGTGGCTGCGCTCCCGTGAGACAGCCCGTCAACTGTCTGCCCTGTCCGACCGGGAGCTTTCGGACATCGGCCTCTCCCGGAGCGACATCCATCAAGTTGCACGCCACGGGCGCTAAAGTCGCTCATAAGGAGGGCGGCGCGATACATTTGCGCCGTTCTCCTCCGAAACATTCTTATGAATTCATAATCACAGCTGGTTGAACAAGCAGAGGCATTAGCGCGCCCCTGAGGGCTTGCATCTGCTGTTCAGTCTCGGGGCGAGTTCGGACTGCATCCGGGTTGAGCAGGGCACGCAGCCGCGCGTTCTCGGCCGTGAGCCGGTCGTTCTCGGCCATGAGGATCGCCACCTTCTCCTCGGCGATGCGGGCGCGAGCCTGGGCGTCGTTCCGCTCCTGCTCGCGGATTTGCACCCGGTCACGCCAGAGGCGGGTTGCAACGGTTTCCTTGTCATCACTCAACGCCAGCTCCCGGACGTAAAGGTGTAGGTATGAGATCCCGATATTAGCTCATGCGAGTGCCACATTCGTTGGATCAGGCCCGATCGATCAGACCCACAAGCCTGTCAAAGCCCTCTCGATAAGAGATCCGCTCCCGTTCGCACCATTCGATGAAGGCGTTGGCTGAACGTACGCTCACTCGAGCCGTAAACGAGTGAGTTGGCTCATCAACCGGCTTGCGCCGCTTGCGAGGCACAACAGGATTGCGCTCCACGAAACCATGCGCCTCCGCAATCGCCTTCATAGGAGGCGCGGCATGTTCATGGATGCTTTGTGAAGGACTTGCTGGCCGAAAGTCTGTTAGAGATGCAAGGCCGGCTGGAACAGGTTTCGTCATGGTGTCAGTTCTCACGCTGCTTTCCGCATTCCGCGCAATGACTCGATAATCTCAGCGACCAGCGCATCGGCGTTTTCGATAGCCTTGTCGAGGCCGTTGACTGCTGTCGGGTCCATCTCTTCAAGGCTCTGGCGGAACGTGAACATTGACCGATAGGCCGCCCGCTCAGCCAGATCCGTCTTGAGCATTGGCACCCCTGCCCCGATGAACGTGTCTCGGATTGCTCGCTCGTCCCGGGTCGCAAAGCCTGGTTTCGTACGGGTGAAAAGGACCTGATACGGGCGGGGGCCAACAGCTGCGGCTTGGTCGTCAATAAAGGAAATGGCGCGGCGAGCCTGGGAAGCATCCATGGCTGACCCCTGCATTGGGATAACCACAAGATCCGCCGCAAGGATGGCTGACGCCACAAGCAAGGAGGCAGTGCCTTCGAGGTCAGCAACTACGAACTGACGTTCGGCGGCCTCAGCCTTGAGCATTCTTGCGATATTGCTGGAGTCGGCATGACCAATCACTTTGACCGCGCTCGCACTTGGTCCGTCGCGCCAAGCCACCAGGTGCTTGTTCGGATCACAGTCAAAGACAGTGACGGATGCGCCATGACGCGCGAGCGTGGTGCCAAGGACAAGAGACGTGGTGCTTTTACCCGTACCTCCCTTGGGGTTGCTGACGACAATAATTGGCATGAATGTCTCCGAAGTACGCCGGAGTAATTCATCAGCCTTGAATTAAATAACCGTTAATGCTCGTCGCGTCACATGACCTGACGTGATTCCAATGAAATGAATGCATTCAATGAAGTCATTGCATTCATATCTGGCACGTCATTTCATTCACGTGACTTAATGGCACTACAGACAACAAATCCATGCGGCTACACCACCGCAGGGAGAGTCTAGCGGCTCTTAGTAATAGGCCGTGACGCCGTTCATTTCCCGAAGCGCCACGTCCGGCTCGTCTCGTTTCGAGCCTGGGCGAGGATGAACCCACAGATGACACACTGATATTCAGGGGCACGGCTGATGTCAGGCACGTGCCCGATATCCGGCCGCCTCTTCACCCGTTTAAGGGTGCTGTGTGAGCTCCCACGCTTCTTGGTCCGCGCGACAAGTCTCCGGCATTCGTGACACGGCTGGGGATCGGCCATAGCGGTCACTCTCTGTCAGGACCAGCACGGGGACTTCCACTTCGGCGCAGTAGCCTCAAGGCGAATAGTTAACGGCTCGTTAACAGGTGTGGAGTCAGTTTAAGGCTCGGCCTGTTGACGGTGGTGAGTCCGCCGTTCACCGTAGCCGGTGGTGCGCGCACTGAATCGCGCATCGAGGAGACGAGTAGAGCCTAGACACACAAAAGCCCGCCGAAGGGGCGGGCCTCATGTCCGGCAAGCGCCGGGGAAAATCATCGTTTGGCGACATGATCATCCCCTAAGCGCTGTGCTTTCGTCAAGCGGAAAACGTCATTTTTCGCGACGGCGGAGCTTTGCCCACATGAAGCACCTCCCCCTGCGACAGGCCTTGCAGACCGAAGGGGAACACATGCTTGTTGCTCAAGCGCGGCTTCCGCTTGTCCTGCCCATGCAGGCGCGAGCGCGACGAGTCCGCCGGCCTTTCCACCCGTCTCAGGGGGAGGGGCCTTATCGTCTGCCACGTGAAATACGGGACCGCCTGGCGGCAGCCCTGATGCCATTCCGCAACCGGGAGGCTGCTTTCTCTCTGGCGATGTTCATCGCTCGCTTCTGGTCAGCGCCCGGGCGGATCGTCGAGGGGTTTGTGATGGATCGCCGCGAGCTCGCCGACCGCGACGATCTCAGGCTGTCCGAGGCGAAGGTGAGAGGGGCAATCCGCGTCCTTGAGGAGATCGGCTTCCTCGATCGCGCCATCTCCTCCGGATCAAAGTACAAGGCCACGGAAGACGGCCTGCGCCGCAAGCCGATCCGCTTCGTGTTCGGGTCGGAGTACGCGCCCGCCTTCATCAAGGCCAACGGACGCGCAGCGGCGGCTCGTGGCGGCCATTCTCGGGATCGGCGGCCCGTTACTCCATCCAGCGCCCCACGCCCGTCCAGGGTCTCCCCAGGGGCTCAAAAAATTAACTCGCCCAAATGCAAGAGCGAAGCGGTTCCTACGGTGAATCTGGGCGACTTAAGAAAGGGAATCGGCCTCCCTCCAAAAGCCTTAGATCCAAACCCAAAGCTTGAAGCAGCTTTGGACAGACTGTTGCAGGGCATTCGGCAAAGCCGAGGCGTTTAGTCGAGAGGGCGGTGCCAAGTGAAGTTCGTAGCAGGAGGGTTCTAATGACAGCCTGGAAACCCATTGCCACTGCGCCACGCGACAGAGGCAGGCCACTCCTGCTCTACCCGCATCCCTTCCCTCGCGGAAGCTCAGAGGCGATAGAGGCTCTGCGACCGAGCGATGGGCCTCTGCTCGACCTGGCCGACGCCGCCGTTCGACGATTCATCAAGTTTGCGAAGAAGCGAGGCTATGTTACATACGACGAGCTGAATGAGGTTCTGCCCTCTAACAAGTTCTCCCCGAAGCAGATCAAGGACGTCCTCGATCAGCTCTCCGAGATGGGCATCACCGTCACGGCGGAAGAGGCGGACGAAAGCCAGTCGGCCGAAGCCGAGGAGGACGGGGGCGGCGATCTCGTCGAGGCTTCTCAGACCCAGGCGGTCGCACCGCGTGAGGAGGCCGCAGACGATCAGCTCAAGACTCCGGCAACCTTTGCCAGCGTCATGGATAGCCGGTGGGCCATCTACGGCAATGTCTTTGAAGGCTATTGGGATGGAACCAGATGGCGAAGTGCTGGCGGCGTCCCCTGTGAGCCGACGCACTGGATGCCACTGCCCTCGCCCCCGCTGGCTCTCGTCAACCGGTGAAAGAACGGGCGCCTCATGCCTGACGAGCTGCGCTCCCCGATCAAGCATGACTCTTGGAATAGGGTTCGCTTGCAGGAGTTAGCGTGCTGCGAGTCGTTCCAGCTGAGCCACTGCCCGATCCTCGGCATCGAAGTAGCGTTGCAGCCACGTGTAAGCTTCTCGGATCAAGGCCTTGCTTATGGACGGATCTGAAGCCTCGCGCGAGAGCACCATAGCATCCATATAGCGGGACCAGCAGTGAGAGCAGGCATTCATGATCTCAGCTCCTATCGTGAGAACAGCTACTGCACTTTCATGCCCTGGAACCCAGCAAACCGTCTGTAATCGAAATCACACCGACGAACTGATGCGAGAAGGGGTAGCGCACGGCCCAACTGTAGGCCAGGCGCTGAAGTCCGTGGCACGAGCCAAGCGGCAGCAGGGCTACGTATGCAAGCCGAACATCTCATCCGCCCAGCGGTCATACACGTGCTGAATGGTGAGGTAGGCCTTGTAGGCCCGGTCATAATGGTTGGCGGCAGTCAAGCGCTCTCTCAAGGCATGAAGGCGCTCAAGCCGATGAGTCCACTGAGCTTGCCGTTCGTGTGACATGCTCCCTCTCCGATCAAGGGATGTGACCTGAAAAACCTCTCGTGGGAGCAGTTGCCGGAGGCTTTGCCCCTGCCTCCGGCAACTGGATCGAGCAACCAAGGGAACAGAACGCAGTACCAAGCAACACGCCAAGGGAGAGAATGCAGTTGGTTGCGGCGATCATCCTGATCTTCGCTGCATCAGAGGCGGTTGTGATCTGCTGTTGGTCCTAGAGCTTTGGTCCGGGGTTTTGAGCCTTTGGCCGCAGATCGCGCGAGGGTCAGGAAGCGTGGCCGCATTCCATAACGCCGATACTGCGCGGAAAACCGTCGTCCAATTTCCGAGAAGACACTTTATGGAATGCTCGGCGGGCTATTGAGGCTTGAGGGCTTATGAACGGCTTCGCGCGCGGGAACACCGTCTCATGCCTGAGCCCTGAAAACTGTGAACTAGATCACAGATTTACACTTCGGAAGTGAGCATCATCGCAATCGGGAAGCAATCTTGCCTTCCCGCAACCCGGAGAATGGCGATGACCTACTTCCGCAAGCTTGCTCTTGCCGCAGTGCTGGCACTGACCGCCGTTACGACAGTTGGTGCCACAACCGCGTTAATGAGCGAGCCAGCCTACGCAGGCTCTAGGCACCCCTAATAACCCCGTCCCAATCCACGAAGTGAGCCCTATGGCTAATGCTTAGCGGACGCTGAACTCCCACCGGATTGCATATCTGGCCTCCCAGACCGCTCTGGCGGGAGCATTGATAGAGGAGGGTCGCTCATGCTCCGCTTATCTGCTCTCGTTTTGGCTTCTTAGGCGCTAGGTGCAGGTATTGGGCCAACCATCATTGTCGCGCTGATCTCTGCTATCGCGCATATCGCCTAGTCATACGCGCAAGAAGATCGTCCGCGTAATTCGCAGAACGCCCTTTATGGAATTAGAGATCTTACGCTCGGTCTTGCGGGTTGGCTTCCAAGATAGACTGTCGGTGGGCGTGCCAATGCTCCAGGACTTGTTCTAGATTACAGAGCAACTTCTGCGCCAAGGTCGTGTCGAGGCACTCCTCTCTCATCCACTTGATCAGGACAATCTGCTCAGCCACATGCCGTTCGCCCTCAGCGATGTCCCGGTCAATCTTAGCAAGTACTTCGCATCTGTTCAGTGTCATCGACATGGCGGTATGCCGAGCTGGGCCCAACGCCAAACTGCTGCTGATGATGCGCCTAACCGCACGCGGGGGCCACGTAATTCGCATCCGTCCAGGTGCCCTGGCGCACCTCGCCGTTGACGCAGGAAGCGCATTATACGGCAGGCTTGGTTGGACTTCCTTTGAGGAATGGCCCGATGATCGCCTCCAACCTTCAGCATAGGATCAACTGGTCAGGGGATCGCGGCCGACAGCCGCCAGAGTTTCCCCGCCTCGTGATGGTCCTGGTAATCGTCCTGGCACTTGTGAATGTCTCGGCCACACTGCTGATGGCTGGAAGCTGGGCGAGCATCACCAGCGGTATGCTCGAGCTTGAGAGAAGCATCCAGGATCGCCCGACCGAGACTGTCAACTGAGCCGCGAATTTCGCGGAAGGCCCTGTATGCAACTGTCCTCGTCACCCCTGTTTGGACTGGTGTAAGGTAGGCTCTCGGATGCCCCGATCCGATGGAGGCTGCGATGACAGAGCCGGACACCTCGTTTCGCGACTTTGAGCATCAGGGCTGGTCGGCGCAGGACGTCGTGACCGAATACCACGATCACCTCTCGCCCCTCACGACGCAAGCCGTCGAGGCGGTTCTCGCTGCCGCCGGGGTCAGGCGCGGCGCGCGGGTTGTGGATGTCGCGACAGGGCCAGGCTATGCCGCGGCCGCAGCGGCCGAGCACGGCGCCGAGGTCGTTGGGGTCGATTTCTCGGCCACGCAGCTTGTTCTGGCGCGACGGCACTATCCGACCATCGAATTCCGCGAGGGTGATGCCGGCGCGCTGCCGTTCCCGGAGGGCGGTTTCGATGCCGTCATCAGCAACTTCGGGATGCCGCATTTTCCCGACCCGGATGCCTTCCTCCGCGAGGCGTTCCGCGTGCTGCGCAGCGGGGGGCGCGTGGCCTTCAGCGCCTGGGCGCCGGAGTGCATCGGCTTCGGCATGTTCTACAGCGCCGTGCAAGCCCACGGTCGGATGGATGTTTCCTTGCCGCCCGGACCCAAC
This sequence comes from Microvirga aerophila, assembly GCF_003332305.1. Taxonomy (GTDB): domain Bacteria; phylum Pseudomonadota; class Alphaproteobacteria; order Rhizobiales; family Beijerinckiaceae; genus Microvirga; species Microvirga aerophila. The sequence goes on along the minus strand of NZ_QOIO01000084.1, from coordinate 5,436 downwards.
TTTTTCCTGTTCGGCGATCCCGCCCAATGTGAGCGGAGCCTCGAGACTGCGGGCTTCCGCTCTGTGACCGTTACCAAGACCCCGCTGATCTGGCGCGTAGCGTCGCCGGACGAACCCTTCAAGGTGATCATGAAAGGGTCCGTCCGCGCCGCCGCCTTGCTTCGGGCGCAGACGCCAGAGGCTCTGGCGGCCATCCGCGATGCGGTGCGACAAGCCGTCGGCGCTTACGCAAGGAACGGCGCATTCGAGCTGCCGATGCCGGTCATCGTGGCCACGGCCGAAAAGCCTTGAGCCCTCGGGCGTGTGGAAAAGCAACCCCTGTATTCGCGGAACCGCCTATATGGAACCGGCCTCCAGGGCACGAGGGTCCGGAGTTTGCTTGACCGGATGAGACGTGAAACCCCTCCCATCGAGCAGAAGTGACAGAGCCGCTTATTGCCCTGCTTACCCCGCAGGCTAGATTGACCTTCTGGGACAGCAATCCTGAGGATCCGATGCCTAAGGCGAACGGTCAACAATCCAGATGGGTGCAAAAAGAGGCGGCCATGCACACTACCCCGGACAGCATCCGGCAGCGCATTGCCTATGAGGAAAAGCAAATTCGCGCCTTAGCGAACGTTGGTTCCGGTCAACCCGTGGAGAAGGCTCGGAAAGACCATTTCGATTTGATCCGGGTTCTGTCGGAACGCCTCGCACGCGCAGAAAACCAATCGCCGTAATTCGCATAAGCGTCAGTATGGAATGGCCGCGCGAGGCCCCGGCTCCCGTCTAACGCGTTCCATAACGCCAATCACTGACCTAGGCTTCTCACAAACCGAGACATGCGGGCCGCGACGGCGGCGTTTGCTGGAAAAGGATCCGTCGTGATGTAGAGGGCTGCCCGTCTGATCTCGGCAAGAGAGGCCTTAGGGTACTGGGCTCTCACCTTCGTCAACAGGAGATCGTCCTCGATGCTGGAGGCAGCATAATGTTCAAGGTCTTGGATCAGATGGGGGTTGATGGGGAATGGCGTCATGAGGGAGCCCTCCCATTCCAGCGGGCCAAAGATAGCGACCGGACTTGGATATAATACCGGCCAAGGATCAGCTCCAGGTCAGGGGTGCCGATCCACGCGCGTAAGGCACGCATTCCAGAACTCCCATACCGCGCGGAAAACCTGCCGCGCCATTTCGCGTAACCTCCAGTATCGAACGGCCACGAGCGGCTACGTAATATTTACCTTGGCCGTACAGGATACGTGCAAGCGGGCGTGTTGCGCATCTGCCCATTGCTGTGTTCTGCCGAACGCAGCCTTCGCCCTGGCCGAGGGTCCACGACTCCCCTCGGCTGGGGCGTTTTTGTTTGGCGACAGATCCTCTGCAGAATTTCGCGCAAGGGCGTTTATGGAACCGGCCAGTGTCGCATAACTCTCTGCAAGAGCTAGCACTCCAGCCAGCCATCCTTATCGAAGCGCACCCGCCCCTTGCAGCCCCGTAAGGGCACGTTGAAGCCAAGACCGGTAACATCCACCGGCTGCTCGGCATCCAGCACACACTCCGCCAGCGTGCCGTTAGGATGAAACTCGATTGGATGCCCAGCCGCACAAGCCACTCCGGGGGAGCGCAGCGGCCTGTGATGGTTTGGGTACGCGACGGCCCGTTCACGCAACGTGCAGCCTTTTATTGGCACCCGCCCGCTGATCCTTGGCCCATCACACTGGATGATGGTCTGATCGGGATACGCATCTTGGATCAGGGCTGAAAAGCTATACTCCTCGGCGCAGACAGCACCTGCCACCAGCACCCCGGCCAACCCAAACAGGACCTGTCGCATGAGCTCCTCCCTCGTGTAGCGGGACGCTCGATCAGCGCCTCGATGGCGGATGGCAGATCGATATGGCTGTTGCCCCATCCTACTCCTGGTCCGAGATCCTGTCGCGCCTGAACGGAGCCGGTTCGCAGAAGGCCCTTTATGGAATGGTCGGCCACGGCACTAACTTACATTAAAGCTCTTCCGGACAATCTGACCGATGCTGGTAGATCCTCGGCAAGTCGGAAGGCAGCCAAGCCACCATGGCCGTCATCAGGCAGCTCATGGTACTGCGCGCATTGAGCCAGAAGGTAAGCCAGATGCCTCATCATAACGGAACCCACCTCGGATCCCTTAAAGGTCTCCGCCTGCCTCCCAAGGCCTGGTACGTGCTGCGGAGAGAGAACATTCGGACCATCACCCAGCTCAGGGCAATCGCGGGCCGGATCGAGCGGTTCGAGGGCATCGGGCCCAAGACGGCACAGGCGATCAGAGACGAGGTCGCCCGCGTCACGTTCCACGAAGGACAGCACCACGACGAGAGTCAGTCGCCGAGTCCTTGGATCGCGTAATTCCGATAAGCGTCTTTAGGGAACTCGAAGGGCTCAGCCTGGTTCTTAGCCGGCAGGGTTGAGGGCATACGCTCCCATCTTAGATCGCGGAGAGCGTAACGGAATGACTGAGAGCACGCGACCAGCGGCCTCGAGGGTTGTCACAACCCTGATCGAGGAAGCGCACGACGCACAGGTGGCTGCGCCTATCCGTGCTGCTCTCTCGCAGGTGAAGTCTCGCATCCGGAAACCGTCGCGCCACGCCGCATAGTCAGAGTGCAGGCTTCCTCCTATGGATGACATCATCAGCCAGACCGAACAGACCCGCCGCGCCCTTCAGGAGGCGATTGAGAGCGCCAAAGAAGTGATCGAGCAGACGCTTGATCTTATCGAGCGCACCCGAGCCATCCGTAGTCAGGCCGATCCAGGCTCATCGGCAAACGTGCCCTCTGCGGAACCAATCAAGAGGATCTCGCGGAAGGCCGGTTATTGACACAGCAGATCTCCAGAGAGCTGTGAACCTCCAGGACCGTTGGCGCGGCTGTTAACGGATCGCTCACCATGTTGAGCGGAAACCGTTTCTGCGGGTGAACGCCTCCCTTCGGTTCACAGTTAACCAAGCGAACTCTCGAAGTAAGGGCATGTTCGCCATGACGCCAATCTTATCTGCTTGGACGCGAAGGTCAAAGCTCGAGGACCAGTTCGCCGATACCTGTCGCAAGCGTGTTCTTGTGGTCGAAGATGAGCTGATGATCGGCGAGATTGCCGCGGAAGCTCTCGAGGAAGCGGGGTTCGCAGTCTTCTCTGCGGCCAGCGCCGAAGAGGCCGCGGTGATCCTCGCACACGAGGCAGTGGATGTGTTGTTCACAGACATCAACCTGGGTGGAGGAGATGGCTGCGATCTTGCCAACAAAGCTCTTGAGGCTCAGCCGAGCCTTTCGGTTGTCTTCGCATCAGGCCGCTCCCGCAGGTGTCATGGAAACCGTGTTCCAACGGAAGCCGCCTTTCTCGCAAAGCCTTATCGCCTGTCAGACATGATCAGTGAAGTCGATCGTGCCGTGCGAGGGACCGCATATCAATAACAAGCTGCTCTGCCTCGACTACCACAGGTTACGCCAATCCCTTCTTCTCCCGAGGAGCTTCCCATGCGTTACATAGTTGGTGCTCTTACAAGCTGTCTCATTATGTCGTCGCCCGCCTTCGCCCAAGTTCCAGCCGAGGTAGAGGCCTGTCGCCTGTCCGGCTTGGCTGCCCTCAAGGAACGCTCACCCTCGATTGAGCACCTGACCTTCGACATCGAGTCGCTGGCGATCTCCAAGGCACAGACCAAAGTCGAGGACACGCCGATCAAGATGGTAGTCATGGGTGACGCCTATCTCCAGCGCGAGAAGAGCGACAAGCCTAATCGCTTTGTCTGCCTGGTCAGCGACAAGGGCAAGGTCGTGCTCACCTTCTTCACCGAGCAGTAGGCGTCGATGACTCCTCTCGGGCCAGGGTCGGCTTCATAACCCTTGGCAGGCCGCGTAATGCGCTGGGCCTGAGGCAATGACTGATCGCAAGCCAGCCGATATTTTAGGATGATGCCGAAAGCCAGATTGCTGACGCACAGGCTGCACGGATCAATGCGCATGTTAGCGCCATGCTCCTTCAGTTGAAGTCGCACCCCAAATGTAAGAACGGGATCGGATTTCGTGGAAAGACGCTTTATGGAACTGCCCACGAGCAGCTACCGATAGTTTACCGTGACCTTGCAGGGTGGTTGAACCGGGCCCGTTGTGTATCTGTCCGACGCAGTGGGCTCAGCACTGCAAGCGCCCTGGTCGAGAGTTCTACCCTCCTCGGCTAGGGCGTTCTTCTTTAGCGACAGATGCTCCGCGGAATTTCGCGTAAGCGTGTTTATCGAACCGGAAGCAGCGTATTCGAGCGGAAGCCGCTTACCGTCTGTTTTCGAAACGCTGACTAATCCAGGCTTGTGCCTGATCCAGGTTGGAGAAGAGCGGGTGGCTTCCGCCATCAAGGCGGCCAAAGCCTGCCTCCAGGTACCACTGCCCCGGAGCCACCTCGTTCTCATCCGAGAGGTGCACCAGCACCGCCACCAGCCGCTTCTCCTCGTCGAGGATCATCATGCCTTCGTCGTCAAAGCCGGTTGCAACGCGCAGGGGCTGAAGGCTGAAGGTCATGCCGCGGCCCGATCGCTCTCCAGATACAGGTAGGTGGGATCGAACTCGCCTGCTTCCTTCAGCCTATCCCAGTCAGGAACGAAGAGCCGGTCGCCGTTTAGCTCGATCAGACCGTCAGCCCTTAGGCCCGACCGATCCGCTTTTCCTCCTAACAGAACGTGGCGTCCACACGAGGCAAGAGAGGCGGTAGCAGGTCCAGCGAGAACCGGTAGCAAACCCCTCAGCGTCGGCGCTGGCGTGCCTGGCGGCCCAAAAGGCTATCAGGAGGAAGAATGAGGATAGCGGCGAGGTCAGGGCCTCATTGAACACCGTTATCAGTGAGAGTCTCCGCGCGAGAGGGTAAGCAACAAGTGAGCACCGAGACAGAAGAGCCTAGGGACGCACGCGAGGCCGGGGCACGGTACGGGCTGGGGCTGGCAGAGGAACTGTTGCCCCGCATCCTCAAGGCTGAGAATGAAGACGTCATCATGGGTTACATCAAAGAAATGGCCCAAGAGATCGAGCAGCACGCCCGCGAACTCGCAGAGCGCGGCCTGGGCTATGAGCTGGCCGGTCTATGGATGAAGGCGGCAGGAAAAGCTGCAACGGCCCGATTGGACGCGCTGGTGGACCAAGTCCAGCGGTCTAATCACTGAGGCAAGCAGATGAGCCCTATCACCGAAGCCCGTGAAGCAGCGCGCCAAGCTGGTGAACAGTATGGCCGTCGGGCTGCAGAGATAGGCTCATCGCTTGGTGAAGCTGCTGCGCCTCAAGACACAAACTACGGCCATATCCGAGTAGTGCTCCAGCACATCGACAAGCAGGCTGAGCAGCTCAAAGCCAAGGGCATGGCCGCTGAGCTGGTGCAGCTATGGACGGCAGCAGCCACAAGGGCAGCGACCGAGCGCATGAGGGAACTCTATCCTCTCATCAAAGCG
>NZ_QOIO01000083.1 GCF_003332305.1 Microvirga aerophila | reverse complement strand
GCGTTGAAGCCGTCGATGTTGCGCACCCCCAGCTTCGACATCTTCTTGTACCGGTCCTCCATCTCCCGAACCGCCCATTTGAGCGCCACCACGGCCTTTTTCGGGTCGGTGACGACGGGGGTGAGCAGGTGCGGGATGCCGTCGTAGACGGAGAGCTCCAGCATCTTGGGATCGACCATGATCAGCCGGCATTCGTCCGGCCTCATCCGGTAGACCAGCGACAGGATCATGGTATTGATGGCCACCGACTTGCCCGAGCCGGTGGTGCCCGCCACCAGCAGGTGCGGCATGCGCGCCAGATCCGCGATTACCGGCTCGCCGCCGATGGTTTTGCCGAGGCACAGGGCGAGCTTCTGCTTCGAGGTCTCGAAATCCTGGCTTGCAAGCAATTCGCGTAAGAAAACCGTCTCGCGCTTCTGGTTCGGCAGCTCGATGCCGATGGCGTTGCGGCCCTGCACGACCGCCACGCGGGCCGAGACCGCGCTCATGGAGCGGGCGATGTCGTCGGCGAGCGAAATCACGCGGGACGACTTGGTGCCGGGCGCGGGCTCCAGCTCGTAGAGCGTCACCACCGGACCGGGACGCACGTTGATGATCTCGCCCTTCACGCCGAAATCCTCCAGCGTGCCTTCGAGAAGCGCCGCGTTCTGCTCAAGCGCATCGGCGGACACGATGGGACCGGCGGGCTTCTTGGGCTCCGCCAGCAGAGTCAGGGCCGGAAGCTGATAATGGCCTTCGTCGAGAAGGGAGGGCTGCGCCTCCCGGGCCATGCGCCGTCCGGGCTTGGGAGCAGCCGGCGCGGGCGCGACCCGGGCGGGCGCGGGTTCGGACCGGGGCGAGCGGAGCACCGAAGGCAGCTCGTCGGCCCATTCCTCTTCGTCCTCGTCATGCATCGGCGCGGCGCTCGGGGCCGGGCGCGCCCGCGGCGGGGCGCCGTCAAGCACGGGCTCGCGCCGGGCGAAGCCCGATCCCTGCCCGGAACGTCTGGAGCCGCTTGGGATTGGTGCGTCGAACTCGTCTTCGTCCGTATGGGCTCGGCGCTCGCTCCAGCGCCGGGCGGCCCCGCGCAGGCTCATGAGGCCGTGGGCAAGCGCTCCCAGGGACACGATGGCCCAGCCGGGCTCGTCCGGAGCCGCGTCCTCCTGGTCTTCCCAATCGGCGGCCTTGACGTGGCGCTTGACGGGCCGCGGCTCGTCGAAATCCTCATCGGGGTCGCCGGTCTTGTCGTCGGACAGGCCGAGGCCGCAGGCGGCGGTGAGCGTCAGGATCGTCAAGCCCGCGAACAGAAAGCCCAGGATGGCGCTGCCCGGGCCGCTCGACAGGCCTGTGACGGCTTTCGCGCCGGTCAGGATGGCGTCGCCCACGACGCCGCCGAGGCCGGTCGGGAGCGGCCAGCGATCCGTCGCCGGAAGGGCGCTTGCGAGCGCCGTGGCGGCGCCCGCGCCGATGACCCACAAGGCGAGCCGCAGCTGCATGCGGCCAAGCTCGCCCGTCTTCATGAGCCGCCAGCCCCACAGGGCCAGCGGTAGCAGAGCCCCGATGGCGCCCAGACCCAAAAGCTGCATCAAGAGATCGGCCGCGATGGCGCCCGGCCAGCCGAGCAGGTTGCGGACCGGAATATCGGTGGCGTTGTTGAGGCTGGGATCGTCCACCGACCAGGTTGCGAGCGCCACCGCCACCGCGCCGGAGAGCGCGATGAAGCACAGACCCGTGAGCTCCTGCGCCCGGCGGGCGAGGGCAGCCCGCAGGGCGCTAAAGAGGCCGTCATAGGTGGAAGAAGAACGGCGGGCGGTGCGCATGGGACGAGGTGAGACCCGGATCTGGAGTGACTTGGTCCTACTTTAGGAAGGGCAGGGTTAAGAGTCGTTTAACCCTAAGTGCACCTCTAGCCGGGTTCGGGTGCGGTTGACGGGAACCCGCGGACGGACCAGTGTCCGGTCCATGATGAGCAGGGTATTCATGCAGGGCTGGAAAAGGACCGCCGTTTCGGTGGTGCTGGCCTATGCGCTTGCCCTGCAGGCCGTGCTCTTCGCCGCCAGCGGCGCCCTCCACGCGGCGCCGGCCAATCTGTCGCAGGCGGTCATCTGCCTGTCGGAGCCCGCCGCGCCGGATCATGCCCCCGGGAAGGCTCACCAGGCCCTCTGCTGCGTCCTGACCTGCCACGGGGCGGGCGCCCCGGGCGGCCCGCTGCGGGTCGCGGCGTCCCTCGACCATCCGGTGGCCGTCGCGGCTGCCGCAGGCCTGTTCCGGCACACACCTTTCCTCCGGCCTGTCCCCAACGTTCTGCCTGTTGGCTCCCGCGCGCCGCCGCGGCTTGGTTGATCGCTCCCTCGCTCATCAACCCCACAGGACAAAGTCCCATGAAGCTGTCTTATTCCGGCGCGCTCGCAGCGGCCGCATTTCTGGCCATCTCGACGCCCGCCCTCGCGCATGTCTCGTTCGACAACGCCCGCACCACGGCCAATGCCACCTACAAGGCCGTGCTCCGCATCCCGCATGGATGCGACGGCCAGCCGACCCTCAAGGTCCAGATCCGCATTCCCGAAGGGGTCATCGCGGTCAAACCCATGCCGAAAGCCGGCTGGACGCTGGAGACCGTCAAGGGTCCCTATGTGAAGGCCTATGATCTTTCCGGAACGCCAATGGCCGAGGGCGTGACCGGCATCACCTGGGCGGGGTCCCTCGACGACGGGCATTACGACGAGTTCGTCTTCCAGGCGCGGATCACCGACATCTTCCAGCCGGGCGCGACGGTGTATTTCCCGGTCATCCAGGAATGTGCCAACGGCCGCGAGGAATGGACCGAAATTCCGGCCGCCGGACAGGATCCCCACAGCCTGAAGTCACCGGCTCCGGGGGTCACGATCACCGCCGCGGCGTCAGCATCGGCGCCTGCGCCCGTCAAGGTAGGGGCGCTCACCATCGAGGAGCCCTGGTCACGGGTGACGCCGGGCGGCGCCAAGGTCGGCGGCGGCTATGTGCGCATCACCAATACGGGATCGACGCCAGACCGGCTCGTCGGCGGATCGTTCCCGCTGGCGAGCCGGGTCGAGGTTCACGAGATGTCCCTGGACGGCACGGTCATGCGCATGAAGCCCGTGGAGGGCGGACTGGAAATCAAGCCCGGCGAGACCGTCGAATTCAAGCCCGGCGGCTACCATCTCATGTTCGTGGACCTGAAGGAGCCCCTCAAGGAAGGCCAGACCCACAAGGGTACGCTCGTGTTCGAGAAGGCCGGCACGGTCGAGGTGACCTACCCGGTTCGCGGCATGGGCGGGCAAGCCGCGCCCGCCGCAGAACACAAGCACTAGCTTTCACGATAAAGCCTCCTGTCTGGAGACGACCATGATCCTCAAGCGATCCCTGCTCTTGCCGCTGACGGTTTTCTTCGTCGCGGCGCTCACCCTTCTGATCACCGTCCTGCTGCTGGTGCCCGAGCCGCAGCAGGCTCGCGTGCCGATCGGCGGGCCGTTCAAGCTCACCACGCAGGACGGCAAGCCGTTCACCGACGAGAACCTGAAGGGCAAGCCCTTCGCGGTGTTCTTCGGCTTCACCCATTGTCCGGAGGTCTGCCCGACCACGCTCTATGACCTGACCCAGGACCTCGCGGCCCTGGGCAAGGATGCGGACAACCTGCGCGTCGCCTTCGTGACCGTGGATCCGGCGCGCGACACGCCCGAACTGCTCAAGACCTATCTCGCGTCCTTCGACCCGCGCATCGTCGGGCTCACCGGAACCGAGGAGGAGATCGCCGCGACCGCCAAGGCCTACAAGGTCTATTACCGCAAGGTCCCGACGGATTCCGACTACACCATGGACCACACGGCCACGATCTTCCTGATGGACTCGAAGGGCGATTTCTACGGCACCTCCAACTTCCAGGAATCGCAGGACATCCGGCGCGGGAAGCTGAAGAAGCTTGTCGAGAACGGGTGACAGGTCCCGCGCATCGTCATGGCCGGGCTTGTCCCGGCCATCCATGTTTTGGAGCCGCAGCGCTGACAAGACGTGGATCCCCGGAACAAGTCCGGGGATGACAGATGACACATATGAGAAAAGCCCCGACCTTGCGGTCGGGGCTTTCTCTTTTCGAGCCCTCTGGGAGGCTTCGTTTTAAGCTTAGTAGTTGTACGCGCGCTCGCCGTGATCCGCGAGGTCGAGGCCTTCGCGCTCGGCCTCGTAGGAGACGCGCAGGCCCACGATCAGGTCGACGATCTTGTAGAGCACCACCGAGCCGACGCCCGTCCACACCAACGTGATGACGACGGCGACGAACTGGGTCCAAAGCTGTCCGCCGATGGTGTATTCGCCCACGCCGTAGCCGCCCAGCGACGGAGCCGCCACGATGGCGGTGCCGAGTGCGCCGACGATGCCGCCTACGCCGTGAATGCCGAACACGTCGAGCGCGTCGTCATAGTGCAGCGCGTTCTTCACGCCCGTCACGGCGATGTAGCAGACCACGCCGGCCACGAGGCCGAGCACGATCGCGCCCATGGGGCCCGACAGGCCGGCGGCCGGAGTGATGGCCACGAGACCGGCAACCGCACCCGACGCGATGCCGAGCAGGGAGGCCTTGCCCTTGCCGAAGGCTTCAGCGGTCATCCAGGCGAGACCCGCCGCTGCGGGAGCCAGGATGGTGTTGACGAGCGCCAGCGCCGCGCCGCCGGTGGCCTCGAGGTTCGAGCCGGCGTTGAAGCCGAACCAGCCCACCCACAGAAGGCAAGCGCCCACGAAGGTGAGGGTCAGCGAGTGCGGGGCGAGGAGGTCGCGGCCGTAGCCGACGCGCTTGCCGATCATGAGCGCGCCCACGAGACCGGCGATGCCGGAGTTGATGTGCACGACGGTGCCGCCCGCGAAGTCGAGGGCGCCCAGGGCGAAGAGGTAGCCTTCCGAGAACCACACCATGTGGGCGATCGGTAGGTACACGAAGGTGAGCCACAGGCCCGTGAACAGCATCACGGCGCTGAACTTGATGCGCTCTGCGAACGCGCCGACGATGAGGGCCGGAGTGATTGCCGCGAAGGTGAGCTGGAAAGCCAGGAAGGTGAATTCCGGAATGGCTACGCCCTTGGTGAAGGTGTCGGCGGTGGAATCAGGGGTCACGCCGGCCAGGAACGCCTTCGAGAAGCCGCCGATGAACGCCCCCAGGCCTTCGCCGCCGGACGTGAAGGCGAGCGAGTAGCCGTAGAACACCCACAGGATGGCTACGAGGCTGAACACTGCGAAGACCTGCATCAGCACGGACAGCATGTTCTTGGTGCGCACAAGGCCGCCATAGAACAGGGCGAGACCCGGGATGGTCATGAGGATCACCAGGATCGTCGAGACGAGCATCCAGGTGGTGTCGCCCTTGTTGACCGTGGGAGCGGCGGCGGCTGCCGCGTCAGCGGCCGGCGCGGCGGCGTCCAGCGCCAGGGCGGGATCGAGGGCGAGCAGGCCCAGCGCCGCTCCTCCGAGGGCAGTCATGAGCAGGGGACGGATTTTCATCGGATTCAAACTCCGGAAGACTTGGCCAAAAGGGTGGGAATCAAAGGGCATCGACATCGGTCTCGCCGGTGCGGATGCGGACTGCCTTTTCGAGCGACGTGACGAAGATCTTGCCGTCGCCGATCTGCCCTGTGCGGGCTGCGGCCGTGATCGCCTCGATCACCTGCGCGACCAGCTCGGTGGCGACCGCCACCTCGATCTTCAGCTTCGGCAGGAAGCTCACGGCATATTCGGCGCCGCGATAGATTTCCGTATGACCCTTCTGCCGTCCATATCCTTTGACTTCAGTCACGGTAAGCCCGTGCACGCCGAGAGCGGTGAGCGCGTCGCGCACCTCCTCCAGCTTGAACGGCTTGATGACCGCCATCACGATTTTCATGGGTCTAGCCCCCTTTTTGAACGCGGCCCGGCGCAAGAGCGCGTCGGGCGCGAGATCCACATGAACCCGTCCTGGTCCGGCCGGGTGTCGCGGAAGGGGGAAGCAAGGGCCGTGCCAAGCCATGTTCGGTCATGCGGCAGGGCCCTGTGCCTATCAAAGAGGCACAGGGCCGGTGGCTAAGAAATGAGCCGAATGATCAAAAAGAAGGCAGATGAACCCTTAGCGGCGTTCGCGGATAAGACCTTCCTGAGCGACGGAAGCCACAAGGGTGCCGTCCTGCTTGAAGATCAGGCCACGGGAAAAGCCCCTGGCTCCGGAGGCGCTTGGCGTATCCTGAGCATAGAGCAGCCATTCGTCGGCCCGGAACGGGCGGTGGAACCACAGGGCGTGGTCGAGGCTCGCGGGTTGGATGGTGGGCTCGAACACGGTCCTGCCATGGGGCACGAGGGAGGTGTCGAGGAGCGTCATGTCCGACGCATAGGCGAGTACGCATTGGTGAATGGCCGGAATGTCCGGCAGCTTTCCGGTGGTGCGGATCCAGACGTGGAATTGCGGCGCCATGGGGTCCCGGGACATGTAGCGCTTAATCTCCACCGGGCGGATCTCGATCGGCCGCTCGCGGGTGTAATAGGTGCGCATGGGCTCGGGCATCAGGGGCACCAGTTCGGCTTTCACCTCCTGCTCCGACGGAAGGTCGTCGGGGCCCGGCACATCGGGCATGGGCGCCTGATGGTCGAAGCCTGGTTCCTCGGCGTGGTAGGAGGCCGACATGGCGAAAATCGCCTGGCCGTGCTGGATCGCCACCACGCGTCGGGTGGTGAAGCTGCGTCCGTCGCGGATGCGGTCGACCTCGTAGATGATCGGAACCTTAGGGTCGCCCGGCAGCATGAAATAGCAGTGCAGGGAATGGGGATGGCGTCCCTCCACGGTGCGGCTTGCCGCGACAAGAGCTTGGCCGACCACCTGTCCGCCGAACACCCGCTGCCATCCGCTCTTGGGGCTCTGGCCCCGGAAAAGGTTCTGCTCCAGGGGCTCAAGATCGAGGATCGACAGAAGATCGGCAACGGCTTGGGACATCGGTTCGGCACTCTCCAGGTTGCGCCATCCATCGGAGAGAGCGCCGAAGACGTCAAGCTTGACGCTGAAGGATTGATCGCGGACATCCCATATGGCGCCCTAGATAAAAGGGACGAACCTGCCGAGGAGACCTGACCCATGTATGCCGAGCGCCCACGCATCGTCATCGCCGGAGGCGGACTGGCCGGGCTGTCCCTCGCGCTCGCCCTCAAACACGCCCTCCGGGACGGTCTCGACGTGGTCATGTGCGACCCGGCGCTCAAGCGCGATCCGCATGGGGACAAGCGGGCCTATGCGGTGGCGGCGGCAGCCCGCCGCATGCTGACCGCTCTCGGCGTCTGGGACCAGGTTGCCCCCGAGGCGCAGCCCATGCTCGACATGGTGATCACGGACAGCCGCCTCACCGATCCGGTACGGCCCACCTTCCTGACCTTCGAAGGCGATGTGGGGGAGGGCGAGCCCTTTGCCCACATGATCACGGCCGGCGACCTGACGGGGGCGTTGGTGGAGGCCTGCGCGGCGGCCGGAGTGATCTTGAAGGCGGAGGCCGTGCGCGGCTTTTCAGCCCGGCCAGCCAGGATCGACGTTCTCTTAGGAGACGGGGAGCTTTCGGCGGCACTGCTGGTGGCGGCCGACGGCGCGCGCTCGAAGCTGCGCGAGCAGGCCGGGATCGGCTGGATCTCCTGGCCCTACAATCAATCTGGCATCGTAGCCACGATCTCCCACGAGCGCGACCATGAGGGCAGGGCGGTGGAACATTTCCTGCCTTCGGGCCCCTTCGCGATTCTGCCGCTCAAGCCGGAGACGCAGCCCGACGGATCGGTCAAGCACAGATCCTCCATCGTCTGGAGCGAGCGCAACGACACTGTGGCGGCGCTTTTAGACGCCCATCCGGAGGACCAACTGGCGGAACTCGAGCGCCGTTTCGGCCTGCAACTGGGCAAGATCGCCTTCGAGACCAGGCCGCAGGCCTTTCCCCTGTCGTTCGGGATTGCCCGCTCCTTCGTGGGCGAGCGCATCGCGCTCTTGGGCGACGCCGCCCACGTGATCCACCCCATCGCCGGTCAAGGGCTCAATCTCGGCCTCCACGACGCGGCGGCGCTCGCCGAGACCATCGTGGACGCCCTGCGGCTCGGCATGGATCCCGGCGGCGCGGACGTTCTGGACGGCTACGAGCGCGCCCGCCGGGCCGACATCACTGCCATGGGGGTCATGACCGATGGCCTGAACCGCCTGTTCTCCAACGACATTCTCCCTGTGCGCCTCATCCGCGACCTAGGACTGGGCCTCGTTGACCGCATGCCGGGCCTGAAGCGCTTCTTCATCCGCGAGGCCGCAGGGTTGCGAGACCGGGACACGCCGCGGCTGTTGCGGGGCGAGGGGCTTTGATTGAGGCTTGGATGCTTTCCTTTCTGTACGTAATAACGTAATAGTCGGTTCCACCTTTCATGATAAGTTGGAATTGGCATGACGATCACCGTTATTGACGCAGAAGCCGACCTGAACACCGGGACCGAGGCTCTCCACGAGATGGCGGCGACGCTAACCGGGACGACGCATCTCGAAATTGCCCTGAACAGCACGACCTTGGGCGGCATCAAGGCACTCGGGACGCAACAAGTCATTATCGCCGCTGCCGCAAGCATCGAAACACAGCTTGCCGCCATCGCGCTGGCTGGCGCCGCAAGCACGGTCGACAACGGAGGCAGCATCAAGTCGCTCACCAATACGACTATCTTGTTCTTAGGCAATGAAACGAACAGGGTCACGAACGCCACCGGCAAGACGATCGAAGGCGCAAAGGGGATCGAGATCACCTCAACCTTGACGTCGGCAAAGCTGACTGTGTCCAACGCTGGCACCATCACTGCATCCGGCACTGCCATCATAGGCGGCAAGGGAGGTGATCGAGTCGATAATACGGGCACGATCAAGACTACGGCGACTATAAGTGGAGCCGTTGCACTGGATTTAGGCGCAGGCGACGATTTCTACGACGGACGCAACGGCACCGCGATCGGAATCGTGAAGCTCGGTGACAACGACGACGTTGCCTATGGCGGCGACGGAAACGAAATATTTTCCGGCGGGACCGGCAGCAACACCATCGATGGTGGTGGAGGCAATGACACTATTATAGGTGGACTCGGCTACAGCACCATCAATGGCGGAACAGGCAAGGATACCATCGACTATTCGGAGGCGACCGCGTCATCTGGCGGAACCGGCGTCACAGTCAATCTGGGATCCACATCCGGATACGGAAATCAGTTTGCTGACACTCTTGACAGCATCGAGAACGTGATCGGCAGCGCCCACAAAGACACCATTGTCGGAAGCGGAGGCGAAAATCTTCTCCAAGGCGGTGCCAGTGACGATACTCTTGAGGGCGGCTTCGGGAACGATACGATCCAAGGTGGGGCCGGTGTCAATACAGCGCGGTTTACCGGTTCTACTGTGGCGATTGCTGACTTGTCTAAAACGACTGAGCAGGACACGGGCTATGGCACGGACATTCTGACCGACATCCAAAACGTCGAAGGCGGTTCGGGAGCGGACAAGCTCACCGGCAACCATGAAGCCAACCTGCTCGACGGCAACAGCGGCAACGATACGCTGGTAGGCAAAGAGGGCAACGATACGCTTCAGGGCGAGGCCGGTAACGACACCCTTGAGGGCGGTGCTGGCAATGACACCCTCGACGGCGGAAGCAGCGCCGATACGGCGGTGTTCTCCGGGGCACGGGGCAACTACAGCATCGTCAACAATGCTGACGGTACTATTACCGTTACCGATAATGTTGGTCAGGACGGCACTGATACTCTCAAGGACATCCGGTTCGCCAAGTTCGGCGATAATCAGACCATCGCGCTCGTCAATGGCGCACCGACGAGTGTCTCCCCGTCGACCGCCAGCGTGTCGGAGAGCGCCGCCATCGGCGCCACGGTCACAACGTTTTTTGGCTCCGATCCCGACGGTGACACGCTGACCTTTAGCCTAGTGTCGGATGCAGGTGGTCTCTTTGCCGTCAGCGACGGCAAGCTCATCGTCAAGAATGCGCTCAACTACGAAACCGGCACGCAGCACACCGTAACCGTCCAAGCCTCAGACGGCTGGGGTGGAGAGATCCTCAAGACCTTGACGATCAGCGTCAGGGACAACGCGGCCGAGACGACGCCGATCATCCTTTCCGGCACGGCCGGCAATGAGCAGCTCGTGGGCGAGGCAGGCAATGATCAACTCTGGGGTCTTGGCGGCAAGGACACGATCTTTGGCGAAGGCGGCGACGACAAGCTCTGGGGAGGCTTGGGCAACGACACGCTCGTGGGCGGGGCCGGCAAGGACATATTCGTCTTCGATAAGAAGCCCAGCGCGAAGTCCAACCTGGACTGGGTCTATGATTTCAACGTGAGGGACGACACGATCCACTTGGCGAAAACTGCGTTCACCAAGCTTTCCAAGAAAGGGGCTTTGTCCAAGGACGCTTTCGTGGTCGGAGATCACATGCGCGACAAGGAGGATCGGATCCTCTACCACAAGAAGGCGGGCGCGCTGTTCTACGATCCGGACGGCACGGGATCCGCCAAGGCGGTCCAGTTCGCCACGATCTCCAAGAAGCTCGCCATCTCGGCGAAGGACTTTTACGTCATCTGACGCAAGTCCCGTTTTCGGCGAGCGACAACAAAAACGGCCGGGCAGAACCCGGCCGTTTTTTATTCTCAAGAATGGTGGGCTCAGCCCTTCTTGGCGCGCTCGATGCCTTCGCTGATGAGGCGCTGGGCTTCCACCGCGTCGCCCCAGCGGATGATCTTCACCCACTTGCCGGGCTCCAGATCCTTGTAGTGCTCGAAGAAGTGCTCGATCTGCTTGAGGGTGATCTCGGGCAGGTCCGTATAGGTCCGCACCCGGTCATAGCGCTGGGTCAGGTGGCCGGACGGCACGGCGATGATCTTCTCGTCCTCGCCCGCATTGTCCTCCATCACCAGAACGCCTACGGGCCGCACGTTCATCACGGCGCCCGGAATAACCGCGCGGGTGTTGGCGATCAGCACGTCGCAAGGGTCGCCGTCGCCCGAGAGCGTATGCGGGATGAAGCCGTAGTTCCCCGGATATCGCATGGCCGTATAGAGGAAGCGGTCGACCACCAGGGCCCCGGACTCCTTGTCCATCTCGTATTTGATGGGCTCGCCGCCGAGCGGCACCTCGATGATGACGTTCACGTCCTCCGGCGGGTTGTTTCCAATCGAGATCGCGTCGATGCGCATGGGGTTATCCTTCGCAAACTGCTGATAAGCTTTGACACGTCACTAGTGCGTGATCGGCAAAAGGGAAAGCCGGTTTTACGGCTGTTTGCGCTGCACGCCTGGGGAAAAGGCGCATGAGCGGCCCGCCAAAGCCAGGCCCTTTGGGTTGGACCCTCGGTTGCCGCCGCAGAAAAGGGCCGGCGGGCCCTTAACACATCAGCGGAACAGATAGGCGATCTTGGCCAGTGGCACGCCGCCGATGCGCTCCTCGATCTGGGCGACGCTGCGCCCGCCCATGCCCTCGTAGAACGCGCAGGCGCGGGCGTTGTCGGCCAACGCCCAGAGGACGATCCGGCTCATCTCCCGGGCCCGAAGGTCGTTGCAGACCGCCCGAAACAGGCGGCGACCCAGCCCCACGCCCTGGTACTCGGGCAGGAGGTAAAGTTCATCGATCTCTCCGTCCGCCGGCAGGGTCCGGTCGCGGCAGCGGCCATAGGAGGCGTAGCCCGCCACTCCTTGGCCGATGTCCAGCACCGCCAGCGGGCGGCCCCGGGTCACCGTGGAGCGCCACCAGCGCAGGCCCCGGCGCGCCAGCATCTTTTCAAGGGTGAGGCCAGGGATGATGCCCTGATAGGCCTCGCGCCACGCGGCGTCGAACACCCGGGAGAGCCCTTCGGCGTCCTCGGACTTGGCTTGGCGGATACTGACGAGAAGGTCGCTCATGTTGTTGGCTTCGGCACAGGAGAAGCAATGGGTTCAAGCATCCGCGCAGAGTGGTTAACGCGGCATTAATGAGCGCTTGCCCCACCCCCGTGAAAGCGTGGCTATTCAAGCAGAACAAGGCTCGCGAGGGGAAGGCGCCACAACGCCGCAAGAGGCCAGGTCTCAGGCGTGCCGCGTCTTGATCATATCAGCGGGAAAATGCTCCGCCGATGGAGCGCCAGCTTGAATGCCAGCTTGAAATAAAATAACATTCAATGAATCATTGCGCACTATTCCACCGTCACACACTCAGGCAAGGATCTTTTCCTCATGACACCGACAACTCTCGCCGACGAACATCCCATCTTTTCAATGACATCGATCGCCAGCGTGCAGGAAGGCAACGCAGGTATCACGAATTTCATCATCACGATCTCTCGCACCCATGCCCTCGTCCAATCAGAAGTCACCCTGGTAATGCCCACGGGAAATATCGACGAGAAGGACTTCGGCATGTTCGGTGGAACGCCCTTTAACGGTGGCGTGAACCTCACCTTCGCGACCGGAGAACTTGAGAAGACCGTCATCCTGGAAGTCAAGGGCGACACCGATTACGAGGAATACGAGACCTTCAGCCTGCTCTTGCTCGGGGCCGTCAACGCTACAGTCAACGCAGCGGCGAGCACGGCGAACGGCAAGATCATCAACGATGATTCGGGCTCCACTGCTGTCGATGGCGACGCATCCAACAATACTCTGGATGGCGGCGTGGGCGACGACACGCTTTCCGGCGGCAACGGCAACGACGTGCTCACTGGCGGCGCGGGACGGGATGTCTTTGCCTTCAAGAACGCGCCGAAGAAGAGGTCGAACTTCGACACTATCACGGATTTCAATGTCGTCGACGACGCGGTGTGGCTCAGCAAGGCCGTGTTCACAAAGCTGGGCAAGAAAGGCTCGGAGACCGCTCCTGTCCTGCTGAACAAGAAACATTTTGTCGTCGGCAACAAAGCCAAGGATAAGGACGACTACATCATCTACAAGAAAAGCACGGGCATTCTCTATTACGATAACGACGGCTCAGGCTCCGCTAAGGCCGTCGAAATCCCTAAATTCGCCACCAAGCCTGGCCTGACCCACCAAGACTTCTTCATCGTCTAGTTCACTGGAAGCCGCGACCTCTCCCGATGAACACAGCGAAATGAGCATCGTCGAGGTCCTGACCAAAGGCTGAAACGCCTGCTCCTCGGAAGAGGGCAGGCGTTTTGCGTGTCTGGCTACGACTAGGTGCAGGAGGGAAGAGAGCCGAGGACGTCGGGGTCGAGGGGGACATCCCGTCGAAACAGGGAGTTGTTGGGCGGGCGAAGGGTTCCTATAGCTACGTTACGTAACGTTCTAAAGATGCATATACTCGCTCAGCGCCTGCCGCGAACGATAAGGGATTCTGCGATGCCGACCAACTACGTCTTCAACGCGCAAAACACTCGCGAAATTGCCGCCGGCGATGCACTGGCGCTTGTATCCGGCGACACAGTGCTCGTCGACTCAGGCAGCTGGGTCAAAGCAACAGGAACCACGAATGCCACCGCCGGCAACGGCATCGTCGTTTCAACGTTTAACAACTCGGGTGTCGTGCGCGGACTAGGTCGTGTGGACGGATTTGATCAGGATGAAGCTCAGAGCAAGCGCGACGAAGGAGCCGTAGTTCTCGTCCGTCTTCTCACAACGTAGAGCAACGCGCTTGAACCGCTTGAGCTTTCCCATGGTCTGCTCAATGCGAGCCCGCCCACGATAGAGCGCCTTGGGAA
>NZ_QOIO01000082.1 GCF_003332305.1 Microvirga aerophila | reverse complement strand
TTCACGTCCTACAAGGACATCCTCGATCACTGTTGTGCAGCGTGGAACAAGCTCACGGATCGACCCTGGACGATCATATCCCTCGGCCTGCGGGAGTGGGCGCACCGGTTCTGATCAGCGGGACTTGGTAAATTTCGCTGAACTGCGTCCAGACAACAAGAATCCCATCTTCGGCGCGATTCGCCCCAAGGTGGTGACGTTACGGCTTCCTTCTACTGCGGTAGTGGGCATCCGATCTGATAATGAAGTGTTGCCCCTCTAACCCGAACTCTCGGATGATTGACGTCAGCAATGAAGGAACCTGAAGCCGTCGGTCGGCGTAGATGAGGAATGTTTGCTTCTCGGAATTGAACACGATCCGCCCACGTGGGAAGTCCTCATACTCGTGCCAAGCTATTGCCTTTGGAAGCACACGCTTAGCCAATCCCGCTGGTCCAAGCTGTCGCCATCCCTCCCACACCTCGTAGTGCGCGCGCGGATGGGTAAGGAAGATGTCATATGGCTCTGCCTCAGCAAGATCAGTCGTGTCAACGACGAGAGTTAGGTCATGAGGATCCACATTCGCTTCATCCTCTATGCCCCAGAATATTCCGACCTTAGCGGCATTGCATCCTCTCAACTTACTATTCATTGTGAGGGAGGCCTACGACCGGGTTGATTGCCAACCTTAAAATTTGCCGAAGCACCGCCGCTAAGGGCCGCGAGTGTGTAGACACGTTGTTCGAGCTTCTGGATAGGTCCAACATCGACATCAACTGCCTAGGCGAGCGCCAGCAGTAAGTGCTCTGCGTCCTCTATGGGGTAGCCATTAGGCTCAAGTGAACTTGCCTCGAAGTCAATCGAGTACAGTGGCCAAGGCAGGCGAGATGCCCTACTCGACAGCTTCCTTATTGCCATGCTCGCTCAGTTCGTATTGGCTTCTTCGCCGATCTGGCCAAATCGGCAGCAGAAAAGATCCTTCAGCGGGTGCAACAATTGCACCCGCCGTTTACACCGCGATGGACCGTTATTCCGGCCTCAGGAGCCCATCCGATGTATCCCCTCCGTCCCATCTCCCCCTCCATCTAGGCTCCCAGACTGCACAGAAGGAGGGCTCCTGAGACAGCACACGAAGCACGTTGCCACGCGTTTCTTCCGAGATCTCGTGGTTCTTGGGACCGCAGGCTTCCCTGAGGTACCACCCAAGCGATCCGATCCGCACAAACTCGAGAAGCCCGGGCTCCTCCTGCAGTTCATAGAAGTATCGGTTGCCATTGATGACGCTCATAACTGCGTCAAGTTGCCGGTCATGGCGCGAAAGACAATTCTGAAACTGCTTCGCAATCTCGACAAGGCGGCTGCGTGACGTTACCGCCAGAAGGTATTCGTTTCCAGGCCATGGTGGTTCCGGAAAGGGCAGGTCTTGGAGGGCGTCCCACAGCGCGTCTAAGGGTTTGGACGCCGCGAGAATTGTTTGTGCTAAGTGAGCGCCTTGGACGATCTCCAGCCTTGTCACAGTTCCAGCGAAGAAGCAGAGACTTTCCGCACCTACTACGCCTGCCTTCAGAACGTCTAGAACCGGCTTTAGCCGCAGATTTGGTGGGAGTGAGGCAAGGCCGCGAATAACTTCGTCCGGGAGTTCTTGTGCATGCCAGATGAACTTAGCGGCAAGTCCACCAGCAGCCAAAACACGCACGAGTGCTCGGTACACATCAACAGGGCGTGCTGCGACCCCAAGCTTTCCCAGCGCCAATATGATGCCTGCGGGTTGGCAACCATAAGCTTGGGTTATGAGGTCTTCTCCGCTCGCGGACGTGAGCCGTGTGTATGTCAAATCGACTGACATGCCGTTATGCATACCAAAGAGCGGGTGCTCGGAAGCAAGCCATGCGTGCCATAAATGGCGGCGAGCATCAGTCGCCCCGAGATACTCCTTAATCCGATCTCCGGACCAAATCTGTCCGATGGCTTCAGCAAACTGGGAAGCGACCAGGCCAACAATGCTGTTGTTGGCCGGAGAGGTCGTAGACCTCGCTTTCTGCTTTATTCTGACTGGCAGACGTCTGTGATTCCGACTAGGTGGCAGAAGTGGTACAACCTCCCATGTTTCAGGAACTTCAGGCGGGGTGTGAGTGGTCTGAGCAACACAATCCAGAGCTGGCATATAACCTCCGTTGCTGATGGTTGAGTATATGCCATACCTATGCGACAAAACTGGTCGTACATTTCTCTTTGACTCGACGGGTCTGTATGGACGAGCTCGAGAATGCTTCAGCAAAGGTTGACCGCTACTCTCCCGCAGAGCGGTTGATCCAACTCGGGCTTGCGCTTTCGGAGTCACGTGGCGGGCTGACGCTGGATGAAATGGCTGATCTCCTCGCGGTAAGCCGCCGCACTGTAGAGCGGCTCCGAGATAGTCTGGATCGAATGACTGGAGGCACCCTTATCTCGGTGCAACTCGACAATGGTCGTAAACGCTGGAAGCTGCCGTCAGCAAAATTCGTCGCCTTTGCAGCTCCCACCCTTGAGGAACTTACCGAGCTAAAGCTCGCCGCAGCCAGGCTGCGTCAGCAAGGTGCGACCCGGGAAGCTGAGAATTTGGAGCGTCTTAGTCTGAAGCTCGAAGCAGTGCTTCCGCGTAGCACCATCCGACGTTATGAGCCTGATATTGAGGCGCTGCTCGAGGCTAACGGCGTTCTGGTGCGTCCCGGCCCCAAGTCCAACACGGATGCGGCCATAGTAGCCTCGCTGCGCGACGCTATCTTGGCCGGACTTCAGGTCCGACTTACTTATCGCCGCCGCGACACAGGCAGGCTTTCACGGCCTAGAGTGCATCCTTATGGGTTTCTGTCTGGGTCGCGGGATTACCTCATCGGACTCAATACACACCCGCAGGTGCGCGAGCATCGGCTTTATGTCATCGCTAACATCGAGGCCGTTGAACTCCTCAATCTCTCATTCGAGCGTGACTCGACGTTCGATCTTCAAGCGTTTGCAAGCCGGTCCTTCGGCACCTTCTGGGATGGTGAGCAGTTCGATATTGAGTGGCGCTTCAGTCCTGAGGCCGCAGCAGATGCACGTCGCTTCCGCTTCCATCCTTGTCAGTCGCTCGTTGAGCAACCGGACGGGGGCCTAGTCATCAAGTTCAGGGCTTCCGGCCTGACTGAGATGGCTTGGCACCTATTCACGTGGGGAGACAGTGTAGAGATCATCCAACCGGATGCGCTCAAAGAGCGGTATCAAGAGTGCATCCTCGCCGCAATACGTGCGATTGAGATATAAGGGAAGGGTAATCGGAAACACCGTCAGGGGACCAGCGGCACGAACGTTGAGTCTCACGCCTCATTTTCAGACCCGTGTCGCCGTCATCACCTATCTGGGTAAACCATTCTTACGGCTGTCCCAGTACGCATAAGAGAATGCCGCGTCCTCGAGCGAATAAAACCTTACATCACTATGTGCCGCAAACTTCTGCTGCGCCTCTTCAATATTCGGGCGACGCACAAAGCCCAGAAACCGGAACGCCCATGAATCGTCAATAACACGATCCTTAACCAGTTTCTTTTTCAGGGGGCTGTACCAGCGCGTTTCCCGATTCGCGATGCGTTTGAATATTCCCTCTAGCGCAGCTCCGGTCGTCACCTCGACAATCACCACCTCCTGCGGCGTCGGGCGAAAATCGAGGGCAACGAAATCAGGGCTCGATCCTCCTTCATTCAGGTCACTATCCCATGCGATGTCATGTTGCGGAGAGACAAATACACGTCCATCAACCGTGAGGAACTGCTCTACGAGATTTTCAAAGATATGCATAAGTTTACCTGGTTAGGTGTTGGCGCTGATTTGACCTTGCATCTCCTCTTCATTCGGAGAGCAGTCAGATAGGAGTGGGCATTCTAGTGAATTTCGACGATGTCAGTCACAGGTATTAATCAGATCACTACATGCTTCGGTAACGGCTCAGGTTAAGTACCTGTTCCAAGGCATCATAAGGAACCAAGTCCTGCGGCCTCTCGTTTCCGCAACTATGAAACCGCGCGGCCCCATACGGAACCAGCCCGTCATCCTTCTTGTGGAGGATGAGCCTCTCGTGCGAGCCACCCAGGTTGATATCCTGCGGGAGGCTGGATTTTGGGTGCTTGAGGCTCACGACGCCGACGAAGCGTTTGAGATCCTGAAGCGGCGGGTGGGTGTCAGGGTCGTACTGACGGATGTTGACATGCCCGGCTCCCTCGACGGCTTTGAGTTCTCGCGGCTGGTCGCGCAATGTTGGCCGGATGTCGGCGTGCTTGTCATCTCTGGCAAGGCGTCCCCTGAGGAGGGCGACCTGCCGCCCTCAGCGGTGTTCGTCCCCAAGCCGGTCTATCCTGATGCCCTTACTGAGCAGATCGCCGCCCTGATGACCCGATCAGCGGTGACCTAAGCGCCATCGCTCGCGAACGCCGTTATGGTCAGCCTCATGCTCGAACGAGGACAGGCTTGATGCCCTATACTCTTCATAAGCTCGCCCCGGGGAGCTACGATCTTAAACTCGACAGCGACCTGATTGGCGGTGTCGTGAAGAACGGGCCGAGAGCGGCAACATGGACGGCGGAGCTGCTGGACGATGTTCTATCTAGGGCGATGCCAGCCCCCTTCACGAAAACCGAGCACAAATTCCCCACGCTCGATGCTGTTCTCATATGGTTGGGCGGCGCGGAAATCAGGGAAGAGGACTGAGTAGCGCCAATCGGGGCAACCGAGGCAGGTCATGTGAAGCG
Organism: Microvirga aerophila; assembly: GCF_003332305.1. GTDB lineage: Bacteria > Pseudomonadota > Alphaproteobacteria > Rhizobiales > Beijerinckiaceae > Microvirga > Microvirga aerophila. Next base: position 9,284 of record NZ_QOIO01000082.1, on the reverse strand, counting down.
GCCTATCCCGGATTTGGCTTGGGAGCTGGAAAATGCACAATGTATGTTGTTCCGTGGGAGCGTGGTTGCAGCTCCAATCGCCCGTCAAGCTGGACCACGAAAACCTTGAAAATGCGCTGACCGTAGCCGTGTGAAAGTCCGCTTCAGTCTCCTGTTGCGGAAATTCGGCTTAGGTCAGCACTAACCTGTCTTGAGCCATGCTGTCATAGGATCTGACACAAGGCACTTTGACCTCAGCCCATAGGAACCAGCCGGTCGCGGCATGGAACCGACCTGCTTTTGTGACCTCATTCACGGGCAGCAGGGCAGAGCTTGATTATCGCGTGCCTTGCTCGACTACGGTTGTGGAGTTGCAGGTAGATCGGGTGCCGCACCTGGTAGAGCACCTGCTCCAGGCGTGCTCTCAGCTCGGGCGAGAAGAAGCAGTAATGCACCTGCGCAGTTGCGGATCGGAAGCTTACGCCCCTAACCTACTGAATGAGGAGTCTCTGTTCGCGGTCACACAAAGGTTTGTGCAACTGACACCCTGTCGCTGCTGACGCAGAGGTGTCGGTGTAAGCACCGACACTTATAGCAGATAGGTTCTCCTCAGACCTGTGCTCTTCAGCGGGCGCAGATGTTTTATGCCGCAGGAACGGCTCAACTCACTGTACGTTGGACTGGCAACAAGAGGAGAGAGCAATGGTCGATAAAAATCGCGTTGATGGTTCCGCCAAGAACATAGGTGGCAAACTCAAAGAAGGCGTTGGCAATGTGACCGGCGACTCTAAGATGCAGACCGAGGGCAAGGGGGATCAAGCCAAAGGCAAGATTCAGAACACCATCGGTGGCATCAAGGATTCCGTCAAAGACGCCTTCAAGAAGGACTGAGAAAGGGGGTTAACTCCCCTTCTTGTTTATGTTTCATAGGCATCATCCATGCGGCCTGGATCATCGCGGTGCGCTCACAGCGAAAACAGTTGGGAGCGGGCTTGTCAGAGCGTTCCTATAGAACTTCTGACGGGTCTGAGGACCAGGTTCGTACAGACTGCCGCTGACAGCGTATTAGTCCATCGGTCCAGTCGCTCTTGGGACAGAAGCGATCAGCAAGGTCTGACCGGTTTCATCGGCAACCTTGATAGCCATGTTGTTGAGGGCTCTAGGCGGTCAGCACGTCCACTTGGCGCAGCTTAGCGATGATCTCTTCCGCCGTGTGTCTCTTCTTGCTCATTCTCTCGTCCTCCTTTCGGCTCAAAAGCCATACATCAGGGAGGACCACTTGTGTGTGGGCAGACCAAGATGCCACCAACTTGACCGGAACCTTCCTGGGGATCTGGTGATTTTTCGTTGACTTCAACGGGAGGTTTCCAATGCCCCAATCCAAGACCACTGCATGGTCCATTCTGCCGGATCAGAAAGCCGTGGATCAGACCATCCACCGCCTGATCCAGGGCGGTTTTCCGCGTGCCACTATCAAGACCAGCCCACGCGCCGATAAACGGTATGACGTTCACGTCGATACCACCCCGGATCGTCTTCGTGAGGTTGAGCGGTTGATCCACGCCTCTGCGCCTTTGTATGCCCTTCGTGAGACCACGAAAGGCGTCGGAGCCACGATGGCCTCGAAACCCTTGTTGAGCGTGGGTGCAGTGGCTCTCGCTGGGTATGCCCTCTATAGCCTCTTCACGCGGGGTCGTCAGGGCGCGGTCCAGTCTCTGACCGAGCTTCCGCGCACGATCCGCGACCTTCCTGTGGACCAGTGGGCCGATAATGTGGCTGACGCGGCGGAGCAGGTCGCCGACACCGTTCGGAGCACCGTCCAGAGCATGAGCGAGAAAGGCATCAATCTGGGAGATCAGTCCGGGGGAGCGGCAAGCGGATCGGCCAGCGGTCCGGCCTCGACCACCGGGACCTCTGCTGCCTCAAGCTCGATCACCCCAACGAGCCCGACAGGCGTCACGAAGCCCCCACAGACCACCGGAGCCACCCCACAGACAACTGACCAACCAAATGAGCAGAAGACTGGCCAGAACAAGTAGGCGCAACCGGTTCGCAGAATACAAATTGCAAACAGACACAGGACGGTGGTGGCTGGGGTGATCCATGTCCAGCCGCAGCCCGGCAGAGGGGGTGTTGCGGAGGGCAGCGGACCGGCTCTCGCCGGACCTGTCTCAAAACGTTATCAGTCACCCCACGCCCATCCCTACTGGTACTCCTACTATCCAAAGTGGGATAAGTTTTTGTGTGAAGGCACGGAATCGTTCCTGGTGCTAGGGTGCGGGGATCTTCCGTTGGCGTTTGCTGCTCCATATGCCGTCGTGCAGCAGAACTTGAGTGTGCTGAACCGTAGCGCGAACGGGCATCGGCAGATGAACGTCGTAGAGACGGGCCGAGGCTACGCATTGCTCTTGCCAGGAAGAGCAGGCACGCTGCAACTGATCTCATTCCTCATAGATCTGAACACCGGCGGCTAATTAACTGCGTCATGGGCAGAGCTTGCTGGTGCTTAGGCCATAACGTCCTTTGCATAGGAGGCAAAGCCCGGCCGTTCACGCAGTGGGGCTTTGCCGGAGTTGCTGAGGTGATTGTTGGCTAACGTTCGATTAGGAGGATCTCGCCGACTTCGAGGCAGTAGCGGGTTCGGGAGGATCGGACGGTACAGCGAGACCGCCGCATGTATGTCCAGCCATCCGAGTCCAAAAGCCAAAGGGTTTTGGGTGTGACCCGGTACACCACACACCAATGGTCAGTTGCCCCTGTAATGCCGACGATGGCGACGCACGCTGGCCCCACCTCCTGGTTTAACGCAGTCCAGAGCGACGGGAGTGTGCGCTGGTCCCGCGTCAACCGCAGGGTGCGAGCCTCGAACTTCAGTTTCTGGCCCTGAATGCGACGTTGACCCGCAAACACCATGAGCCGCTTCAACTGGGCGAAGTACATCCCTCGGAGAAGGGGATGGTGAAGGTGATCACAGTCCTGCTCAAGAGCTTTGATCAACTTGCCGAACAGCTTTTGACACTGCTCATCCCGCAGCCGCAGGACATGCCGAAGGGCATTCACGATGGCGTAGACGCCGCACAGCCCGTCGAGATCGCCCTGGCGGTAAGCGCGCCTGCGCCGGGCCATCAGCTCCTATTTGGGGCAGGCAAAGTCAGTCGAGAGGGAGGCGGCCATCCAGACGATGCTGCGCTTACATCAAGTGAGCCTTTGCCTCGGACAGTGACGGGGGATGCAGGAGAAGGGCTAAGGGCTTTGCCTCTGAGATAGTTGGGCAAGAGCGGTCGGATGAGAGAGCGGCATGGTGCATGAAGGTGGCTCCTCAAATACAAAGGGAGCCCGGAGGCCCCTGATGTGAGGTTCAGCACAAGGTGCTGACCAATGATGATGTGGTACGCGGCACAAGCTTTGCCATTGTTATGCTCAAGCTGAGCATCAAGCTTAACGGTTTTCAGTTTGCGAGACGGGGCATTGGCGAAGCACCACGAGTATAAATGAAATAATATATCTTGTCAAATATTGTTAGTAAAGCTTGGCCTTATGCAGCTTTGGTACTTACCGACGTTTGCCCAATCCGAGATTGTCAGTCTAGCTGCTCAGAGTCTGACTCAAAATGCAGCTATCCGCTGTACCTGATTTCCCGCACGGAACCAGCCGGGGCGGCATGGCACTGACTTGCTTGCGTGACCTCATTCACGGGCAGCGGGGCAGTGATCGGTTATCACCCGCCCTACACGCCTAGGGTTGTGGAGGGGCAGGCAGATTAGGTGCTGCACTCGGGGGCGCTCCCGCTCCAGGCGTGCTCTCAGGAGCAGCTGGGGTGGCGAGTTGCTGGCGTACTCCGGTAAGCTGATCCTGAGCATCAGCGAGTTCCTGGCGAGTGGTTTGAAGCCGCCCTTCCAACTCGGCGACCTCTCGATTTCGAGCGGCCAAGTCGTCCGTCGCCTGGGCAAGCTGGGCCTGAAGATCATTTCGCTGTTGGGTTGTCTGGCTCTGGATCTCCGCCAGCTGTTTTGTCAGGCGCTCCTGCTCGGACCGACGGTTGGCAAGATCGCTTTGAGTGGAAGTGGTCGCCTCGCGCACCTGCTGGAGGCGCTGCTCTGCCTCAGCGAGCTCTGCTGTCCTGGACGACAGCTCCTGGGTGGTTCGGCTCACGGCCTCGCGGGCTGTGGCCTCCTGACGTCGAGCCTCTTCAAGCTGACGGCCCACATCAGCCAGCTCCTGCGTGCGCGCCAGGTTGGTCTGCTCACTAGTTGCAATCTCATCCTTCACCGTTGCCAAACGTTGCTCCGCCTGCGGCAGCTGGTTCTGAAGCTCTGAAAGGCGCTGCGAGAGTGCCGTGACGCTGCGGTTCAGCTCGGCGGCTCGCTGCTGATTGGCCTGCAGCTCCTGCTGGGCTGCAGAGGCTTGAGACTGTATCTCGGTTCGTGCCTGTGTGAGTTGCGTCAACTGCTGCTGCTGGGGCTGCAGGTCCTGCAGGATGGCGGTGTACTGCGCCTGGGCCTGCTCACGAGCTTGCGTGACCTGAGCCAACTGCTGCTGGGCTGGCTGGAGCGCCTGCTGCAGGGACACGAGCTGAGCCTGAAGCTGCTCGCGAGATTGAGTTGCTTGCGCGAACTGCTGCTGGGTCGCCTGAAATGTTTGCTGCAGGGTTGTGAGCTGGGCCTGAGCTTGCTCCCGCGCCTGTGTGATCCGGACCAACTGCTGCTCGGCACCTGCGACCCTGGTCTGCAGATCCGCCAGCGTCTGGCCTGCGCGCTGTTGCTCATCGAGCTGCCGTTGCAGAGCAACTTGGGATTGCTGCACGCGGGTTGTTTCGGCCCGGGATTCCTGCAGCCGGTTTGAGGAGGAGAACCAGATACTGAGGGCCAAAAGCCAACCCAAGATGGCAACGCCAGCCAACACCAGGGACACGGGCCGCTGTAACTCGGAGCGGTAATCGACTGGCATCATGATCCTCCTGCGCGCTGGCCACTCGGTCCAACGCAGGAACATCACAAGTGTTGCTCGCGTTGGACCGCCAGAGCACCCCCAAATTTAAAATGATCCCTGATGACTCTGGAAATGGCGAGGTGCCTGGAACGCCCACGCGCCTCATGGATTATCCGGGTCGTTGCCGCGCTCAATCAGGAGACCGAGAATGGCTGAGAAAGATCTAAAAGCCCTGTTTCTGCACCAGCTCAAGGACACCTACTTTGCCGAGAACGCCATTCTCAAAGCTCTGCCGCAGATGGCAGAAGCGGCAGAGTCGGAGGAGCTCAGGGGTGCGTTCGCCGTGCACCTGAAGGAGACCGAGGAGCAGGTGCGGCGCTTGGAGCAGATCTTCCAGATGGTGGGCGAGAAGCCGGAGGGCATCCCGTGCAAGGCCATTCAGGGCATCATTGAGGAGGGGCAGGAGATCCTGCAGGAGTTCGAGGGCGGCGAGGCCCTGGATGCCGGTCTGATTGCAGCCGCCCAGGCGGTGGAGCACTACGAGATCGCCCGCTACGGCACCTTGCTGGCCTGGGCTAAGCAGCTTGGCCTGTCAGAGGCGGAGGGGCTCATCCAAGAGACTTTGATCGAGGAGGAAAATACGGATCAGGCTCTCTCGGAATTGGCAGAGGATGCCATCAATCCCGCCGCAGCGGAGTAAGAGCTCGATTGAGCAGGGCCGCCCTGAATAGGCGGTCCCTCGCCAAGAGAGGATCAGGGTGCTTTGCGTGTGCGACGGTCCTTGGCCGCTGCTATCATCTCAGTGGACGTAGCAGTCGCCGCTGCGCCAGCCCGTTTCGGCTAGGCTGGATCAGCAGGTTCAGCAACATCCTCCGACCGGCTCCGCCTTGAGGCTCTCGCCAGCAACGGGAACACGGCTCAGAACCACGTCTGGCAGGCCGCCATCATGCTGTTGAGCGTAGATGGCACCAGCACCAACGAGATCATGCCCTAGTCCGGCACCTCTAGACCGCTGTTCCCGCTGCCCACAAGATCACGAACAGGGGCACAAAGGTCTTATAGCCCAGCCAGGCACGGCGATGTTTCGTTGTGCTATGATCAGGAGCCACTCAGTGCCGCAAGGAGGGCTTCGTATGTCGGGTCACGCGATTCACATCAAGGTGGATGGGAGAACCTATTCCGGGACCTACGCCGTCGATAGAAAGAACCTGACCGTTACAACACCTTACGCCAAGAAGACGGCTGAGATCAGCCCAAAGATCCAGCATCAGGCGTTAGCTCATCAACTCTTGGAGGAAATGGTGAAGGCGGAGAAGGCCCGAAAAGGGTCTACCCTTTGAAGGCTGCGGGTCGCCGATCTCTGGTCAGAAACCGACACGTCATCGCACTTTCTCGCACCAAGGCTGGACCGATTGGTGAGGCATCCCGAACAGGGGAGAGCCTGCGCCTCGCCGCGCATGTTTCTTTTCTCCAGCGGGTGCTACAGTTCAAGCTCATCTCAGGAGGACGTTATGGCCAAGGGCGGACGCGAGACCAAGAAGCCGAAGAAGGATAAGCCAAAGACTATCGCCGCTGCCCCCTCGACAAAGGGGACGATTGCCTCTGCTCCTGGAACGAAGAAGTAGCAGGCTGCATTCCTTTTCCTGACCGGGCTAGCATCAGCACCGTCTTCCAAATAGGGAAGCCCCCTCGGGCGGGCAGAAACCAGCACCGGGGGTGAGGCAACGTAGTCGTGCCGGACAGGGACTTACCCCACCTTGTTCTGTTCGAGTTTAGTCACGTTGTTCTGCCGAACACTCAACTGCCCTCAGGCAGTCGCGATCTCAATCCGGCGGGGCTTGTACGGCTCTACGATCTGCTGCGTTCACCCCAGAGCATGAAGAGGCCGCTGCCTGCGATAATCGCGGCCCCCAACCAGGTCCAGTAATCCGGGACTTGCTCGAAGACCATGAAGCCCAGCAGAGTTGCGCCGAACAGCTGTCCATAGTTGAGAGGGGCCACAACTGGCGCGGGGGCAAGCTCGAAGGCGCGCACCAGGAAATAGTGCCCAAACCCTCCAAAAAAGCCCAAGCCAGCGAACACTAGAGCATCCCAGAGGCTGACAGGTGTCTGCCAGATGAAAGGCAGCGGTATGCTCGTGAGCACAAAACCAGCGAGAGCGATGTACGTGATCGAGGTCTCAGCTTGATCATGAGCGGCCAGCTTGCGTGTCAGAAGCTGGTAGAGCGCGGCGGCAAAGGCTCCTCCGAAAATCAGAAGGGCTCCTTCATAGGCAGGATCGAGGCCCGGCCTGACCACCACCAGCGCACCGCCAAAGCCAATGATGATGGCGAGCCACCGACGCGGGCCGACAGCCTCCTTCAGCACCAAAGGCGACAGCGCTGTGACGATCAGCGGCCCCGTGAAACTGATAGCCGTTGCGGTCGGCAGCATCACAGAGGCAAGGCCCGCGATGAAGACCAGCGTCGACACGCACAGAAGAGTTGACCGCACAATCTGCAGGACAGGTTGTGAGGAAGCCAACAAGCGAATGCCCCGACGGGGAGCGAGCGCGAGCAGCATGAAGAAGAGGTGCCCTGCATACCGCGCCCAGGTGATCTCCAGCACAGGGTAGGTCTGTGAGAGATACTTCGAGGAGGCGTTGAGGAGAGGCAGCAGAGCTGCCGCGAGCACCATGAACAGCACAGCTCGCCTGACATTGTCGTGAGCGCGTGCCGCACCCGTGCTGCTGGCCTTGACCCGCGAGCGGGTTGGGGCCAGTGCGGCAGACTGAGAACTCACGAGGGGGCACTCCTGGCAAACGAGCTTTGTGCAGTATGCAAAATGTGCAGCTCGCATGGTAGTTGCTGCCGCTCCTTGCAGACCTGCGTTGTGCGCATTGCATTTGACAGACTTTATGATGCGGTGAGCCCTTGGCTTAGGACCCGAACCATGTGCGCTCACCCCGCCGTGATGCGGGCTCCAAAATCCTCGTTCAATGACGTTGGTGAGCTGCCTGACTTTCAGCGGCTCAGGCCGTATTTGTCACACCCACTGTGACAGTAATTGTGACAAGTCGGACCCAATCGCTCAGCATGAAGCCCTCTCGGGATCCTAGTCCGGTGCATCCAGTTGTGGACCAGGGTGTCGAACGCGACTACTCTCTGTAGAACCCACACGCGCTACAACGTTGCCAGGGCGCAGCGTCCCGGCACTCATGCTCCTTACGTTCCTCCTCGTTATGAAGAGATCCTTCCATCCGCAGTCGGTTCAACTCCGATGTGTGCTGGGACTGAGACCAGGTACTGCATTATCAGCGTGCGCGGTTCTTTGGCGTGGTCTTCCGCTGAAGTTGCTGATTGCTCCTTTTCAGAGGTGATGCCCGGGCACGCTTGAGAGCTGCCTGTTTACTGCCCTGCTTCCCTGTTAGCCCGAGACGGTGAGCCTTCCCAATCACCGCGTTGCGGGTGACGCCCCCACCAAGCTCCTCCGCAATTGTGCGCGCCGTCTCCCCGACAAGCCAAAGGCGTGTCAGCAGCTCCATTCGTGTCTCGTCCCAGTGCACCGTCATGCCGTCTCCGGAACCTACGTACCTTCAGCTACGGGCTGTCGAGTGGTTAGCTGGTGGTTTCCGTCTCTCCGTTAGCTCCAAACCAGCTCTTGATCTTCGCAAAAACAGGTGTGTCGGGGACTGATGTCGGAGTGGTCGCTCCCGCCCGGACGGCTTCCATCCGGGTCCTTGCCTTGTCTGTTGCGAACAAGTCCGCCTGCCGCCCAATGGCCAGCGCCCCTTCAAGGACCTGGAGACCTTCGTCGAACGGAAATCGGATGTAGTTTCGGGGCATGTTCCGGCTGATATAGGCCGCTCGTGCCCGCTCGATCTCTGGTGTATCGGCGCAAGCCAGCCTGATCACGAAAGGCAGGAGGCTCTGCCGGTCATCCTCGCAGGCCGAGTCGTTCAGAAGCATCGCTAAGCGGCAAATCGGGCGCGAGAAGCAGTCCGGCATCTCCTAGACAGCACGGATCGGCGTGTACTCGAAGCCAGCTGCGACCAAAGCCGCTTCGTTGATGCAGGTTCCGCCATCCTTACCAGGGAACGGGTGTGATCCTGCCTTAAGCTTCCAGTTCAAGCAGTGGTTGAAACCTTCCATGGTGGCCATCCTTGTGCGCACCCCCACAGTAGGAATGTTGATCTCTCAATTGTCTCTGTCAATCAACGACAATAGCCATGCTTCAGCCCCGATGGGCGAGGCTCGGCAAACTTCGAGCAGGCAAAGAAGAATTGAAGAAAGCGTCCCTGTGCCGCGGATTGAACGGCTCTAAAGCATCGGACGGTTAAACAGACGCATATCCGGCTGCCTTGAGGTAGTTCCAGCACTCCTGAGGCTCGAACAAGT
>NZ_QOIO01000081.1 GCF_003332305.1 Microvirga aerophila | reverse complement strand
AATTCTACATCTGCCTGTTAGCGGTCGAGGATTTGACCTGCGAGATCTGTGGGCCCGGAATGTCGCCTTCTGGCACTTCTCGGAAGGAGCGCTTTGGTCTGCTCATGGGCAGTCAGCAGACCCTCAGTTCATCTGCTGTTCGTTACTCTTTGACCCGTTACAGACCTTCCGTGAGTTGGATCCAGGAATGGGTCAGCTCAATCGGCAAGTCCCTGGCGCGTACTCGTCGTCCGGCCTCCACTCGGCCAGAACCTCTTTCTTCTTTCCACTCCATCAGGGGATTGGACCATCGGCTTAAAAGCCATACGTCATGGAGGACCATTCTCCAGGGAGCAGACCAGTGCACCCATGCTTAGCTGGTAGTACTACTTTCCTCTGGCGCATGGTGGGTTTTCCACCCTTACAACAGGCGAGGGACGCATTCGCCAGCAGGTAGGCTCCCTCCGATCAAGGATGGGCGGTCATTGGCAGATTGTAGGGGCGGGGCGATAGGCGTACCATGGCCCATGAGCATGCAGCCGCGTTGGCGTGATAGACTCCGATCGGCGCTTGCGGGTCCTGAACAGGGACGCGCTTCGTTGGCGTCATCTCGCTGGGCGACGTCGCGGTGATGCAGGACGGCCATTATGCCGAGACTGCTCTGAGCGGCATCTCCGAACCGGGCGGACCGCACTCTCAGCCTGGTGGCTCTCGTCCCTGATGGTCCAGGAACTCACGTTTGAGCGGGCAGGACGATACGCGTGCCCACCTCGCCTCCGCAGAGGTTGAAGCTATGCAAGTGCAGGATCTAAGTTCCCCGGATCGTCCAAATGCTGGGTGGAAGTTCACCGAGGCGGTGAGGTTCTCCTGGACCCCGCACCCACTGCCATTGAGAAGGCCAGTGCGTTGACCATCCGTCCGAACACCGGACGCTCAGTTGAGGGTCTGGGCTGCATCGAGCAGACCTTGCTCATTCCCCTTGCCGCCCGTGCGCTCGCCCATCGCGTCTTTCCCAGCCGGGGCTTTGCTGATCCGGCTGCCGAAGCAATCGCCGCGCGCCTAGCTTACGACCTCACCCCATTCGAAGCCGATCGGGAGATGCTGCAGGGCTTGATCGAGCGCAGTGTGGTTTTGGATCGGCTCTTGCGCGACTTTCTCAACCGTCACCCCGACGCTCAAGTGCTCAGCCTTGGGTCCGGCCTGTCGACCCAGTTCGAGCGGCTTGATAACGGCCAACTCCACTGGGTGGATGTCGATCTGCCGAAGGTTGTGGAGTTGCGCCGCACCCTGTTCCCGCCCCACCCGCGCCGACGCCTGGTGACTGCGTCAGTTGCCGAGGCAGGCTGGGCCTCCAAGCTTGAATGTTCGCGCGGCCCGACTTTCGTGGTGGCCGAGGGTCTCCTGATGTATCTCGAGCGCGCGCAGGTTTTTCAGCTGGCGCGAGATCTTGCAGACGTGCGAAACGGTGGCCCGGCTGAGTTTGCCTACGACTACTACTGTGACCAGATGATCGGACAGGCGTGGCTGAACCCGTCCCTGCGCCGGCTCGGGGCCGAGTTCACATGGGGGATGGCGGGCCCGGAGGACCTGCCGCTCGGAGAGCCGCGCTGGGGTGTGATCAACACCTACCCGGTGATGGAGCGGCTGGGTTGGCCCTACGATCTGCTCTGGTCAGGGTTCCGCTTGTTCGCGGGTGTTCGGCCCTATGGCATCGCCCATTTACGGCTCTTGGATGATGCCTCAGGTGCCGGCGGGACGGGGGCCTGAAGGAAGCTTCGTGGCAATCGAGACGGGCCGACAGACTCTGAACCACGAAGCTGATTGCATGAGTGGCAACGGCCGGTGCCCCTCTGCTCAGCTCTTCACCCGCACATAGCGGCCCGGCGCATCCTCGATGGGGGTGAGCTTGCCCCCACCGATCTCGCGGGCCGGGACCCGCCTCCTGTCCTGCGCTTCGCTCCAGGCCTGCCAGTCCGGCCACCACGAGCCCCCATGCTCTTCTGCGGCTGCGAGCCAAGTCTCGAGCTCTCCCGCGGGCGGCCCGCCGGTCCAGTACTGATACCGGTTGCGTGCCGGCGGGTTCACGACCCCGGCGATATGGCCCGAGCCAGCAACAACAAACCGGACAGGCCCCCCAAGGACCTGTGCCCCTAAGCACACCGACCGTGCCGGTGCGATATGGTCCTCCCGCGCCGCCAAGTGGTAGATCGGGATGGTCACCTTCGAGAGGTCAAGGGTGACGCCACCGATCTGGAGGCGTCCCTGCGAGAGATCATTGTTGATGTAGCAGCGCCGCAGATAGAAGCTGTGGTTAGCGGCAGGGATGCGCGTCGAATCCGCGTTCCAGTACAGCAGGTCCAACGGCAGCGGCGTCTGACCCTTCATGTAAACGTCGACGACGTAGGGCCAGATCAGGTCATTGGAGCGCAGCAGATTGAAGGCAGCGGCCATCTTATGACCTTCGAAATAGCCGTGCCGGGCCATGTCCCTCTCGATGGCAGCCACCTGGTCTTCGTCGATGAAGATTGTCAGATCACCAGCTTGGCTGAAGTCCACCTGAGTGGTGAGGAAGGTGGCACTCTTAACACGGCTGCCCCCCGTCGCTGCCAGATAGGCCAACGTGGCGGCCAGCAGGGTTCCGCCGACGCAGTAACCGAGGGCATGGATCGCCCGCTCGCCCGTGGCTTGCTCGACCGCGTCCAGCGCCTCCAGGATGCCCTCGCGCATGTAGTCCTCGAAGGACCTGCTGGCGAGTGCCTTGGTAGGGTTCACCCAGGAGATCATGAAGACCGTCTGGCCCTGGTCCACCGCCCATTTGACGAACGACTTCTCGGGGCTGAGGTCGAGGATGTAGTACTTGTTGATCCACGGCGGCACGATCAGGAGCGGCCGCTTCAGAACCTTCTCTGTGGTCGGAGCATATTGGATCAGCTCGATCAGATCGTTGCGGAAGATGACCTTGCCGGGGGTGATCGCCAGGTTCTTGCCGACTTCGAACTGGGTCGCGTCGGTCTGCCGAATTTTGAGGTGCCCGCTGCCGCGCTCGATGTCTTCGGCGAGGAGCTGCATGCCCCGCACCAGGTTCTCGCCATCGGACGCGAAAGTCGCGTGGAGCAGCTCCGGGTTCGTGAACACCCAGTTAGATGGTGCGACAGCGTTGACGAGTTGCTTCATATAGAACCGGGCCTTGGCCCGGGTAGGTGGATCCAGCCCTTCGGCCATATCGACGAGGGCTTCCGCCCAGTGCGAGGTGATCAGGTAAGACTGTCGCAACAAGTCGAAGTAGGGGTTTTCTGACCAAGCGGGATGCTTGAACCGGGGATCTTGGGGAAGCGAGACGGTAAGTGGCCTCGCGTGCCCGTTCTCCAGTCCCATGAACCGGCGCATCGAAGAATGCCACAAATCAAAACAGCTGATCCAGAGTGCAACTTGGGCTTCTAACACCTTGTGAGGCTGTTGCAGCCAGGCTTGCTGGAGCTGAGCCAGTATTCTGAAAGCCGGAGCGAAATCGTCGGGCTGGGTGAAACGCGTCGGATTGATCGCATGGGGCTGCAGAAAGACGGCGGCGGCCTTGCCCGCTTCCTCGGCCAGCTGTGCCATATTGTGCGCGAAACGCTGCGGGTTCCTGATTTCGAAGCCGAGAGTTCGTGCCGCCTCAAACTGTTCCTGGCCCATTCTGAAGCCTTAAGGTAGGGGCTGTCGCTGCCCACTGCAGGACGAGATCCCGGCCAATCATACCACCAGTCCTGCTGTAAGATATTAAACTTGATTTAACGGACGGTGTCCGAGCAAGTCATCCCGATCAATGATCACTCGCTTTGGGCTTGGCCATGCCGCCAAGCTTTGCGCCACTGGCGCACCGCTCGACGGCTATAAGGCTTGACCACCTATGCTGGCCTGTCTCAGACGCCGACCTTCCGCGCTGGTGAGGATTGGGGATATGGTTCAGGTAGAGGGCATCGACCTTCTCCCTGAGCGGCCTCACACTCGCCGGGCTGGTGCGTGCCCCGTAGCTGGGGAGGCGGTCTTGGATGGCGAGGCACTTGGAAGGGCCAGCCCGCATCGTTGCGTGGATGGGTCGCCACACGAATGCTTGCAGAGCGAGCAGGAAAGCCACAAAACATGCAGCTGTGCCGCAAGCCTGAGATTGAAGACTGCGTATAATAAGGTAGAACTGAGTGATCCTTCGGTGGTAGCGGAGGCACCCATGATCTCCCTTCAAGATTTGATTGCCTTCTGTGATCTCACGCCTGAGGAAGTCCAGGTCGTGGCCGAGCACGAGCATGTCTCACAGGCCGCGGCGGCTGTGCTTGGCAATCTCCTGCTCCAAAGCCAGAGCGGGTGCGAACGGATCCGCGACATGCTGATGGATGAGATTCGCGCGGCCGTTCGGCAGCACGATGCTCCTCATGCTCGGCAGCTTGTCTCGACACTGCGGCACTTCCTGCACGAGCACCCGAATGTCGCGTTACGCGACGCTGCGTGAGACAACAATGGGATGCCTGAGCCGGTATTCCCATCGCGGTCTCTGGGCTCCTATGGCCTGGGGAAGGTACCGGCTTTGATCGGCATCCCGGTCGGGTCCTTCGGGAGCGAGCCCGACTGGGTTGCTGGTCTGAGGAGACCGAAGAGTGGCAAGCTTCGCACGTGGGTACTGACTTGGCGTCAATTGGCACGGATCGTCGGCTCCCAAAATTTAGCTGGCATTGACCCCGCAGATCCCTGGTGCCCAACCGCGTATGTCACCTAATGGGATGGTCCGGCCGTGCTCCCGCCCCGCTTGTTCGTAAACTGTGGGGCTTCAAGCCACGCAAGGAGCACGTCCCATGTCACGGTCTTCTGCCTCTGCCGTCATGGCCACCCTGGGCATCGATCTCGGCAAGAACAGCTTCCACCTTGTCGGTCAGGATCAGCGCGGCGCCATCGTGCTGCGGGTCAAGCTCTCCCGGACGCAGCTTACGCAGCGCCTAGCCAATATTCCGCCGTGCCTGATCGGCATGGAGGCCTGTGCGGGCGCTCACCACATCGGTCGTCAGCTCCAGGACCTCGGCCATGACGTGCGTCTGATCCCGGCCCAGTACGTGAAGCCGTTTCTCAAGGGGCACAAGAATGACTACCGCGATGCTGAAGCCATTGCGGAGGCGGTGCAACGGCCCACCATGTCCTTCGTGGCAATCAAGACCCCGGACCAGATGGATCTGCTCGCCCTGCACCGGGTGCGCTCGCGTCTGGTGGGTCAGCGCACCGGCGTCACCAATCAAATCCGGGGCTTTCTTCTCGAGCGTGGCATCACCGTGCGGCAGGGGCTCGCGCCCGTGCGGCAGACCCTGCCGGGCGTCCTGACTTCGTCCCTTGATCGAACAGGATGCTGTGCTCGTGTCTCCTCACCAACACAGCATGGAGCGTCTAGTAGAAGTCCTCGCGCGTGCCGATCCGTGCGGCCTCAACCGCCGCAATGGCATCGAGAACCGCCCCTGGGCTGACCGGCAGACCTGCAATCCGCAAGGCACGCGCGAAATCCTCTGCCAACAGGCGCGAGCGCACGGATCTCTCGGTCACCGGCGCCTGGATCGCCCATCGCACATCCAGCCCGACGGATGTGGTGTCAACCCGCGCGACGCTTCAGGCATGGCCGACACATCACCAAGAAGCATGGCCTCAAGACCAATTCGGCGCCCGGCTTACGGTAAGGAGCGGTCCAGACGCTCTGCCGTGTTTCAGAAGCGGTCGCATCCGGTTGGTCGACCTATGCCCGCCCGGGTGCGATGTTTTGTTGTGCCCCTTGGTGAGCAAGGGGGCACGACCCGTCTTCCTTAAGTGTCTCCGTCTTAGCAGTTGTCGGCCGCTGCTGCGCAAGCGGTGTTGAGGACGGTGGTGAAGTTGTTGTCGAGGTTCGACGCCCCGAGGTACTTTGGTTCCTCGGGAGTCGGACCATAGGATGTGACGGCGATCAGGTAGTTGTTCCCCAGCAGTCCTTCCTCACTGCCGGCTGGAGCTACGCCGAAGTCCTGGATCCATGGCCCGCCGCTCGCGCCGCCGCGCATTGCGGAGCCGTAGATGATGGTGTTGCTGCCTCCATCGGCGAAACTGCCCGCGTTCGTCTGTTCCATGCGGTTGCAGGAGTCGAGATTGCACGGGTAGCCCAACATCGTGACATGGTTCTTCGAGAGCATCTGCGTCCGCCAACCAAGCCATCCCGTCACGTCGCCGATCCGGCGGATCTGGCCGTTGACCGTTTGGTCGTTCATCGTCATGAAGGCGACGTCGCCGGCGTTGGGGACCGAGCCGTCTGACAGGTGCCAGGCATTGAGAACCCACTGCTGATTGCTTGTCCAGGATCCGAAGGGTGCGGCGCCGTCGTTGTATGAGGGAACGAAGAGGAAGCTGGTGTAGAAGTACCGCTGCGCCGCGTCGGTGCTGGGATGCGAGACGCAGTGTCCGGCCGTAACGACGATGCGGGGCCGCAGCACCGATGCCGTGCACACCATGTTCTCGTTGGTTCGCGGATCGCGGAAGAACAGCTTGCCCGCCGTTCGATAGGGATACGCCATCAGGGCACCGTCGGGAAACACGCGGGTAGTCGAAAAGAACGCGCCGAAGCTGCTGGTCGCCCGAGGGCGGGCCGCATCACGTTCGAGGGTTCTATCCTCGGGGGACGAACCAAGATGACGCCTGAGGCTATCCCCGGGCTCGACTGATGGAGGCGAGGACTCGCCTTGCCCGAGCGGACGCACCGAACGCGTGACTTCGGGTGCCTCGATCTGGGCACCCTCCGGCAAGCCTTGAGGACCAACCCTCGTCGGCGTGGGCAATTCCGGCGGCCGGGCCGATCGGATCCTCTCCGGCGTCCAGTAGGTCTGCGTCGTGGTTGCCTCGGACTGGAAATTCTGTGATGCCGAGCCTCCCTGCTGCGAGGGTGTCTGCGGAGGGGGCTGCTGTTGCCCGTGCACCGTGGCTGGAAGAACAAGGAAAAAAGCCGGGACTGCGGCGATGGCCAAGCGTAAACAGCCTGAAGCGCCTGCGCGTAAGGTCATATCTCTTCTCCCGATCTGTCGACTGCCAGCGCACGACGTGGGACTAAGGCTCAACCATTGGGATCCGTCCCTTGACCTACGATTGACCTGCGGTTTGCGCGGTTCTTCGGGGACTTAAGGGAACTGTCACTTACAGGAACTGTCTATGCGGTCATGGGACCGGCAAAGTACTGTGCTGGCGCTTGGCGACCATAGTACCATAGGTTCCATCGATGATGAAGGTATGGATCGTTCCCGCTCTCCACCATGCCCGCGGTACCCGGTCCCTTCATCCGTTGGGCATGCAGGAACTGATCGTGGATCGCACTATCATGGTCCGTGAGAGCGATGGTGATGTCGATGCGGGGATACGCCTATGGTGGGGCAACAACTCCGGAATCACTGCGAGCGGCGAGGTCTGGGCTGGAGCCTTTCTCGTGCCGGCGAACGGCCTGAATGGCCAATCCGGTATCGCTACGAAACTAAGTTCCCGCTCGGAGGCCCCATCTAGGGACAAGGAACCGAAAGCGGCTCCGCATCTGCCGCACCTGCCGCAGCGCAACCTCTTTCATTAAGTGGATAACTTAAAGCGTGGCTTCAAACCATTGCTGGGCCATTGCTGGGAGAGAAGGCCTCTGCTCTCGTGCAGTCCTCAATTAGGGGCCTTCATGAAAGCACTCGCGCATCGACCTACTCGTGACGGACGTGGGGCTGCCGGGCCTGAACGGACGCCAACTCGCCGATCAGGCGCGGGAGATCCGGCCTGACCTGAAGGTGTTGTTCCTCACGGGTTATGCCGAGAACGCCACGCGGGCGAGCGGCTTCCTCGATCACGGCATGGAGATGATCATCAAGCCCTTCGCGGTCGATGCGCTAACCACCTGGCTCCGGGCAATGATCCAGGGGAGTGACGGATCAGGAGACGGCTTCAAGGTCTCAAATTGGCAGAGGCGGAAGTAGATCAAATTTCCGCACCCGTGACGTGAGCGGACCTTCATTTCGAGCGCTCTACTTCCTCGGTTGACCCTTTTCTGACGTTTAGCGCCGATCGGCGGATCCTATTCGCGGTCGCCACGGACGTGCCGCTGAGCTATTGTTCCCCGGTTTTATGGAATGACGCGCCACAAGTTCGAAGCAGCGGGGGATGGATGTCACCGTCTCGAGCGAAGCGACGACTGGCAGCAATCATGGCAGCCGACGTGGTCGGCTACAGCCGATTGATCGACCTGGACGAGCAGGGTACGCTGGCCACGCTCAACGAGCGGCGCAAGGCAATCCTGGAGCCCCTCGTCCGTGACCATCATGGCCGTATCGTCAAGCTGATGGGGGATGGCGTTCTGGTCGAGTTCGCCAGCGCGGTCAATGCCGTAGGCTTTGCCGTTGACTTCCGGACGAGGATGGCGGCCGCGAACCAAGGTCTTGCCGAGGATCGGCATATCGTCCTGCGCATCGGCATCAATCTCGGTGATGTCGTCGTCGAAGGTGGTGACCTCTTCGGGGACAGCGTCATCATCGCCGTGAGGCTCCAGGCAATCGCCGAGCCCGGCGACATCTTCCTCTCCGGCAGCGTCTACGACCAGGTGAAGCGGAAGCTTGCCTTCGGCTTCGACGAGCTCGGGCCCAGGACGATCAAGAACATCGCCGAGCCTGTTCCCGTCTATCGCATCAAGGCATCGAGCCAATGGGAGGCCAGCGGGCCAGGAGAGAAGTCACCGTTGCCATTGCCTGCCGTCCCTTCCATCGCCGTGCTTCCGTTCACGAACATGATCAGCGATCCAGAGCAGGAAGCCTTCGTCGACGGACTGACCGAGGACTTGATCACTGACCTCTCACGGACCCGCGGGTTGTTCGTCATCGCCAGCCACTCGGCTTTTGCCTACAAGGGCCGGAACGTGGATGTGCGCCGCATCGCGCGCGAGCTCGGCGTGCGATACATCCTTGAGGGGAGTGTGCGGCGGGCAGCGGGACGGGTCCGCATCAATGCCCAACTGATCGACGCTGTCGGGGGAAATCACCTTTGGGCGGAGAGGTTCGACCGGGGCATGGAGGACATCTTTGCCGTGCAGGACGAGGTCAGCGGCCAGATCGTCGAAGCGTTGGCAGGCCGCCTGATCGCCCCGCCGCCGCGGACCAGGCCGTCGAACCTGGAGGCTTACGATCTCTGCGTCCGAGCGCGGTCCCTGAGCCAGCACACCGCACTCGCCGCCAAGGAGGCGAACCTGCTGCTGGACCGTGCGCTCGAACTCGATCCGGACTATGCGGAGGCCCATCGTTTGCTGGCGCTCAATCTATGGCTGGGCTGGGAGTTCTGGGGAGAAGCGATCGATCCTACCCGCGCAAAGGCGGTGGGGGAGGCCGAAAGGGCCGTCGCACTCGACCCGAATGATGCGGCAAACCGATGGGCTCTCGGCATCATCCTGGGGCACGAACGCCGCTGGGCGGAGTCGGATGCCGAATTCGACGCCGCCCTCAAGCTGGACCCCAACCTTGCCGATGCATGGGCGATGCGCGCGGATCTCGCGACGTTGGGCAGCCGTACGGCCGAGGCCATTGACTTCGTGCAAAAGGCGCTCCGGCTCAATCCGCACCCGCCCGGTTGGTATTACTGGCAGTTGGGGCAGGCGCAGTATGCGGCCGAAGACTACGAGGCAGCGGTCCAGACATTTCGTCGACCCGAAACCTACCGCACGACATCGCGACGCCTGCTTGCGGCAAGCCTCGCGAAGCTGGGGCGTCTGGACGAGGCGCGCCGGGAAGCTGACCTGTTCATGATGAGCAGCCCGCATTTTACGATCCGGCATTGGTCCGCTTCGCAACCTTTCCGTGACGAAAACTTGCGGCGGCATTTTGAGGAGGGCTATCGCCTGGCAGGGCTGCCGGAATGATCGTCCTTGGCAAGCCTCCAGCCAGCCTTCGTCAGCGAGATCCGTTGCCCATCCTGGCGCAGACCCGGTACCGACAGGAGGTCGCCCTCGCCGTAATGGCTCTCGCCCATCGCCATCACATGGCAGAATCCTTCCCAATGGAGGGCACGCAAGCTCTCGGGAATGATGAGATCGAGCGACCGGCCGAGAGCCTCGTTGGCCCGATGGCCGAAGATCCGCTCGGCCCTTGGGTTCCACACCCGGATGAATCCCTTCGCGGTCCGTCGCCACCACGGCGTCAGCAGCGGAGGCCAGGATTGCACCCGCAACCAGCCGGTTCAGATCCATGCGCATATCCTCGGGTTTCGAAGCAGCCCAAGTAGGGAGACAGGACAAAAGAGAAGGTTGCTGGCCGACCAAGGCACATGCGTTCATCCAATGTGTCGGGCTTTATCGAACAATCCTCCATTCCCTTGGGATACTACAATGTCGATTGAGCGATGATGGCTCGTATCGACTCCGTGACCAGGCGATGGTCCTCAAGTTGAGGAAGACCACTCACGACGACCGCACCGACACACCCTGTATCTTTGACGTATATGGGAAACCCGCCTCCGGCGGCCGCATAGTCCTGCTCGGAAAGCCCATAACGCTGCAAGAACGGACGCCCTTTCACCTCCGCCTCGACGGACATGAAGAGGGAGCTGTGGTGGAAGCGTTGTACGACCGCTCGTTTCCGGCGAATCCACTCGGCATTGTCTGGCGTTGCCCCGGCCAATGCGGCAAAGAACAGTTGCTGGCCGTTCCTAGAAACCTCAATTGCGATCGGAAGGGAGGCGGCCTTCGCACGCTGGTAGATGTGGCTGCCGAGTGTCCACGCAACATCAGTGCCGAAGGACGGAAACTGTAGCTCCTGTTCCTCTGCTAGGAGTGCATCAAGACTGTTGCCGTCGTTCATCGTAGGTCTCCAAGTCGCTGAAGCGGATAGCCTTCGCCCTCAAGTTCAATCGCCTGATCAGAATGGCACGGAAGTCGTTGACGTTGGTCAACGTAGGACCCCTCATGACGAGTTGATCCCGTCTTGAAAAGTACCGATAGGCATCATTGTTCGCCAGGGACGCGGAGGCGTCCAGGGCAGGGAGGACGGGAGAAGGGCCGCCATCAAACCAAGCGTACCGGAGGCCTATGGGGATCTGCTGGCAGGGGCTTGGCTGATCTACCAGCTTTCTTGGCAAAGGAGCCGCGGAATAGGCAGGCGCGTCGTTGGAGACGGGCTCTGGTGCTAGGCCTTTCTAGGCCTTTCAGCGTCTCATTCTCCTGTTGCTCCTTTTGAGCCGGAGGGCTGTGCGCACAAGTTATAAGGGGTTTACCTTAGTTTATCAGATTCCGATAAGTCTATGTAAGCTCCCTATGATCGGCATAGGGGACTATTGCTGGAGAAGGACCCAGCATGCAGTGGGCCTGCACCAAATGCAGATAAGGATTCGGAAAGTCGCTCAATGGCACGAGGCAGACGAAAGCTGAACTTCCGCAGTCATAGGTAAGCTGACCTTCATAAGGCTATGCCCAACGGCTCAGTTTGACCCATTCCGGAACTTCCGTCTGCCCAAGACCACTTCACTCCGCGATCTGCTAATCCACTGGTGGCTCGGGCGTGAGATCCCTGATTTCTGGGAGGTGCGGCAAGCTGAGTTGCCACGCGTCACTGGGAAATGCATGTCGCAGGGCATAAAGAATAGATCGGGGCCTGGAGCGCTCTCGGGTGTCTTGGGCTTCCTAAACCATGGTATCGTCACCGACTGCAATCAGCAGGGCTGAGCCCGTCCTAGTAGCCTAGCTTGTAGTGGTAAGCCGTACTATGGCAATGCTGACAGTAAGCGACAGGGAGCTGTCTCGGATCGACATATTGCAGCGCATTGTCGATCGTGGCCTGACCTGCACCGCTGCGGCGTCGCTCCTCGGACTCAGCCAACGCCAAGTGCATCGCCTCATCAGTGCCTACCGTGCTCAAGGGGCGTCCGGGCTGGTCTCCAAGCGACGTGGTAAGCCAAGCAATCGAGGGTATCCCGCGACATTCCGCAACAACGTGATCGAATTCGTACGCGAGCACTACCCCAATTGCGGCGCAACCTTCGTCGCAAAGAAGCTGGCCGAGCACCACGGTGTGCGCGTCTCGCACGAGACGGTGCGGCGGTGGATGATCGACGGCGGCCTATCTAGCGGTGACACAAGAGATCAAGCCAAACGTACGGCATTCGAGTGGATGCGATCCGTTCTTCAGAAAAGGATCGGTGAAGAGGAACTGCATCGCGATAGCGGCGACCTCCCCGATCTCGCACGCTTGCTCCATTGTCTTTATGGTGGCCGCCTGCTCAACCGTAATCGCTCCATGGTCATTTTGGCAAAGCACCACGGGCTGGCGCCAGGTGTGATCTGCAATTTTCTCGGCATTTCTCAGAGAACATTCCAGACGTATTGGCGAGCCTTCGAACACGGCGGGACGACGGAACTGTTCTCGCGGCGGATCACGCCCGCCCGGAAGGTTGGCAATAATGAAGTCAAGGAGGCGGTGTTTAGCTTGCTGCACGAGCCGCCTAGCAACTATGGCGTCAACCGGACATCCTGGAGGATGGCCGACCTTTGTAGGATTCTGCGCCAGAAAGGGCAGTCAGTATCAGCCGAAGTCGTGCGTAAGATCACCAAGGCAGCAGGCTACCGGTGGCGCAAGGCTCGCGTGGTGCTCACATCGAACGATCCAGCTTATTCCGAAAGGCTCGACCACATTCGCGCCATTCTTTCCAGCCTCCGCCCCGACGAAGCGTTCTTCTCGATCGACGAGTACGGTCCCTTTGCCGTCAAGGCGAAGCCCGGACTGACACTGACCGCGCCTGGAGAACAGCGGACTGTGCCGCAATGGCAGAAATCTCGCGGGTGTTTGCTCATGACAGCGGCGCTTGAGCTGTCCGGCAACCAAGTCACCCACTTTTATAGTGCGAGAAAGAACACCGCGGAGATGATCCGCATAATGGAGGTCTTGGTCGATCAGTATCGCGACCGGAAGAAACTGTACCTTTCCTGGGACAGGGCCTCCTGGCACATCTCAAAGCGTCTCCTCAAACGCATCGAGGAGCACAATGCTGCCGTCCAGAGTGGTCAAGGCCCAATCGTCGAGACTGCGCCACTTCCAACGGGTGCCCAGTTCCTCAATGTGATCGAATCCGTCTTCAGCGGCATGGCTCGCGCGATCATCCACAACAGCGACTACAAGTCGGTGGACGACGCCAAGGTGGCGATAGACCGTTACCTTGAGGAACGCAACGCACACTTCAGGCAGCATCCCCGGCGGGCTGGCAACAAGATCTGGCGTATGGAGCGCGAGCCTGCGGCTTTTTCTGAAGCGAACAACTGCAAAGATCCACGCTATCGCTAAGGCACTCGTGCCCATGTGGCGCCTCTACGTTACATCGACAGTGCCGCGGCTATCTCGCTCCCCGTTTCGGGAGCAGTCCCGAGTGCTGCTTCCCCTGCCAATGCGCATAAACCGTCTGGTTAGGACCAGCCTTCATGTGGAGGAGGCAACGGCATTCCATAAAATGGTTCAGCCGCAAGTCGTACAACGAATGATGTGCAGTCGGATGCCCTCTAATGCCACAGGGCCGACCTTAGCCGCAGAAAGGTCTGTTCATGGCACGGAGCGGAAGTACGCCAAAGGCCCGCAATGTGGCGATAAGCGGACGTTTATCCCACCGCTATGCGGATTGCGTTTTGATCCTTAGTGCACATCCTCGGGCTGATCCGCCCGGGCACCTTCGGCAACGATCTCAAGCATGTCGTCGGGCAGCGGCCGCTGCAGCTCGAGAGCCTCCTCGACGGGTGCTGTGAGCCAGGTCTCGTAGTCCTCACGCGTGGTGAGGATGACCGGCATGGCCTTCGGATGGATCGGCCCGACGACGCCGTTCGGCTCCGAGGTGAGGAATGAGTAGAGCAGGTGCTCACCCTCGACCGGCTCGGCCTTGGTGCCGCGTACGCCCGTCCAAGGCCGCCAGATGCCCGCGAAGGGCCGGTCCTTGTTCACCGCGAACCAGACCGGTGTCTTGCGCGGCTTCGTGTCCTTGTACTCACTGAAGCTGCTGAGCGGCACGAGGCAGCGGTACCGCGGCTTCAGCCAAGCGCGCCAGAACGGCGAGGCGACGTTGCGCACGTTGGTGACCGGGTGGTTGCCGACCTTCGGCGGGGGCGGAAAGCCCCAGCGCATCTGGATCAGCTCGCGCTCGCCATCGACCTTCCGCACCACGGGAGCCATCTGGTCCGGAAAGATCGCGGGCAAGGGAGGTACGTTTCCGGCACTGTCGCGGCTGACCTCAAAGGCCCGGCGCATGGCTGCCTGGGTCGTATAGCTCGAATACAGATTGCACACGGGGGGCCTCCGGCGGGGCATCGCACCTTATGTGGCGGCGTCGGTTCTCATATCATAAAGAGGCTGGCATAGCTTGAGTATGACCGACAAGACGACCATCGCGATCTCCGGATTCGTAAAAGACAAGCCGCGGCCAGACTTCGACTTGCCGGCCGACCACATGCCCGAGGCCGAAGTAGCCTTGCGGCTGGCCGGGTTCATCTTA
>NZ_QOIO01000080.1 GCF_003332305.1 Microvirga aerophila | reverse complement strand
TGTCGCCGGGCTTGTGGGTGAACCCCATGCCCGGGTCGTCGCGATCCTGCGTCGGCGCAAACATCGTGCCGAGAAAGAGCACGAAACCGTCGGGATATTGATGATTGGGGCCGATCGTCTGCTGCACGAGATCCTCGGGATCGCGACTGATCTTCGTGATGGACGACGAGCCTTCGAGCTTGAACCCGTCAGGGCCTTCGACTGTCAGCGTGACGGTGGTTGCGCGGACATCGTCGAGAGAAAAGCTCTCATCGAAGAAGCGGATGAAAGGCCCGACGGAACAGGACGCGTTGTTATCCTTCGCCTTGGACAGGAGCAATGCCGACCGCCCCTCGAAATCGCGCAGGTTCACGTCGTTGCCGAGAGTTGCGCCAACAATCCGTCCCGCGCCGGTCACGACGACGACCACTTCCGGCTCCGGATTGTTCCAGGTGGATTTCGGGTGGAGCCCTGCATCCATGAAAGTTCCCACGGCCGACAGGGTCGGAGCCTTGGTGAAGACCTCCGCGTCAGGGCCGATGCCCACCTCGAGATATTGACTCCAGGCTCCTTGGGCCATGAGGACCGACTTGAGATCCATTGCCTCCCGCGAGCCTGGCTTCAACCGGCTCAAATCGTCCCCGACGAGGCGGGTCACTTCGGCCCGAATGGCGGCCGCCGCGCCCGCATCGCCCCGCGCACGCTCTTCGATCACCCGCTCGAGCATGGAAACCGCGAAGGTAACGCCGGCCGCCTTGACGACCTGAAGATCGATAGGGGCCAGGAACCAGGGCTTGGACGTATCCCGCCCGTCGGGTGCCGTGTTGGACAAGATGGAGTCGACGGAACCGATATTGTCGCCTTGCGCGCTCTTGACGATCGAGGCCGGATCGTCCGAGGCCGCGAGATCGCTCATGGTGGGGCAGGACGCGGAGATATCCAAGACCCCCTCCTCCCGGATCGCCACGACAGAGGGCCCAATTCCCGGTCGCCACACGCGTCCAGCGAGAGCGCCTCGAAAACTGTCTGCCGGCAGAGTGTCCGCCGCGGTCATTTGAGAAGAAAGGTGGTCCATCATCAATGCTCACATTAATCCCTGGCAAAGCCTGCCTGGGACATCCCCATTGCTCATCCCTGATATAGCGACCAGTGCGGTCCGACGACAGGAAAGAAATGCGGTCAGGCCTGATCTAGATCGGATCCCGCTGTTTTACAGGGCGACAGGGCTAGCAACATGCCCGAAAGCACACGATCGGACCCGTAAGCCCGGATCCGGATACTCTGCGCAAACCCGATCCGTGGAGCGGTGAGGCCGTTCTGAAACATCATCTCGTAAAATCGAGGATGACACCTCGGCTTGACAAAGGGAATGGGGTAGACTTTCATCCTTCATATGGGGACAGCGATCTCCCTACGAGGCGACATGCCCAAGCATCGCATCCGCTCTACAACCATACGGATGCACCATGTCGTCAATCAACACTATCTCCATCGAGAAGCTTTCCCGCTTGATCGGCACGCCCAAGCGCCCGGCCATCATCGACGTTCGCACGGATGTCGATTACGAGACCAACCCGCGCCTCATACCGGGCTCCGTCCGTCGCTCTCATGTGGACGTCACCGCATGGGCTCAGGAGTTCATCGGCCGGAGCGCCATTGTGGTGTGCCACAAGGGTCTCAAGCTCAGCCAAGGCACAGCGGCCTGGCTGCGCCAATTGGGCGTGCCCGCCGACTCCCTCGAAGGCGGCGCGGTGGCTTGGGCGCAGGCCAACATGCCTATGGTACCTGAGGCCAAGCTGCCGTCCCGCAATCCACAGGGCCACACCGTTTGGGTCACGCGCGCACGGCCCAAGATCGACCGCATTGCGTGCCCCTGGCTGATCCGTCGGTTCGTCGATCCCGATGCTGTCTTCCTGTTCGTCGCGGCATCCGAGGTTGAGGGAGTTGCGTCTCACTTTGGCGCAACGCCGTTCGACGTGGAGGGCGAGGGAATATTTTGGAGTCACAGGGGTGAGCTTTGCACGTTCGACGTGATGGTCGAAGAGTTCGGATTGGGATCCGAGGCGCTCAGGCGGCTCGCGTTGATCGTGAGAGGCGCCGATACGGCGCGGCTCGACCTTGCCCCCGAGGCTCCCGGCCTCCTTGCAGCTTCCCTTGGTCTTTCGCGCATGTATTCGGATGACCTCGATCAGCTCGAAGCTGGACTTGGACTTTATGATGCATTCTATCGTTGGTGTCGAGATGCGACCAACGAAACGCACAACTGGCCCTCGAAGAAGACCGGAGCCTGAAATGACCCTCGCGCCAACATCAAGCAAGCCCGCCGGCAAGGAGACATTGGACGCGCATCAGGTGACCATGGGCGAAGCCTTCAAAGTCTGGCTGCGCGTGGCGGCGCTGAGCTTCGGCGGGCCTGCGGGGCAGATCGCCGTGATGCACCGGATCCTCGTGGAGGAGAAGCGCTGGGTCTCGGAGAGCCGTTTCCTGCACGCGTTGAACTACTGCATGCTTCTGCCGGGGCCAGAGGCCCAGCAACTGGCCACCTATGTCGGGTGGCTCATGCACCGGACGCCCGGTGGTCTCATGGCAGGCGGATTGTTCATCCTGCCTGGCATAATCGCCATCATGGGCCTCAGCTGGATCTATGCGCTCTATGGCAAGATCGGCTTCGTGGCGGCCCTGTTCTTCGGTCTGAAGGCCGCAGTTCTCGCTATCGTGCTCGATGCGGTCCTGCGCATCGGCAAGCGTGCGCTCAAGAACCGGGTGCTCGTGGGCTTGGCCGCCGCAGCCTTCGTGGCGATCTTTTTCTTGGACGTTCCATTCCCGGTCATCATCCTCACCGCGGGTTTAATCGGCTTTGCCGGAGGAAAAGCGCACCTCGCGCAATTTGAAGTCGGCGGTCACAACGGGAAGCATTCAACCGAAGAACATCTCCTCGGGGACGACATGCCTGCGCATGCACGACCCAGCCTCGGCAGAAGCCTGCGCGTCGCAGCCGTGTGGCTGACCCTATGGCTGGCTCCAGTCGGACTGCTCGTCGCCGTCTTTGGGCAAGCTAATGTTTTCAGTCCGATCGCGATCTTCTTCTCCAAGATGGCGATGGTGACCTTTGGCGGAGCCTATGCGGTTCTGGCCTATGTGGCGCAGCAGGCGGTGGAAACCTACGGCTGGCTCCAGCCTGGCGAGATGCTGGACGGGCTCGGCATGGCCGAGACCACTCCAGGCCCGCTGATCATGGTGCTGCAATTCGTGGGTTTCATGGCGGCGTTTCGCGACTCGGGTGCGCTAAGTCCGTTGGTAGCCGGAACACTCGGCGGCCTTCTCGCCACCTGGGTAACCTTCGCCCCATGCTTCTTGTGGATTTTCCTCGGCGCTCCCTTCATCGAGATCCTGCGCGGCAACAGGGCGCTGGGCGGAGCCTTGTCGGCCATCACGGCTGCCGTCGTCGGAGTGATCCTCAATCTGGCGATCTGGTTCGCCGTGCATACGATCTTCGTGCAAGTGCGGCCGGTGCCTTGGGGACCTGTCGCGTTCGATGCACCGGTTCTGGCAAGCGTCAACCTGTGGGCGCTTCTGCTGTCGCTTGCGGCCATCATTGCGATGTTTCGCTTCAAGATCGGGATGCTGCCAACGCTCGCAGGAACATCTGCCGCGGGGATCGCCCTATACGTGGCCGGTTTCATATCCTGAGCAGATACGGAATTCTTCGAGATCGGGGTGGACATTCGCCCACCCCGATCTTTGTGTTTTAGGTGCTGGTAATCTGCCCGCCGTCAACCCGCAGGATCGAACCGGTCATGAACGAGGCCTTTTCGCTGGCGAGGAAAACCGCCGCTGCTCCGAACTCTTCGATTTCACCGTAACGACCAGCCGGGATACCGGCGCGCGCCGCAGCCGCCACGTCCTCGACGGAACGGCCGGTTCTTTCCGCATTGGCGGCATCCAACTGCTTCAGGCGGTCGGTCGCGATGCGACCGGGCGCGATCGCGTTCACGGTGACGCCCGACGCAGCCACTTCAGCCGCCAGCGTCTTGCCCCAGCCAACGAGCGCCGGACGGATGGCGTTCGAGATGGCGAGGTTCGGGATCGGCTGAATGACACCGGACGAAATCACTGAAATGATGCGCCCGAACTTGCGCTCGATCATGCCGGGCAGAAGAAGGTCGGCGATCCGGACGAGATTGACGAACATCGCCTCGAACGAGTTGCGCCATTGTTCGCTGGCAACCCCTTGCGCCTTGCCAGGCGGTGGGCCGCCGCTGTTGAGCACGAGGATGTCGACGCCGCCGAGCGCATCCACGACGTCCCTGGCGAGGGCCTCGACCTGATCCGCCTTGCCGGTATCGCATATGAACGGCAAGGTGCCGCTTCCGATCTTCTCGGCGGCGGCTTTGGAGCCCTCCATGGTGCGGCTGGCGACAGCCACGCGCGCGCCCTCTTGCGCAAGGCCTTGGGCTATGCCGAAGCCTAAGCCCTTGCTCGCGCCGAGAACGAGTGCGCGCTTTCCTTCCAAACCTGTCTTCATGCCGCGAGGCTCCCCTTTTGCGAGCGCTCGATGCGCTCCATCAGCCAATCGATATCCGCAATCGTTTCAGGACTCAATTTCGGTCCTGGCTTGCGCAGGGTGTCGGACGCGATGATGCCGCGCTTCTTCAACACGTACTTGCGCACCGCTAGCCCGACATTCGGCTGCGTCTCATAGCGAACCAGCGGCAGGTGCCGGTCGAAGAGGTCATGAGCTTCCTGGCGCCGGCCCTGCTTGATCAGGTTGACCACGCCGACAAGCATTTCCGGATAGGCGTAACCGGTCATCGCGCCATCGGCCCCGCGCTCCATCTCGAAGGGCAGGAACAGGCCGCCATTGCCACACATGATCGATACGCGGCGCACCTGGCCCTCGTCGCTGGCGCGGCGAAGGGTGGTGATCTTGTCGAGCCCCGGCCAATCCTCGTGCTTGAGCATGACGCAGGACGGATTCTGATCAATGATCCGCATGATCACCTTCGGGGTCATGACCACATTGGTCGTCAAAGGGTAATCCTGGATCACGAAGGGGACGCCTGTCCCGATGGCTTCAACTGCGTCAGCGTAATAGGACACGATCTGATCATCGGTCTTGAGCGTTGACGGGGGCGCGATCATCACGCCGGCCGCGCCCGCATCCATGGCCTTGGCGGACAAAGCCGACATGGCTGCGAACCCAGCGGCTGACACGCCGACGATGACGGGAACGCGCCCGGCAACCCTGGCAATGACTTGGCGAACGAAGGTGTGCGCCTCCTCGGCGGTCAACTTCGGGGCCTCGCCCATGATCCCAAGGATCGTCAGGCCTGTAGCCCCGGCCTTCAGGTAGGCTTCGACCATCCGGTCGGTAGAGGCCACATCGAGACGGCCATCAGCCTCGAAGGGGGTTGGGCATATGACATAGACGCCGGCGGCAGAACTCGTGAGCAAGATTTCCTCCGAGAGGGAGCTTCGGGTTTATTAGGCGCCCTCCATACACCGACTCAGAGCTATGCGCGATGCTCATCTTAGCCTCAATACGTCAGAGTCGTTCAGTTGCCTCCCGGACACAAGCCGCCTGCCTCGACGGCTCCCTGGCAGTCGAGCAAGCGCATGAAAAGTCACGGGACGGCGAAGGCGCAGGACTTTAGCCGACTTCAAAGGCCAGCCGGCTCCATATTCACTGAAGTGCCCAGGAACGTATTTGGCGAGCTATTTGGCCCTCCCGGATCCGCTTTTCTTGCCTCCGCCAGTCTCCTTGTTGACCGTCGCCCAAGCGCGCCGCTCCGCTTCCTTTTCCGAGACGCCGCGGCTCTCGTAGGATTCCTCGATATGCTCAGCTTGGCGCTTCTGTTTGTCGGTATAGCTCGACTTGTCTCCACGAGGCATGCTGCACTCCTGTCTGCGCGTTTTTCCGAAAACACTCTGGTTTTCAACCGGGTCGGCCGCGGCCCGGTTCCGATCCCTTGATGCGTCAGCCGCTGTTGCGCAGGCCTGCGGCGATCCCGTTGATGGAGAGGTGGATACCCTCGACCACTTGCTCGTCCCTGTCGCCGGCGCGGTGGCGTTTCAGGAGCTCGATCTGCAAGTGGTTCAACGGATCGAGGTAGGGGAAGCGGTTGCGGATGGAGCGGGCCAGCAGGGGATTGCGATCGAGCAGGGATTGCTGCTCGGTGATCGTCAGGAGCTGCCTGATGGAATCCTCCCATTCCCGCCGGATCCGCGGGAAGATAGCGTCACGCAGGTCCTGGTCCTCCACCAGCCGGGCGTAACGGGACGCGATGGCGATGTTGCTCTTGGCCAGAACCATGTCCATGTTCGACAAGAGAGCCTCGAAAAAGGGCCATGCCCGGTACATCTCCCGCAGAAGCGCAATTCCTGTCTCCGGATGCGCCTTGATATAGGCGTTCACGGCCGACCCGAACCCGTACCAGCCGGGCAGCATCAGGCGGCACTGGGCCCACCCGAACACCCAGGGGATCGCCCGCAGGTCCTCGATGCGCCTCGAATTGGTGCGCGAGGCCGGGCGACTGCCGATATTGAGGTTGGCGATTTCGCCGATGACGGTCGATTCCCAGAAATAACGTTCGAAACCATCCGTCTCATAGACGAGGTCGCGATAGGCCCTGTACGCGCTGTTCGACAGCTCCTCCATGGCCTCGAGATATTCCTCGCGCGGCGCGGACTGGCCTGAATGCAGAAGTGAGGCCTCGAGGGTCGCAGCGGCCAGAATTTCGAGATTGCGCCGTCCCAGCTCCGCGTTTGAATATTTGCCCGCGATCACCTCGCCCTGCTCGGTGACACGGATCGCCCCCTGAACCGCGCCGCCCGGCTGTGCCAGGATGGCCTGATAGCTTGGCCCACCTCCGCGACCAACGGAGCCGCCGCGGCCATGAAACAGGCGAAGCGACACCCCATGGCGCTTGAAGACCTCGATGAGCTCGATCTCGGCCTTGTAGAGCTCCCAGCCTGAGGTGAGAAATCCACCGTCCTTGTTGCTGTCCGAGTAGCCCAGCATGACCTCCTGCGCCTGCCCGCGGCTGCGTAGCAGTCGCATGTAGTCCGGCAGCCCGAAGAGCTGATCCATAACCCGGCTGCAGTTGCGCAGGTCCGCGATGGTCTCGAATAGCGGGATGATGTTGACGTTCATCTCCCCGTCCCGAGGACGCAGGAGGCCAGCTTCTTTGAGGAGCAGCGCGACCTCCAGAATATCGGACGGATCGCTCGCCTTGGAAATCACGTAGTTCGGCACTGCAATCCGGCCGTAACGCCGGTGCGATTCAGCGGCCTCATGCACGATCGCGAGTTCGGACGCGGTCTCGGGCGAATAATCCAGGTAGGCGGACGTCAGCGGCCTAGGGGATCGCAGTTCCTCCAGAAGCAGCGCGACACGCCCGTCCTCCGGCAGGGTATCGTAGCCCGTGCCGGGATTTGCTTTTTCGAAGAGTTCGGCGACGACCCTCTCGTGCACGTCGGAGTTCTGGCGCAGATCGATGCTTGCCAGATGGAACCCGAACACATCGACGGCGCGCCGCAGCTTGCGCAGGCGCCCGCGAGACAGGGACGCGGACCCGTTGGACATGAGCGAGCGATGCAGGACCGCCAGATCGCCGGACAATTCCTCGACGCTCGCGTAGGCAGGCGCCTCGCCCACAGCGTGGCGGGCCACTTCCCCATGTCCCAGAGCGGCGGCTGTTGCAGCAAGGCGGGCGTAAATACCTGAAATCGCCCGGCGATATGGCTCGTCCTGCCGGTGCGGGGAGAGATCCGGGGATGTGCTCGCAAGAGCCTGGACTTGCTCGGAAATGCTCACATAGCGACCGTTCAGGGACAGCTCGCTGCCGAGGCAATGGATCTCCTCCAAATAGAAGCCGAGCACGTGCCTGCTCTGGAGCCGCAACGCCTGACGGAGGACATCGGCCGTGACGAACGGATTGCCGTCGCGGTCTCCGCCGATCCAGCTCCCCATGCGCAGGAAGGATGGGAGCTCCAGGGTCCCCCAGACCGGGTCCATGTCCGCAAGCTGATCCTCAAGGGAGGCATAAAATCGAGGCAGCTGCTGGAAGAAGGTGTAGTCGTAATACGAGAGGCCGTTCACGACCTCATCAATGACCTTGAGCCGGTTCCGCCGCAGGATGCTCGTCTGCCAAAGGGTCAAAACCGCCCGGCGCAGGGATTCCTCGGTCGTGGCCTCCTCATCTGGCGTGAGATGCTGCCGGTCGCGCAAGGACAGGATTTGCGAGACCTCCATTTCCCGGTCGATGGTGCTCTTGCGCCGAACCTCGGTCGGGTGAGCGGTCAGAACGGGACAGACGAGCGCCGATGCGAAGAAGGCCTGGAGATCTGCCTGCTTGACCCCCGTCTCGCGGGCGAGCTTGAGCGCCCGGGCCATGGTGCCCTCCCGCGGAGCAGCCGCCGCCATGGCATGGGCTCCCGCCATGGCGTGCGCCCGGGATCGACGGACGTGGTGCTGGTCCTCGGCAATATTGGCCAGATGGGAGAAATAGCTGTAGGCGCGGATGATCTGGTTCGTTCGTCCCCGCGACAAACTGTTCAGGGTCGTCTCGAGCTCCTGGCGCGCGGCGTGGTCCTCATCCCGGTGAAAGCGGATCGAGGTCTGGCGGATGCGCTCCACGATCTCGAAGACCGCCGCCCCCTCCTGCTCCCGGATCGTGTCGCCCAGGATCCGGCCGAGAAGCCGGATGTCGTCACGAAGCGGAAGGTCCTTGGCGGGGGTGACGTCGAGGTTGATGGCGGACATGGGCGGGACCTCGCTACGGGCATTCATGTTGCACCCGCGAATTAACGCCTTTGTCCACCCTCACGGCAAGCGCGATATAGCGCCCTGTGCCAAATTAATGGGCTCCGACCGCCCAGCGTCCGGGCTCCTCGGTTTGCCCGATGAGAGCAAGCCCATAGGCGATGGACTCGAACTGGTCCGCGGAGGTCAGACGCTCCTCGCCGAACCGGTCCACGAAGAGACGCCGGATGGCTGGAACGAAGGACGTCCCCCCTGTCAGGAACACCTTTTCAATGTCGCTGTGCCCGACCCCCGCATCGGCCAAGGCTCGATCCACCGCACCGGCGATGCGAGCGACGTCGCCGGCAATCCAGGTCTCGAAATCGCCGCGGCTGATGTGCGCCTGAATATCGACGCCCTCGCCGGTGAACCGGAACTCCGTCTCGTTCTCTGCCGATAGAGCCACTTTCGCCGAGGAGACCGCCCGATAAAGGGCAAAGCCGAGATCGTACTCGACGATGTCAATGAACTTCTCCAAGGGCTCGGGATCAAGCGCCGTGCGGGCAAGCTCCCGCAACTCTTTAAGATCGCCGCTGCCCTTCATCATGGCGAGGTGATTCCAGCGGGCGAAATTCGCGTAGTAGTGGTTCGGGATCGACAGGACCTTGTCCATGGACCGGTAGGTTCCGCCTTTTCCGAGGCGCGGCGACACCACATGGTCGACGATGCGGTAGTCGAAGGAGTCGCCCGCAATTCCAATGCCCGCATGTCCCAGGGGCTCGGCCCGCAGAGCGCCGCCGTTGCGGGAGAAGCGCATGACGGAGAAATCGCTGGTGCCTCCGCCGAAATCGGCCACCAGTACGGTGGAATCATGCTGCAGCTGGCGCGCATAGAAGAACGCCGCCCCGACGGGCTCGTAGACGTAGCGGGCATGGCCTGCCCCCAGCTTCCCGAAAGCGGCCCTGTAGCGGTTCATGGCCAGGGCCTCGTCCGGATGAGAGCCGGCAAACTGCACCGGTCTGCCGATCACCACGTTGCGGGCGGAAAGGTCCATGCGGCTCCCCCCGTGGTGCGCAAGGGTGCGCAGGAACGTGCTCAGCAGATCCTCGAACCGATACCGCTCCCGGAAGATGCGAGTTTCCTGAAAGGACTGACTTGCCGCGAATGTCTTGAAGGACTGGATGAAGCGGTGCGCCGTCAGCCCCTCGAGGAACTGGTCGATGGCCCAGGGACCGCCCTCGACTTCCGTGCGCAGGCCATTGCCGTGCCGCTCATCCCAGAAGCAGAGCGCCGTCACATAGACCTTCAGGTCGTCACCCCGGTGGTCGAACGTCAGCGCCTCGACGTTTCCCCGTGCGTCCGCGATGGCCACGACGGTGTTGCTGGTTCCGAAATCGATACCGATGGACAGGTCGTGAGAGGCGGCGGACATGGAAAAGCTCGGCGGCAGGGGCTTGCGGGGCCGCACCGTCTATCCTCCCGGTCTCCTTACGCCAAGGAGAATCTGCACCACGCCACCTTCCCCTGCGGCAGGATGCCTCCAGTTGACCGGAGCCTGCGCAGCACCGTAGAAGCCGCGCCTCGGCCCAGTCGGAGAATGACATGCTTTCCATCGGTCAGCGCATCGCGAGTGAATTGAACGTCCAGGAATGGCAGGTGAAGGCAGCCGTCGATCTGCTCGATGGCGGAGCGACCGTGCCGTTTATCGCGCGCTACCGCAAGGAAGTCACCGGCACCCTGGACGACGCGCAGCTGCGCACATTGGAGGAGCGCCTGCGCTACCTCCGCGAGCTGGAGG
This sequence comes from Microvirga aerophila, assembly GCF_003332305.1. GTDB lineage: Bacteria > Pseudomonadota > Alphaproteobacteria > Rhizobiales > Beijerinckiaceae > Microvirga > Microvirga aerophila. Next base: position 4,766 of record NZ_QOIO01000080.1, on the reverse strand, counting down.
ACCGCCGCAAGACGGTTCTCGACAGCGTCCGCGAGCAGGGCAAGCTCACCGACGAGCTGGCTCTTCAGATCAACACCGCGGACACCAAGGCCCGCCTCGAGGACCTGTATCTGCCCTATAAGCCGAAGCGGCGCACCAAGGCGCAGATCGCCAAGGAAGCCGGTTTGGAGCCCCTGGCCGATCTTCTGCTTGGCGAGCCCATCCGAGACCCGAAGGAGGCAGCCGCCGCCTTCGTGAATGCCGAGAAGGACGTGGCGACCCCGGAGGCCGCTCTTGAAGGCGCTCGCACCATACTGGTCGAGCGCTTCGCCGAGAACGCGGAACTCCTCGGGGCCTTGCGCGAATCATACTGGCAGCGCGGCAGCCTGAAATCGTCCGTGCGCGACGGCAAGAAAACCGATGGGGCGAAATTCTCCGACTATTTCGACTTCTCGGAGCCTCTGACGAAGCTTCCATCCCACCGGATTCTGGCCCTGTTCCGAGGCGAGAAGGAGGAGATCCTTGATCTTCGCATGGAGGAAGACAAGGACAGCACCGAGCCGGGCTATATCAGCGCCTATGAGGGACGGATCGCGATCACGTTCGGCATCGCCGACAAGGGCCGCACGGGAGACCGCTGGCTTCTGGACACGGTCCGCTGGGCGTGGCGCACGAAGCTGAGGTTTTCCACCGAACTCGACATGAAGATGCGTCTCTGGCAGCAGGCGGAAGACGATGCCGTGAAGGTGTTTGCCGGAAACCTGCGCGACCTGCTGCTCGCAGCGCCTGCGGGCGCTCGTCCCACCCTGGGCCTCGATCCCGGCTTCCGCACGGGCGTCAAAGTCGCGGTGGTGGATGCAACCGGCAAGGTCGTTGCGACCGACACCATTTATCCGCATGAGCCGAAGCGTCAGTGGGACGAATCGATTTCGGTGCTGGCGAGGCTCTGCCGTGTCCACAAGGTTGAACTCGTCGCCATCGGCAACGGCACGGCTTCGCGCGAGACCGATAAGCTTGCGGGCGAACTCGTTTCCAAGCACCCGGATCTCAAGCTCACCAAGATCATGGTGTCGGAAGCGGGCGCCTCGGTCTATTCCGCATCAGCCTTCGCCAGCCAGGAGCTTCCCGGCCTCGACGTGTCCCTGCGCGGCGCCGTCTCCATCGCGCGGCGTTTGCAGGATCCGCTTGCGGAGCTTGTGAAAATTGATCCGAAATCCATTGGCGTCGGGCAGTACCAGCATGATCTTGCCGAGCACAAGCTCTCGCGCTCCCTCGACGCGGTGGTCGAAGACTGCGTGAACGCGGTCGGCGTCGATCTCAACACCGCCTCGACTCCCCTGCTCTCACGGGTGTCCGGCCTCGGCGACTGGGTGGCTCAGAACATCGTGACCCACCGGGACGCCAATGGGCCGTTCAAAACCCGCAAGGACCTCAACAAGGTCATGGGTCTGGGGCCGAAGACCTTCGAGCAGGCGGCAGGCTTCCTGAGAATTCCCGGTGGCGACGATCCGCTTGATTCGTCCGGCGTGCACCCGGAGGCCTACCCGGTCGTACGAAGGATTCTCGAAGCGACCAAAAGCGACATCAAGGTCGTCATCGGAAACGGCTCCATCCTGAAGTCCCTTAAGCCCGAGAAGTTCACGGACGAAAAATTCGGCGTGCCGACCGTGAAGGACATCCTGAGCGAGCTGGAAAAGCCCGGTCGCGATCCACGTCCAGAGTTCAAGACGGCGACATTCATGGAAGGCGTCGAAAAGATCGATGATCTGAAGCCTGGTATGATGCTGGAAGGCGTCGTGACCAATGTGGCGGCCTTCGGGGCGTTCGTGGACGTGGGCGTGCATCAGGACGGTCTGGTGCACATCTCTGCCCTGTCGGACACCTTCGTGAAGGATCCGCGCGCTGTCGTGAAACCGGGTGACATCGTCCGCGTCAAGGTGCTCGAGGTGGACAAGGCGCGCAAGCGCATCTCGCTGACCATGCGCATGAGCGATCCAGTCGAGAAGAAGCCCGCAGGACGCGAGGAGAACCGCGCGGCGTTTCAAAAACCCCGCCCCCAGGGCAATGAGAAGCGGCCTTCAGGACAAGGCGCTCAAGCGGCGGGCGGAGGCGCGCTTGCCGATGCGTTACGCAGGGCGGGCGTCGCGAATGCCTCCGAGCGAGACAAGAACCCGCGGCGCTAGTCGCGGGAGAACAATAGGCTCAGGCTTGCCAGGCGGACAGCACCGTCTCGCTGTCGGCGGTTTCGATCTGCTGGCTGAACCGCTTGCTGTAAAGCGACAAGAGGGTGTCATGCCCTTCGTCCGAAGAGCTGCAAAGGCAATCCGCGACGATCACGACGCGATAGCCGTGATCGACAGCCCCGAGGACGGTCGCAAGAACACACACATCCGTCTCGGATCCCGTTACCACGAGGGTGTCGACGCCACGACTGTGCAGTTGTTCCGCGAGTTTGTGGCCGGCGAAGGCTGAATAGACCGGCTTGTCGATCACGGTCGCGGGTGGAACGAACCGGCCGAGAGGCGGCATGAGCTCCAGCATGTTCGGGTCGAGTTGTTCACGGGTCGTCTGACGCCAACGCTCGTAATATTGGCGCCAGGTTCCGGGCATGTCCTCGGGACGTTGAGGCGTGATGAAGCGCGTGAAGATCGTTCGCTCCGGAAAACGTTCGACGACGCGGGCGACATTGGGCAATACGCGCTCCATCCAGGGCGTCGGCCAGGGACCTTCGGTCGAAAAGATCCGCTGCATGTCGATGCAGAGGTGAACGCTGCGCTCGTTCAAGGGGCCGTGCTGTAATCCGGGCATAAACGTTTCCTAATGTCATTGCAGAACGAACATTGGGCCGGCCCGTTCCTGATCCGCCTGCCTCCCTGGCTCAGATGTGAGCTGCCTCAGACACAACGACGTCCTCGCCGCCGGACCATTGAACCTTAGGCAGCGGAAAGCTGATCGTGCAGGAAAGGCCGGAGGGCTGGTAGTCAAGGAGGACTTCGCCGGCCAGCTCGCGGGTCAGGCCCCGCTCGATCAACCAGGAACCGAAGCCCTTGCGGGTGGGCGGGTGGACGGTTGGGCCTCCCTGCTCGCGCCACCGCAAGGTCACCTTTTCGCCGTCTGCCGTTTCGGTTACATCCCAATGGACGTCCACCCGGCCGCTATCGGTGGAGAACGCGCCATACTTCGCTGCGTTGGTCGAGAGTTCATGCAGCGCCATCGCGAGCGGCAGCGCGACCCGGGGCGGAACCTGCAGGCGCGCCCCGCCGATCGCGAAGCGCTCCGTCTGCTCCCGGCGATAGGGCGCCAGGGCTTCCTCGACGATGTCGTGAAGATTGGCCCCCTCCCAGTTTTCCCGGGTCAGCACGTCATGCGTCTTTGACAGGGCAAACAGGCGAGCCTCGAAGGCCTCCTGCGCGACGCCTGGATTCTCAGCCTTGAAGCTCTGCGCCGCGATGGATTGCACCGTCGCCAGAGTGTTCTTCACGCGATGATTGAGTTCGTTGATCAGGAGCCTTTGACGGGCGTCGGAACGCGCTCGTTCGACGGCGGCCCACGTCCGCTCGGCCACATCGCGACACAGTTCGATCTCGCCAGGGGTCCATTGCCGCCGGGCGGCGCTGTGCACGTAGAGGGCAGCGCGAAGCTCTTTCTCCTTGACCAACGGAACCGAAATCGACGCAATGCACTGAAGCGCCTCGTAGGTGGCCACATGGTCCTTCGCCCGTTGATCGCGCAGGGCATCCTCGAAAATGACCGTTCGTCCGGCCCTCAAATCCGCGCAGAGATCGGGCCCAAACGGCGCTAGAGGGTGCTGTCCTGTCGCGTCCGGCATCTCGTCCGCGTGCCAATCCGCCAATGTGCTCAGGATCATGGTGGCGTGGTTGATTTCGCCATACCCGAGGCGGGATACGCCCAGATGGCGGCCGAGCGTCTCGGCCACCGTCATCAGGATTTCGCTTGGCCGGGCCAGGTCGCGGATTTTGTCGCTGAGGCCAAGGAGCACCCTTTCGCGCGCTTCGCTCTCCTTGCTCGCCGTCATGTCCAAGTTGACGATCACCGTCCTCAACGGCTTGCCTGCGCCATCGGGCAGCGATTGCCCACGCATCAACAGCCACCGGATCGACCCGTCCGGTCGCACAACGCGATATTCGGAGGTGCGCGGTTCGAGGGTGCGCAGGAGCTGCCCTAGCTCCTTTTCCATGCGCTCTCGATCCTGCTCATGAATGGCATTGAGCCATGCCCTGAAGAGGTCCGGAGCCCCGGGGTCGAGATCCATGATGGAGAACATCTGGGGCGACCAGGCGATCTTTCCGGCTTGATGATCCCAGTCCCAGACCCCAAGCCCAGCCACGTCCTGGGCGGTCTGCAACCGTTCCTCTCCCTCACGGAGCGCCCGCATGATGTCTTCGCGCTCCATATCGCCGAGATTGAGCTTGGCGGCCATGCTGGTGAAGGCAGCGCCCAAATGACCGATGGGACTGGTTGGATCCGAAATCTCGAACCGGGCCTGCCCGTCCGCCGTTCGGGACGACGATGAAGGCTTGTGACGCACCGATGCCCGCCCCGCCAGCCACGCGGCCACAATGGCAATGCAGCCCAGGAGCGCGAACACGCACATGGAGCAATCGAGGGTCGGCAGCCCTTCCATACGTTAAACCTGAGTGAGAGGGACTTCTCGAATGGCCAATGGCACAGGGTAGCTAGACTCAGGACCTATTAATTTAGATTGAGGTGTGATTCAGAGCCTCCTGTCGAGGAGGCTCCGAATGGGTGATCTGTTTTTGCTCAGT
>NZ_QOIO01000008.1 GCF_003332305.1 Microvirga aerophila | reverse complement strand
GTGTGATCGATCGATCCGAGACGCAAGACACTCCGGACCTGCCGCCGGCCGTGACTGGTCGCCAAGCTGTTAGGAACTTGCGTTGCGGAAGCCATCTTGGCCCGCGGTCATGTGTGACCGCCATACCCAAGGCCGGACATATGACCGCAAGCGATCCGATCAAAACACTGTTCAACACCCTTGCGAGGAGGGGGCCGTCCACATATGCGGCAGGTCGGTGCGCAGGGCGATGGACTTACCGAGTCCGATGGTCGACCCGCCACCGATGGCCACGACGGCATCCGCGTTCCGGTCCTGAACCACTTGCAAGGCTTGCTCGGTGGCCGCGACAGGCGTGTGCATGACTGCACCCGAGTGGACACCCACGCTCCGATCATCCAGGAGGGCGGCGATCTCCCGGGCCTGAGCCCTCGCCGCGGCCGGGTGTGGAAAGAACGAGAAGCCGGTTTACACGCAAGCGCTCGGCTTCCGGCTTGATCTGGGCGACTGTGCCCGAGCCAAACACCACGCGGGCCGGAAGGGCGTCATAGACAAAGGCTTGCATGGCTCACACCTCCAAGTGCGTTTCCAAGGCTTGCATGACGGAATGCCGTCCGCGAAGAGCGTGGTCCGGCGGTCCAATGGTTGCCACGGAGCCTTGGGCTGCGGCAAGGGAAAGTCGATCCGGTTGACGGACCGGGTCATTGGGAGCAGCATCAGGCTTTCCCATGGGAGACACCCATGTTTGACCAGGCCGTCCAATTCAGTGAGGCGTTTCGTCAAGGTGCAGGCCAGATGCAGGGATTGCTGATCCCGGCCTTGAAAGGCTGCCCGCACTGCCGCACAGTCCAGATGATCTCGGCGCCGGCACTGGGCATGTGCGACGATTGCGGAGCCGAGTTGAAGGTGCTGGACCCCAAAGACGCCTGACCGTCCGCACAAGACGCCTCCAGGGCATGCAGCCGACCGGGCCGCAGCATCTCTCGCGGCGGTTCGGCACCCGGCAAGATGCATGCTTTCTGTACAGCACCCAAGTTCAGTGCTGCCCAATCCAACTGATCAGGAAAAGGCAATGATTTTTGGTCTGAGAGGTGGCTGAGCCCAGGCTCAGGGCTTACTGCCTCTGGATCCTCTGGTGTGCCTGTTCCCTCCGAGGGCTAACAATCGACCCGAAGGACTGCGGTCTCCTTGAGGCTATAGCACTGCCATGCGCGGCTGACGGAGTCTGCCATCTTACAGATGCCGGCTCCTTCCACCTCGCCAGCGCCTGCCAGACATCCGGGTTGGAGGCAGGTGGACTTGCCGCCGCACCGTCCATTCCCTTGGCCCGGAGAAAGCTCATCGCACGAGCCACGGCATCGTCGACGCGCTTAGCAAAGCCATGCATGGGATGTCTCAGCATGGTTACCGCTCCTGATCGACAGTGCTCTTTCGCTTGCAGGGGCTCCTGACGGCTCACATGGACGGGAAGCCTGTCTTCCGGGTGCACGTTCGCCCTCTCGACAGAAACGATGTTGTAGGTGGCCTAAAGGGGCAGCTCAGCCTGCAATGTCATGGCGGCACCTGATCGCCGCAGTTATGAGAAACCTTCCAATCCTCTGCGAGAGGCCCCATCGCACGTGAGGGTGCGAGCGATGGGGCAAGTCAGGGAGGAAAGCGTCGACAAGGGTCATCGACGAGGTAGAGTTTAGCCAATTCCGGATTTTAGATCTCGCCGCAGATTGCGAGGAATGCGCGTGTATTGCTGCAAATCTGAACCCATGCATCGCCCCAGAGGCATCGAATGCCCGGTTTGAACACCAGGTGAGTTTCCGGTAAGAGCAGTGTCAGCATCTGGAACGCTCCGCTGAACCTTATGCGGCGGAAGCTGCGGCCTGCGGCGGGACGCGGAAGCTGATCGCCAGGCGGTTGTAGGCGTTCATCAGGCCGATGGCGATCGTCAGGTTGGCGAGTTCCTTTTCGCTGAACGCGGCGCGGGCCTCGACATAAGCCGCTTCAGGCACATGCGTGTCGCTGACCCGGGTGACCACCTCGGCCCACTTCAGCGCCGCACTTTCCCGTTCATCAAAAAGATTCCCGGCGTCATACCAAGCCGGCACGAGCACGAGCTTTTCGACCGGCATACCGGCCTTGAGCAGCGTGCGGCAGTGCATGTCGATGCAGTAGGCGCAGCCGTTGATCTGTGACACCCGCAGGTAGACGAGCTCGATCAGGGTGGCCGGCAGACCACTCTGGGCCACATAGCCGTAGACGGCGCCGAGTGCCTTCGTGCCGCCTGGAGCGGCAGCCGCATAGTTCATACGCTGGGTCATGGTTGCGCTCCTAGCCTCTGTTCCGGCTCACTCTGTGAGGCGAGCCGGGGTTGTCGCAGTTCTATCCGTTCCGCCCTGCGCCGGCCTGGCGCCTCGGCACCCCCGTTGGCTTGCTGGATCCATGCCGGATCAGTCCGACAGCTGACATCTGCCCTAGCGCGAGTGATAAAAATCATAGAGAACACTGAAAGGATCGCAATCACGCCTATCAGCAGAAGCCGAACTAAACGTTCCTGCGGCTTGGCTCTCGCTTCAGCTCCAGGATAACACTCCGGCCGGGGTTTGGTTTTCGAACGCATTGGAGCCTCTCCAGACATCCTAGTTCGACATGAGCGGCTCGCTCGGGGTTCTCTCGCAGATCCACTTCATCGACTTCCGCGCCCGGTGAGCGAACGGCTTGTCGAAGTCGCGTGGCTGCGTGATCGGCAGTTGCAGACAGATGCTCTGGGCCGGCAGAACCTGACACCAGTCGTGGATCAGTTGCCGGTAGCTGCGCCCGACCGCCCGGATGTTGCGGTCGAGATCGTACAGGCCGAGCGGATTGACGGTGCCGTTCTCCTCCCGCAGGGCCGTGTCCCAGTCGACCTGATCGGTGAGCGAATACCACGTGAAGCCGATCATCGGCACGCCAGAGTTGCGCACGCGCAGGACGTTGGACCACTCCTTCCAGAGCCACTTGACCGCTTCGTCGCCACTTGGGCCTTCTTTGACGTTCGTCTCCGTGTGCATGACCGGCAGCTTATAGCGGTCGTGGTACTGCCGCGTGATCTCGGCATAGCCGAACACCTCGTCGGAGGCACTGGAGTGGCCGTTGGCCGAGACGAGGTGCTCGTTGGTCACGTAGTAGTCGTTGCCCATGATACAGTGGCGCTTGAGGTTGGCCCTCATAAAGAACTCGTATTCCTCCCGGCTCATGCCGTTGTCCATGAGATAGACGAACATGTCCGAGTCCACCCGCCGGCTGTAGTTGAGGTCGAGGGGAAGAAAGCGGCGGGCGTTGTAGAACTCGGCGAGTGGGATCGCCCCCGGGCAGTCGGGGTGGAAGTGCTCGGAGGACTCGCTCTGGATGAAGATGGCGTCGGCGCGGACGTCGAGGATTGTCCCCATGGCTAGCACGTTGGCCTTGACGATGTGCTTCAGGGCGGTGACGAAGGCTTGGTCGCTTTGCGTCTGCTCGTTCCACCAGCCATATGCGGCCGAGAACGCGGCGCAGACAAACATCTCGTTGACCGGCGTGTAGAGCTGAACCCAGGGAAAGCGCTCCGCGAAGGCGCCGGCATACCCGGCGAAAAGCTCTGGGAAGTCGGGGTTCTGGAAGTTGCCGATCCAGTCGGGTACTCCAAAGTGACACAGGTCGACGATGGGCACGATGTTGCGGCGATAGAGTTCACCGAAGGTCTCATCGCAGAAGCCCCAGTCGTAACGCCCGTGCCCGAGCCAGGTGGTGTGGATCGGCGGACCGTAGCGGAGATAGCAGATGCCGATCTCATCAAGCAGGTCGAAGTCTGTTTTCCAAAGGGTGTAGTGGCCGCATTTCTCCATCTCGTCAATGCGGGTCCGGCCACCGTTAATGGTGGGATAGCTGTTCTCAATTCCCGTGGCGAACAGAAAGGTCGAAGCTGTCATGATGGACCTCCCAGGGCCTCATCATGAGCCCTGCGCCCACGGACGCCCAGATTGCGATTGTCTCAGAATTGCGGAGACTTGTCGGGTATTGCGGAAACTGCCGAGAACAGCTGCGGGATCGCGCCGCGGGCTTTCGCAAGAACGGTGTTCCTTGTGAGAAAGGCGTGAAGGGCGGATACTGCCTGGGCTCCCTCGCCCACTGCCGCAGCCACCCGTTTCACGGAGCCGGAACGGACGTCCCCGACGGCGAAGACGCCGTCGAGGCTGGTTTCGAGTTGCCGCCGGCCGGGAGACACATCGGCTCCGGTCAGAACAAAGCCCTTCGGGTCCAGCACCACACGGGATGGATCCAGCCACTGCGTGTTGGGCGCGGCGCCGATAAACAGGAACAGGTGGTGAATCGGCCGGCGCACCTCGTCACCCGACGCCAAGCGCCACCGCACCGCCTCCAGCTGGCCGGGCTGCCCCTCAAGGGCGGTGATCTCGGCCTGGGTGACGATTTCGACATTGGCAAGGCCTTCGATCCGCTCCACCAGATAGCGCGACATGCTCGCCCCGAGATCTTTCCCTCGGACGAGCAGCCACACCTTCGCCACTCGGGCGGCGAGATAGACCGTTGCCTGACCCGCCGAGTTGCCGGCGCCCACGAGCGCCACCTCCTGGCCGGTGCACAGCTTCCCTTCCAGGGGCGAGGCCCAGTAATGCACGCATGAGCCCTCATACTGCTCAAGGTCCGCCACCTCAAGCCGCCGGTAGCGGGCACCCGTGGCGATCACCACAGCGCGGGCCTGCACGCGCTCCTGGTTGAGCAGGGTCAGCACGTAAGGACCGCCTCCCGCCGCGCTCTCACCTTCAAGGCTGACGGCCTCGTCCGGCATCGCCATCTCGGCTCCGAACTTCTGCGCTTGGGTGTAGGCCCGGGCCATCAGGGCCACCCCGGTGATGCCGGTCGGGAAACCAAGATAGTTCTCGATGCGCATGGAAGCGCCGGCCTGGCCGCCGAAGGTCCGACAGTCGAGCACCAGGACCGAGAGCCCCTCCGAGGCCGCATATACGGCCGTGGCCAAGCCGGCCGGTCCCGCACCTATGACCGCCACATCATAAACCCGGTCAGGGTCAATCGGACCGACCAGGCCGAGGCAGCGGGCCAACTCGTTCTCGCTCGGGTTGTGAAGCAGCCGCCCATCCGGGCACAGGATGATCGGCAGTTCTCCAGGATTGAGCCCGAACCGCTCCACAAGCGCCCGCGCCTCCGGATCAGTCTCCGGGTCCAGGCTCAGGTGCGGGTGAGCGTTCCGCGACAGGAAGCCCCCCAGCCGCAGCACATCGCCGTGGTGCCCCGGCCCGACGATCACCGGCCCTCCGGTGCCGAGTTCAAGCAGCCCCATGCGGCGCAGGATCAGCGCCCGCATGATGCGCTCTCCGAGTTCTGCTTCCGCGACCAACACGGCCCGCAGCTTCTCGGGCGGAATGATCAGGGCCTCGACCGGCTCAATAGCATCGACATCGACCAGGGCGGGTCGGCCTGACAGCTGGGCGATTTCGCCCAGGAACTCGCCCGGCAAATGGGTCGCGATCAGGCGGCGTTGCCCAGCCTCGGGCTGGCTGATCGCCAACCGGCCGGTGAGCACCACCGTGAGCCCATGGCCCACCTCCCCGATCCGCCACAAGGCCTCGCCGGCCTCGTAGCGGCGAACCTCGCCGAACCGGTGCAAGCGCTGGATCTCGGCGGCGTCCAGGACCGGAAAGACCTGGTCCCGACGGGTCTCGTTGATCGAAGGTCCTGTTCCTGTCGCAGCCATGAGGGACCTCGCTCACTCCTCAGCCAAATTCTAAATCACCTTTCGCCGGAAATCCCGGGGTGAGTGGCCAGTGACCTGCCGGAACAGGGCCGAGAACCGGCTCAGACTGCCGTAGCCGACCGTTGCAGCAACATCACTGACCGACAGGGAAGGCTTGGCCAGCAGCGTCTTGGCCTGCTCGATGCGGCGGCTCATCTGGTAGCGGTGCGGCGGCTCGCCGACAGTCTCTTTGAACGCCCGGCAGAAATGATACGGACTGAGTCGTGCGATCGCCGCCAACTCGGTCAGGGAGATGTCCTGGTGGAGGTTTGCCTCGATGTAGTCGCACACCGCCTTGCACTGCCAGCTCGCCAACCCACCCTTGATCGGGGGGGGGCGATCGGCATGGCGGCTCGGCGCCACGCCGATCGCCTGAACATGCATGATCTCCGACAGCAGGACGATGGCAAACGACTCGACATACACGCGCGAGTAGTTTTCCGGTTGCGCCAGGATCTGGTCAAGCTGCCGCATCAGCTGGGCCAAAAATGGATGCTCGAAATACAGCATCGGGTAGAGCTGGCGCTCCCCGCTGTCCAGCTGGGGGTAAAGGGCTGGATCGAGGTAAACGGTCGTGATGGCCATGGGCCTGGCCGAGGGGTGTGTCCATCCCTGCATGCGACAGCCGGCCGGAATGAAGCTCAGCTTGCCCCGGGCATCCTTTAAGGTGGAGCGCGTGATCTCGTCGGCGGTGGTTTCCCCATCCTTGCGCTGGAAGTTCAACAAGCAAAGGAAGTGGCGGCTGCTGTGCAGCGTGAACTCATGGGGCTTGGGGCGCGGCAGGGCCACGTGCTCGGCCGTCAACGCATCCCACTGGTGGTTCAGTCTCAGGGTATGATTGTGAATCTGCAGGGTCGCAGCAGCATCGTCGGGACTCATGGTAGCCTCCCCCAAAAGGTTTTAGTCTTCCGTGACGTGAGCTTCGCTGCATCATCTTGAACCCAAGACAGCCCAACGACTATTGGGCTCACCCTGATCTAGTCTCAGGGAAACCCTGAGGCGCCGGCTCAGGCCTCGACCATGCGGTGGCGAATGGCGTAGCGGACGATGTCGGCCGTGCTCGCGGCGCCGATCTTGCGCATGGCGGACGCGCGGTGGGTCTCCACCGTCTTGATGCCGACCTTCAGAATCGGGCAGATTTGCCGGCTCGTCCGCCCCTCCGCAATGAGCTGGACGACTGTGCGCTCCCGTGGCGTCAGCGGATTGCTGTCTTCCAGCTTTCCGGGCTTGAGAACCGCCTCGAGCAGGGTGCCGGAGACCTGGCCCGAGATGTAGGCCTCATGCCGTGCCAGTGTCGCGAGGGCCTCCAGGAGATGCCCCTGAGCATCCGACTTGAGCAGATAGCCCCGCACGCCCACCAGCACCGCCTCCCGGAGGACGGCATCGTCATCGTGCATCGTGAAGATCAGGATCTCGGGACGTCGGGGCCGGGCCCGGAGTTGCCGCGCCACCTCGACCCCGTTCATGACTGGCATGGCGTAGTCGAGCACCACGATGTCGGGCTGGGCTGCCTCGGCGGCCCTGAGCGCCTCCAAGCCATCCCGGGCCTCCGCGACCACCTCCCAGCCCGACCTTGTCTCGATCAGAGCCCGCAGTCCGGTTCTGAGCACATCATGGTCATCGGCAATGAGGATGCGAGTCATCGTGGGCCTCGCAGGAAACAGTCAACCTGCCCAAACTAGCGTGACGGCGTCACGGTGTCATTGGGGAAACCTGGAGATTGCCCTCAGGAGAATGTACCACCCCACCCTCCTCAGTCGTTGGGTGCAGCGGGATTGAGATCCGCACCGTCATGCCCCGTCGACTGCCCGTCAGCGACATGTCCCCCCCCAATTGCCGGACCCGCCCCTGCATGCTGCGAATGCCAACCCCCGGTTCCGGGGCGGCATCATCCTTGGTCCCGGGAACACCGATGCCGTCGTCGGTAATCCTGAGCTTCAGGTTCGTCCCATCCACCTGGATCATCACGGAGACCCGGGACGCCCGGGCATGGCGATGGACATTCGTGAGGGCCTCCTGAACGACCCTGAGAGTGGCCCGCTGGACGGGTGGGGCGGCGCTGTCCGCTGCATCGTCGACCTTGCAGACGAGATTCAGGCCTGCACGTCGCGCGAAGCCCTGAATGAAGTGCCGCAAGGTCGAGGCCAGCCCGTCACGGTCAAGGCTGGGCGGAAAGAGCAGGTACGAGAACGCCCGGATTTCGCGCTGAGCCTCATTCAGCGAGGCCGCCGTTCGCTCGAGGACCGCGGCGAGGTCTGGATCATCAGGCACCAACAGCTGAATTTGAGTGAGGCCAAGTCCCGCCGCCGTCAGGTGTTGTGTCGTGGAGTCATGCAGCTCCGCCCCGATCCGGCGCCGCTCCTCCTCCTGAGATCTGAGGAGCCGCTCTGCCGTGGCGTCGAGCTCCCGGCGCACGCTGGCAAGCTCGGTGACGTCCTCCTGCGCCACGACCGCGTGCACCGTCGCCTCGTGCTCGAAGCGGTTGGCCTGCAGTAGGAACCTGCGGCTGCCGCAGATGTACGGCATCCGGAAATCCGACCGGGTGCCGGCGAGCACCGCGGTGATGCCCTCGGTCAATGCGGCCGCATCACCTTCGGCACCAGCCCGGAAAATCTCGACGTAGTTGGCTCCGACAGGATCGTCCGGCCAGATCAGGATGTTGTGCTCGGCGAACTGGCGCCATGCCTGGTTGACTGCGATGATCCGCCCGGATGCGTCCAAGATCGCGATCTGAGCCGTAAGAGAATCCAGGGTCGCGTGCAGCAGGCCTTTGGCGGAGATCAACTCGGCTTGACTCTCTTTGTAGGGCTGGATGCAGGTCGCGGCCCCGAACACCCGGGTGACGAGGCCATCCGCGCCGCGTTGGAAGACCTTCTCCCGGCTGTGCAGCCAAACGTAGCGGCCGTCGGACCGCCGCATCCGGTACTCCACCTCGGCGATGCTCTCATCGGACAAGCTCCTGAGCCGGGCGAGGTGATCTCGCACGGCAGCGCCATCCTCCGGATGGATGAGAGTGCCAAGGATCTTTGCATCCATCGCCGCGATCTCCTCGCGGGACCAGCCCAGGATTTCCCGCACCTGCCCGGTGATAAAGCAATTGCAGTGTGCGACGAGATCATAAACGTAAAGAATGTCAGGTGAGGCCTCGATCATCTGCTGCATGAGGCTTCGAGACTCTTCCTCCCGTCTCAGGGCCTCGTGCTCTACAGTCACGTCACGGCAGCTCCCAAGGATCCGGTAGATCCGCCCGGACTCGTCCCGGACCGGGGTGAGGACGGTGTGCCAGTGCCTGACCCCGGCGGGCAGGTTCAAGGTCTCGTAGTACCGGATCGCCGCGCCAGTTTCCACGCAAGAGCGGTAACGTTCCGTCACGGCATCCGCCACCGCAGGCGGCAGGCATTCATGCGGGGTCCTGCCGGACACGTCAGAGTTTCTGAGCCCCGTGCGTCGCTCATGGGCCGGGTTAAGGAGTTTGAAGACGAACCGGTTTGGCTCAACCTTGATAATAAAGAGGCTCTCGTCGGAGTGCTCGAACCAGACCTCACCCGCCTGCTTGAGCATGGCGTCGGGGATTTGCAACCGCGGTAATGGAGCTGTCATCAGCTTCTCCCGCCCACAATCTGGCAACGGGTTCCCCAGCGGATTGTACAGCTTTGAAGAGCGATTGTCGCCGTGGCCTCCAGACCGGATATGCGCAAATAAGTAGCAAAGTTCCCGTTGTCGAAAAGCGAAGCGGTTGAAGTTCTGGTCCCGCAGCCGAAACGGCAAAATTCCGCAATCGAGCGCAAATTGTGGCAATCGCCTGCTAACGCCACAGGCGCAACAGGCGGTACTTTCTCTCTTGGAGCGAGGAATAAAGGCACCCAAAGCGCCATGTCGGGCCCGGACACGGTATGACGACCGCCGCGAACGCAGCCCGCGGCAACAGGTTGCTGCCGGCAGCAGCGGAGCTTGGTCCTGCACCCGAACTCCTAGGGAGTAGCCGCATGACGACAGACTTCGAAGCCTTCGGGCCCTCCACATACTTCCCGGGACCCTGCTCGTGGCGGGCGATGACACGTCAATAGGCCCCAAACCGTAGGCAAACCGTAGGAGCGTGACATGAACGATACTCAGGTCCTCAGCGCAACCGCGACCCACACTCCGAGATCACAGGCGGTTGACATGAAGCTCGAGGTCGTCGTCATCCCGGTTGCGGACGTCGATCGCGCCAAGAGCTTCTACAACGGCTTGGGGTGGCGCCTCGACTCCGACTTCATCGCCGGCGACGACTGGCGCGTGATCCAGTTCACGCCGCCGGGCTCCGGGTGCTCGGTCATCTTCGGTAAGAACGTGACGGCCGCCGCCCCTGGCTCCGCTCAGGGCTTGTACCTCATCGTCTCCGACATCGGGGCTGCCCGGGATGAGCTGCTTCTGCGCGGCGTGAAGGTTAGCGAGGTGTTCCACGCCGGCGAGGAGCACACTGGCACGGACGAGCCGTACCTGTTCGGGCGGGTCCGGGTGACCGGCCGGGATCCGGAAAACCGTACCTACCGCACCTATGCCTCGTTCAGCGATCCGGATGGCAACGGCTGGCTGTTGCAGGAGGTCGTCGAGCGCCTGCCCGGACGGGTGGACACGAACGGTGCGACCTTCACCTCGCCGGCGGACCTCGCGGCGGCACTCCGGCGTGTAGCAGCGGCGCACGGCGAGCATGAGACGCGGACCGGGCAGCATGACGAGGGCTGGCCGGACTGGTACGCCGAGTACATGGTGGCGGAGCAGACTGGCAAGCCGCTACCGACGTGAGCCGCAGCCTCGGGACTCTGCTCACTTTGGCTTTCGCAAAGGATTGGCCGGCTGGGGAACACCGCGGTGACCCTCGGTCAGCACTTATCGTTGAGCCCGTATCATGATTCAAGTCTTCGACGCCATCGTCATCGGGGCCGGACAGGCGGGCCCATCCCTGGCCGGGCGACTGACCGCCGCCGGTATGCGGGTGGCGCTCATCGAGCGTCACCTGTTCGGCGGCACCTGCGTCAACACCGGCTGCATGCCGACCAAGACGCTGGTCGCCAGCGCCTACGCAGCCCATCTCGCCCGCCGAGGCACCGAGTATGGGATCGCAAGCGAGGGTCCGATCCGCGTCGACATGAAACGGGTCAAGGCCCGGGCCGAGACCGTCTCAACGAATGCCCGCACGAATGTCGAAAAGTGGCTGCGCGGCATGGATGGCCTGACTGTCATCCAGGGGCACGCCAGGTTCAAAGGCCCGGACGTCGTCCAGGTCGGCGAGAGCCTGCTGAAGGCGCCCCGCATCTTCATCAATGTTGGCGGCCGCGCGAGCGTGCCCGACATGCCGGGCGTCGGCACGGTCGACTATCTCACCAACACCTCGATTCTCAAGCTCGACATGGTCCCGCGGCACCTGGTCGTCATCGGCGGCAGCTATATCGGGCTCGAGTTCGCCCAGATGCACCGGCGCTTCGGCGCGGAGGTCACGGTCGTCGAGATGGCGCCGCGGCTGATTGCCCGCGAGGACGAGGACGTGTCCGAGGCGGTTCGCGAGATCCTGACCGATGAGGGGATCACAGTCCGCACCAGCGCCATGTGCATTGGCTTCAAGCCGCATGCGAACGGTGCGGCGGTCGACGTCGATTGCACGTCCGGAGCACCCTTCGTGGTCGGATCGCATGTGCTGCTCGCGGTCGGCCGTCGGCCCAACACGGACGATCTCGGCCTGGAGAATGCTGGAGTCGCGGTCAACGCCCGGGGCTATATCGAGGTGGATGACAGCTTGGCCACCACTGTCCCTGGCATCTGGGCCCTGGGCGACTGCAACGGGCGTGGGGCGTTCACTCACACCGCCTACAACGATTACGAGATTGTCGCGGCCAATCTGCTCGACGGGGCAAACCGCAGGGTCAGCGAACGGTTGCCCGGCTATGCGCTCTACATCGATCCGCCGCTGGGACGTGTTGGCCTGACCGAGAGCGAGGCGCTCAAGTCGGACCGGAAGGTGCTGGTGTCCAAGCGCCCGATGACCCGGGTCGGGCGCGCCATTGAGCGCGGCGAAACCAAGGGCTTCATCAAGATCGTCGCCGATGCAGACACCAAGCAGATCCTCGGAGGTACCGTTCTCGGCGTGACCGGAGACGAGGTCATCCACGGCATCCTCAACATGATGAATGCCGAGGCAACCTATCCGACGCTGCAGTGGGCGGTACCGGTCCACCCCACGGTCTCAGAGCTGATCCCGACTGTGCTCGGCGATCTCAAGCCAATCCAATGACAGAGATGCAATCATTATGCCGAGGCCTCCAGCGGCTGCGGCCACCGGGGTCAGGGCAGTCTCGGCCGTGAGGACCCATAGTCTTCCAAACCCCAAGCATAGGAGACACACATGAGCACTCAGACCTCCCAGGGTACCGCCCTGATCACTGGCGCCTCGTCCGGCATCGGCGCCATTTATGCCGACCGCTTGGCTCGGCGTGGCCACGATCTGATCCTTGTGGCACGAAACCAGAGCCGCCTTGAGGAGCTTGCGGCCCGGTTGCGGGACGAGACCGACCGCTCGGTCGAGATCGTGCCCGCCGACCTGAACGATGAAGCCGATCTCCGTCGGGTCGAGACGGTCCTGCGGACGAACAGCGCGATCTCGATGCTCGTGAACAATGCCGGCATCGGCGGAGCCGCTCCGCTCCTGGCCTCCGACGTTGACGCAATGGACCGGATGATCCGGCTGAATGTCCTGGCGTTGACCCGCCTGACCTACGCGGCCGCACCGGCCTTTGTCGAGCGCGGCAGCGGCACGATCATCAATATCGCCTCGATCGTCGCCATCTCGCCGGAAACGCTGAACGGCGCCTACGGCGGATCCAAGGCCTTCGTCCTGGCTTTCAGTCAGTCCCTCCAGCACGAATTGGCAGAGAAGGGCGTGCGGATCCAGGCAGTCCTGCCCGGCGCCACCGCGACGGAGTTCTGGGACGTCGCCGGGCTGCCGGTGAGCAACCTCCCAGCGGAAATCGTCATGGCGGCGCCGGACCTGGTCGACGCTGCACTGGCTGGTCTGGACCAGGGCGAGACCGTCACCATCCCCGCACTGGAAGACAAGTCCGAGTGGGATGCCTACGATGTGGCCCGCCGGGCCATGGCCGACAAGCTCTCGCGGACGAAGCCGGCCGGCCGGTACAATGTGGGAAGCGAAACGACACGCCACGGCTCCTTGGAGCCTGCCCACTCCTAGCATCCGATTTAACGCTTTGCATCGGCTTGAGGTCTTCTCTGCAATCTCGAGCGAGGATCTTTATCGCTGCGTGCCCAGGAGACGGGGGTCAGGTCGACTACCGCAACGGCTCAGAGCGTCACACTCTCATGCGCATCGAGCGGGCGTATCGGTCCTTCTGACCGGGGGCGGTCGAGATCGCCTTCAAGGATTATGCTATCCTTGCGGCCTCAGTAGTCGCCGAATGGTTCAAGCTCGAACAGCGTCATCTCACGCTGGCTCGTACTTCTGGCGATCGGTGATCTGACAGGAGCTACGCTGCACTGTCTCAAGGCTTGGATTACGTCGATCAGGAGGTGACTATGATGATCAAAGTCGAGGGAAGAACGAACAACTACCGCGCCTTTGTTGACGATGAGCCGGACCTATCGGCGACGGACAGAACCATCGATGGTGCCATCGGACGCTTGGTTCAGATTCATCCCGACAAACTTAGCCTGACCATCGACCTCGGAGGATGCCAAGCGGCCGAGTACTGGGTCTGTTTCCCGCGCGGACATTACCTGCAACAGCCAACGATCGAGGACTTTTGGGATGAGTCCGACAAACTGCCTGGTGACGAACGGGGCTGAGCGTCTGATCCGTACGCTCGCGTGGCGGCATTGCCCGGCTCGAAGAAGGAAGCGCCCATGCAGGAAGAGGCGCTTCCAGGTCCAAAGAGGAATGTGCTCGCTCAAGGGCTAGGGCAACCTGCGAGAAGAGCCGGCCAATCTCTTCATGTGAAAATGTATCGACTTGCCGGGTTTTGCGGTCTTTGTGCCGATCGTGCGCAAATCACCACGGGCCGTTACCAGACAGCGATACAGTTTCCGCGGTTCCTGCATACATTCGATATACGCGGGTCAGCGGCTAACTAACGAGCCGGAATTGCGAAGGGCCGGGCACCACGCTGGGACTTCCCAGGGACGTCCTAACTCCTGGGGAACCCTTTCTCGCTGAATGGCACTGGAAGCCCCTAAATCACTGGAGGAAAGACAGGTGCATCATAACGTTAAGCAGCGTTACAGGTCGGGATCGCGGACTGTCTTCGTCAATGAGTTGACCAATGGCGTTCTCGATCCGACGGCACCAATGCTTGGCCCCGTCGCCGACGGCGGCACGATCGTCGCGAACACCGCTCCCGGCTGTTGGGGGCCGATGATCACGCCGGAAATTCGCGGCGGGCACGAAGTCACCCGTCCGGTCGCGGTGACCGGCGCGGAGGTTGGCGATGCGATTGTCATCCGCATCCGTTCGATCATCGTTACCTCGGCGGCGACCGCGTCCGGCAATGAGAAGGTCATGACGGGTCGATCCAATGGGGACCCCTTCTGCGCAACGGTTTGTCCCAACTGCGGCACGGAGTGGCCACCGACGCATGTCGAGGGCATCGGCGAGGCGGCAATCCGCTGTAACAAATGTGGTGTGGATGCGACGCCCTTCACATTCACTTACGGGTATACCATAGCGTTCGATGCCGAGCGGCAGATTGGTCTGACCGTTGGCAAATCCGAAGCGGAGGTGTTCGCACGGGATGCGGACCGTCTGATGGCGCTGCCGGATGCTTCGATACAGAATCCCATCCTGACATTTGCCCCTTCGGATCTCGTGGGTGTCACCACGCGCCTGCGGCCTTTCCTCAGTCAACTGGGAACGACGCCGTCGACGGCGATGCCAGACTCGCACAATGCTGGCGACTTCGGTTCGGTGCTGGTCGGTGCCCCACACATTTATGCGTTAACGCCGGAGGAACTCGCCGAGCACAAGACCCACGGTCATCTCGACGTGAACACGGTCCGAGAAGGTGCTGTACTGATCTGCCCGGTCAAAGTCCCTGGTGGCGGGATATACATGGGCGATATGCACGCCCTTCAAGGTGATGGCGAAATTGCTGGCCACACCTGCGATGTAGCAGGCACTGTTACGCTGGACGTGCATGTCATCAAGGGTCTGAACATTGATGGTCCGATCCTGTTTCCGGTCGTCGACGACGTGCCATTTCTCGCCCGTCCCCTTGATGAGACCGAGCTTGAGCGAGCACGGGCGTTGGCTCGCAGGCATGGCGTGCAGGAGATCGAGGCTGATGCTCCGGTCTGCTTCATTGGCACGGGAGGCAACCTCAATGAGGCGACCACGAATGGGCTGAAGCGTGCGGCTGATCTGCTGGGAGTCAGCGTTCCAGAGGTGATGAACCGGGCAACGCTGGCTGGTGCGATCGAGATCGGCCGCCATCCAGGCGTCGTTCGAGTCACGTTCCGCGCACCGTTGAGTCTTCTGGACGCGAAGGGTATCGGCTCCTTTGCAAGGGGGCTGTACAACCTCTGAGGCTACACACGCTTCCGCTGAGGCTTGCTCTCGGCTGCATCAGTCGGAGCTGCAGACTGTGAATTCAGCGGCTTGTCCTCCATGCGCTTGGCGGATGCAATCAGCTGATCCAAGAGGCCGGGGAATTGCCGCTCAATGTCATTACGGCGGAGCGCCAGGAAGCGGGATGTTCCCTCGCTTCGCAGGCTCACCAGCCCGGCCTCACGCATCTTGGCGAAGTGATAGCTGAGATTGGATTTCGTGGCCAAGTCCGTGAAGTCGCCACACCGGATCGCGGCATCTGCTTCCGCTAGGCGAATCAGGATTGTCAGGCGAGTTGGATCGCTCAGGGCGGCAAGGATAGCCACGAGGTCCAGGGAGTCGGCAGAGGGATGAAAGGGTTCGCGCATGAGCCTGATCTAGGCTCACTGAACCCAAATTTCAATGTTCAAGAATGATTGAACAAAGTCTTGTCAAATCAGTAGCTCTCGTTCATATGTTCAACAACCATTGAACAATGGAGAGTTCAGATGATCTCACCCCTGATTTGGCTGGCGCTCGGTACCTTCACCGTCGGAACGGAAGGCTACGTGATCGCCGGCCTCCTGCCCGACATTGCTGCGGAAGCAGGGATATCTGTCGCTCAAGGCGGAACCCTCGTTACCGCCTTTTCGCTGTCCTATGCCTTCGGCGCACCCATCCTAGCGACCCTGTTCGGTGACGTCGACCGCCGTCGCATTCTGGCCGGGACGATGGTTCTGTTCGCAGCCAGCAACCTGGCCGCGGCCCTGACCTCCTCGTTCCTGGCTCTGCTCTTGGCGCGTGTAATCATGGCGCTCTCCGCAGGTTTGTATGCGGCCACCGCACAGGCCACGGCCATTGCGCTCGCCCCGCCCGAACGCCGGGCCCGTGCCATCGCCGTAGTCGTGGGCGGCACCTCGTTGGCGGTGGCCCTCGGGGCCCCGATCGGTGCCCTGCTGGCAACCGTGACGGGTTGGCGCGGCACGTTCGTGGCCATCGCGGCCGTGAGTGTCGTCACGGCTGGGGCTGTTCTTTTCAAGATTCCCGCTCATCTGCGCGGGACCCGCATCCCTCTGCGGGAACGTGCCATGACGATCGCAAAACCCGGCATGCTGCCAATTCTGGCCACGACCCTCCTGATCATGACCGGGGGTTTCAGCGTCTTCACGTATCTCGCGCCGCTTGCCGTCGAGGGAACAGGACTGCCGGCCGTGGTCATTCCGGGCCTGCTGCTGGCCTCGGGCTTCGGCGCTGCTCTCGGCAACTTCATCGGCGGCCAGGTCGCAGACCGGTATGGGGCACGGGCCACCGTGATCTTCGCCGTTCTCGGCCTCGGCGCGATCCTGGCGACCATCTCGCTGGCTGCCAAGCTTCTCAGTCCCACCGTTGCGGGGCTGGCTCTCATTGGGCTGACTGTTCTGTGGGGCATCATGGGTTGGATGACGGTCCCGGCGCAGGTGAGCCGTCTTGTGGCGCTTCACCCTGCTAGCGCTCCCGTTTCGCTGTCGCTCAACGCCTCGGCCCTCTATCTGGGTGTCGCGCTCGGATCGGTTCTGGGCGGCGCGGTGATCAGTGTGGGAACGCCAGCTGATCTGGGTTGGGTTGGAGCGATCCCGGTCCTCCTTGCACTCCTCATCGTGCTTGCCACATGCCGGCTTCCCGCTCTCGGGAGGATACAGGGTCTTTCGCAGGGTTCGGTATCGTAACCCGGGTAGAGGAACCCACGGCGAGACACCGGGCAACTCCCCGGGTTTGTCTGTTGTCGAATAGCGTGAGAAGCGCCGTCGCCGACCCCGGATTCAGCACTCCAAGAGAGGAGCTCACAATGAACAAGTTGCTTGCAGATGTGATTGAGGTTCACGGTGGGCTCGACCGCTGGCGATCCGTCACACTAGGGGAAGCGACAATCGTCACGGGCGGAGGTCTCTGGGGCCTCAAGGGCCTGATCCAGGATCCGAACCCGCGCCGCATGACCGTGTCCCTCCACGAGGAACGCGCTTCGCTCAAGCCATTCGGCGACCCTGACTGGCATACGGAGTTCACGCCCGAGCGAATTGCCATCGTCGGGAGTGATGGCTCGGTTATGAACGAACGCATGCACCCGAGAGCGTCGTTTGCCGGCCATGGTCTCGACACGCCTTGGGACCCGCTGCACCGGACTTACTTCAACGGGTATGCCATGTGGACCTATCTCACGACCCCGTTCCTGTTCACGATGGAAGGGGTCCGGGTCCAAGAGGTCGAGCCCTGGGCAGAAGGGAGTCGGATCTGGCGGGTGTTGCGGGTAGAGTTCCCGGACGCGATTGCCACCCACAGCCGAATTCAGGACTTCTACTTCGCAGACGATCTGTCCCTGCGCAGGCATGACTACGCCGTTGATGTCGCCGGTGGGTTTGCAGCGGCGCAGATCGTTGATGACTACATCGAAGCTGATGGGATCCGCCTGCCCAGCAAGCGGCGTGCGTATCTGCGTGGGCCAGACCATAAGCCGAACCTGGATGTCCTGCTGGTCTCGATCGACATCAGCGACGTGCGGTTCACCTAGGCTCTCTCGCACGGTTCAACGGCAGCTGTGATCCTCCAGCCGACGGGCCATGTCCGACACGATTTTCGCCGACTCCGGCTTATCCACTCAGTAGGAGAAACTCATGAATGTGAAGTTGAAACGGAAAATCGCCTTCGCCCTCTCGATGGGCGTCGTGACGACAGGGATCATCTCGTTCGTCCTGATCGCGCTCAATGTGGGTTTCTCTGGGACGTTCGCCCTGGTATGGTTGCGGTCCTGGGGTATCGCATACGTGGTCGTGGTTCCCGCGATCCTGCTGATCGGTCCGGCGCTACAGGCGCAGATTGATCGCCTGATTCGATGAACCGACACGGGCATGAGGGATACTGACATGTTCAGGTTATCGCTACCCGCGCTTTTTGCTCTTTTTCTCGGTTCCTCGACGGCTTGGGGTTGCAACAGCAATCCTCCAGCACATGCTCAGAAACTGGACATCGGGTACACCGAGGTCGATCCTGACATCACGCTTAGAAGGATGGTGGTGCATACTGCGAGCCCGAAGGGAACCGTGCTTCTCCTGCACGGCTTTCCTGAGACGCTGTGTGCCTGGAGGGACATGTCCCTGGCGCTGTCCGCGGACTACGAAGTCCACGCGATTGATTGGCCAGGCTACGGTCTTTCATCGCGCCCCCTGGCTGACAAGTTCTCTTATTCACCCAAGGACTATGCCCGTGTTTTGCAGGATTACATCAAGAAGGCAGACATCGTCACATCGAAGCTGACGATCTACGCAACGGATATCGGAGCCCTCCCGGCACTTCTTGCGGCTCTCGAAGACCCGCAGATCGCCAGGACTATTATTGTTGGTGACTTCGCGCCGTTCAACAGGCCCCAGTACATGCACGACCGGTTGCAGAGCCTGAAGTCGGAACCTTCGGCAGCTGCGACGCTCGCCGCCTACAAAAGCAGGACCGGTGCGGAAATTCTCGATACCGCCGTGAGGGGAGGCCTTCCCAAAGAAGCACAGTTTGAGGTGTCCGCAGACTTCAAGGATGACGTCTTCCGCGGATGGAGCCATGGCGGCATGACATCGGCCGACGCATTCTATCACTACTACTCGAAATTTACGCGGGATGAAGACTACTTCGAGGCGAACATAGGCAAGCTCAGAACGCCGGTGAAAGTGGTTTGGGGCGAGAAGGATATCTATATCAAAAAGGAGATGGGGATTGAGTTCGCGCAAAAGATCAATGCGGACATCCAGATTCTTCCCGATATCGGACACTACGCCCACCTTCAAAGCCCGGAGCTGGTCATTGAGGAGATCCGCGCCTCATTCCGATGACCGTGCGGGCCCCGTTCTCATGGCTCCCCCTATGTCTTCAAGGACGCTGAGTGGGGAGCAACGCGTCGGGCAACCCGACCGCGGCCATGGTGTGGTCAAGGCCGATCCGGCGGCACAGGAGCCCCTGGCGATCACCGTGAGTCATACTTCCTGGTGCCTACCTCGACCGGAGAAGGCGCCTTCGCGGGCGCAAATGCAACAAACTTGCTTTGAGCTGACGGGAGTTTTGTCAGGTCATGTATCCGTCACAGGGTCTGATACAGATCAATACAAATCTCTTTGAAGGCTGAGGTTTCCCGGTCCATCGAACTGCTAAAGTGCATCAGGCAGATTCTGAGGGCGATAGGTATGGAGCATGCAGACCACATCCTGATCGTGGATGACGACCGAGAGATCCGGGAGCTTGTCTCCAGCTACCTGAAGAAGAATGGACTGCGGGTGACGGTCGCGGCGGATGGACGGCAAATGCGGTCCTTTCTCGAAGCCGACCGGGTCGACCTGATCGTCCTTGATGTCATGATGCCGGGCGATGACGGGCTTGTGCTGTGCCGTGAGCTCCGGGCGGGCAAGCACAAGGCCACACCGATCCTGATGCTGACCGCCCGGAGCGACGAGACGGATAGGATCATCGGCCTCGAGATGGGAGCGGACGACTATCTGATCAAACCCTTTGCCGCGCGAGAACTGCTCGCCAGGATCAACGCAATCCTCCGCCGCACCCGCATGCTGCCGCCGAATCTTCAGGTGACTGAGGTCGGGCAACTGCTGACCTTTGGCGCATGGCAGCTCGATACCACGATGAGGCATCTCCTCGACCAGGACGGAACCGCTGTCGCGCTGAGCGGGGCCGAGTATCGCCTGCTTCGCGTCTTCTTGGACCATCCGCAACGGGTCCTCTCCCGCGATCAGCTTCTCAATCTGACCCAGGGACGCGAAGCCGAACTGTTCGACCGCTCGATCGACCTGCTCGTCAGCCGGCTGCGGCAGCGCCTGCGCGACGATGCTCGCGAGCCGGCCTATATCAAAACCGTTCGGGCTGAAGGCTATGTCCTCGCGATGCCGGTTGAGATCACCACGGTCCGGCCATGAACCGGATCGGCTGGCTTCGAGGGCTTCTTCATCCTCCGCGGACCCTGCGGTGGCGGATTTTTCTCATCCTCTTTGCCGGCTTGGCCGTGGCGCATGCCTTTTCCTTCGGTGTGTTGTTTCTGGAGCGCTACATGACTGCCAAGACGATGATGCTTGGCAATCTGGAAAAGGACGTCGGCATTTCGATTGCCCTGCTCGATCGCCTGCCTGCGAACGAACGGCAGCAATGGGTCCCGATGCTGGCACGAGAAAACTACCGCTATGAACTCGGTTCAGGTCTGCCCGGTGTTCCTGAGCTCAGCGGTCTGAATACCGAGGTTGCTGAAACCATCAACGAGGCAGCGGGACGGCGTTTTCCAGTCACGGTGGAAAGCATTCCCGGCAACCCGCAACGTCTTCAGGCGCATGTGACGCTTAGTGACGGCACTCCGGTCACGATCGATCTGAAGCCAAAGGTCATGCCTCTTGCGGTCTGGCTTCCTTACGTTCTGGTCGCACAGCTCCTGCTTCTCATCCTTTGCACCGGTCTGGCGGTGCGTCTGGCGATTAGACCCCTTCTTCAACTCGCCAATGCCGTCGAGGCTTTGGATCCCAGCCAGAAGGCAGATCGGCTGGAGGAGACCGGGCCGAAGGAGGTCGCCTATGCGGCCACGGCCTTTAATGCGATGCGGGATCGGATCGCCCATTATCTCGAAGAACGTGTGCAGATCCTTGCCGCCATTTCCCACGATCTTCAGACCCCGATTACGCGCATGAAACTGCGTGCCGAGATGGCGGAGGACAGTCCGGAGAAGGACAAGCTGACCAGCGATCTTGCGGAAATCGAGAGGCTTGTACGGGAAGGCGTGACCTATGCCAGAACCGCTCACGGCAATTCCGAGAAGCCAGCCCGTATCGATATTGGTTCTTTCGTCGAAAGCATCGTCTTTGATTATCAGGACACCGGAAAGGCCGTGACGTCTCAGGAGACGACCGACACCGTGGTGGTGACACGGCCCCATGCACTCCGGCGCATCGTGACGAACCTCATCGACAACGCGCTCAAATTCGCCGGGGAAGCGGAAGTCAACGTCCGGAGAACCCCTGAGGGGCGGACCTGCATCACCGTGCTCGATCACGGGCCCGGCATTCCGGAGGGCCAGCTCGAGGCTGTCCTGCAGCCCTTCTATCGGCTCGAACAGTCCCGCAACCGCAATACGGGCGGAACCGGCCTCGGATTGGCCATAGCACACCAGCTGGCCTTGGCCATTGGTGGCTCGCTTCATCTCAGGAACAGGTCTGAAGGGGGGCTCGTTGCCGAGATCGTTATCGGGTGACGCCACCTGCGCGTGGTGTGTTCGCCGGCACAGCACGCGAGCGCGGAGCTCTGGGCATTTTGTATTGATCGATCATGTCGACTGGCCGGCACCCATATTTGCCCGGCTTGCGGATGAGGTGCTCCTCCTACACTCTGTTACAATTCTGCCCTTCCAGGAAACATGCGGGATACTTCGCGCTGATCAACTCTGAAGCGAGCTCAACACCGGCCAAACCTCATCCTGCATTGGCCGCGTCTCAGAGGACCAGCCATGACCCTGTTCGTCGCTTCTTATCTGGCGGGGGTGCTGACCATCGTCAGCCCCTGTATTCTGCCCATCCTACCGTTTGTCTTTTCCCGGGCCGGCCAGCCCTTCGCCCGCAGCGTTTTGCCGATGCTGGTCGGCATGGCGGCCACCTTCGCCGCGGTCGCGACGCTCGCTGCCGTGGGCGGAAGTTGGGCAGTGCACGCGAACGAGATCGGACGCTTTGCTGCCATCGCCCTGCTGGCGGTGTTTGGCATCACCCTGATCTCGTCCCGCGCTGCAGCCGTCCTGACCCGCCCGATCGTTGCCCTCGGTGATCGGCTCTCTGGTACAGGAGCTTCAGACAAGCCGAGCGTCGGCGGATCACTGCTGCTCGGTGCGGCGACGGGCCTGCTGTGGGCCCCCTGCGCTGGACCGGTTCTGGGCTTGGTCCTGACAGGAGCCGCTCTCCAGGGAGCCAATCCGCAGACATCGTTGCTGTTGGGGACCTATGCCGCCGGCGCGGCAACATCCTTGGCCCTAGCCGTCCTAGCAGGAGGACGGGTATTCGCAGCGATGAAGCGCTCGCTCGGTGTTGGGCACCGCATCCGCCAGGGCTTGGGCGCCGCAGTTCTCGCGGGCGTTGCGGCCATCACCCTCGGCCTCGACACCGGCCTTTTGACGCGCCTGTCCTATGCGAGCACAGCCGGGATCGAACAGACCTTGCTGGATCGGGTTCATGAGAACTCCGAGGCAGCCTCGACAGGCTCCACCGGGCCGAGCATGCGGCTGGCCGCAAACGATGCTCGCCAAAGCTACCGCAGCAGCCTGCCGATCGAGGGCACGTTTCCATCCCTCGATGGTGCCGTGCAGTGGCTGAATTCCGAGCCGCTGACGGCTGAACAGCTACGCGGAAAGGTCGTTCTCGTCGACTTCTGGACGTACTCCTGCATCAACTGCATTCGCACGGTCCCCTACGTGCGGGCCTGGGCCGAGAAATACAAGGATCAGGGCCTGGTCGTGATCGGCGTACATGCTCCGGAGTTCGCGTTCGAAAAGAAGATCGACAATGTAAAGCGCGCGATCCAGAACTTCGGGATCTCTTATCCGGTGGCGGTCGACAACGACTTCAAGATCTGGCGCGCGTTCGGGAACAGCTACTGGCCCGCTCACTACTTCATCGATGCAGAGGGGCAGATCAGGCATCATCACTTTGGTGAAGGTGATTACGAGGGGTCAGAGCAGGTCATTCAGGAGCTGCTGGCTGAAGCAAAAGGTGGCCGGAGAACCGCCGTCGGCTTCGTGGCCCCGGACGCGCAGGGTGCTGAAGCCGCCCCGGATCTTGCCCGAGCGAGATCCGGTGAGACCTATGTCGGCTACCAGCGAGCCTCCAGCTTTGCCTCGCCTGAGGCGATGGGAGCCGATGAGGCACGCGCCTACACGGTGGGCCGGTTGCGGCTCAACCAGTGGGGTCTCGCTGGGAACTGGACGGTTGGAGCCGAGCAAGCTCAGCTCAACCAGGCCGGAGGGGCAATCTCCTACAGGTTCCGGGCGAGGGACTTGCATCTTGTTCTCGGCCCTGGCCCGAGGGGCAAACCGGTGCGGTTCCAGGTAACCGTCGACGGCAAGGCTCCCAGTACGAACCGGGGCGCCGACGTCGACGCGGCCGGCAATGGCTCCGTTTCGGGAACCCGGCTCTACCAGCTAATCCGACAAGAGGGTGACGTGCAGGAACGGACGTTCGAGATCCGCTTCTTGGATGCCGGCGTCGAGGCCTATGTGTTCACGTTCGGCTAAGGAGTAAACGTCATGCTTACTGACGATCGGCATCCTATTAGATCTCGCCGGAAATCGAGCAAAGCGATTGTTTTTGGCGCAATGCTCGGACTTCTCGGCTTTGCCATCATCGGCCAAGTACCTTCGGCCGCGGAGGCTCCGCGGCTGGTGCCAGCTGCCCTGGTCGACGTCCCCAACGAGGACGGCTTGCAGACAGCCGTTCTCGCCGGAGGCTGCTTCTGGGGCATTCAGGGCGTGTTTCAGCATGTCGAAGGCGTTGTCAGCGCGACGTCCGGATATGCTGGAGGCAGTGCAGAGACTGCCACCTACGAGCAGACGGAAACCGGCCTGACAGGCCACGCCGAAGCGGTTCGTATCGTGTTCGATCCTCAGAAGATCAGCTACGGGACGCTGCTTCGCATCTTCTTCTCGGCGGCCCATGATCCGACGCAACTCGATCGCCAGGGACCCGACATTGGTCCGCAGTATCGCTCTGCGATCTTTCCTGTCAACGAGCAGCAGGCGAAAGTCGCAAACCGTTACATCCAACAACTGGACGAAGCCAAAGCGTTCAACTCAGCGATCGCGACGACAGTTGAACTCGGGAGGCCCTTCTACGAGGCAGAGGGCTACCACCAGGACTACATGTACAACAATCCCGGGCAGCCGTACATCGCCGTCCTTGAGCGGCCGAAGATCGAAGCCCTGAGGCGTTTCTTCCCCACCATCTACCGGGCCCAACCCGTTCTAGTTGCCAAAACAGCAGGCTGAGCTGGATGCGCTTGAGGGATTGACGATCATGGCCTCCTCCCCGCCATAGGCATGGGACATGCATGATATTCCGGAGAGCGTCGCTGCATCTTGGTGCGGCGCCGTCTGCCGTGTGAATGCGGACGGCCTCTCGTCTACATGGCGATACAGTTTGCGAGCATCCGAACACATTCGGGATACGAAGCGGGGTTAGGATCAACCTGACAATCCGAGGGCAACTGTGAGCCGCGGCTATTCAGTTCCCTCCGATTGTGTCGATGGGCATTTCCATCATCGGCTGGTCCATGAGGGTTTAGGCGCCCTATCTGATCTAAAGGAGACAATGCGATGACCATGCTCATCAAGATGCTCGCCGCAGCTGCGGCGGCCACTGTGCTCACCACGGGCGCCCTCGCCCAGGGCGCAAACCAACCCGGCAATCCCCCTGTGTTCTTCCCCATCGAGAACGAGCCCGCCCCCAAGCTGATCGTGGACGCTCCACTTCCCGGACCGCTGGCCCGAGGCGCCGTCCTGATCCCGTACCGGACGGAGAACTTCCGCATTCTGCCGTTGTTCGGGGAAGTTGCCAGCCGGGTCTCTCCACGGGTCGGGCATTTGCACGTCACCGTCGACGATGCGCCCTGGCGATGGGCAGACACGGGTGGTGGGACCAATACCATCGTCGTGGTCGGGCTGCCGCCGGGCGAGCATAAGGTGAAGCTCGAGCTGGCCAGCCCCGAGCACCAGGTCTTCACCGGACAGACGGTGACGTTCACCGTGCCCGAGACCGGATCTCACAAGCACTGAAGGCTGCGAACACGCTGCACGAACGCCTTGGTGTCAGGGCCTCCGAGGAGACTCTCACACCAAGAGAGCATTCCTGCTTCCCCCTTCGCGTCCTGGCCTTCTTGGCCAGCCGACGAGGGCAGGCTCCGAGGCTTATGCCCTATTGCCGGGGCAGTGGCGGAACCCCATTCTTCCACTCCGACCAGTGGGATATGATGTGATCCACCATCCGGCTGCCGACAGCTGCGATGTTGTCGACTGTCTCAGCAAACCCGCCTGCCGTCTGCCCCGGGGCGGGGTCGAGATGTTGGAGGGTGGTCTCGTTGGGATTGCCCTGGTCGAAGTTCACCGCGCCACGTAGGCTCATAAGCCTTTGGTGTCCCAGCGTGCGCTGAACCACTTGGGCTATCCCAGCCACCTCCATCTCGGTGATGATGTAGTCGTCGGCCCCGTAGAGCTTAGCGATGTACTGTGCTTGAGCTGACATTCCCGGACCATGGAAGAAAGTGTCCCCAGTCATGTGGGTGCCGGTTTTCACCGCCGGTGCACGCCGGGCGGACTCCTGCGGGTAGCGCATGCGATAGGACCGCGCCGACTCCGAGTCCTTCAGGTTGGCCTTACCCGTCAGTTGCATCGCCCAGCCGACGAGATCGGGATTGAGCTGGAACAGCCGGACCTTCTCATAACCTTTTCGCGGCATGAAGGTTGGGGCGCCCGGCTCCCCCTCCTCCGGCGCCCAGCGATGGCCGAGATCATAGTCGACCAGCCAGGTGGCCCAGCTGACGTCGGCGATAGTCCCGCGCTCGGGCGGCGTGCCGGCAACCCCGCTGACGATGAAGTAGGCATCCGACATGTCGAACTGCGGGTTCAGGATGATCGCCTGCACCGATGCGGATGAGGCAACCTTGCCCATGCCGAAGACGGATCCACAGACGCCATCGTCGTTGCAGTACACCGGGTTGGGGGCACCCTTGACGGTGATTGGCTTGCTCTGGCTGAAGTAGCGCTCGTACCAGTGCTGGAACTCGCCGGCCCGGTCGCCGGTGTTCTGGCCGATCTCAAACATCGAACCGATGAAGACCTTTACTTTCACGGGATCGTCGGCAGAGGCCGGCGATGCGGCGGCAAGTGCGAGTGAAAGGGCAGCCGCGGCAAGGTGGGCGGGCTTGCGAAATGACATCAGGAAACTCCCTGCACGTGAGCCTCACGGGTAAGCACCTCCCCAGCCCGAGGCCAAGACTGAAGGCGCCCATTTCACCAATTGTTGAACAGGCGATGGTGGCGAGTCTTCAAGCAGTTTTCCCTACCCTCGCCCAATACGAATACCATACGTGCCGACTGGCCCCTCCATTGTGAGAGCACTCAGACGCGGACTAGCCAACCACTTATCGAGGATCCGGGCGGGCACCGCCGCGGTCAGGTCGTAGTAAGGTCAGAGAAATTCAAATCGATCTGTCGGCCGGTGGCTTTCTCGTCACCCTTCCCTACCGCTGGGATGTAGCCAACACCAGCAGTGTTCACGAGGACATCCACAGAACCGAACCGTTTCTTGGCTTCCTGAATGATGCAAGCAATGTCGTCCGGCTTTGTGCTATCGAGAGCCGCGACGATTGCCGTATGTGGAAAGGGATCTGCCAGATCCTGCACCGCCGCCGTGTTGAGGGCGGCGAGGACCACCCGATGACCCTGTCGGAGAACAGCTTTGGCCAGGGTTAAGCCGAGACCACTGGAACTCTCGGCAATGACCCACACCGGACCATTTCGCTTCTTCGTCGCAGAAGGAATGCCGCTGGCATCACCGATCCGTAACCAAATTGGAACACCCATGATTGTCTCCTCTGCAAAGCCACGACCCGTGGAGGCCGCATCGCTCATTTGAATGTTACGAGTGGCTTTTCTTTCTCGACCAGATACGTGGCGAGCTCCGACGCCTTACCCGGGCCGACGTTCCTGACCCAGTGGGCCGTTCCTGCCGGGATGAACAGGGCCTCACCAGCCTTGAGCGTAATCGGAGGCCTGCCCTCAAGGTTGTATTCCAGCGTCCCTTCGAGGATGTAGGCGACCTCTTCGCCTGGATGCGTGTGAGCGGCGGCCGTCACTCCCGGGGGGAAATCGACGCGCGTCTGGATGACCTCTCGTCCGGGTTGGCTGAGGTCGTTCTTCAGGACATCGGTGCGACCAATGCCTGAGGACTGCATGACTTGATTAGTCGGCTGCTGCGCGTGCGCCGATGGCAACGACAATCCGCTGCCGACGATCAGCATCGCTGCTGCAATAAGTCGAGGCGTTTTCATAGGGAGGTCCTTTCGTCTTAAGGATGTGAAGATGAGTCAACGACTAGTTCTCGAACGCAATTTTCAGGAGGTGTTCGCCGCCTCAAAAGTACCTTAGAAAGTAAACGGTGGTCAGAGGAGATTAATTGGCGAACAGAGCAACTATTGCGGGCAATTCCCGCGGGTCGCTATCCCAGGCACAAGGCGCCGCGGCGATTGCAAGCGCGGCTATGGCCGCTATGAAGATACGCATTGAGCATCCCCTATTCTGTGGCTCGTCCTCGGCGGATGAGGGGCCGCCCTCGGCATCAGCCTTCGGCGGTTCCAAGAGGCGGCGTCCCTTAGGCGAGCGCGATCGTAACGTCGATGTTCCCACGTGTGGCCTTGGAGTAAGGGCACGTCTGGTGGGCTTCGTCGACTAGCGCTCGAGCAGTTGCGGCATCGATGCCCGGCAGGCTCACGTTGAGACGGGCCTGGAGGAAATAGGCGTCGCCAGTGTGTCCAACGTCGACCTCCGCATCGACCGCGTGGTCCTCGGGAAGAGCAATCTTCCTTTTGCTAGCTGCGATGCCAATCGCGCTGAGAAAGCAGGCCGACCACCCGGCTGCAAAGAGTTGCTCCGGATTGGTGCCGCTCCCTGTGCTCCCGAAGTGGGACAGCTTGATATCAAGACGACCGTCGTCGCTTCGGGACGCACCATCGCGGCCACCGGACGTGCGGGTCTTGCCCGTATAGAGGATCTTTTCGATGTTCGGCATGGTAGAGTATCCCTTGTTGAGGCTGACCACTCTGTCGACCAGCAGAGCCCTGGGATGCCCTAGCCGAGTATCCGACATGTTTTCAGATCGTGGAGAAGTGTAAGCCAAAGCCGTTTTCTGGATGCCTGATACAATATCGTACAAAACGTCCGGCTCGCGAAGGCAACACTGAAGCCCGTCGGTCTTAGCCATGTTCCGGCGAGCAGAGTCGCAACGGTCATATCTGTATAGCAGTGTGTCTCCCCGGCTCGTTCCTACACAGCCTTTCGAAATTGTCCCCGCGGGAACACATTGGAGATACATGAATGTCGGATCCTGCAACTGTGACTATTCGGTGAGGGAAAAATCGATGACAGAGGATATCAATCATCTCCGACGGCGCTTGGTGGGTGCGGCCGCACTGTCCGTAGCGGCGACCCAACTCCGGGTGATGGGTGCTGCACAGGCCCAATTGGGCAACCAGGCGCCGTCGCGCCTTCCGGCGGTCTCACCGGGCACCCATACATCATTTGCCTTGCTCAAGCAGGTCAACGCAGGCCCCCTGAATGTTGGCTATGCCGAGGCTGGTCCCGCTGATGGCAAACCGATTATCCTCCTGCACGGCTGGCCCTATGACATCCATACCTATGTGGATGTGGCACCGCTGCTCGCCCAAGCCGGCTATCGGGTGATCGTGCCCTATCTGCGTGGGTACGGGACAACCCGATTCCTGTCGGACGATACACCCCGGAACGGCCAGCAGTCGGCGATCGCTGCCGATGTCATCGCTCTGATGGATGCTCTCAGGATCGAGAAAGCCGTCATCGCCGGCTGCGACTGGGGCGCCCGGACCGCCAACATCCTGGCTGCGCTCTGGCCGGAACGCGTCAAGGCCATGGTCTCCGTGAGCGGGTACCTGATCGGCAGCCAAGAGCTCAACAAGATGCCGCTCCCGCCCAAGGCGGAGCTGCAGTGGTGGTATCAGTACTACTTCGCGACGGAACGCGGTCGCGTCGGGTACGAGAAATACCGCCGCGATTTCGCCAGGCTGATCTGGGAGCTCGCCTCGCCGAAGTGGAAGTTCGATGATGCCACCTTCAATCGCAGCGCCGCGGCCTTCGACAACCCGGATCACGTCGCGATCGCGGTCCACAATTACCGCTGGCGGCTCGGACTGGCGGAAGGCGAGGCCAAATACGATGATCTCGAGACGCGGCTCGCCGCGTTCCCGGTGATTGGTGTCCCGACGATCACTCTGGAAGGCGATGCCAATGGCGCACCCCACCCGGACCCGGCCGCTTATGCCAAGAAGTTCTCGGGCAAGTATGAGCATAGGCTGATCACCGGCGGGATCGGCCACAACCTGCCGCAAGAGGCGCCGCAAGCCTTCGCTCAAGCCGTGGTGGATGTCGATCGCGCCTGACACGCGGACCGCAGCTCCAATACTCCTGCAGCCGGACACGCCGGTGCCTAGGTGACTCTGCTCGTCTCTTCCGAAGGGATGGGCACCGGCGCACCAACTCAAAGATCATGTAGCACGGTCTAATGAAATTCTGATTCCCTCGTTTCTGATCCCCAGGCTATCGACTGAGTTGGCGGAAGGCTTAGTTGGCCTAGGGGATCCGGGAGCGGTATCTTGCAACAGGGCCGCAGATCCTTTACCGCCCGCCTCAGGAGGCCCCTTGCATCAAGGTATTGTCATTGCCACCGAGTGCAATGCTTCTTCCTATCTTAGCGTCAGCGATAGCGGCAAGAACACTATCCGGTGAACCCGCTCGTACATTGCGCACCAGAATGCTCAACTCCGCCAATACGGCTGCTGGGTAAATTTTTTTGTCGGTCTTGAGCACTCGGTTCATACCATCGTTAGGCGTCAGATGGACCTCGACGGCTGGGGAAGAGAGTGCATCCACGTGTGTGACCGACGACGGGTCAGCGCCGGCAATTGATATGGAGGCAGTGTCTAGGAGGCGGCTGCGGCAATGATTGGTCTGGTCGGACATTTGACTCTCCGTTAGGTTAAGCCCTGCAAGAAATAATCATCCTAAGTATCTCCATTGTGTCCGAAACCGCTGCCATTGCATGCTGATGTAGCTTTCAAGCTCCGAGATACAGTACCGGTCCCCTGTGTCTGTGCGTCCGATCGCGACGGGAGGGTGCTTTCGTGAAAGCAGTTCCGAGCCGTCGAGACTACGGCCGCCGCCACGCCCCGACCGCATGTACGTCGAGTGCACATCGCGGTTGGAACAAAAAGCCGTAGGGGCAGACCACAAAGCCAGCCGCTTTTGTGCGCGATAGCACGGCCCTGTACGGGTGCTCCTGCTGTACAGGGACGTGGTTCATTTGAGGCGGACGGTATATCCCGCGAATGTCAGATGGTTTTTGAGCAAAAGCAGGGCCGAATTCCCGATCTAGCAATCGAGAACTAGAACCGTCTCAGCAACCTTCGCGAGCAAATGCGGGAGAAGCGGCCATATTCCTACATGACAATACAGTTCCACGGAATCTGGACACACCCGGGATACGATCAAGCATCAGGCTCGCGCGGAGAAATAGAGGATGGAAGATGCTTATACCAGTTCGGGCGACGCGAGATCTGAGTAGCCCCTTAGCTGGGGAAGACCTCTCCCAACGGCTGTGAGCCAAACAAGGGGCGGGCAATCTCCGATGCACGAAGCAACGGCGACACGATCGAATTACTAACAGGTCGGATCTTAGCTGGTCCCCGTTTTGGTTGGAGGCCTTCCCCACGCTGCATCCGTCCCCCTTCGGCGGATCTTCATGTGGTCTGAGCAACACCGACCCAGTCTTCCGCAGAGGGTACGGTGACGACCTAAACAGGACGATCCAACCTACCGGGCCGCTGGGCGATCTCATGGCTCAAGTCTCTCGAGGCGGACTGGCGCCACGCCATGCTCGCTGGACTTGTCGCCTGCCTGTTCTTCGCCTACCAGCCGGTCCACGCCGACGAATTCGACATACTAACAGTCTATAGCGAGGCGAGGCCTCTCAATGAGGAATGGCAGGTGTGCGCCGCCTCCTTCGTCAGACGTCGGCTCCGATCAGCAGAGACGCCGGATATGCTGGCCAACGAAGCCTTCGACCGACGCCATGCAACGGAGGACAGGCTGAGGCGCTTTCTGGTCGCGGAGGTCGGGCGGGAGAGCGCGGATGGTGTGATGGCCCTCCTGCGGGATAAATATCGATCCGGCTTAGCCGCGGCCAGCAGAGAGCTTCGAACGCCCGGTTAACAGGCTCCTGCTAGTCAGGCAAAGGTTGGATCTTCCATCGTTTGCGATGTCGATTAAGGACGAACGGCTGCCAGATCTAACCGGGAGACACGAAGCATGCACTGCCAACACGTAACATCAATCGTCGAGCACCAGATTGTTTGTGCTCCGAACAAACTGGCTTTCAGGAAGCGGATTCGAGGACAGTATCATGCTCTTGGTTGGTTCCATTCTGACGGGCATCGCACGACTTAAACGTCACCACGGTGTGACAGGCGTGGTGTCGTGGTTGCTGCATCGCCAAAGTTCTCAAGTGGCCGGCGGCAACATTCCCCTACGTGCAAAGAGATTTCTGACGCTCGACATCACGATCCCGAACTCGGGCGAGACCCTGTCCCTGGGATTGTATCTGATGCCGCATCCCTCCTTTTCGCATGACACATGGGTCTATGGTGCAACAGTCATTGATCAGACCTCCACCGCCTATTCCGCCCGGTTTATCACGGACGGTGGCCAGTGCCTGATCGTCTTTGTCGGCGACACAAGAGACCCCGGCCTGGAATTCCAGATGAAGCCCTGGTCCCGCAGGATCGCGATAACCGGTATGCTTCCTGACGCAGTCGCATTCTCCGACGACAATGCTGCCGCGATCTCTTCCTGCGTTCAGCAGTACTATGCCGCGGCGCGATCTATCATCCGTGCGGAGCACCCGACATCTCGATCCGACATCAACCGGATCCGCCGGCGCCTCGCCAAGCTCCTTCATCCCGACCTGGGCTCGGCTATGGAGGTCGCCTGTCGCGCCCGCGCCATGGCGATGATGAACGCGGAACTGGACGAGTTGGGCTCCTGGGTCGCAGCCTGAGGGTTGCAGGAAGAGCAGAGCAATTGGCCGAGCCTCGCGCTGTTGATGCCAGTCCTGCGGCAATCAACAATCGGCCGCACGCACTCGGAGGCCTGCAGACCGTCATCGCCGGTTCAGGCACAGGCGGCCGCAACAGCCCACGTTAGGGCACTTCTCTCCGATCGAACCCCGCGCGAGCGTGGGCGAGGACGCGCGCTCCCGTGAATCAGGCCAAACACACAATGTTTGGCGGGCCGCACCTGCGACTCGGCCGTAACGATACTCACCCGTGTTATCTTGAGTACGCCTTTATCCGAAGCTTATTGGTGCGACAACCGCGATCCCGGCCGCAGATATGCAAGGAGATCCTCTTGTTTTTGCCGTCGCCTGCGGCTTGTTAAAAGCTACAGATCGGTCTACTTCTATCTCAATACGATACAGATAGGTATCGTATTGATGATCGGTGAGCCCGGCCATCATCCGCCACGGAGGCTCACATGCCTTGGACAACCAAACGTAGACACGAGTGTTACTCTGTTTGGCCAACTGACCTCATGCCCATGAGAAGCCGCGCGAGGCTTCTGATCACAATCCTGATCGCCGTCCTTTCGGTTCTCTCGGCCATTCATGCGCCTCGTGTTCAAGCAAGTGAGACCCGTCAGTTCGATACAGCATGGATCCCGGTCGCGGACGGGAATGCTCAGCCGACCGCCGCGTGGAGTGAGTTCTGCGAGCGGAGCCCGGGCGAGTGCGCGATCAACCCAGCCGAGCCTGCCACGATCAAGCTCGATGAGAGTGTGTGGAATGCGATCGTGGCGATCAACAAGCACGTCAACGCTGCCGTGGCGCCGCAGGAAGACATCGCCCACTGGGGCGTGATCGACCGCTGGGACTACCCGGACGACGGGTATGGCGACTGTGAAGACTATCAGATCCTCAAGCGCCGCCTGCTGGTCGAAGCTGGATTGCCGCGGCGGGCCCTGCGCATGGTCGTGGTGCTGGACGAGCTCGGCGCAGGCCATGCCGTGATGGCTGTCCGGACCGATCAAGGCGACTTCATCCTCGACAACAAGCGCGATGCCGTCCTGCCGTGGCACCAGACTGGCTACGTCTACATCAAGAGCGAGGGTGACCGGACTCACGCTTGGATCTGGCTGAGAAACCAGGCCACCGTAACGTCAGCGATCAGCCGGTAATCGGATGCCAAGAGCGACAGACGATCCACTGAATTCTGCAACAGAAGCGTCCGGCGCTTTCGACACCGTTAGGTCGAGCGTGGAGCTATCCCAGACGTCACGAGCGACAGAGGCTCATGTGTCACGATCACTTGAAGGAACCCACGAGCGCATCCTCATCGTGGACACCAACCCGGCCTTCCGAGAGAGCCTCGCGCAGCACCTGCGGGCGAGCGACTTTGAGGTGGTCACGGCTGCCACCGGCGAGGAGGCGTTCTACCTTCTCCGCGACTGGCATCACCCCATTGGCTGGCTTTACGTTTCGGCCGACCTGCCGGGCCTGATCGACGGATGGATCCTGGCGGACGAATACCATGACAGCCATCCCGACCGTGCCGCGGTGATTGCCGCGGCCCGCGAGCGTGTCTCCGCCCAAGCCCATGTGGTCCTGAGCGAGCCATCCCTGGCAGCAGTCTTGGATGCTCTCCAAACCGTCGCCTCTGCAAGTGCGGTGGCGCCTCGCCCGGCGGCCCCGGCCCCGATCTACAACGCCTCGCTGCTTAACCGGGATCTTCGTCCCGGTCCTGCAGGAAGGCACTCATCCCACAATGGAAGGTTTTAACGATGTCCAGCAATGCAGCCTTGAGATTCGCCGACAGACCCGCAGAGCAAGCGTGTGTCGACTACCCTCTCGTGTCCGATCTCTGCGCCGACGAGATCGAACAGCGCATCATCCGGTCCTATGTCGGGCTGGTGTACCAGGCGGTGGACACGGCCAACCGGCGATCCGTTGTCGTGATGCGGCTCGGGCCACTTGAAGTTCACCTGACCGAAATACATCCGGAAGACACCACTCCTGGCGTACCGCCCTTCTGGATCGAGGTGTTCGACTGGCCGCAGCAGGCATCCATCGACAGCGTCGGATGCTACGAGT
This sequence comes from Microvirga aerophila, assembly GCF_003332305.1. Classification (GTDB taxonomy): domain Bacteria; phylum Pseudomonadota; class Alphaproteobacteria; order Rhizobiales; family Beijerinckiaceae; genus Microvirga; species Microvirga aerophila. The sequence continues at coordinate 113,138 of NZ_QOIO01000008.1, read as the reverse complement.
TCGACGAGGACGAACTGGTTGCTGCTGTCGAGATGATCGTGAGCACCGCGCAGGACACCCGGCGTCGGAAGAATCTGCCCCCACACTGACCACTAACCTGGATGGCACGGCTGAAATGTCGTGCCCCAAAGCGGGGTTGAGCCATGGACAGCAACAATGACCAAGGATCTTTCTGGGCGTCCGTCACTGCAGTGCTCACACTGACGCTGGTGATTGGCACACTTTATCTTCCCCTGTTCCTATAAGCCAGACGGATGCCGCTTCTGGTGAGCCGATGAAATCGTTGATCTCAGTGGCGGCGATCCAATTGCAAGAAGCGGCAGCACTTGCTTGAGCCAGAGATCAGTCATGCCCTGTTGGGCTCAGTTCGGGGTCGCGGGCCAGGGCTCATTCCGATGGGAGACCTTGCTGGAGATCCGGGCGGCAGCTTCGGTGCTGAAGCCGACCTCGATCAGGTCCCCCTCCAGTTCATCCAGGGTGTCAGGCTCCAGGGTAATCAGAGCACTGGCCGGATCGTCGGTTGCCACACTTGCCTGCCGGCTCGCAGCCATCCCGGGCTCATCATCGCAGTCGCGCAGGCACGTGATCGTGACGCGGAGGCCGGGTTGTCCATCCTGACCGATATCCGGCGGATCGTTGGGCCTGCGAACCTCGACCACGACCAGGTGCCCATCGAACTCGTCGTTGATGACAGTGTCCCATTTGCCCATGGTTCCTCCAGGCATTACCGCATGACCAGGTCCAGTCAAACACGAGATGAAGGCAGCAAAACGGTAGAGCGACATCATCTCGTTGCCAACAAAGCTGCCTCGTGGGAAAGAGGCGGCGGACCTGTGGAGCCGCCGCCAAGTTTCGGAAGGATGTACACTGAACCCACGAGGGATTGGGCGGTGTACAACGCGGGATCTTAGCGAAGTCCCCAGCCCTTTCCTGCAGGACCATGGCCTGAAGACTCAGATTGTCGCAACTTCGGGCGAAATCCGCAATCCGGACCTGAAGCAACTGCAGGAAGGCCGGAGATGTAAGCCGACCTGCGGCCACTCTCAGGCGCGGTGTCACCGTAGCGCAACCAAGGCTGGTCTCGATCGAGGCACCGGCTTGACGACAGCCGGTTGCCTGCCAAGGGCGACGAGCCTTCGTCTTTCACATCAAGGATGCGCCATGAAGCAGTGCCCGGCACGCCTGCTCGCAGCTGCGGCACGCCTCGGCACAGACACGGCAGTATTCATGCCTCGCGGCACGGTCCTCACATTCCTCCGCACAAACCCGGCAGGCCTCAGCGCAGGCCATCAGCTGCGCCTCCACCAGCATCGGGCTCGGGCGTGTCAGACGTGCGACGATACGGGCCGTGGCAAGGCAGACGTCCGAGCAGTCGAGGCAGGTTCGAATGCAGCAGACGAGGTCAGCCACGTGAGCCTCGCCCAGGCATGCATCGGAACAGCTGGCGCACAGGCTACAGCACTCATAGCACGCTGTCGTGCACGCCTCGATCAGGGACGGGTTGGGAGGCCGCTGAGGGTGAGTTGAGAAGACTGCACCTATTCTTTCCATGACCGCCTCCAAAAACGAACATTTCAGTGCCTAAGGCTGCCGCCGGCACGGCTAACCGCCAAACCGCTCGGTTCGGATGGTCCTCGGGTCCAACCCAATATCCAGGAGATGACCGGTGACGGCTTCAACGAAAGCGTTCGAGCCGCACGCGAAGGTCAGTCGCGGCGCGGTGCCCAGCCTTGCCAGGGTCATGTTGAGCAGGGATGCATCGATCCTGCGACCAAAATCCTGCGGACGACGCGCGGTGTCCCTGGACAGGCTCAACAGAAGCGTGAAGTTGGCCTCAGTTGCATCCCGTGCGATCAATTCCTCACGGAAAATCACGTCATCCCAGGTTCGGGCGGCGTGAAGAAGTACGACAGTGACGTCACGGCCAACTGCCGCGCGATGGCGCACGATCGACATCAGCGGTGCAACCCCGGACCCGCCCCCAATGAGCAGGAGAGGTCCGCCGTCCTCAGGACCCCACGCGAAGTGACCACCGATCGGGCCGCGGATCTTGATTGCGTCGCCGACCTCGGCCACATCATGGAAGAAGGGCGAGACCTCGCCGTCATCAAGGCGCTCGACGACGAGTTCGTAGAGCCCCTTAAATCCGGGGGCAGACGCAACCGAGTAGCTTCGCTGGGTCTGGTAGCCATCCGGTGTGGTGAGCCGGAGATCGAGGTGCTGGCCCGCCCGGAAGGAGCGCCAGGTCTGGGGACGAAGGAGAAAACTCTTCACCCCCTCTGTTTGACGCTCGATCCGTTCGATCACAGCCTCCTGCCATTGTACGTGACCTGCCTGTAGGGTCGCGTCTGTCATGGTCAGTCGCCCCTGTAGCGCTGCTCGCGCCAGGGATCACCGTAGATGTGATAGCCCCGCAGCTCCCAGAAACCGGCCTCATCGCGTTCGAGAAATTGAAGCGCATTGATCCACTTCGCCGATTTCCAGAAGTAGAGATGCGGCACGAGGAGCCTTGCCGGCCCGCCGTGCTCGGGCGTCAGAGGCTTGCCTTCGTAGTGCGTGGCGACCATGGCCTTGCCGCCGATGAGGTCGGCCGTGGGCACATTTGTCGAGTAGCCGTCAAAGGAATGGGCCAGCGTGTAGTCGGGTGGTAACGCAAGCCCGGCTTCGGCAAGAATATCGTCGATCAGGACACCTCTCCACGGCGTGTTCAGTTTCGACCACTTGGTCACGCAGTGGATGTCACGAGTCATCTTGGTCTGCGGCAGGGCAGTAAACTCCTCCCAGGTCCAGCGCATCATCGGGCGTGGACCGATCTTGAGGGTGAACGACCAGTCACCCAGCGAAACTCGCGGCGTCGGACCGGCTGAGAGGACGGGGAAGCCCTCGGTGCGGGATTGTCCAGGCGGGATACGATCCGCGTAATCTGCGGGTGACGTCTTCCTGGTGAAACCACGTGTCGCCATGTTCATATTCCTGGATGACGATGTTCCGTTTAGCGACGAACAAAAACTGGTAATGGAGTAGAGCCGCCTCATCTCGCCACAAGGTTTCCTCTGGAAAGGGACGGCGGTCCTACAGGATCGCCGCCAGGTTGAGGAAGAAGTACACCAAAGACCCCAGAGGAAATGAGCCGTGTACAGGCAAAGAGGTTAGCGGAGTATCGAGCCTTGTCTCGCAGGAACGTGCTGAGAGAGCTCTGATTGCCGCAATTCTGGGCGAAGACACGCAATCCAGAGCTGAATCAGGTCTGCGCAGGGGCGACCGGATGACGTACCATCAACACCGATGCCTGCTGACAGGATCCATTGACGGGCAGCACGGGAGGCAGTACATGGCCAACTCCGATGCGCTGAGGCAGCTCTTCCCCAAGGACGGCGAGCTCCCGGCTGACCACCGCCCTCCCCCGCCCCTTCACCAGCGCGCTTATTTGGTCAACGGCGAACTCAAGGCTTGGGACGGACCCGTCGACTCCGTGCGGTCGCCAGTCTGCGTCCGCACGGCGGATGGCCGTCTTGAGCAGATCGAGCTCGGGAGTGTGCCCTCTGGCGCAGAACAGGAGGCGGAAGAAGCCCTTGAGGCCGCCGTGGCTGCCTACGATGACGGTCGCGGCCTGTGGCCGACCATGACGGTGGCCGAGCGGATTGGCTGCCTGCAGGACTTCACAAACCAGATGATCAGCCGGCGGCAGGAGGTTGTCGATCTGATTGTGTGGGAGATCGGCAAGCCGAAAGCGGATTCCGAGAAGGAGTTCGACCGGACCGTCGATTACATCCGAGCGACGATCACCGCCCTGAAGGATCTCGACAACAGCAACTCCCGGTTCACCATCGTCGAAGGCACCATTGGCCAGATCCGGCGCACCCCGCTCGGGGTCGTCCTGTGCATGGGGCCGTACAACTATCCCCTCAATGAGACCTTCGCCACGCTGATCCCGGCCCTCCTCATGGGCAACACCGTGGTGTTCAAGCCGCCGCGGTTCGGTGCACTGTTGTTCTACCCGCTGATTGAGGCCTTCCAAAGCGCCTTCCCCAAAGGCGTGGTCAACATGGTGTACGGACGCGGCTCGGTGGTTGTGCCCCGTCTGCTCGACACCGGCAAAGTCAACGTGCTGGCCCTGATCGGCTCGAGCAAGGTCGCAGATCATCTCAAGAAGCTGCACCCGAAGGTGAACCGCCTGCGGGCCATTCTCGGCCTCGACGCCAAGAACGCTGCCATCATCCTGCCGGACGCCGACGTCGAGCTCGCGGTCAAGGAGTGCCTGATCGGAACCCTGACCTTCAACGGCCAACGCTGCACGGCGCTGAAGATGCTGATCGTCCACCGGTCCATCGTCGAGCCGTTCCTACGCCGGTTCAGCGAGGAGGTGGGCAAACTCAAGGTCGGCATGCCGTGGGAGAAAGGCGTCAACATCACGCCCCTGCCTGAGGCGGGCAAGACCAACCACATGACAGCTCTGGTGGAGGACGCCAAGGCCAAAGGGGCTCGGGTTGTGAACAAGGATGGTGGCAGTGTCGCCGGCACCCTGTTCTATCCGGCGGTGGTCTATCCTATCGAGGAAGGCATGAAGCTCTATCGCGAGGAGCAGTTTGGGCCTGTCGTGCCGGTGATGCCATTTGAGGAGCTTGAGATGGCGCTTGAGTACGTCACCACGTCCGAGCATGGCCAGCAGGTGAGCATCTTCAGCTCCAATCCGGATCAGGTCGGCCGGCTTGTCGATCCGCTCGTCAATCAAGTGTGCCGGGTCAACATCAACTGCCAGTGCCAACGCGGCCCCGACGTCTTTCCCTTCACCGGGCGCAAGGACTCGGCCGAGGGCACGCTGTCGGTGACGGATGCGTTACGCTCGTTTTCGATCCGCTCGATGATAGCGACCAAGGAAACGCCCGCCAACAAGGACCTGCTGGATGCGATCATCACCGAGCAGACGTCCAACTTCATCAACACGCGGTTCATCTTCTGACAAATGGGTCTGACCTCATGTTGAAGTTTGCTTTGACGTCTCTCCTGCTTCTGATGGGGAACGAGGCGTGGTCCCAGGTCAGACCTGTGAGCACCACCCTGACCTGCTCTCGCGCCGCCAGCCTTGTGGCCTCGCAAGGGGCAATTGTCCTTGGCACAGGAGTTTACACTTATGATCGATACGTCAATGGTCCGAACTTCTGCGCACGAGGTGAAACCGCCGAAGCTGCGTGGGTTCCGACAGTCGACAATCCCCAGTGCTTTGTCGGTTATCAGTGCCGCCAAGGGTTTCAGCGCCAAGGTAGCCGTTGATCATCCGGCTGTGGCGAGACACGGCTCACGTTCAGACCTCATGCGGACACTGACTAGAACGTTGAGAGCACATAATCCGGATGTCTCCAGTATATTAGGGCTGTTCCGGCGCGGTTTTCGGGGCTGAGCGAGAGGCCGAAAACTAGCTTGCTTCGGCGTTGCACCGAGCCACGACTCCGGAGTTCTGTAACTTTCGGTAAGCGACCAGAATGAGCTACTGTTCATCCTGGTAGCCGATTTCCGCCATCAGCCTGTCGGCCGCCTTCAGGAAGGGACGGAGGGTCTTCAAGGCCTTGAAGTCCTCCTCTATGAGCTGACCTTTTAGGACGACCGTGTAAGCCGCAATTCTCCGCAGCAAGGCATCAACCATTTCCTCCCGGGTCAACTCGTTCCCGTCAGGACCTTTCACCTTGGGCATCGGAATGTCCGTTCGACGTACCGTTGAGATCACCTGTCAAATAGCCGAGCATGGAGCTCAGGCTGGGGCTCCTGGTTGCAATCCTGCACGTTGGGAGCTCCCGCCCGGTGCCGCCCTGCTGCCGTGTCAGCCGGGCGTGATTATCATCTTACCTGAGGGAGGCCGGTATCCCAAGATCTTAGGAGGCTCAGTAGAGTTGCAGTTCCCCGGTCTGCAGGGCCACCACCACGGCGTGCGTGGTGTTGGCGGCGTTGAGCTTGCGCCGGGTGTTATCCAGGTGGGTGATAACCGTGGCCTCGGAGATGCCAAGCAAAGCGGATGTTTCCCAGGCGCTCTTGCCGGCAGCCGCCCAGGTCAGAACTTCGCGCTCGCGCGGAGTCAGCCTAGTTCTCGCATGGGGCTCTTCGCTATGGAGGATCCGGAGCCTTCCGTAAACCGTGAGAGCGAGAAGGTGAGCGGCCGCCAACTCCCTGGGACTGGCGTCGATTTTGCGGTCATGGGCGAAACTGAAGGCCGACTGCCACCCTGTCGCGCCGTGAATCGGCACGCAGAAGCCATCCCTGAGGCCGAACTCGGCGGCCTCTCCCAGCATCGGCCTGGAAAGGCTCTCGTCCCTCTGGTTGGGCGCATCACCCCACAGGAACGGAGAGCTCGTCGCAAGGACGTTTTGTCCGACAGGATCAACCTCGAAGTAGTTCTGTGATGAGTAGCGCTCCATCCAGCCGCCGGGCCAGGAGTCGAGAAGAACAAGGGGCTCCAGAGGTCGGTTCAGGAGCGGGAGCCCGGTGAGGATGAACGAAGAGAAGCCGAGGTCTGCCACGATCGGTCTGATCGCATGCATGCATTCCTCAAAGCTGGTCAGGGTCTCGCAGACCTCGACAAACTCGAAGACTTGATCGATAGAGCCGCAGTTTGGGGCCATTCTGAGCTCTTGAGATTACCCCCATCATAGTCCTATTTCATAGCTTAAATTCCTAGTTGTCAAATACGGGGCGAACCGCCCTCGAGCCAAAAGCCAAGGGCACACCTGGGCGCGGGGTGTATTGATATCCTCCGAGCACCTTGAGCGCACGGAACCTACCAAGGTGCCCCTTCCAAATCGGCGGCACTGAAACCGCTTCTCGCAACCGAATGCCAAATCGGCCTTTGAGCCCGGGGCGAAGTCTCCGCCCGCGATTTTGGCTGAGGATCTTTATCTAGGCTTGTCCAAGTGACGGGAAGCATCTTGCCTACCGCGACGACTCAAAGCATCACGCTCTCATGAGCGTCGAGCGGGCATACCGGCTCTTCTGGCGATCGGTGATCTGGCAGGGGCTACGCGTCTGGTGACGAACGGGGCTGAGGACAAGCATCCCTGCTATGATCATTGGTGGAACGCTGGCGGACCTGGGTTGGATCGGGAGAGGTTCCGGTCCTCCTTGCGCTTCTGATCGTGCTTGCCGCAGCGTGGCTCCCTGCTCTTGGGAGGTCGCATGTTTTTGGGAGGGTTCGTTGCCTTAACCGGCCCTGAAACTATGGCGAGACACCTGGCACCTCCCCCGCGTGTCTCTGTTGTCGACGAACTTGAGACGTGAGCGTCACATAAGAACCTGAGTCGTTATCCAACCAGAACGAGAGCGACAAAAGACCGAATAAACCGTGGGCTCGCATCACCGGAGCAACTTCCGGAAGAAGTGCGGGTGCCCGTCCAATCTGCTGCAGGGCCAGGATTGAGGCGGTAGCCCTTCAGGAACACGCGTGCGCACATCTTGGTTTGCGTAGCATGCCGGCCGAGTCACGAGGATCCTTGAGCAGAATCCGTCTTTGGTCGCATCGCTGATATAGGCGCTGTCGATCCCGTGATAGGGCCTGTCGCCCCTGGGGAAGGTCTCGTGTCACTTCGCTCGCAGCAGCAGCGACCCTGAGCCTTTAAGTTTCAGGAGGCGCAGCTCGTTGGCGGCACCCGACCAGCACTCCGGCGGACCTGTAAATGGCGATTATTTGATATGATCCGTCGAACCGTCGGGAGGCGAACGGGGCCGGGGTCGATATCTTCGTGTCGTTCTACTGAGCGACCGATGATGCTGCTGACAATGCCACGGATTGATGCCCATGTGCACTTCGACACAGCCAGAGATCTGGCCCGAGTCGCGGGCGGGCTCCCGTACGCACTGCCTGCTCCGCATCCTCTCAGCGCTTATCTTAACGCCCTGATCGATGCCGGGGTGACCCCTACCCTGCTCAACAATGTTCACCTGAGCATCCTGCCCGACTCCCAGAACGTATTCGCGTCTTTTGCCGAGCTGGCAGGCTTGCAGGAACGCGACCCGTTCCGCTACGGGAGTGTCCGGCTGGTCGGAACGATCCTAGCCGATCCCCTCTATGCCAACGCCGAACGCTTGGCGCATCCGCAGATTCAGGGGATTCGCATCGTGCTTCACGACGCCGGTCCCGAGGCGGTCGGCGACGATGCCTTTACCGGTGCGGACTGGCAGCAGCTTTTCACGCGGCTGCGGCCTGACCAGCATGTGCATGTGTATGCGCAGGAGGCCGCGGTCAACCTCAAGGTGTTGCGGCAACTGCCCGAACGGGTTCCCGTCCTGATCGATCACCTTGGCACGTGCCGTCCCGAGCGCGGCGTTGACGAACCTGCCTTCGCCGCCTTGCTCCGCGAAGCCAGAGAACGTGGAAACGTGTACTTCAAGGGACCCGGATACCGTACGGCGATCGACGCGGCGGCCGCATTGCCCTTCGCCGTGCGGATCGCCGAGCGGGTGGGCGCCCACAGGCTGCTGCTGGAGGCCAGCGACGCCCCCCCATGTCGGCGGCGACCGCGAGGGCCGGGCCTACGCCGATCACTTCACCCCTCTGGCCGCGTTCGACTTCGCCGCGCGGCTTGCCCGCGCCACCGCCGCACAGACAGGCACCACAGCCGATGCCCTGCTTCGCGGCGCATCCGCCGAGATCTTTCCGACCTCCTCTTGAAAGGGAAATCCATGACGAACTTGATTGAAGAAGAAATCATCTTCCCCGCGCCCTATCACGATGGCACCCATCAGCTGCGTGGGCGGGTCTTCCTCCCGGTGAGCCTGAGCGTCGAGCAGGAAAAGCTGCCTCCGGTCGTCTTCAACTCGGGCTTTACCGGCGGCGCCAGCATGTACGGCCAGTTGATGGGCAAGGCCCTCGCCGAGCGCGGCTACCGTGTGATGACCTATGATGTTGCCGGTTTCTTCAAAAACAAGGACGTACGCAACACCGTCAGACGCGGCGACCTCACGGTGACGAACGTCAGCCTTGAGGACCAGAAGGACGAGGTGCTCGCTGCGATCTCCTGGACCAAGGAACGCTTTGGTCGCATGCCGGTCGTTGCCTCGTGGGCAATGGGCTCGGTCGCCAGCCTGGCCGCTGTCGCCGAGCTGGCCCGCGCGGGCGGCGATCAGGTGCCGTACTACGTGCCGATGAGCTACACCCGCATGAGCGCGTTGCAGAACCTTCGCGCCGACAAGGAAGCCGCACATGCGGCGTTGATGGGTCTCTCCGACGACGAACCGGTGCCACCGTTCGACACGGGGACCGAGGCGACGAAGCTAGGTTACTATCCCCTCGATCCGGCGACGCAAGCCTACGTCGATGAGCAGCTCGGCAGCTATACGGATGCCGACGGTGTCGAGCGCTGGCCGGGGTGCAGCGCCGTGACCGCGAAGTCGTACAAGGAGTGCCTGGCGTTCGATCCGGAGGCTCAGCTCGCCGGCGCATCCGGCCGCTTCCCGCCGGCGCTGATCATCCATGGGGCGGAGAACACCCTGCACATGCCCGAGGAATCGGTGCGGCTGCACCAGGTCTATCCCGGGCAGAAAACCAAGGCTCCGCTGCTGATCGCCGGTATGGAGCATGGCCAGCAGTTGAGCGCCGAGAACGTTGTCTTCCGCTACATGATCGAGAACATCGACTGCGGAATTCGCGGGAATACTATGTGACCCGTTCCGCTTCTTGAACCTGTGCGGCCCTGGCAGAGCAGGGTCGCGCCCGGCCTCCGTGAACATCATGATCCCGAGCCTCCCGTCCGCATCTATCACGCTTTGGCTTTACCAGGCCTTCTGTGCCGAACTGCGGGCGCACGGCTTTGTGGGCGATCTGTCGGTGGCGGCCGGCGACAGGACGGTCATGGCGACCGACAACTCGATTTATCAGCTGACGCCGCAGGCGATCGCCTTCCCGCGCAACCGCGATGACCTTGTCCGGATTGCGAGGCTGCTCGCGGAGGATCGGTTCTCGGCCGTTCGGGTGGCGCCGCGCGGCGGCGGGACCGGCACCAACGGCCAATCGCTGACGGATGGGCTCGTCGTCGATCTGTCGCGTCACATGAACCGAATCCTCGCGATAGACCCCGTGCGCCGGACTGTGCGGGTGGAGGCGGGCGTTGTGAAGGACCAGCTCAACGCGGCCTTACAGCCGCACGGGCTGTTCTTCGCGCCCGAGCTGTCGACCTCGAACCGTGCCACGATCGGCGGCTTGATCTCGACCGATGCCTGCGGGCAGGGATCCTGCCTCTACGGCAAGACCCGCGATCACGTCCTGGAACTGACCACCGTCCTGTCCGATGGGACGGTCTGGCACTCGGTGCCCCTGGACGAGGAGGCGCTCGCGGCTGCCAAGGCCCGCCCGGACCGGGCCGGTGCCATCCACCGCACCGTCGACGATCTCGAGCGCGAGAACGCGGCGCTCATCGCCGAGCGCTTCCCCAAGCTCAATCGCTGCCTCACCGGCTACGATCTTGCACATATCCGGCGCCCGGACGGCCGCTTCGACCTCAATGCCATCCTGTGCGGATCGGAAGGGACGCTCGGCTTCCTGGTGGAAGCCACGCTCAACGTCCTGCCGCTGCCAAGCCACGCCGGGCTGGTGAACCTGCGCTACGGCAGCTTCGATGCCGCGCTCCGGGACGCCCAGGCGCTCGTCGCCTTCGGGGCGGCCTCTATTGAAACTGTCGATTCAAAAGTGTTGGCGCTCGCCCAGGGTGACCCAATCTGGACGGGCGTTTCGGCGTTCTTCCCCGAGGATGCCGGCGAACCGGCGCGTGGGGTCAACCTCATCGAGTTCGTCGGGCACAGCGCCGAGGATGTGGAGGAGGCACTAGCCCGACTGACGGCCGCGCTCGATACTGCCGGCCCTGTTGCGGGACGGCGCGGCTACACGATCGCCCGCGGCACCACCGATGTCGCCCGTATCTGGGACATGCGGAAGAAGGCCGTCGGGCTCCTTGGCAACATGAAGGGCGACAAGCGGCCGGTTCCGTTCGTGGAGGACACGGCCGTGCCGCCGGAGAACCTGGCCGACTTCATCGCCGAGTTCAGGGCGGCGCTCGACCGACGCGGGCTCGATTACGGGATGTTCGGGCACGTGGATGCCGGCGTGCTCCATGTCCGTCCGGCCATCGACATGAAGGTGCCGGGCGCCGAGGCGCTGATCCGCGATGTCACGGAAGAGGTCGTGGCGCTGACGCAGCGCTACGGTGGGCTCCTCTGGGGCGAGCATGGCAAGGGCCTGCGCTCCGAGTTCTCGCCCCGCTTCTTCGGTCTGCTCTACCCGGTCCTTCAGGCCGTGAAGGCGGCCTTCGATCCCTGCAACCAGTTCAACCCGGGCAAGATCGCGGTCCCGCACAGGGGGACGCTCCTGAAAGTCGACGGCGTGCCGACCAAGGGCCAGCACGACCGCACCATCCCGGCCGCCGTGCGGGCCGGCTACGACGAGGCGCTGCACTGCAACGGCAACGGCGCCTGCTTCAACTGGGACCCGGACGACGCCATGTGCCCCTCCTGGAAGGGCACACGCGAGCGCCGGCATTCCCCGAAGGGTCGCGCCCAGCTCATGCGTGAGTGGCTGCGGCGGCTCGCGGCAAAGGGCATCGACCCGCTGGCCGAAGCACATCGGCTGCGGACCCCAGATTCACGTCCCCGATGCCCCAGCCGGTCTTGTCAAGGACCTTGCGAATGGCCGGGATCGGCGCCGTGGTGAACCAGGCAGGATCCTGGGAATGGGTTGCGTGCGCCCTGATCTGAGCAAGAACTGGTAGACCGTCGCGTTCGGCCAAGGAGCGCCGCATCAGTACGAGCGCCGCTGCACCATCGGCATTCGCGGATGAACTCGCCGCAGTAATGGTCCCGTGGGGGCGGAAGGCGGGCTTCAGCGCGGGGATCTTCTCCGGCGAGACCCTGAGCGGGTTCTCGTCCGAGGCGATGACCGTGTCGCCCGCTTTGCTCTGGATCACCACAGGTGCGATCTCGGCGGCGAAAGCGCCCTCTTCCACTGCGGTACGGGCGCGGGTCAGAGTCTCAATCGCATAGCCATCCTGGTCCGCTCGGCTGAACTGGTAGGCCTGAGCGGTCGCCTCTCCGAAGTCACCCATGGGGCGGCCGCCCTCGTAGGCGTCTTCCAGACCGTCCATCATCATGTGGTCGATCAATCGGTCATGACCGACCCGGTAGCCGCCACGGGCCTTGGCCAGGAGATACGGAGCGTTTGACATCGACTCCATGCCACCGGAGACCACGATTTCGGCTGAGCCGGCCAGGATAATGTCGTGAGCGAGCATGGTCGCTTTCATCCCGGACCCGCACACCTTGTTGACCGTCGTTGCGCCCGTACCATCGGGCAGACCGGCCCCACGGGCCGCCTGGCGAGCCGGGGCCTGCCCCTGACCAGCAGGCAACACGCAGCCCATCAGGATCTCGTCCACTCTCTCGCCCGCGAGCCCGGCCCGGTCGAGGGCAGCCCGGATAACGTGGCTGCCAAGAGCAGGAGCGCTGAGTCCGGAGAGGCTGCCCTGGAACCGCCCCAGCGGGCTTCGCACAGCGGAAACAATGACAACGGGATCGGGTGACGACATTGAGCACTCCTTCACATGATGCTTGACATACGATATGACGATCATCATGTAAATAGCGTCTGGATGGGAGGCATGAGCATGCGCTACGAGAAAGGCCACAAGGAGCAGACGCGGAAACGTGTCGTCGAGGTCGCCGCGGCTCGGTTCCGGGCGAAGGGCATTGAGGGTACCGGCGTGGCCGGCCTCATGGCAGACGCGGGGCTCACCCACGGCGGCTTCTACGCACACTTCAAGTCGAAGGACGACCTCGTCCGCGAGGCTCTGGCCACCTCCCATGCCCGCAATCGCGAGAAATGGATCGCTGCGATCGAGGCTGCGCGAGACCGACACGAGGACGGGCTTGAAGCGTTAGTGCGATCGTACCTGCAGACGGCACACCGGGACCGGCCGCAGGCAGGCTGCTCCGTGGCGGCGCTAGCGCCGGAGGTCGCCCGCAATGATCCTAAGACCCGGGACATCATGGCCCGGGCCGCGGACGAGATGGCTGTGATCATCGCGTCCGAGTTGCCGTCAGCATTCCCCGAGGAACAGGCACGGGAAACTGCCTATGCGATCTTCGCCCTGATGATCGGAACGCTGCAGCTGGCACGGGTCACAACAGACCGGGCGCTCTCTGAGGCGATCCTCAAATCGGGACAAGACGCAGCCCTTCGGCTGGCTCGGCAGGAGTTCTGACAAATCGGCTCGGACGCAAGCGTCTGCAGAAAACAAGGGAGGATACAGCATGCGACGGATCGTTGTGACCGGCATGGGGGTGGTTTCGCCGCTCGGGTGCGGGGTCGAGACCAGCTGGGCACGGCTCCTCGAGAGGAAATCCGGGATCCGTCTGCTCCCGGCCGGATTGGTCGATGACCTCCCGGCCAAGATCGGCGGCCTCGTTCCCGATTATACCGAAGACGCGGGGGCAGGCTTCAATCCGGATGCGATTGTTTCGCCAAAGGACCAGCGCAAGATGGATCGGTTCATCCTGTTCGCTCTCGCGGCCGCACAGGAGGCGATTGCTATGGCAGGATGGCGCCCGACAACAGCCGAAGAACGGGATCGGACCGCAACGGTGATCGCCTCGGGCATTGGAGGATTCCCAGCCATTGCAGATGCTGTACGAACTACCGACACCCGTGGTGTCCGCAGGCTTTCGCCGTTCACTGTTCCGTCCTTCCTCGCCAACCTCGCGGCGGGCCATATCACCATCACGCATGGGTTCAACGGTCCGATCGGCACCCCTGTCACAGCCTGCGCAGCCAGCGTGCAGGCCTTAGGGGACGCAGCGCGAATGGTCTGGATGGATGAGGCGGATATCGCCATCTGCGGCGGGGCGGAGGCGTGCATCGACAAGGTCAGCCTTGGCGGCTTCGCGGCGGCACGGGCGCTCTCGACCGGCTTCAACGACGCGCCGGAAAAGGCCTCCCGCCCGTTCGATATGGAGCGTGACGGCTTCGTCATGGGTGAGGGAGCCGGCATTCTGGTGATCGAGGCTCTTGACCATGCCCTCGCCCGCGGCGCCACACCGATTGCCGAGCTCGTCGGGTACGGCACGACGGCCGATGCCTATCACATGACGGCTGGTCCCGAGGATGGCAGCGGCGCTGCACGGGCCATGAGCCTCGCCCTCAAGCGTGCAGGGCTGCAAGCTACGGATGTCCAGCATCTGAACGCTCATTCGACCTCGACGCCGGTTGGTGACAGAGGAGAGATTGCCGCCATCAGGTCCGTCTTCGGTCGGGACGGCGGGATCGCCGTGAGCGCCACGAAGTCGGCGACGGGTCACCTGCTCGGTGCGGCGGGCGGGCTGGAAGCGATTTTCACGGTGCTGGCCTTGCGCGATCAGATCGCGCCCGCAACGCTCAATTTGGACAATCCCGATCCCACTGCGGAGGGGATCAACCTCGTGCGCGGCTCGGCCCGTCGCATGGAGATCGAACATGCGATCTCGAACGGGTTCGGGTTCGGTGGCGTCAACGCGAGCGTCATCTTCCGTCGCTGGAACTGACCTCGGTCAATTGGGTCGCATTCTAGAGCATCGGACGAGAAGTCGGATCCGATGAAGTCTGCATCTCAGCCATCCTGGAGCCATGCCGAAGCCGCCGGTGGCGCGTCCACTTAACGGTCCGATGCTCTAGCGCATCGTGCGGAAAAGTGGATTCGGTCTTCCGCTATCGACGATGCTCTAGGACAATCCCATCCGTTCTTCGAACGTTTCGCCTGCACCGGCCGGGAGCATACCGTGGAGGTTGGAAATTCGGCCAGTCGGACGCTTTGAAGATCTCCGCTGGGAATGGAAGCCCGGTCAGGGTCGGATGGCGTGCTCATGCCCGACATCCTGGCCCAAGCCTGCGCTGCTACCAATCTGACAGGGCCTCTCAGGGTGTCTGGAGCAGGATGTCCGTGTAGAGTTCGGACGCGTCGGGCTCCGGATCGTGCGTGGCGAACTCGGCCGCCTCGTTGACGATCTCGCGCACGCGGCTGTCGATCGTCTTGAGCTCGTCTTCCGACAGCTTCCAGCGCTCCAGCAGACGGCGGCGGGATTGCTCGATGGGGTCACGCTCCTCCCGCACCTGGTCCACTTCCTCCCTCGTGCGGTACTTGGCTGGATCCGACATCGAGTGGCCGCGATAGCGGTAGGATAGCATCTCAAGGATGTAGGGGCCCTGGCCGGAGCGGGCATGCTCGATCGCCTTCTGGCCGGCGGCGTAGACCGCACGGACATCCATGCCGTCCACCTTCTCGCCCGGAATGCCGAAGGACACGCCGCGTTTCGAGAAGTCGGTCTGGGCCGAGGAACGGCTCATCTCCGTGCCCATGGCGTAGCGGTTGTTCTCGATTACGTAGACCACCGGCAGCTTCCAGACCGCTGCCATGTTGAAGCTCTCAGAAACCTGACCCTGGTTGGCCGCACCCTCGCCAAAGTAGGTCAGGCAGACATTGCCATTCTCGCGGTAGTAGTTCGCGAACGCGATGCCGGTGCCAAGCGACACCTGCGAGCCGACAATACCGTGGCCGCCATAAAAATGCTTCTCCTTCGAGAACATGTGCATGGAGCCGCCTTTGCCTTTTGACAGACCGCCGCGGCGGCCCGTGAGTTCGGCCATCACGCCCTTCGGATCCATGCCGCAGGCCAGCATGTGACCGTGATCACGATAGCCGGTGATCATCTGGTCACCGTCTTTGGTCGCCATTCCCATGCCGACGACGATGGCTTCCTGACCGATATAGAGGTGGCAGAAGCCGCGGATGAGACCCATGCCGTACATCTGGCCAGTCTTCTCCTCGAAGCGTCGGATCAGCAGCATCTCGCGGTACGCGTGCGCCTCCTGATCCTTAGTAAATTTCTGCTGATCCTTATTGGATTTAGGTGCCATGGTGCTCTCCCGACGCCTGGTGTCAGTCCAGTGTGCTTCACCCACGTGTCACTCCGCTGCGAGAGCTGGCTGGTGCTCATGTTGGTACGGGGCGATCCGCTCCAGCAGCATCGGGCGGAAGTGGCGGATCAGTCCCTGCACGGGCCAGGCGGCGGCATCGCCGAACGCACAGATCGTATGGCCTTCCATCTGCTGCGTGACCTGCTCCACCAGGTCGATCTCATGCGGATCGGCGCGGCCTTCGACCATCCGGTACATCACCCGCATCACCCACCCGGTCCCCTCGCGGCAGGGGGTGCACTGGCCGCAGCTTTCGTGCTTGAAGAACGCGCTCAGGCGAGCAATGGCCGCAATCAGGTCCGTCGACTGATCCATCACTACGATCGCAGCGGTGCCGAGCCCGCTTTTGAGGTCGCGCAGGCTGTCGAAGTCCATCAACAAGGTATCACAGAGATGCTTCGGCACCAGCGGCATGGATCCACCGCCTGGGATGACCGCCAGAAGGTTATCCCACCCTCCCCGCACGCCGCCTGCATGGGTGTCGATCAATTCACGCAGCGGGATGCTCATGGCTTCCTCGACATTGCACGGCCTGTTCACATGGCCGGAGATCGAATAGATCTTGGTGCCGGAGTTGTTCGGTCGGCCAAAGCCCGCAAACCAGGTCGCCCCACGCCGCAAAATCGTCGGCACGACGGCAATGGTCTCGACGTTGTTCACCGTGGTCGGGCAGCCGTACAGGCCGATCGCCGCCGGGAACGGCGGCTTCATCCGGGGCATCGCCTTCTTGCCTTCGAGGCTCTCAAGGAGGGCTGTCTCTTCCCCAGCGATGTAGGCGCCGGCCCCACGATGAAGGTAAAGATCAAAGTCCCACCCGGAGCCACAGGCATCGCGGCCGATCAAGCCAGCACCGTAGGCCTCGTCAATGGCCTGCTGCAGATGAGCGGCTTCCTGGATAAACTCGCCGCGGATGTAGATGTAGCAAGCATGGGCACCGATGGCGAACGACGTGAGCAGGCAGCCTTCCACCAGTTTGTGAGGATCATTGCGCAGAATTTCACGGTCCTTGCAGGTTCCCGGCTCGGACTCGTCGGCATTGACCACAAGGTAGCTGGGCAGAGGGCCGGATCCCTTGGGCATGAACGACCATTTCAGTCCCGTGGCAAATCCCGCGCCGCCCCGCCCGCGGAGCCCCGATGCCTTGGTTTCATTGATGATCCAGTCCCGTCCCCGCGCCAGCAGCTCGGAGGTCCCGTCCCAGTCTCCACGCATGCGGGCGCCGGCAAGCCGCCAGTCGTGGAAGCCATAGAGGTTCGTGAAGATCCGGTCCCTGTCGTTGAGCATGATCAGTTCTCCTCGTGTCGTCCGAAGTCACCATGAGAACGGAGCAGGCGTTTCCACTCCCTACCACAATCAGGGTCGGGGTTCATGCCGGGCGCTCCGGATTGCCGCAATTTCCGATAACTCGGCGCAATTCTTGAACTGTCGTTGCTCCTCGCGGGCGGTAAAATACTTCAAGATTGCGTAATGTTTCCTGCACCAAAGACGTAGGTGGGATGCCGACGCATCTCTTGCCGAGGCATGCCCCCTGCGTGATGGCGCAGACACCGGAAGCTCCCATCTGGTGGAGGCAATAGAGCCCATGACGATCTCCCAGACACCAGGGCATGTTCATCAGAGAGGATGCCTGCCGTGGCAGCGGCTGGGCCACGCTCGCGCATGCCACGCCCCAGCGGCACTCCGGTCCCGGTGGGTGCTTATCGCGCTTGGCTTATGGCTTGCGGCAGGAGGTCTGGCCTTTGCCCAAGGCGGCCCGGCTCCGCCGCCCCCCGTAACGGTCGCCAAGCCTGTGGTGAAGGACATTATCGAGCAGACCGACTTCATCGGCCGCTTCGAGGCGGTCGATCAGGTCGACATCCGCGCCCGGGTCTCAGGTTATCTCGACAAGGTTCATTTTAAGGACGGATCCCTCGTCAGGGCAGGAAATCTTCTCTTCACCATCGATCCACGTCCGTACCGAAATTCGCTTGAGCAGGCGAAAGCGGCCGTCACGTCTTCGCAGGTCCGCTTGGAATTTGCCCAGAGCGATCTGGCTCGGGCCGAGCAGCTGCGGATGACCGGCAACATCCCCGACCAGATCTTCGATCAGCGCCGGCAGGCCTTCCTGACCGGCAAGGCTGATCTCGACCGAGCCCAGGCGGCCCTACGCCAAGCCGAGCTCGACGTCGGGTTTACGGAAATCAAGGCGCCTCTGACCGGCCGGATCTCGCGCAAGCTCGTGTCCGAGGGTAACCTGGTCAACGCCAACGAGACTGTCCTGACGAATATCGTCTCGCTCCACCCGATTCAGTTCTACTTCGATGTCGACGAGCGTTCCTACTTGGCCTTCTCGCGTCAGACCCAGGGAGGGACGCGAACATCCGCAAACGGATCGGCGAACGAGGCTCTGCTCACGCTGACGGACGAGCGCCTGGGGCAGCGCAAGGGACAGCTCGATTTCGTTGACAACCGGTTGGATGAGGCCAGTGGCACGATCCGGGTGCGTGCGGTCTTCGACAACAAGGATATGTTGCTGACGCCCGGCTTGTTCGGCCGCGTGACGATCGGGGCTTCCGATCCCTATAAAGGCATCCTCCTGCCCGATGAAGCCATCGGCAGCGATCAGGACCGGCGTGTGGTCTATGCGGTCGATGAGAAGAATGTCGTCCATCTCAAGCCCGTGCGCATCGGTCCGCGGATCGACGGCTACAGAGTCATCCGCGATGGGTTGACCGGGAACGAGACCGTGGTCGTGAACGGTCTTGTCCGGGTTCGGCACTGAGCGCCGATCACGCCGCAGATGACGACGCTGCCGCTAACCCGAGAGCGAAACGGCACCTGACCTCGCTCATGAGGACGCCTCCATGCGAATGGCTCACTTTTTCGTCGATCGTCCCATCTTCGCCACCGTCCTGTCGGCGATTTTCCTTATCGTCGGTGGCATCGCCTACACGACCTTGCCGGTGGCGCAGTATCCGGAGGTAGCGCCGCCTACCGTGGTCGTCCGGGCGAGCTATCCGGGCGCCGATGCACAGACGGTGGCAGCCACGGTGGCGACACCGTTGGAGCAGCAAATCAATGGCGTCGAGGACATGCTGTACATGTCCTCTTACTCCACCAGCGACGGCGCCATGGCGCTGACGATCACGTTCAGGCTGGGCGCCGATCTTGATAAGGCGCAGGTGCTCGTCCAAAATCGGGTGGCCATCGCAACGCCGCGGCTGCCGGAGGAGGTGCGGCGTCTGGGGGTCACAACTCTCAAGAGCTCGCCTGACCTGATGATGGTTGTGCACATGCTCTCGCCGGACGGATCCTACGACCAGCTCTATATCTCGAACTATGCCCGCAACTACGTCCGCGACATCCTGTTGCGTCTCCAGGGCGTGGGTGACCTTACCATCTTCGGCGAGCGGCAATACTCCATCCGCATCTGGCTCGATCCGGAGAAACTCGCCTCCTACGGTATGACCTCGGGTGACGTGGTCCGCGCCATCCAGGAGCAGAACGTTCAGGTCTCCGGTGGCGCCTTGGGGCAAGAGCCGACCCCCACGGATGCTGCCTTCCAGCTCACGGTCACCACCCAAGGCCGTTTCGAGGATCCGCGCCAGTTCCGGTCGATCATCGTCCAGGCCACCCGCCAGGGGCACCTTGTGCGGCTGCAGGACATCGCCCGCATCGAACTCGGCGCCCAGGATTACGTGACGAATTCCTACCTGAATGGAAAGCCGGCTGTGGCCCTCGCGATCTTCCAGCGGCCCGGCACTAACGCATTGGCTAGTTCGGAGCAGATCATCCAGAGCATGGAGGAGCTCAAAGCCAATTTCCCGCCAGGGATCGCGTACCAGATCGTCTACAATCCCACCGAGTTCATCGCCGAGAGCATCAGCGAGGTCTACAAGACCCTGTTCGAGGCCACGGCCCTTGTCGTGCTCGTTGTCATCGTCTTCCTGCAGAGCTGGCGCTCAGCGATCATCCCCATCGTGGCCATCCCGATCTCGCTGATCGGCACGTTCGCCTTCATGGCGGCCCTTGGGTTCTCGATCAACACCCTCACCCTCTTTGGCATGGTTCTGGCCATCGGCATCGTGGTCGATGACGCGATCGTGGTGGTCGAGAATGTGGAGCGCAACATCGCGCTCGGCATGACGCCACGGGATGCAGCCCATGTCACCATGGACGAGGTGGGCACGGCTGTCGTGGCCATCGCGCTGGTTCTCGCCGCCGTCTTCGTGCCGACAGCCTTCATTCCCGGCATCACCGGCCAGTTTTACCGGCAGTTCGCGTTGACCATTGCGGTGTCCACGCTGATCTCGGCCTTCAATTCCCTGACCCTGTCGCCAGCTCTCGCCGCACGGCTCTTGAAGCCGCACAGCCACGAGCACTCCAGGAATCCGATTGCCCGGGTTGGGCGAACACTGGCAACCGGCTTTAACCGGGGCTTCGATGCGACCTCCAACGGCTATGCCAGAGCGGTTGGGGCGGTCGTACGGCATAAGCTGATCGTGCTGTCAATTTATGTCGGCCTGCTCGCTGGGACCGTGTGGATCGCCGATCACGTGCCACGCGGCTTCATCCCGACGCTCGATCAGGGCTATGCGATCGTCGTCATCAAGCTGCCGGATGGCTCCTCCCTGTCCCGCACCGACGCGGTCGTGCAAAGGGCCTCCAAGATCATTCAGGAGACGCCGGGTGTTCGGAACGCGGTAGCCTTTCCAGGGTTCTCGGGCGCCACCTTCACCAATGCGACCAACGCTGCGGCGATCTTTGCCGGGTTCAAGCCGTTCGAGGAGCGCATCAAGACTGGCGATTCCGGGCCCAAGATCATCGCCGATCTCTTCGCCCGCATGCAGCCGATCGAGGAGGCGTTCATCATCGCCATCCCGCCACCTCCCGTGCGCGGCCTCGGCAATTCCGGCGGGTTCAAGGTGCAGCTGCAGAACAGGACCGGCGATGACGTGCGTGGCATTCTTGCTGTTGCCTACCAGCTGACAACACAGGCTCGGCAGAATCCCAATCTGTCGGGGGTCTTCACGACGTTCTCGGCCAACTCACCCCAGGTCTACTTGGAGATCGACCGCCAGAAGGCCAGCATCCTCAACGTGCCGATCCCGAACATCTTCGAGACGCTGCGGATCAATCTCGGCACTGCCTATGTCAACGACTTCAACGCCTTCGGGCGCGTCTATCAGGTGCGGGCCCAGGCCGACCAGCGCTTCCGGATCGATCAGGAGGATATCAACCGGCTGCGGGTTCGCTCGTCCACCGGCGCCCTCGTGCCTATGGGCACCCTCGTGGAGATGCGGGAGATGTCCGGCCCCGACCTGGTCCAGCGCTACAACATGTTCACTTCGGTCGCGCTGCAGGGCAATGCGGCTCCGGGCGTGTCCTCAGCCGATGCGCTCAATACCATGGAGGCTTTGGTTCGGGAGAACCTCTCGCCCGGGATGGGCTTCGAGTGGACGGAGCTGGCTTTCCAGGAGCGGCAGACCGGCAACACGGCGGTGTTCATCTTTGCCTTGTCCGTGCTCTTCGTGTTCCTCGTGCTCGCGGCTCAGTATGAAAGCTGGTCGCTGCCGATCGCCATCATCCTGATCGTCCCCATGGCGGTGCTCTCCGCACTCGTCGGCGTGCTGCTGAGGGGGCAGGACAACAATATCCTGACCCAGATCGGCCTTGTGGTTCTGGTCGGGTTGGCCGCCAAGAACGCGATCCTGATCGTTGAATTCGCGAAACAGGCGGAAGTCGACGGTATGACTCCGGTGGAGGCGGTCATCGAGGCGTGCCGGCTGCGCCTGCGCCCGATCCTGATGACAGCCTTTGCCTTCATCCTCGGCGTGTTGCCGCTGGCGATCGCCACCGGTCCCGGGGCCGAGATGCGGCAGGCCCTGGGTACGGCGGTGTTCGCCGGCATGCTCGGCGTGACCGTGTTCGGCTTGTTCCTGACACCTGTCTTCTACGTGACGGCGAGGCTCGTGGTCCTATGGATGGGCAGGAAGCGCCGCTCCAGACCTGTCCGGTCTGCGGTTCCTGGTTCAACTCCGGCCGAATAAAGGGAAAAGATCAATGCGAGAACTATCATCACTTCCGAATCGGCGCCAACTTCTTGCCGCCACAGCTGCCGCGGGTGCGTTGAGTTTGCTTCCCGCGGGCTTGGCTAATGCGGCCGAAGGCGATGCGATCCGCCCTTTTACCTTCCACGCATCCCAAACCGCGATCGATGAGCTCCGTCGGCGCATTGCCGCCACGCGCTGGCCCGAAAAGGAGACCGTCGCAGATTCGTCGCAG
This sequence comes from Microvirga aerophila, assembly GCF_003332305.1. Lineage (GTDB taxonomy): Bacteria > Pseudomonadota > Alphaproteobacteria > Rhizobiales > Beijerinckiaceae > Microvirga > Microvirga aerophila. The sequence continues at coordinate 90,901 of NZ_QOIO01000008.1, read as the reverse complement.
GGTGTGCCACTCGCCACGATGCAGGAACTCGCACGCTATTGGGCGACCGATTACGATTGGCATAAGGCGGAAGCGAAACTCAACGCGTTACCGCAATTCATCACCGTGCTTGATGGGCTGGACATTCACTTCATCCACGTCCGGTCGAAGCATCCGAACGCACTTCCGCTGGTCATCACACATGGCTGGCCGGGCTCGATCCTCGAGCAGATCAAGCTCATCGGCCCGCTCACCGATCCGACTGCGCACGGCGGGAAGGCTGAAGATGCGTTCGATGTCGTCATCCCGTCGATGCCGGGCTACGGGTTCTCCGGCAAGCCGACGAGCCCCGGCTGGGGCCCCGAACGCATGGCCCGCGCTTGGCCAGAACTGATGAAGCGCCTCGGCTACACCCGCTACGTCGCCCAGGGCGGCGATTGGGGTGCGTTCGTTGTCGATCAGATGGGTTTGCAGGCACCGGCAGGACTGCTCGCCATCCACACCAACATGCCGGCTACTGTTCCAACTGACGTCGACAAGGCCCTCCTGGCTGGCAGCCCGGCGCCATCGGGCCTCTCCGCTGAGGAACAGCGTGCTTATGAGCAATTGGTTCGAACCTTCAAGCAGGTCGACTACGCCCGGCTGATGGCATCGCGGCCGCAAACCTTGTACGGCATTGCAGACTCTCCTGTCGGCCTCGCCGCCTGGCTTCTCGACCACAACGACGCGGATGGCCAGCCGGCGGCGGCGGTCGCTACGGCTCTGAACCGGACTGCAAGCGCCACGGGTGAACTGACGCGGGATGAGATCCTCGACAACATCACGCTCTACTGGCTGACGAACACAGGTGTCTCAGCATCGCGTCTCTACTGGGAATACAAAGGTGGCTTCTTCAACGCCAAGGGCGTCAAGATACCGGTTGCGGTAACGGTCTTCCCTGGCGAGCAATACGAGGCGCCGCGGAGTTGGACCGAACGGGCCTACCCTAAGCTCATCCACTATAACCGGGTCGAAAAGGGCGGCCACTTCGCCGCCTGGGAGCAGCCGATGATCTTCGTTCAGGAACTGCGGGCGGCCTTCCGGTCGCTCCGGTGAGCAAGGGGACGCGGGCGGTTCCCGTCTTTCTGCCGTCCGCGTCCTCACCTCCTCGAGGTTCTCAGGTATGTCAGCAGCATTCTGCCCCCCTCTTCAGACATGGAGAATGATCATGTCCGGACTCGACTCGAAGATCGGCAGGCGCCATCGCCATGCACCCGCCGCATTGGCCGGAGCGGTCGCAATGGTCCTTTCCACGGCCGCGGCCCGTGCTGAAACGATGTCCCCCGCACCAACTGGCATCGGGACCGTCGCTCAGGCATCCGTGAGTTCGAACCTCGGCGACACGTCGATCCGCCCGTTCCGGATCCAAGTGTCCGACGAGGCTCTCGCGGACCTCCGCCGGCGGCTCGCCACGACAAAGTGGCCTCAACGGGAAACGGTCACGGACGCATCGCAAGGGGTGCAGCTCGCGACGATGCAGAAACTCGCGCGCTATTGGCACACTGAATACGACTGGCGCAAGGTCGAAGCGAGGCTGAACGCCTTGCCGCAATTCACGACTAGCATCGATGGAATCGATATTCATTTCATACACGTTCGTTCGAAACACCCGAACGCGTTGCCGGTGATCATCACGCATGGGTGGCCCGGCTCAATCATTGAGCAGTTGAAGATCATTGATCCACTCGCGGATCCGACCGCGCATGGAGGCCAGGCGGAGGACGCTTTCGATGTCGTAATCCCGTCGCTGCCGGGCTACGGGTTATCAGGGCAACCGACCACCACAGGCTGGGACCCACAGCACATCGCCCGCGCCTGGGTCGAGCTCATGAGGCGCCTCGGATACACGCGATTTGTGGCGCAAGGCGGCGATTGGGGCGATGCCGTCTCGGAGCAGATGGCCTTGCAGGCTCCTCCGGAATTGCTCGGTGTTCATACCAACATGCCAGCCACTGTTCCGGATGACATTGCCAAGGCCCTCCAGTTCGGCGAGCCGGCACCGTCGGGGCTCTCGGTGGATGAGAAGAAGGCCTACGACCAGCTTGATTATTTCTACAAGCATGGCCTGGCCTACGCCCAGGAGATGAGCAATCGTCCCCAGACGCTGTACGGGATCGAGGACTCTCCCATTGGTCTCGCCGCGTGGATGCTCGATCACGACATCCGCAGTTACGAGCTAATCGCCCGCGTCTTTGACGGTCAATCCGAAGGGCTGACCCGGGATGACATCCTCGACAATGTCACGCTCTACTGGTTGACGAACACGGCGGTCTCTTCGGCTCGTCTGTATTGGGAGAATAAGCTCGCCTTCTTCGCCCCGAAGGGCATCACTATCCCGGTGGCCGTGAGCGTCTTTCCCGATGAGATCTACGCCGCCCCGCGGAGTTGGGCCGAGAAGGCGTTTCCCAAACTGATTCACTACAACAAACTCGACAAAGGCGGCCACTTCGCCGCCTGGGAGCAGCCGATGACCTTCGTTCAGGAACTGCAGGTGGCCTTCCGGTCGCTCCGCTAAGCGAGGGAACGCGGACGAATTCCCTCCCGGCTCGCGGCCGTCCGCGTCATCGAACTTTGGATGTTACAGGTGTGTCGAATGCGTTCCGTCCTCGCTTCATGGACCAGGAAACAAACCGGTCAGATAAGGAAGTCTCCCATGGCCAAGATACTGGTTGTTTACTACTCCTCCTACGGACATATCGAGCAGATGGCCCAAGCCGTTGCGGAGGGCGTCCGCTCCGTTGCCGGAACGGACGTCGTCATCAAACGGGTTGCGGAGCTGGTTCCCGAGGACGTCGCCCGCAAGTCCGGCATAAAGCTCGATCAGGAGGCGCCGATCGCCAGCCCCAACGAGCTTGGGGACTATGACGCTGTCATCTTCGGCACGCCGACCCGCTATGGCGGCATGGCGGCGCAGATGCGCAACTTCCTCGACCAGACCGGCGGGCTCTGGGTGAAGGGCGCTCTGGTCGGCAAGGTCGGCAGCGTCTTCGCCTCCACGGGTACCCAGCACGGCGGGCAGGAAACCACCATCACGTCGTTCCACACCACGCTCCTACACCACGGCATGATCATCGTCGGCCTGCCCTACTCCTTTGCCGGCCAGACCAGGATGGACGAGATCACCGGCGGCTCCCCGTATGGCGCTACCACGATCGCCGGCGGCGACGGCTCCCGCCAGCCGAGCCAGAACGAGCTCGACGGCGCCCGCTTCCAGGGCCGGCATGTGGCCGAGATCGCAGGACGGCTGGAGCACGGTGCCGGGGAGCGTGGGCCTGTTCCGCTCGAGATGCAGAACTCAACCGAGACGACCGGCGGCACCGCTGGGCAGCCGTGACGACGACACTCTGCACGGGGTGGGCGCTGGGTCCGGCAGCGCCGAGCCGGCCGACGGTACAGTCTATTCGCTCGTTCTTAGGCCTGTTTTGTGGTCCAGCCCAGCGGCATGATTGCCTCATTCCCGGATCCCACGATGAGGACCGGACCATGAGGATGATCAAGCCCACGAGCGTCATCGGCCCCGCCGGTACGCAAGGAGACGATTCATGACAAGCATCTGGGACCCGATCCGCATCGGCAACATGACGCTCAAGCACCGCTTCGCGATGGCGCCTATGACCCGCAGCCGCGCCAGGCCGGATGGCACGCCAGGCGACCTCGCGGCCGAGTACTATGCCCAGCGCGCCGCCTTCGGCCTGCTGATCGCCGAAGCCACGCAGCCGTCGGATGATGGGCAGGGCTATCTGACCACGCCCGGCATCTACACCGACGCGCATGTCGCCGGCTGGCGCCGCGTCACCGAGGCGGTGCACGCCAAGGGCGGCCACCTCTTCATTCAGCTAATGCACACCGGCCGGATGTCGCATCCCGACAACACGCCACATCACCGCCAGCCGGTCGCCCCCTCGGCGGTCGCGTCGGGACAGAAGATGTTCACGGCAGCCGGCATGCTCGACATGCCCGAACCGCGAGCGCTCTCCACGGAGGAGATCGCCGCGACGGTGCGCGACTTCGCCCATGCCGCAAGGCAGGCGATCGCCGCGGGCGCGGACGGCGTCGAAATCCACGGCGCCAACGGCTACCTGGTTCAGCAGTTCTTTGCCCCCAATGCCAATGTCAGAACGGATCACTACGGTGGCGGGATCGAAAACCGGGCGCGTTTCGCGATCGAGGTGGCGCGAGCGGTAGCGGAAGCGATCGGGCCGGAGCGCACCGGCATTCGTCTCTCGCCGGGATCGATGTTTGGCGGAATCGACGAAGGGCCGGACAGCGCCGCTCTCTACCGCTATCTGGTGCCAGCCTTGGCCGAGCTAAACCTCGCCTACCTCCATGTCGCCCATAGCGGGGACGAGGACCTGCTCGCCGAGATCCGGCGGCTCTGGCCGAACCCTTTGCTGGTCACGCGGGACAATCGCCCGCTCGCGAAGGCAGCGGACGATGTCGAGGCCGGACGTGCCGACGTCGCGGCGGTGGCACGCTGGGCATTGGCCAATCCGGATTTCATCGAGCGGTACCGGCTCGGTGTGCCGTTGAACGAGCCCGATCCGACGACGTTCTATGGCGGCGACGCCCGCGGCTATACCGACTATCCAACCCTCGACAAAACAGCCGCCGCGGCCTGAGCCGTGCCACGGCAGAATGCCATGAGAGGAGTGAAGACGATGGCCAAGCGTGATGCCATTTTCCCTGCCGGCGGGCAGGCGCTGTACGACATGAACCGCTATTCTGCAGCGATCCGCTCGGGCGACCTGCTGTTCGTCTCGGGCCAGGCCGGCAGCCGCGAGGACGGGTCGCCCGAGCCGGATTTCGAACGCCAGGTCCAACTTGCTTTCGACAATCTGAACGTGGTCCTGGCGGCAGCCGGCTGCACGTTCGACGATGTGGTGGACGTCACCACCTACCAGGCAAAGCAGTTCGAAATGGTCAAGGCCGTTCGCGCCAAGGTGATCGGCGATGCGCCCTATCCGAACTGGACCGCGGTCGGCGCCACTTGGCTCGCGGGCTTCGATTTCGAGATCGAGGTCATCGCACGCATTCCCGAGGCTGGCTGAAGTTCGGGATAAACAAGGCCAAGCTTGCACGGGTTAGACAAGGTGGACTGAACCTTCGTTTTCGCTAGCCTGCCGGATTCTTCAAAATGATCAGAATTTCTCGACCGCAGGCCGGACGTCGAGCTCCAGAGTCCAGACGGTGCGCGGCTGGCGGTGAAGGTGCAGATAAGTCTCCGCAAGCCCGTCGGGGTCAAGCATCGTGTTTGGATCGCGGTCCGGCTGGCGTTCACGCGCGGTGGGCGTCGCGATCTGGCCGTCGATCACCACATGGCCAACATGGATGCCCTGCGCCCCCAGCTCTCGCGCCATGCTCTGGGCAAGCGCCCGGAGGCCGAATTTCGGGACTGCGAAAGCGGCAAAGCCCGCGCTGGCGCGCCGACTTGCGGTCGCGCCGGTGAAAAGGATCGTGCCCCGCCCTTCCGGCACCATGCGCCGGGCCGCCTGTTGGCCGACATGGAAGCCGCCCAAGCAGTCGGTGCGCCAGCACCGCTCGAAAACGGCGGGATCAATGTCGAGGATGCTGCCTGGCTCGAACGTGCTGGCGTTGAACACGACGAGATCCGGCGCGGCACCCACGGCGTCGAATACGGCGGTGACCTCGTCCCCCTTGGTCACGTCGCAGGCATGGGCGGTCACGCCCTGCAGCCCCGCCGCGTCGCGCAGGCCCTCCAGCTTCGCGACGTCACGTGCCGCCATGGCGACTGCCATGCCCTCGCCCGCGAGCCGTCGCACGAGCGCCAGACCCAGGCCTGACCCAACGCCGAAGACGATCGCCCGTTCGTTCCTGCCGCTGCCCATGGGAACCCCCCTCTCCAGCCTCCTGGTCGATGTCTTCCAAATTTCCCATTCAAGGCGGGAGAATATTGGGTTTGTTGTTTTCGGGTCAGAGATGATGTTCTTGACGATGCACTGCGTCAATGACCCAAGGCTTTGGCACCGTTCCACGGCAAGCGCTCTGTCATGGCTTCCGCTTGGGGCATCCCAAACAGCACGGCCACGGTTCGGGTTGTCGGGTTGCCGAACCCAGTGCCGACGGGAGTGGTGAACGCCTCCGCAACGTCCGGAGACTCATCACAATACCCAACCGGAGCTTTGCGAGAAAAGCTTCCGTCATTCCCTGCGGGAGGCATACCACATGTTCATTGTGATCCCTCCGCCGTGCCACCGATCCAGTTGTCGGCCGATGGTGCAGTCTTTTCGCTCGTTCTTGGGCCTGTTTTGCAACCCATGACGGCGGCAAGATCGCTGCATTCCTGATCCCAACCTGAGGACAAGACCATGAGAATGATCAAGCTAACCTGTGTCATCGGCGCAACCGGTATCGCAATTGCCCTCGCCAGTACGACCGTGTCCGCCCACGGGCCAGGCGAGACGGTAAATCCCGTCTTCGAGCGGGCCATCCCGAACATTCCGGGCAAGACCCTGACCGCCCTTGAGGTGACCTATGCTCCGGGCGGCAAGTCGCCGTCGCACTTCCATCCCAAGTCCGCTTTCATCTATGCGCATGTGCTCTCCGGCGCCATCCGCAGCCAGGTGGGTGATGAGCCCGCCAAGGTCTACCAGGCCGGCGAGGGCTGGTACGAGAATCCGGGCTCGCACCACAAGATCAGCGAGAACGCCAGCGCTACCGAACCGGCAAAGCTGCTCGCCGTCTTCGTTGGCGATCCCGGAGAAACCCTGGTCACACCAGAGCATAAGTAAGGAGCCGACCATGACCCAGCGCATGAACTACGCGGCCGCTGCCCCGGGCGGCATGAAGGCCCTCGGCTCCGTCTACAGCTATGTGGCCCAGAGCGGCTTGCCGGCCATCCTGATCGAGCTTGTCTACCTGCGGGTCTCGCAGATCAACGGCTGTGCCTATTGCATCGACATGCACAGCCGCGACCTGCTCAAGGCGGAGGTGCCGGTGGAGAAGCTTGTGCTCGTCTCGGCCTCTGACGAAGCCGGGTCCCTGTTCAGCGACCAGGAAAAGGCAGCGCTCAAGTGGGCCGAGGTGGTCACCCGGGTGAGCGACACGCATGTGCCCGAGGAGGCTTATGCCGCGGCCCGGGCCACATTCGGCGAAAAGCAGCTGGCCGACCTGACGATCGCCATCGGCCTGATGAACGCCTTCAACCGCCTGGCGATCAGCTTCCGTGTGCCACCCCTCGCCGCAACCACAGCTGCAGCCGCGTGAGCCCTGCAGGAACGCGCCCGATGCAAGGAGATTCCGATGAGCACCAACAGCATCAGCCATGACGCCCGTCAGGACCCAACACCGTCATCCATGATGGCCTGGCGTGTGCATGAGTTCGGGCCTCCAGAGACCATGCAGTTTGAGCGCGTTCCTGTGCCCATTCCCGGCCCAGGCGAGGTCCTTGTGAAAGGCCGCGCCGCCGGGGTCGGCCCATGGGACAGTTGGATCCGGGCGGGGAGGAGCGCCCTGCCGCAGCCCCTCCCCCTTACCTTGGGCTCTGATCTGTCAGGTGAAGTCCAGGCCGTCGGGCCAGATGTCGCTGATTGGCGTGTCGGCGATCAAGTCTATGGCGTCACGCACCCGCGGTTCATCGGCGCCTATGCCGAATATGCCCTGGCCTCCGCGGCGATGATTGCGAGGAAACCGACCTCGATTGCTTACGTCGAAGCAGCCTCCGTACCGGTCATCGCTGTGACGGCTTGGCAGGGACTGTTCGACCAGGCTCAGCTCGAGGCCGGCCAGACCGTTCTGATCCATGGGGCCGCCGGGAACGTCGGCGCCTATGCGGTGCAGATTGCCAGGCGTGCTGGCATCCGGATCATCGCGACGGCAGCCACGGAGGATCTCGCCTATATTCGTGAGCTCGGCGCAGACGCGGTGGTCGACTACCAGACCCAGCGCTTCGAGGACGTGGCTTTGAATGTCGACGCCGCCCTCGATCTCGTCGGTGGTGACACGCAACAGCGCTCGTTCCAGGTCCTGCGGCAGGGCGGCAAGCTGATTTCGGCCGTGTCCCAGCCGGATCAGGACTTGGCCAAGAGCCACGGCGTTGATGCGGCCTTCTTCCTGGTCAATGTCACGACCAAGCACCTGACGGAGATCGCAGGCCTGATTGACAGCGGCGAGCTGAGGACGCGGGTGGGAGCAGTCATCCCTCTTGCGGATGCCCATGAGGCTCATCTCATGTTGGACGGCATACGATCGGTGCCGAAGGGAAAGATCGTTCTGGCCGCGGACACCCGGTGAACAATCAAGGCCGACGGACCACGTGACTGAAACGCTAATTGCGAGAGCAGACGGTCGCGCCACACCCGAGTGGAATACAAAAATCAAGGTCCGCAAATGGGGCGGCGCCATGATGGTGGCGATGCGACGATCTCATTGCGCTCGCTACTCGGGTTGCGAGCTGCAGGACTCATGACAGGACGTGCAGCGCCTACAAGCAGGGCATACTGACAAAACCTGATGAAGTTGTCGCTTTGTCAAATGTCACCTTCATATTGAGCCCATGCCTTAGAAAATGAAACAGGTGCCGTGATGAATAGCGACGAGCAAGTCAAAGACATCTTCAGGTTCGATCCCGACAGGGTTCAGAGGTACAAAGTCGTCCTCCGGCGAAACCGGCTTTTCGGCTTCTGGGCTGGGGAGCAACTCGGCATGCTCAGCTGCGAGATGCTCGATTATATCGCCAGTGTCGTGCATGCCGACCTGGAGGAGCCCAGTGATCTGGATATTCTCCGAAAGGTCCACGGAGATCTGCTAGCGTTTGGCAAGATGATCAGTGAGGCGGATCTCCGTGCCAAACTCGCGGAGGTGCAGGAGCAGGCACGCCACGAAATGGGGGCACTATCACACAGACAGGATATCGAGTTCCAAGTGTAACTCGCCTGTCCTCCCCGTATCATCCAGCCTCTGTGTCGTTGCTTCGATGTCCTCAAGACAGCAAGATCACATCAACAAGCTTCAAGTATCCTTACGGCCGCTTGGAGGGCTGATTATGCGGGTTCGATGACCTGACCCGCTGTCTTTCTCGGCCAAAGCTGCCTCTAGTCGCTTGATGTGCCAGTACCCCAACGGGAACAAGTCCCGTTGCTGCCTTTATCCGCCGATAAACTGCGATCGTTGCGAATAGTTGGAGACACGACCTCAGCTAGCAACAGCGACGCAGGGATCAACTCGGCAGCTCATCTTTCATAATGTGGCCCGTGGTCCCTCTCACTTGGGAGCGAGAACGCTGGAAGGAGAGATGGGATGCATGACTTACTCGAGCGTGTCCTCGCCGCACACGGCGGATCGGATCGGTGGAGCACCTTCAACGAGGTCAGCACAACAGTGGTGACAGGAGGTGACTTCTGGGCGACGAAGGGTATCACCACCGACGACATTCGTCGCCGGGCAACAGCCGGGATACAGCGGGAATGGGCAACCCTTGCGCCGTTTGGCAATCCGGACTGGCAAATGACATTCCGCCCCAACCGGGTTGTGATTGAGGCCAGGGACAAATCGATTGTTGCTGAGAGAGACGATCCTAAGTCGGCATTTGCGGGTCATGGGCTTGAGACCCCATGGGACCCATTACACCTGGCCTATTTCAACGGCTATGCCCTTTGGACGTATCTCACGACTCCATTCCTTCTGGCGATGCCCGGCTTTCAGGTTGAGGAAGCCGAGCCCTGGCAGGAGGAAGATGAAACCTGGCGGGTCCTGCGCGCGACGTTTCCCTCCGAGATCGCCAGCCACTGCCGCGTGCAGGACTTCTATGTCGGCCCCGATTTTCTGCTCCGCCGTCACGACTATCAGGTGGACGTTTCCGGCGGCCTCCTTGCTGCGCAGTACATCTACGATGTCAGGGAGCTCGGGGGGTTCATGTTCCCCACCCGAAGACGCGCTCACCCGCGCCTCGCAAACCGCCAGCCGGACCACTCACGCACACTCGTGTCGATCGACCTCAGTGGATATGAGGTGACTTGAATTCATTTGGACTGATCGGGATCCTGGACTTAGAGCCACGGGAGCCTATTGCAGGTATCATACCCACTCACGGAATTCCCGTCTGACATGGAGGGGATGGTGGTCACCGCATTGCTAGGCGTGCAAGCCGGATCGCGAGATAGATCGCGCAGCACATGCTGGCAAATGCGAGCCAGGCATAGGGCCAGAGCAGCGGCATGCCGACCAGGATCAGCGCGTCGTTGCCGCCGGGGACCAGGGCACCGCCGGCCCCCATCAGCGTACCACCCGCAAGGCAACGCCCGACGCTTGCTGCGTTCGGCATGACGTGCCTGACCCGTCCTCCCGTCCAGCCACCGAGCAGCGCGCCTGCCAGCAGCGCGGCAAACAGCAGCAGTCTGGGTGCCAGGTCGGCTGTCATGCCGTGTGCCATCCCGGCGAGCGTCTCGGTATAGGTCCAACTCCCCACTGTCAGGGACGCCGTGAGAAAGGTGATTCCGATGATCGTTGTCGCAACATGCGGTGACCAGATATGGCCGAGCGGCGTGATGCCCTTGCGCCGGATCGCCCGGCCATGGGTGAACAGCCGAACGGCGATAAGCACAAGGCAGAGGATCGCGAGCCAGGCGGATGCCTCCAGCACGCTCGACGTTTCAGCCAATGGCGCAGGGGCAGGCAGGTGGAGAACCGCCAGGCTACCGAGAAAGAAGCCGACCGGCGTGGCGAGATAGGCCCACTCGCCCGAGCCGAGCCTCGCGATCGTGCCAATCGCGCAGGTGCGGTTGACGAAGGCACCGATGCCGAGCAGCATGCCGCCGGCAACGGTGGCGAAGCCGGCTGCATAACCGGCCGGCATCACCGGGAGTAGGCCGGCCGTATTCAGCAGCACGAGGCCGCCGCCGACCCAGAGCGATGCCTCGATCAATGCGCCTAGGCGCCCGAACCGCCGCTCAGCGACAATTTCTTCTATCGCAGCGACGGTGCAGGTCCCGCCGCGCTGGATCGCGAATCCCATGAGGCCGATCGCAGCTAAGGCGGTCAGGATGGAGAGGGTTGCCATCGGTCGACCGTCAGGCGGCATCCGCCGATGCAATCGGCATTGCGCAGGGTATCGCCACGCGGTCGAGCGAGGAACCGATCGGCTTGGGCGGGCTACTCATGTTGAGTGCCTTTCGTTCGGGAGGGTGCCGGACACCCGCTATGATCGACGATCTGGCATCGGAATTCGACCGTAATCGCCGGCTCTCCAGGCCAGCGCAAGATCCGTTCCTGATTATACGTGATGTCTCAGGAATTCCGGCACAGCCATGAGCTGTGCCAGACGGTGATCCACCTGAACCGCCGCGCCGTTGTGTGTTCAATTCACTGGGTCGGAGTGGCTCATCGGAGCAAGTTCTTCCCCCGACGGGTTCAGCCCCTGCGAGCGCAGCCCCTCACAGTGACGAACCAGAGCATGACGCCTTCCGGCAAGACAGGGGGTGACATCCTCATGCGGAACAGCTCTGTATCGATATGCCTATGCTTCCGGCTGGAACTACCTCTCTCCAGCTCAGTGCGGCTAGTTTATAGAAGTTCCTTCATGGCTCCATCCTCTCGTTCACGAAAAGTTTAATGCCTGAGTCTTGCAAAACGATACAGATCTGTATACTTACTTTTCTATCAATACAAATCGGTATCGATTGGGTGCAACTAAAGCACGGAACATACCGATGATCGGTCACCTCTCTGTCGAAAGCGGGAGAGCTCATCATGAAGTCAATTGTTACGCTCGATCGTCTGAACCGGAGTCTTCGCGCCGCCAGTGTCGCCGCCGCCGTGACGGGCTTTGCCGCAACGGCTCAGGCGCAGTCTCTGGCCTACAGCCAGCGCATGCCGCCATCCACCCAGTCGATAGAGGCGGATCGAAGCGGCCGCAGTTTCGCTCGGACTGGCGCGACCGTTCCCAATCCAGGCACCGCGAAAATCGGTCCTCAATCCGAGATCGAACGACAGGCCCAGACACTAAGCGCCAAGGCTATCCGAACGATTTGCATCGGGTGTCTGTAGGTCAGACGAGCGATGGATCATTACAGTGTCCAAAGCTCCCTGAGCGCAACGATTGCCGCTGTGCTCACGCTGATCGCTGCAATCATCCTGCTTTATCTACCGTTGTTTCTGCGCTGATGCGTTCTGGACAGCGGCCCCGTTCAACACCGACGCCGGGGTATGGGCTGGAGTCACAGCCGGCGCCAGGAGATCAAAATGCAAAGCGTTAAGGTAGAATTTCCCGGCTCAAGCGGTGATCCGCTTGCCGCCCGGCTCGAACTCCCGCTTGGCCTGATCCGGTCCTACGCGATCTTCGCCCATTGCTTCACCTGCTCGAAAGACCTCTTCGCCTCCCGGCGGATCGCGTCCGAACTCGCCATGCGGGGTATCGCGGTACTGCGGTTTGACTTCACCGGCCTTGGGGCGTCGGGCGGCGAGTTCGCCAACAGCAACTTCTCGTCGAATGTGGAGGACCTCCGGCGGGCCGCCCAGTACCTCGCCAGCCATTTCGGTCCCGCCGAACTCCTGATCGGCCACTCTCTCGGAGGCGCTGCTGTCCTGGCGGTGGCTGCGGACCTGCCTGAGGTGCGGGCGGTGGTGACGATCGGGGCTCCAGCTGATACGGAGCACGTGATCCACAACTTCCGCACGCATGTGCCCGCTATCGAAAGCCACGGCGAGGCCGAGGTGGAGCTCGCCGGACGTCGCTTCACGATCCAACGGCAGTTCCTCGACGACGTACGGGGGCAGCATCTCGAAGCCAAGATCCACAATCTCGGCCGGCCCCTGCTCGTCCTGCACACTCCTGGCGACGAGATCGTTGGGATCGAGAATGCAAGGCAAATCTTTGCGGCCGCCCGGCACCCGAAGAGCTTTCTCTCCCTGGACGGCGCCGACCATCTCCTGACCCGGCACGAGGATGCGACCTTCGTCGCCGAGGTCGTCAGCGCCTGGTTCGGCAAATATCTGCCCAAGCCGTCGCGTGCAGAGCCGGCTGCCGATCACGACGGCGTCCTTGTCCGTGCGTCGGGTGAAGGCCGCTTTCAGCAGGTCGTTGAGGCCGGGCGTCACCGCCTGCTGGCCGATGAGCCGGAGAGCTATGGCGGGTTGGACAGTGGCCCCAGTCCTTACGACTTCGTGGCGGCGGGGCTCGGCGCCTGCACCTCGATGACGCTTCAGCTGTATGCCGAGCGCAAGGGCTGGCAGCTTCCGCCGTTCACGGTCGAGGTGCGGCACGCCAAGGTTCATGCTGAAGACTGTGTCAACTGCGGAGAAGGACGCAACGGCAAGATCGATCAGTTCGAGCGCCGGATCACCTTCGAGACGGATCCCGGGCCTGCGGTGACGGAGAAGATCGCGGAGATCGCCGACAAGTGCCCAGTCCATCGGACGCTTGAGGCTCGCTCACATATCGTGACGAAGGTCAGAACCTCCAATTCCTGATGCCATGGCGCGAGGACACCGAGGTTGAGCACGAGGCGGATACGCTGCGATTAAGCAGGCGATGGTACAGTTCTTTCGCTCAGTCTTAGGCCTGTTTTGTGGTCCAGCGCGATGGCAGGATCGCCACCATCAGAAGCAATCATTGCTTCCGTTTTAGGAGAATTCCCATGCTCGTCGCTTTTCTTCTTTCCAGGATCCATGCCTATCAGCAGTACCGTGCGTCCGTCCGTGATCTGTCGCATTTCTCCGACCGTGAGCTAGATGACCTCGGGATCTCCCGATACGAGATCGATACCGCGGCGTAGAGTCTCGCATGCAGCAGCGGCTCCCGTGCCTTCCAACGGGTGCATTTATCTGACCTCATTTTATGATTGTTGAGATCACTCTATGACCACACATCGCACCGAGGTCCTGATCATCGGGGCCGGACCGGCCGGCTACACCGCCGCCATCTACGCGGCTCGGGCCAACCGCAAGCCGCTTCTTGTGACCGGCATTCAGCCGGGCGGCCAGCTCACCATCACGACGGATGTTGAGAACTACCCTGGGTTCGCGGCGCCTGTTCAAGGGCCATGGCTGATGGAGCAGATGCGGCAGCAGGCGGAGAATGTCGGCACCGCTCTGGTGTACGACACCATCACCTCCGTTGATCTCTCCAGGCGCCCGTTCCACGCCCAAGGGGACTCCGGCGACACGTACATCGCTGACGCCCTCATCATCGCAACAGGAGCCCAAGCTCGGTGGCTCAGATTGCCCTCGGAAGAGATCTTCAACGGGTACGGAGTCTCAGCTTGCGCGACCTGTGACGGCTTCTTCTATCGCAACAAAGAAGTTGTGGTGGTCGGTGGTGGTAACACAGCCGCCGAGGAAGCGCTCTACCTGTCGAACCTTGCGTCCAAGGTCACGATCATCCATCGCCGTGATCGCCTCCGGGCAGAGCCCATCCTTCAGGATCGTCTCCTGGCCAAGCCGAATGTCGAGGTGATTTGGAATCACGTCATCGACGAGGTCCTTGGCAAACAGGAGCCGATGAAGGCGGTGACCGGCGTTCGGATCCGTGACGTGAACACGGGCGTGACGAAAGCACTCTCCACGGATGGTCTTTTCGTCGCCATTGGCCATGATCCCGCGACCAAGCTGTTTCGTGGTCAGCTCGATATAGATGAGGCCGGCTACATCAAAGTTGGCTCCTGGTCGACGAAAACCTCCATTCCCGGGTGCATGGCGGCCGGCGATGTGATCGACCCGGTGTTCAGGCAGGCCATCAGCTCCGCCGGAATGGGGAGCATGGCGGCCCTGGAAGCCGATAAATTCCTGGCCGAGCATGCCCCTGATCCAGTCGTCCGCTCGATCGAACAGCGTGAAAAGCAGATGATTGGGGCGTGGGACTAGGGGCGCGCACGGATGAGCAACTGATCGTTTCGGCTTCTGGCAATAGCGGAAGCAATAGCTTGAGATGGGTAAGGCCATGACATCGCGTAAGGGCGCAACAGGGCAGTTCGACAGGCTGCGGCCCCAGCTGACACGCCTCGCTTACCAAATCGTCGGCTCGTTGAAGGAGGCCGAGAGTGTTGTGCACGAGGTATCGCGGAGATGGCAGCGCCTTAAGTCAGTCGAAATCCAGGCCCCGGCAGCCTACCTCCACCGCTTGGTGGTCACGCTTTGCCTTGAAACGCTGAAGTCTCGTCCCAAGCAGGGTGTTGCCCCAAAGCTGTCGAACTCCATCAATGGGTCGTATGATGGGGGCCTGGGGCTCGATGAGTTGACACTGTCATTCATGCTTGCTCTCGAGCAACGCTCGGCTCTGGAACGCACCACCTTCCTGCTCCACGATGTATTCGGCGTTCCGGTCGAGGAAGTCGCGGCTACGATTCATCGTGATCCCGCAGAAGTGCATGAACTCGCATCTCGAGCCCGGCGACAGGTGCGACGAGCCCACTCGCATGACCAAGCAGGTCGAGAGGACGGCGATCGCATCGCGCGGGCATTCTTCGCGGCATCAACGGCCGGTGACCTCGAGTCACTCCGCTCAATGCTGGCATTCGATGTAACCATGACGATGGATGTTGGTGGTGAGCCGCTTTCTTCTCCCGGTCTTATGGCTGGTCTTGACCGCGTCGTCTCCCTGTTAGGCGAATTCTATCGCCAATCAGCCGATCATCCATCCATATTCATTCGGCCTATCTGGTTCGAGGGAAGACCAGGCTATCTGAGCGTTGAGCGCGACGATATCCTGCAAGCCACCATGCTTGAGATCTTGGATGGACCAATTACAGCAATTTACATGACTGAGAATACGGACGAGTTCGCCAATAACGTGAAAATGACATGGGAAGACGAGTGTTCGAATACCCTTCATTGATGATATAGAAAGCGGCATCTCGATGTCTGATCTAGCCATTGATCTATGAGCAGACCTGAGATCCGCGAAAGGGCGTATAGCCATCATCGCATCAGTACATCTAGCTTGCTTGGACAAGTTCGAGGAGCTTACAGCAGTCTTTCCGCAGCGTCCGCTCGGAATAGTTCGTGGCCCCCAGCAGCAGACCTCGTTGCGCCGGCGCCGACAGGTACCAGGGTGATAGAGGCACGGGCGCCATGCCATATTGCAGGGCTCGTTCCGAGACTGCGACATCATCATAGTGATCAGGAAGGATGAGACGCACGGCAAAGCCGCCATGGGCATCCACACCATAGCCTGATGGCACCAGCTCGCGGAGCGTGTCGGCCAGCCTCTGCTGACGGGCGGCATAAAGGCGCTTCATCTTTCTCAGGTGACGCAGATAGTGTCCTTCGCGAATAAACTCGGCGACGGTGTGCTGGGCCGCGACATTGGGTGCGGGAGCAAGGCAGGCAGCTGTTTCCGCAAATGTCAGCGCCAGATCGGGTGGAACCACCATGAAGGCCAGACGCAGAGACGGGCTGATCGTCTTGCTGAACGTGCCGATATGCAGCACCCGGCCGGCGCGGTCGAAAGAGGCCAGTGCCGGCGCGGCCCGCCCCTGCAGCTGCAGTTCGCCCATATAGTCATCTTCAATGATGTAGGCGTTCTGGCGTGCGGCCCAATCGAGCAACGCTCTGCGCCGGGGAAGCGTCATGGTCATTCCGAGCGGGGCCTGCTGGCCCGGTGTGACAACAGCGAGTGCGGCGTGCTGCGAGATCGCCATGCCCTGCCGGACGTCAAGACCTTCTCCATCCACCGGCACCGGCACGATGGTCAAACCGGCGATCTCGAGCGCCCTCCGCGTTAGGGGGAATCCGGGATCCTCAAACCAGGTGTTGGCCCCCTCCAGCTTCAGGGCTCTCGCAGCGATGCCGAGGGCGACGGAAAATCCCCCCGTCACCAGCACCTGATCGGCCGTGCACTGCAGGCCGCGGGCAATCGCCAGGTACGAGGCGATCTCGTGCCGGAGCGTGGGAGCGCCCCGCGGATCCGGGTAGCTGACCGGCTGCAGGGCCGCCGTCCGGGCGTTCCGGAGCATCATGCGGGTCCAGAGCTTAAATGGGAAGGCATCCTGCGCGGGCACGCCCATCTGGAAGGTCGCAGGGCGAGTGCTGAAGTCTGGCCAAAAGTCGGGGAAGGGGTGACTGATCGACCGTGCCGGTGACGCAGGCGGGGCAATCGGAGCCTCTGAAACCCATGTGCCGCTGGCCCCGCGGGAAACGAGAAGCTGCTCATCAAGCAGGCGCTCATAGACGACCCGAACCGTGCCCCGCGACACCCCCATTTGAACCGCAAGGTCGCGCCAGGATGGCAACCGGGCGCCCTGGGTGAGGGTCCCCTGGTGGATGGCGTTGCGAAGGCCCGTGTAGATCTGGGAGGAGAGCGATGCTTTGGCGTCTCGATCGATGCTGAAAGGCAGTGGGCTCATTGGGTTCACCTCCCTTCACACAGGGCAGTGCCGACAGATCCAGCGACTGCAAAGGCGGCGGGGCATCCATGCCATCGATGGTTTCCTCGGCCACGTTATCGAGCAGCCTTCAATCAAGGACAGGAACATTGTGCCTGATTTTCAGGTCTCTGGCTGTAGGAAAATTTGTACGGACCATGCCACACGCACCACCTCGGCGCGTCCGATGGGACGATAGTGCACGCTTATCGCTCAGTCTTGGTTCTGTCTTGTAGCCCAGGCCAGCGGCAAGATCCTCCCCATCGCACTCGGCAAGAGCCGATTGCACCATCCCTCAGGCGCCGGCAACCCCGGCCCTATGGAGAGCAAGATGTTGAGAAAGCTTCTTTTGACCCTGCCCCTCCTCGTTATCCCAGGCGTAGCCCTGGCGGAAATGGGCGGTGGTACCGATCGCGACCGTGTCAATCTGCAGGTTGAAGCCATGATGCGCGATGGCCGCTGGGAGCGGGCCATTGCTGAAGGTCGTGCCAACAGGCAGGCGTTCGAGGCGTTGCGACAGACCCACGACCAGATCTCCAAGCCCGCCGCCAGATACACGGCATCTGATGTAGCTGGCTGGCGTGGCAGGGACTAGATCATGACATACGCCAAGCAGCATCTGTTGAACCAGCTCGAACATCCCCGCCAACACGGTATGCCGTCCCTCATCGCCGCGATGGTGGTCCTGCTCAACATCGTCGCGACGGCCTCAACGCTGGTGGCGATCGATCCTCTATTTTGATGGCCTGTTGAGGATGACCAAACCTGACGCCGGTGATGAGGTTTCGTGCGGGCTCGTGCGCAACCACACAGCGGGCCAAAGCACAGCCCAGTAATGACCAGCGTGCACGCGATGACCAAGGACGTGCAGTGAGGCAGTCTGTTATGATTTCGCGCATTGCATCGTTTGTCTTCGGCATCGTCGCACCTCCAGCCCTGATGGGTTGGCTGGTGTTCCTGCACTGACGTCGGCCGTCGTCGCCTGTCCGGATCGACAGATGGATGCGACACGCTAGATCCGGTTGGGTGGAACCAACGGGAGTGTCCGATGAGTGATCATGTCTACAAGGTGGTTGAGCTCGTAGGCTCCTCGGCCGACAGCATCGAGGATGCCATCCAGACGGCCATCAAACGGGCGGACCAGACACTCAGGAACCTGCGCTGGTTTGAGGTCGTCCAGACCCGAGGCCACGTTGAGAACGGTGAGGTTCGCCATTACCAGGTCGTGCTCAAGGCCGGGTTCACTCTCGAGGCAGGCGGGTAACGCCTTCTCCGGGAACCTTCTCTCCCATATCTGACTGCTCGTGATCGGCATTGGCTGATCACTGGCAAGCCTCAGGACGCCTGGGCTCGCCGGCTGGTGTCTTCTCTTCGGGCTGACGGTGCGAGAGGAGAGTGTTCGGCGCCCTCGCCTTCCGCGGCGAGCAGCTGGGCCGCCATGCGCTTGGCCTGCCGGGCGGGCTCGGCGGTGCGGGTCATTTGGGCCACGGCGGTCGCTCCCTCGTGCAGCACGTTGATCTCGGCTGCGATCCGCTTCGGCTCAGCAAACCGCGCCGCGTGAGCGAGTTCCTCGAAATACGCCAGCGTCAGGCGCTTGTGCAGCGCGGCCGCGCGGAACACCGGATTGGCGGTGTCCTTATGCTCCCCGGCCGCACTCACGAACGGGCAGCCGCGGAACCTCTCATCCCGGAACCAGGCCTCGAGGCAGTCGAACGTCGCCAGCAGGCGCCCGACCGGATCGCTCGTCCGCTGCTCGACAAAGGCCCGCATGGCATCACGGGCCTGCTCGTCCTGCCGCTCGAGAGCCGCCAAGATCAGATCCTCCTTGGTGTCGAAGTGCCGGTACAGGGTCGTCTTGGCAACCCCGGCCTCGGCAATGATCAGGTCGACGCCCGTCGCGGTATAGCCGTGCTGGTTGAACAGCCGGAGTGCAGTCTCGAGCAGGTGATCCCGGATTTCAGAACGGCGCATGACACCCTCACATACGTAACAGGTCTGTATCTTTATTTAGCGGCAAATTCGGATAAATACAAGTCTGTCGCGACATAACGGCAGAATTGCAAGTGAGTACATGCAGCTATGCTCACAGAAGCAGATTGCAAAACGATACAGGTCTGTATATTTACCTTGTATCCGATACAGATCGGTATCGTCAGTCCCCGGCAAGCCGGCGGATTGCCCGACACAACCATTCCAGAGGAAAAGATCGTGTCTCACATTCCCGTCCACACCGCCCCGGCGTATCCGCGCCTCCAGGCCCGCGCCGCTTTCCCCGTTGACCTGGTCGACCGCTACGGCCGGGCTGTCACCACCACCGGCCTCTATGCCTCGCTGGTCGTGGTGTATGCTTGGTTCGGCGGCATGAAGTTCACCGCCTATGAAGCGCAGGGCCTGACCGGCCTCGTCGGCAACAGCCCGCTTCTGAGCTGGGCCTATTTTCTTTTCAGCGAGCGGCTGTTTTCCGGCCTTCTCGGCATTCTTGAGCTCAGCATCGGCGCCCTGATCGCGGCCCGGCTCGGCAGCCCGAAGTACTCGCTTGTCGGCGGTCTGCTCTCGGCTGGGCTGTTCGTGACTACGCTCAGCTTCATGGTGACGACACCGGGTGTGTTCGAACCGGAGATGGGCTTTCCGGCGATCTCGGTCGCTCCCGGGCAGTTCCTGCTCAAGGACGTCGGTCTGCTCGCTGTCTCCCTCTGGATCGCTGTCGACTCGTTCGCGGCGCTCCGTTCCGCCCGTGCCTAGCCGAAGGACGAGGGCGGAGCTCCCTCGGCTCCGCCCCCTGACACTCCGATAGCAGCAACCACCATTCCCAAACCGGCCGTGTCGGCCCATTCAACAATAGGAGTTTTCCATGTTTGTCACATTCATCCTGTCGAAGATCCGCGCCTATCAGCGCTACCGCGAGACCGTCCGCGAACTGATGCAGTTCTCCGATCGCCAGCTCGATGATCTTGGCATCTCCCGCGGTGAGATCGATCTCATCGCACGCCAGAACGCAGTCTCGTCGACCACTTCCTGAGCCCATCGTCCTCACGACGGAAGGAGAACAGCCAATGAAGACCTATCACAAGAACCCCGACGCCCTGTCCTGTCTCACCCCGGAGCAGTACCGGGTGACGCAGACGGACGGGACTGAGCGCCCCTTCGCCAACGAATACTGGGACAACGACGAACCCGGACTCTATGTTGACGTTGTCTCAGGCGAGCCGCTGTTTGCCTCGTTTGACAAGTACGACAGCGGCAGCGGCTGGCCCAGCTTCGTCAAACCGATCGACGCCGACAACATCATCGAGAACCGCGATACGAGCCATGGCATGGTGCGAACCGAGGTGCGCTCGGCCCACGGTGACAGCCACCTGGGACACGTGTTCCCGGATGGGCCACAAGAGGACGGCGGATTGCGCTACTGCATCAATTCGGCCTCGCTGCGCTTCATCCACCTGGATGAGTTAGAGAGCGAGGGCTACGGCGAGTTTCGCAAGCTCTTTGCAGAGAAAGGAGAATGAACATGACTGGTGTGACTGAGCGGGCCATCCTGGCCGGGGGCTGCTTCTGGGGCATGCAGGATCTCATCCGTCGCCGCCCCGGTGTCGTCTCCACCCGCGTCGGGTACTCCGGCGGGGACGTGCCGAACGCGACCTACCGCAACCACGGCACACACGCCGAAGCGATTGAGATCATCTTCGACCCGGAGAAGACAAGCTTCCGCGACCTGCTGGAGTTCTTCTTCCAGATCCATGACCCGAGCACGAAGAACCGGCAGGGCAATGACCTCGGTCAAAGCTACCGCTCGGCGATCTTCTACACCTCGGACGAGCAGCGCCAGGTGGCCGAGGACACGATCGCGGATGTGGATGCCTCGGGCCTGTGGCCAGGGAAGGTTGTCACGGAACTTGAGCCAGCGGGCGACTTCTGGGAAGCCGAGCCGGAGCATCAGGACTATCTCGAGCGGCTTCCGAATGGCTACACCTGCCACTTCGTCCGTCCGGGTTGGAAGCTGCCGCGCCGCAGCACCGCTGCCTAGGTCTGCAAGCATGGAGCGTTGATCTCCACCCAGGAGATCTCCGTAAAAGGAAGGGCCCGGATTGCTCCGGGCCCTTTTGTCTGCTCGATTAGAGTCATCATGGTCGACATCATGCCGGCTGTATGAGCGGCGCTCAAAGCTCCAATCTTCAGGCGTGAAGACGAGCGCGGACCGTCAGAACACAATTCACACTCACAATTTCCGCAAGCTCCGGCAAGCTCCCGCAATATCGAGACAATCGCTGACTAGGCGTCAATGGGCATTCGACTCATGATAACGCGTGAGACTACCGGTAAGTGCTTTCCGGGCGCGTACCGCAAAAATGGCCGAATTGGACCGGAACAAGTTAGTCATCCATTCGGATTGGCGTGCTGTTTAGGCGTGTGGGACTGGCGAATAGCAGCAAGCGAGGCCACCATGAAACACGACCATATCGCTTCACCTGTGGCTGGAGACTGCGATTGAGGCTACCCTCGAACCAAGAGCATATCCCCACCAAAGAACAAGCAGTTAGCAAAAAGTGAGGTGTTTGACCTGCGGATTTCTTGCCGAAGCCGAGCCCAGACTTCCGGACCTGTAACACGCAAGAGAATCTGCACAAGGCGCTCATCGTGGTGCTTGCCACCGCGTGTTCGCTTAACTCACCGATGGGACGGCAGCAATGGCAGAAATTGGACAGGCGGTACGCCTCCAGGTCGCGAATGCTCCCCTTGGCGATGCAGGACGCGGCATAGCTCGGATGAGCCATCAGGCACTCACAGCGATGGCTCTTCAAGAGGGAGAGGCTATCGAAATCATCGGCAAACGCCACACGACGGCTCTGGTCGTCGGCCCTTATCCTGAGGACGAAGGGCTCGACATCCTCCGCCTCGATGGCCTCCAGCGCGTCAATGCCGGGGTCGGCAGTGGCGATTACGTCGAGGTCAAAAGGGCCGAAGTTCGCCCAGCAGCGCGAGTCGTGCTCGCTCCCGCCCAGAAAGGATTCCGCCTGCAGGGTTGCAGCGATGCCCTGAAGCGCACCTTCCATCAGCGCCCGCTCACGGCGGGCGACGTGATCTCCACCTCCGTCTGCACCCCCAGCATCGCCGGCTCCCGCCTGCCCGACGAGCTGAGCGGGATGTTGAATATTCCGGCCTTCGGCCTACAAGAGATCCGTCTCGTGGTCGTCTCGACCGAGCCCCGCGGCATCGTTCAGGTCACGGCCAAGACAGAAGTCGATCTTCGTCCGCAGTTCGAGGCGCCGAAGGAAGTGCGACGGGGAGACGTCACCTATGACGACATCGGCGGCCTCGGCAGCACGGTGGATCAGGTGCGCGAAATGGTGGAACTGCCGCTGCGCCATCCGGAGCTGTTCCAGCGCCTCGGCATCGATCCGCCAAAAGGGGTTCTGCTCTACGGTCCTCCTGGCACCGGCAAAACCCGGCTGGCCCGGGCCGTCGCCAACGAGACGGAAGCACGGTTCTTTCACATTGCCGGCCCCGAGATCATGGGCCGGCACTACGGCGAGTCCGAGCAGCGTTTGCGGCAGGTCTTCCAGGAGGCTCAGCAGAATGCGCCCGCGATCATCTTCATCGATGAGATCGACAGCATCGCTCCCAAGCGTGAGGAAGTCACAGGCGAGGTTGAGCGACGCGTCGTGGCGCAGTTGCTCACCCTCATGGACGGGCTGGAGCCGCGCCAGAACATCGTGGTGATCGGCGCCACCAACCGTCGTGAGGCCATTGACGAGGCTTTGCGTCGTCCGGGCCGCTTCGACCGGGAGATCGTCATCGGCGTTCCAGATGAGCCCGGCCGGCGCGAGATCCTAGCGATCCACATGCGCGGCATGCCTCTAGCCGAGGACGTGAACCTCGACGAGGTCGCCCGCACCACCTACGGCTTTGTCGGTGCGGATCTCGCGGCGCTCTCCCGCGAAGCGGCCATGGACTCCCTGCGGCGCATCCTGCCGGGCATCAATCTCAGGGACGGCATTCCCTCGGATGTCCTCGAGAGCCTGCAGGTCATGCGGCAGGACTTCCTCAACGCCATGAAGCGGGTCCAGCCCTCGGCGTTGCGTGAGATCATGATCCAGGTGCCCAACGTCACCTGGGACGACATCGGCGGTGTGGAGGAGGCTAGAACCCGCCTGCGCGAAGGCGTGGAGCTTCCGCTCAAGAACCCGGAGTCGTTCCGGCGCCTTAGGATCAGGCCTGCCAAGGGCTTCCTGCTCTTCGGTCCGCCCGGAACCGGCAAAACCCTGCTGGCGAAGGCTGTCGCCCGCGAGGCGCAGGCCAATTTCGTGGCGACCAAATCGTCAGACCTCCTGTCCAAATGGTACGGAGAATCCGAGCAGCAGGTCTCCCGCCTCTTCGCCCGCGCCCGCCAGGTCGCCCCGACGGTGATCTTCATCGACGAGATCGATTCCCTCGCCCCCGTCCGCGGCGGCGGCCTGGGCGAACCGGCCGTGACGGAGCGGGTGGTCAACACGATCCTGGTTGAGATGGACGGCTTGGAGGAGCTGCAGGGCGTCGTCGTCATGGCCGCCACGAACAGGCCTAACCTGATCGATCCTGCCCTGCTCCGGCCGGGCCGCTTCGACGAGCTGATCTACGTGCCGGTTCCCGATGCCCAGGGCCGCCATCACATCCTCGGTATTCACACCAAGGCTATGCCTCTGGGGTCGGATGTCGATCTGGACAGCATCGCGGAACGGACGAGCCGCTTTACCGGGGCCGATCTTGAGGATCTCACACGCCGGGCCGGTCTACTGGCCTTGCGTGAAGCCCTCGATGCGCAGACCATCACTATGGCCCATTTTGAGCACGCCCTGCAGGAGACCCGGCCCTCGGTCACGCCGGAAATGGAGCGCGAATACCAAGACATGGTGGGCACTCTGAAGCAGCAAGGACCGCAGCGTCAGGTGATTGGTTTCCTGCCTTTGAGATAGGCTTCTGAATAGGAGAACAGAGGCCTTGCCCGGCCCAAGCACATCGCTCCAAGTCCAGCTGCGCAAGCCTAGCTCTGTCTGCCCAGGCGCAACAGCCAGGTCATTCGGTTCCCTCTCTATACATCTCCAAGGTACCAATGGTGGTGGTTCCAGATTGTACAGGAGGTAACTTCATGAACCTTCGTCTGCACAATTCGATGACACAAACGGTAGAGCCTTTTGTCCCTCAGGATCCACACCGGATCACCATGTACGTTTGTGGTCCTACAGTCTATGACACGCCGCATTTGGGCAATGCTCGGCCAGCAGTGGTCTTCGACGTGCTCTTCCGTCTGCTCCAACATCATTACCCGCAAGTTGTGTACGCCCGGAACTTCACTGATGTAGACGACAAGATCATGGAACGGGCTAGGGCGGATGGCGACCGCATCAGCGACCTGACGGAGCGCACGATCCAAGACTACCATGAGGTCACGGAGGCATTGGGTGTGTTGCGTCCAACCCACGAGCCTCGCGCTACCGGAGCCATTGACCGGATGCTCGACATGATCAGCCGTTTGATCGACAGAGGGCACGCCTATGAGGCCGAAGGGCACGTGCTCTTTCACGTGCCATCCTATCCAGCCCACGGACTGCTCTCCCGCCATCTCCAAGAAGATCTAGAGGCAGGCGCGCGTGTCGATCCCGCCGCCTATAAACGCCATCCCTCGGACTTCGTCATGTGGAAACCTTCCACTGTCGACCAACCCGGCTGGGATGGTCCCTATGGCCGAGGACGTCCAGGCTGGCACATCGAGTGCTCTGCCATGATCGAGGCTGTGCTGGGATATACCATCGATATTCATGGCGGCGGAGCTGATCTGCGCTTTCCTCACCATGACTGCGAGATCAGCCAGAGCCAGTGCGCTCATGACGGAGATCCCCTGGCTCGCTACTGGATCCACAACGGCATGCTTCTCATTGACGGGGAGAAGATGGCCAAGAGTGCCGGGAACTTCACCACGGTCCGGGATGTGCTCAATCAAGGGGTTCCTGGTGCGGTGATCCGGCTAGCGCTGTTGATGGCGCATTACCGCTCCCCGCTTGACTGGACCCAGCAGCTGCTTCGGGAGGCTGCCACGACACTTCAAGGCTGGCATAGAGCTCTCGACGACATTGCCGCTAATCAAGTAACGAAAGGTCATCACGCGCCTGTCCTGGAGGCCCTCGCGAGCGATCTGAACACGCCTTTGGCGATTGCGGAGATGCATTGGCTCGCCCGCGATCTGATGACGGGTAATCCGAAAGATCGGGTTGCCATCGCAGCGGCCATGCGGGAGGCCGGCAGTATTCTTGGGTTTGATCTCTACAACAATGATCAGTTTCTACGAGGACACGTGGATGAAGAGGTCAGAGCCTTGATCGTGCAGCGTACGGACGCCCGTAAGGAGGGGAACTTCGCTGAGTCAGATCGCATCCGGGACGCTCTGAGGGCTAAGGGAGTGGTCCTGGAAGACACGCCGAATGGAACAACTTGGTACAAGGATTTAAAATGAATTAAGAGCAGGCGAGTTGAAAGCCGAGCATCGTCATATATGGGTTGTGGGTAGCACAAGAGTCAGTGGCAGCGGGCATGTCGTGCGGAAGTTCATCATCCTGTTCTGGGTCTTGTTGAGCGTTGTCAACGCTGTTCACCTCGGCTATGCCCTATGTCCCACGCTAATATGGTCGCATAGGGGTAAACGGAAGGCTCTAACGCCACTGCACGCACCCATGCGCTTAAACTATTGCTTTCATTGGCACGTTCGGAATTTGCAATTTCGCTCCCCTTCTAAAGCGATCTGACCATTTTGGGTGTAATACGCCTCATTTGGGACGTTAGGAATGATAGCTCCCTTCAGGAGTCCCTTCACAATATCTGCCTACCTATACCGGGTTAGGATAAGATCTCGGTCATCAGGTGCGTCAGACAGCTTTGGTGCGCATTCGTAGTTGCTCGAAGTGTCAGAGCTGGATGCACGAGCAGACCGACTGAGATTGGATGTTTATTGTCGCTGTGAGCGTGCGAACGCTCGCAAAGGTTGGCCATAATCCACCCATAGCGTGCCTCAGATGAAGCCAAAGCCCGCCTCACCCCTGAGGCTGGCTTTTCGTTGATGGTTGTCTGCCCAAAAAGAAGAAGCCTGCACTGTCTGGGGCAGGCTCCTCATGCTCACGGCGGGCCCAATCTGAGACGAGTTCCGGTTTCAGCGCTTGATCAATCTGTAGCATTCCGCCGCCTCGATTGCCTAAGATGTGATCACGGCCGGCGGCCTTCGCCTCGATTCCGATCAGTCCCTGACCATCGAATGCTCAAGATCGAGAGGGCTGCCTTGTCCATGAATGGACTTGATCCGGATGACGTATTCATGAAGGCGTGAGCAAGCCCGGGACTGTACGGCTTCTCTCGTCCTCAGAGTGTAGAGCACAAAATCCGGGTGCGAATACACCTAGCACCTCTTCCACTCGCCGAGCTGTTTCCTCGTCTGGTCTCAGGTTCTTGTGACGGTTGTAGAACTCCATGAAGCCGCTGACGATCTTGTTGAATTTGAAGGCCCGCACGTCACAGTCCACTTGATCCTCGAAGGGCGACAGCTCGATCCGGTCGGAGCCTCGATCTGCCAGCCAGCGCCTCATCCGCGACAGGAACCTGCGTTGGCCGACGAGGTGCTCGTCCGACCACTCCCCGCCCTCTGAATAAGGACCGATGAACATCAGGTACAGCCGCAGCTCGTCGGGATCGTAGTCGTCGGGACTGACAGCATTCCCCTTCGACTTCGACATCTTCGCTCCGTCCCTCCTGATGACACCCTGGTGGATCACCTTCCTGAACGGCTCCTCCTGCGGGACGATGCCCATATCGAACAGCACCATGTGGATGAACCGGGTGTAGATCAGGTGCATGCAGGCGTGCTCGGCCCCGCCGACGTACAGGTCGACGGGCTGGTAGCAGCCCTCCGGCAGGAACTCGGTGTCGCTGTCGGTCAGGTAGCGCAGGTAGTAGAAGGACGAGTCCACGAACGTGTCCAGGGTGTCCGTCTCGCCCTCGACCGGGATCGGGCAGCCCCATGTCCGCTGTCGCGAGATACACCAATCCCTCAGGTTCGCCAGCCACGCCCGCTGCATCCGCTTGGTGGAATCCGGCATGTCGATCCGGTCCAGGCCGGCGATCAGACGGTCCCGGTAGTCCGTGATCCGGAAGTACCACTGGTTCATGTCCCGTCGCTCGACCGTGCTGCCGCAGCGCTCGCAGTGCCCGTCGATGACCTGCTCGTTGGCCAGCACGGTCTCGCAGGACGGGCACCAGTTCACCTCACCCCAGGCCTTGTAGGCCAACCCGCGCTCGTGCAGGCGCGTGAAGATCCACTGCGTCCACTTCATGTAAGAAGGGTCACAGGTGATCAGGCGCTCCTCGTAGCAGGTGTTCATGCGGGCCATCTGTCGCCTAAACTGCGCGATGTTCTCGTAGGTTACATAGGTCGGGTCACGTCCGACCTTGCGGGCGTAGTTCTCGGCCGGCAGACCGAAGGCGTCATAGCCGAAGGGCTGGAAGACTGTCGTGCCGCGGTGTCTCAGCCAGCGGCAATAGGAATCGATAATGGCATAGTTGTAGTAGTGCCCCAGATGCAGACCCGCCGCGGACGGATATGGGAACATCACGGCACAGTAGAAATTGGCTTTCATGGCTCGACTCTCTGCGTTCGGGCGAACTCAGAGAGGAGCGTCGCCCGGATTACTTCGCGAAAACGACGAAAGACCCGGCCGTCGGAACGACCGGGAGGCGAAGTCGCAGAATCTGAGCGAACGTGATCATGGTCTTAGATGTAACAACGACCCTAGGCAAGTTCAATATGCGACGTAGAACAGTCCTAGAAGTGATTATTGGCCCCGCCTAACTGAAGGTCCGCAAGAGGTCGATGCTGTTGAAAAACTCTCGCAACCTCATTTTCGCTAGCGGCTATATCGCTGTTACTGTGGTCACACGAGCGTCTCCATACAACCTGTAGATGCTCAGGATCTCGCAGGTGAGTTTTTCAACAGCATTGGTCAGGGAAAGCCTTTAAACGTGGCCTTGTGATGGTCGGCTCACCGCCGTCATGGAGGCGTTGGGCTGGCCAGTCGGAAGGTGTCGATTAGCTGCCGGTACGGCACGTTGTTGATTTTGCCACTCGGGTCAGAGTTGCTCCTTCCCTTTGATCCAGAATTCGACGTAGCCTTGCGTACAGCGCTCCATCCACAGAAAGAGCCTGTGGGAGCGTCGTCTCGGTCGAGGACCCGGTAAAGACGAGCTTCACTGATCCCATTGAGGTGCTTGGCGAGAGAAGATGGCCTGAAGCTTTGTCCATCCGCACAGGTGTAATGTACAGGTTTAGGATCTTGGGCCACCGCTCCATTGGCGGCGCCTACCAGAAACAGCGCGGTCAACGGCACTCGGCTGGGGGGAGGAGTTGAACCGTTCATGAGACAATCCTTTCTTTGCCAGCCGCCTTCTGCAAGGCCGCATTGATGCTGTCCTGCCATCCTAAACCGCCCTGTTGATAGTATTCGGATACTTCCTGCTCTTACCGGCCATTTTCGTCCGGCCGAACGTCATCCGCGGCAATACCAGGCGGATGGCGGTTGGCTTTCATCCCTCGCCTGTGCCAGCATTTCTCATGCGAACGTTCATTTGAAAGTGGCGGAACCTTCATGAGGCTGATCCCATCGCTTGTTTCAATGTCATTGCTTCTGATGCCCACCACCGCTCTGTCGGACCAGGGCTTCGATGTAATCGCTCTCGGCGCTCTGGGCGGCATTCAGGACGGCAATCTCAGCTCTTATCTCATTCGGCCGCACGGAGACCGGAACGCGATTGCGTGCGATGCCGGCAGTCTGGTCAACGGGTTGAAGGTCGCTCAGGACAAGGGCGTCTTCAGCGACGTCAAAGTGCCCGATGGCTCGACCGACAGCGTCATCGGGCACGTGTTGAAAAACGAGATCAAAGGCTACCTGATCAGCCACGCACATCTCGACCACGTGCAGGGGCTGGTGATCGCTTCGCCGGATGACAGCAACAAGACCATCTACAGTCTGCCGTCAGTGAGTGCGGAGATCGAGCAGACCTACTTCAACTGGAAGGCTTGGCCCAACATGCTGGATCGTGGCCAGCAGCCGCAGTTGAAGAAGTATCACCTGGAGGACCTGAAGCCTAGCGAAGCCAAGGAGCTAACAGGAACTGGCATGACCGTCACAGCATTCCCGCTCAACCATGGAGGAGCCGAATCCACTGCCTTCCTCATCGAAAGCGGGGACGATGCCATCCTATGCTTTGGGGATACCGGTCCTGACGAGGTCCAGAAGGTTTCCAACATGCAGGACATCTGGAAGGCTATTGCCGACAAGGTGAAACAACAGAAGTTGAAGGCGATCATTCTGGAGACGTCATACACCAGTGATCGGCCAGACAATCTGCTGTTCGGACACCTGACACCAAAATGGGTCCACAAGACCCTACATGGTCTGGATCAGGAGGCCGGTGGCAATGCTTTGAAAGGACTGCCGGTTGTCGTGAGCCATATCAAATATTTGCTGACCGGCGAGCAGCCTCAGGAGGCAATCCGCCAAGAACTGGAGGCTGGCAACGATCTCGGCGTCCAGTTCGTGATCCCGGAACAGGGCGCGGTTTACCATTTTTGGTGATGTGATGAACATGCGTCGCTTCAACGCCATCCGAGAAAGAGGTCATCACCGTCCCCTGGCCTGCCCACGGTAATGCTCTTATGCAGCGCTCTTAAGCCACATGTCGCAGGAGTTCCTTGACTGCCGGCTCCAGATCCGTGATGGGCCGGATGCCTGGCGGGAACTCTAGCGTCCGATCCTCCGGCCACGCGATGATGTGGGTTCCAGCGGCAAGGGCGGCTTGGGCTCCGGTCGGACTGTCTTCGATCGCGATACACTGCTGAGTCTTAAGTCCGAGAAGCGTCGCCGCCCGCTTATAAGGCTCAGGGTCAGGCTTGCCCCGCACCACATCATTGATCGATACTGAAATAAACCCGGGCTCTTCCAGACCGAGCACCCGGATGTTGGCGTTCACCACGATCCGGTCAGAATTCGAAACCAAGGCCTGCCGGAGCCCCGACTGCTCGAACATCCGCCAGGCCTCCAGCGCGCCGGGCCGCACCGCGATCTCTGCCGCATGGGCGGTGTAGTAGCTGTATTTCAGCCGGCGCCACTGGTCGAAGCTCATCGACAAGCCGAAGGTCTGCCGGCACTTCTTGTAGACGACCTTCGCCGCTCGGCCGACGATCTCATGATGAAACTCGTCAGGCACCTCCACCCCTTCGGTTGCCAGGGCATGTCGAAGGGCACGAAAGTGCATGGATTCGCTCAGCAGCAAGGTGCCATCGATATCCCACAGCACGGCCCGGAACGGATGCTGTCCTGGCCTAACTCCACTTGGATGTTCGTTCGTCATAGGATCAGCTCCATCGTGGGCTGGGAATGAAGACGACGCATGTGCTGTCTCACAGGTGGACCCACACAGCTCCAAGCGTCAGATCAGGAGGTATGGCCGCTCACCTGCCCGTATCAATGATCCCATCGCGCCTTCAGGCCACATTTCAGCCCGCCTGAGGGCCAACCATCCCGACTGGCTGGGGTTTGCGCTTGGCGTGGAGGGTTTGATGCTGGATCTGGTGATTGGCGCACGGCGCAAGGACCCTGGCGGCTTCGAAGTCGGTCGCGTGCTGCCGTTCATGCGGCGGCGCATGGTTGGGCCGTTCATCTTCTTCGACCATATGGGGCCCGTGGACCTGCCTCCGCAAGTGCCCCGCACGACCGACGTGCGCCCTCACCCGCACATTGGGCTCTCAACTGTCACATACTTGTTCGATGGTGAGATCATGCACCGGGACAGTACGGGGGCGCAGCAGGCCATTCGGCCCGGCGCCGTGAACTGGATGACGGCCGGCAGCGGCATCAGCCACTCCGAGCGCTTCGACGGCCCCATCCGGCAGAGTGGCGGGCGGGTGCACGGCATCCAGGCCTGGGTGGCCCTTCCGGAAGCTCAGGAGGAGATGGAGCCAAGCTTCATCCATCATGGCGCGGAAGACCTCCCGGTGTTTGGGGAAGCAGGTGTCTCGGCGCGATTGATTGCAGGTCGGGCCTTTGGGCTGACCAACCCGGTCAGGAATCAGTCTCCCCTGTTCTATGTCCATGCCGAGTTGCAAGCTGGTGGCCGGATTGGCATCCCGAGCGAGTATCCAGAGAGAGCCGCTTACGTGGTCGGAGGTCGAGTGGAAGCGGACGGGCGGGACTATGGCCCGGGGCAGATGCTGGTCTTCGCCGGACGCTCGGATCCGGTCCTGACGGCCCTTGAGGCCTCGACGGTTATGCTGCTGGGCGGTGAACCCCTGGGACCACGGCACATCTGGTGGAACTTCGTCTCCTCGCGCCAGGACAGGATCGAGCAGGCCAAGGCCGACTGGCAGAGCGGTCGGATTCATCTGCCCTTGAATGATGATCAGGAGTTCATTCCTCTACCCGAAGACCCGAAGCCGGCTCCTGAACCGATGTCTTGAGCCAACCCGCTTTCTGACCCGCGGCAACGCCCGATAATCCCTACTTATCGGACATTGCCCTATGGCAGCCAGAGCCGCGTCTCGGTGTTCCTGAACTCGTCAGAGGACAACAGAGCTATTACTCTCGATGCTGGGGCGTAGGTGGATAGGTGGGCTACCTCACCAAGCCCGTGGGGAACCCAGCAATGGACTACTGGGTGCAGCCGCGCTACTATTGCTAAGATTGCTAAGAGAGGTCTGGGACAGAAGCACTAGCCTAGACCAGGGATTCTTCTCAAGGGAGGGCACTAAGCGCCTCCTATAGCGTTGTGCTAAATGTACACTTGGATCAACCGGGCAACTCACGCGCCTTGCTGTCCAAGTAGCTGAAAAGGTCACTTCGTAAGCGCATGTATCTTTCTTGTACTATGCACACCTGCTTGTAGCGGATAGCATTCTTTTCTTGATCGACCAAGATGTGGGTCGGTGCTTTACGATCCTTATGCTCAAAATCGTAATGCTTAAGGTCGAGAAGAGACTGATGCTTTTCCTTCCACCACTGACTCATCACCCAATCTATCTTGCTGATGCTATGTCCCCAAAGATTGTGATCTTTCGACCATAACACCCCACTTTCGTAGCTGTCGGCCGCTGTTAGCTTGGGGCCGAGCCTCATAATGAGGGTATCTGCTTCCCGCAACATCGCCTCAGCATCTCGCGCTCGCAACGATGTGACCAAAAGCCAATACTGCTGGTCGTACACGGCTTTCTGTTGGTCTAGGGCATCCTGAAGGCTATCCTTTACAGAACTCGTATAATTCCACGCGTCTTCAAGCTTGGCCTCAAGATCTTCAAGACGACTTTCAGACTTCCGGTCCAAACCACCTGCTAAAATTCCTCCACCTTTGGGGCGAAGGCTGACTTCAATTTTCGTTAATCGGTCATTCAGACCGCCAATGTCGGATCGGATCCGCTCAAATCCTTCATCCCTCACCCTGTCAGCCGTAATCCAAGCCTGAGCTAGGCCGCTCAACTTGTTCTTAAGATTTCCCAATTGATCCGGGACCTCGGCGAGTCCTTCAGGCGCCGAGGTCACTTGGGACAGATGAGGAGCAGCCGGAGGGCGCATCAAACGGATGCCAACAGCGATAAGTGGGAGGGATAGTGCGAACAAGAGCCAGGCGGAAAGTCCAGCGGCGGCTACACCAACCCAGCCATAGCTATCCCAGTACCAGGACGTGTACGCCGATGCCGCTGCGGTAATACCGGCCCCTGTCAGACCGATTAGCCAGAGAATCCAGCCCCCGAGAGAAAAAAGCGTTTCGACATGAGAGTACAGTTTGTAAAGACGCGCGAGGATCGACATGCTTCCCAACTAACACCATCGTACTCGTCCTATGAAGTCGTAATCCTAGACTCCACAGCTTTGGTCTACCTGATTTGTCATCCACAGAGCTGCTGTGCCGCAGTATTGAGTGTCGACAGCTGGCCCGCAAACCTGCAAAGCGACGCCGATGCAGTGCTCAGGGAGTTCTTCTGGGTTTCAGTTGGGGTTGTCTGGTCGCGTGGCGTGCCTTGAAGCAGGCTGAAGAGTGCGGCGCTTAAAAGCGCAACCGTTCTTGGCCCAGGCACTAGCCCTGCTCGGCCGCTCGAGCCTCGCCAGCAATCTCAACCAACTTGCCCATCTGGCGAATGTCGACGCACTGCCGGTCGATCAGCAACCCGAGACAGAACTGAACGAAGCGGTTCGCGCCATTCGCTATATCCGTGACCTGCCTCTGTTCGCCCTCGGGCTCAAGCCGGAGGGCCGGTCAGGATCTTTAAAGGCTCACAGCGTGGCGGCGGTCAGGATTTGACCGTCCACCTCATGCGCATGGATGACAATGAGCATATCAGCCTTCATGAACTCAGGGGCTTCGCCTCCGACAATCTGAGAGATGCTTTCAAGGAGGCGGAAGCGATCAGTTGCGGCACGAAATGCCGCCAGTACCTCTGCTCGCTAAGCCTCAGCTCACCAGAGCAGGCCAATGTAACACCAGCGCAATTCGAGAATGCGATTGACCGGATCGAAGCCGAGTTCGACCTGAGCGATCAGCCGCGCCATTGTCTTCCATGAAAAGGAAGGCCGGCGTCACGCTCACTGCGTCTGGTCACGCATTGATCCCGAGACAATGATGGCCCGCCAGCTCTCGTTTTTCATGAAGAAGCTGGTTGGGACATCCCGCGATCTTTATCTCAAACATGGCTGGGACATGCCGCGCGGGCTTGCCAATACGGCGCAGCGCGACCCGCGCAACATTACTCCGGCCGAATGGCAGCAGGTCAAGCGCCAGGGCCTGGATCCGCGCGGACCAAGCAGATGTTACAAGATTGCTGGAAAAGCTCGGACGACCGCCAGTCCTTCGAGCGTAGTCTCGAAGAGCGCGGCTTTTTCCTCGCCAAGGGCGACAAGCGCGGCCTCGTCATTCTCGACCATGCGGGCGAAGTCTATTCGCAGACTTCGAGGTGTTGATGACCGGACGCGGTTGGGCGAACTGCGTAGAACAGGCGCCATCGGACGGGCCAGTTATCAGAAAGTCCGGACGGTATAAGAATCCGACCGATGATCCTGAGTTCGCCTCGAAGGCTCTCGTTATCTGCAATGCCGCTGTCGAACGGTTACGAGGGCGGATCGCTCGCGATTGGCCAAAGCGCTCGCACAAGCCGGACGCAGAAGGTCGCACTGTGCATCCGCTCCTCAATCGCGATCTTTCCAAGGAACGGCATTGCCTTCATTGCGAGACCGTTTCGAGCGGAGCGCAGATGGCAGCGCCTATGTGGCATTGCCCCAAATGTAACGCCACGCCTCTCGATATCTTCGCTACGCCATTCTGGCGCGGCGCCGTTTGATCCTGAAACGCGGGGCGAGCTTTCGGGCCCCCCGGTTGTTTGGATCGGGCGTCGCGCTTCTGTCGTCACCCCATAACAATCCTTTGCAAACTGCGACCATCCAGTTAGGACTTCAATATTGATATGCAAATGGACTGGCCTTGGGCTCGGAACCTAGGTTATCGACAGGGGATAGTTATTTGCAATCTGTAATATGGGCCGGGGTGAGATTTGGCCGGAAACAAAACGATAAAATTCACCGCTATTACGCGCGCTGGATATGAGTACCAAGACCTGGTCGGCATCGAAATGCTCATTCGGCATCATCGCGACCCGGCGTTGTTCGAATGGGTGCAACTCGAATCCGACGATCCAAGCGTCAAATCGCTCGACGACGTTGTTGCCAAGCGTATGAACGGGTCGGTCGAATACTTTCAGGTCAAGTTTACTGTTGACCCTGCAGAACATGCGCTCGACTGGGACTACCTCCTTTCGAAAAAAGAGAAAGGCACGAGCATGTTGGCCAAGTGGGCG
The DNA here is from genome assembly GCF_003332305.1 of Microvirga aerophila. Taxonomy (GTDB): domain Bacteria; phylum Pseudomonadota; class Alphaproteobacteria; order Rhizobiales; family Beijerinckiaceae; genus Microvirga; species Microvirga aerophila. The sequence goes on along the minus strand of NZ_QOIO01000008.1, from coordinate 55,663 downwards.
AAATCTTTCGCTCGCGCCAAGGCAAACGGGCCCATTCACAGCGCACAGCTAAAGACCAATCGCATTCCGTCCTCCGATTTTGCAGCCTGCATGAACGGTCAGTTAATCGATCTATCGAAAGTGCCTGCAACCACACGTGCTTCGATCGAAGTCGAATGCGGCGGCGCCTCTTCGGCGGCCGACTTCTTCAATGTGTTCGCCTTCGATACGGGCCTTCCCGACCTGGATCGCTACGAAGCTCAACTGCGCGATCGCCTTGTTCCGACCGACACGGATTCTGCCGGTTGGCTACTGCTTCGAAACGAGGTCACGCGCTGGGCCATTTTGCAGCGCGAACCTCCACCGGACGGCAAGATCTTAAGAGACCATGTCGTCAGGCTAATTTCGAAGAAGCGGCCTCGCCCGCTTCGGCAAGACTTCTTCGTGCCCGAAGGGTATGAGCCGCCAAGTCCGACGTTCGACAACGATCTACGAAACCGCGTTGCAGATTCTGCCACTCCATTAACAGTTTTGTGGGGAACCCCGGGCCGCGGCAAAAGCACATACCTGAGCTATCTCTCGCAGGAATTGCAGACTGCGGGCGACGCAGTCATTCGGCACCATTACTTCCTATCGGCAGAGGACTCGGGTACAAACCGCACCTCGTACACCGACATCGCGATGTCGCTCTACGAGCAGCTTTTCAGCCGGTATCCGGAGTTCACAGCCGGCGTAACGGAGGATCCGGACAACCTAAGGCGAGGCCTTGCAACCGCTGCCGACAATCTGGCCCACGACGGTAAGCGTCTTTATCTTATCGTCGACGGCCTCGATCACGTTTATCGCGACACGCATCGCACGGATCAACTCAATCATCTTTTCAACGCTCTATTTCCGCTGCCTGACAATCTCGCGTTGATCGTCGGAACGCAGCGCGTTGCAGACGACCAACTTCCATCGAAGCTGTTGCTCAACGCCACGCCCGCGGACTGGATCGAGATCCCCAGGATGGATGAGGTCGCCGTCCGGCATTGGCTCGAGACCCAAGATCGATCCCGGCCGGTCGCCGTTCGTTGGAGCGGCCGCCGTGCGGAAGAGATCGACAAGATCGTTGCGGCACTTTTCAAAATCAGTCAGGGCCACCCTCTTCATCTAATATATGCTTTCGAAGGGCTCGTTCGATCCGGAGAACCGTTGGACGGAGACGTCGTCTTAGCGCTTCCGCCTTGTCCGGACGGAGATATCCGCACCTATTACAAGAGCTTGTGGATCCGGATCGCCGAACCCTCGCGTGCCGTCTTACATGCGCTCGCAGGATCCGACTTTTTTTGGCCGAGCGCGGGCATCCGCCAGTGCATAGGCGAATTCGGCGAGATCGCTTTTCTACTCGAGCCGCATAACTCGGGAATGGTGCCCTTTCATGGGAGTATCTTTGCGTGGGTTCGGGAGCGCGACGATCACAAAGAAAGCTACGAAGTCCTTTTGCCGGATATCGTCGCGAGGCTGAAAAAGACGCGCCCGAGTACTGGAGATGGGGATGGCTCTGGCTCACCCAGGCTCGTGCCGGAAACACCACCCCTCTTTTGACCAACACGACTAGAGCTTGGGCCGTAAACTCGCTAGCTTATGGCTGGCCTGAGACGCAAATTCAAAACATCTTAGCCGCAGCGGAGACTCTGACGTTTGCATCCTCCGATTTTGCGACAACCCTTCGCCTGCGTGCGATAAAAACGCGCGTGAGCAACGTCCGTGAATACCAAGCTTGGGATTTCGGAGCCTTCAGAGGGGCAGCCTTGTCGATTGCGGACAATCGGCAACAAGCGCTCAATCTATTGGATAACCTGGAGGAACTAACCAACGACGAATTGGCAGCGCTCGCCCGCCACGGCCCCGAAGCTCTGCGGAATGAGCTGGTCGAAGGCTGTTTTACGGAGTTTATCCGGCGGATAAACACGTGGATCGTGCTTCGTCATCGTCCTTTCGACGATTTCGAAAAGCTCACAAGGGCATTTCTCGAGGTCGCTGCGCTCGCCGGTGCAGAACGCGTGCCACGGGTGATGAATTTCCTTAGCGGCTATAAAAAGCCCGAACCTTATGTCGCTCGGTACATAGAGCTTCTGGCTCGAATGCATAGCCTGGACGCGCTGAGCGCTATCGGGGACTCCTTAGCGGGCGCAAAGTGGGCAGCGCTCAGAAGAAAAATCCAAGAGCACATTGTGCGGGCCGCATTGTTTGTCGGTGCCGATCCCCTTCAACGGGTTAAGAAGGGCCGCTTTAAGCATTCGCCCTTCGTAGCGGGAGTGCTTTTCTACAAGGCTCCGACACATAAGTGCGAGGTCGAGATCTCGCCCGCTCCCGCAGACCTGCTTCGCGAGCGTTCTGCACCGACAGATAATGATGAGCTACAAAGGCTCTATATCGACTTTTTCTGGACCGCGCTTCGAAGCCGGATCGCCTCGCCTGGAGGACCGTTCGCTTACCCTGGGCTCACACGCGGAGGCTTAGGGTTCATAGACACGGCGCTGGACTGCCTCGAGGATTGCGCCAAGAGTCTCGTCTCCGGCGCAATGCCATGGACCTTTTCGACACCGTTCTTAATGGCAGCGGGCGTTCCGAAGATACCGTTCGCGGGTCGGACCGAGTCGGTCCAAGCTCACTATCTAGGGTTTCGTAATGCCCTCACTACGATCGCCTTGGATGTGCATCTCGTGGGCCTACCCGATAAGAACACACCCGGCGTACCTCCGGACGAGCTCGCGGCCGCGCGCGGATCGGCGCACTAGATCGACGAGGTCTGGATCGATACGAACGCAGAAAATCGCATCCGCTATCTCAGCGCAGAAGCGGCTAGCGACATACTACAAGAGTTGACGCAGAAGCTCTCGAGAACGTTGTCAGAGTTCAACGAGAGAGCGGATCAGTGGACCAAGTACGCCTCGCTATCCCATCTCTACGGGGTGGGCGATCCGGGATCGCTCGTGCAACAAGCGTCGTCGTGCTTGCTTGGGTATGGGTACCGCAAGGATATTTTTGCCTTCGAAGTGCTGCATAGCGTTCGAGATGTGCACGCATACGATCCGAGCGAAACTGGACGCTGGATTGGAACGATCGCCGCGATTGTCGATGCCATAGTCGACTTCACAGACTGCGACGAAACCAGGCATGCGCGCACCGAGATTATCGACGTAGTCGCGAGAACGCAGCCGCATTTGCTGCCGAAATTCTATGTCCATCACCTCGATGCCGACGAATGGTATCTAGCCGACAAAAGCCTCAAGAGCTTCATTGGGATCGCCGACCTGGAAGATCCGGAGGCGGCTGCGTTGGCAGGAACGCTGCTCGACCATGGATCGCTGCACGAACTTCGCAAGCGCGCACAAACGTCTTCTACGGCGCAGGCACTGCTTGAGCGGCAAACGGCGTTTCTGGGCGGCTTACCTTCTCCCGTCGAGCGGAGCTATTCGACACCGGACAGAGAGCTGACACTTGAGGAGAAGAGGGCGACGGAGCAAGATCCGACCGCATTCGCTTCGAACGATTTCACAGGAATAGCCAAGGCCGTCGGCGATCCGCATTTCCATTATTCGAAGAAGAAGGACTTTCTTTCCCGCTGGCTTCGCCACTGGCATGCCAAGCGTAAATCTCGAGACGCCGTTGCGTCGATTAAGGCATATTTCGAGGCTGGAAAAAGAACGTACGACATCGAAGAATTGCTCGACGTTGCCTTCGAGGTGAGCTTAGAAGCCGAAGGTAGAAACGCCGCCTACCCCTGGCTGGTCCAGGCTCAAATACGCCGCAGGGGGTGGTCGAGTCATTACACTTCCGATGAGGAGGTCGAGGCCCGTCTCAAGGCAGCCGCGCGCGTTTATCAGGACCGCTGGAAAGACTTCATTCGTGATACATCGGTGCCGGAGGAGTACTTCGCCAGGCGCGGTGCCAGTTTCTCGATAGGGTTTCACCATCTTGTCCGCTTTCTGCTTGTCGCCGGGCAAATTGCTGAGGCCATGAAAGTTACGGCCGCGTTCGTTTCGATTTTCGAAGAAGAGACTGAAGACCAGCCTATCTCGGAGGCAACATGGCTTCGGTAACGGCACGCCATACAATGGCTATGCTCGTGCAGCGGCTAAAATGGCCGGTGCCGATGGTGCGCTGGCGAGCGGCCCGCGAGATTCGAGGATTGCTTCAGTCGGACGGTACGCGCACCGACATGACGGCGGAGCTCTTAAACTTCTTGGATCTTTGCAAAACAGAATCGGAAGTGTGCTCCGTATTGTGCTTACTTTTCCTAACTGAGAGCAAATCCCGTCCGAGCCGAGACGAAGTCGTCGAAAGGATAAGATGCCCTTCGATCCTCGCCGACAAACTCTTAGAGAAAGCGTTCGGACCCGGCGCCGCGCTCGGTGGCTGGGAGAACGCGCATTCAGGCGAAGCGCCCATTTTGTTTCGGCCGGACAAATATTTTCTCGATCACAAAGGGGCGCACATCCCGCCCACATTTTACAATGAGCTGGGGAAGATTGGGCGCTCGACCGGCCTGCCTCTCATATACCAGTGGGCGTGGGAATGGCACAATCTACGCGAACGACTAGGAACCCGTCTTACCTCGTATGCGCATTATTTCGACGAATACAGCGATACCCGGTCAGGCGTGATGGGACAGTATCTGCAACGGCAAACGGAAGTCTTTCGCTCCGCACATATTCGCACCTTCGCCTTCGCAGTTTCCAAATGGGGCATGCCGCTAAAGCTGGCAGGCGATTATCTGCTCGAGCATATTCCAGCGATCGGCGGGATTTTCGATCTCGATCCGACCCCGAAGCCCGAAGCTCTACGCGACCTACCTGAAAAGGCTTTTGCAGACGGACGCGGTTTGGAGGGCGTGCTGGCCGAGTGGGTCGAGGCTAACCGAAACGTCGAGATGCCTGCCGTGTCTTTCGACAGTCCGTTCCCTTTGGATCTGGCTAGGTACGGCGATGTGAGCGTGGGCGCTTACTTCGTTTCGCCCGGGTTCGAGATGCGGGATGACCACGGACCGTTCGAACCGATGGATTTCACGCTCGTTGCGAAGTCGCTTTCGATCGAAGGTGCTGTGCGAGACGTCGCCATCGATCACATGAAGCGCAGGGGAAAAGCCGGATGGTGCGCTCCGGTATGCTCCTCGTTTTTTCCGATTCCGTATGGGTATTGGAGTTCGGACTGCTTTGCGGTTGGCCTACCTTTCCTGGCGCCGTATTGCCTTTCGGATGATGCCGTCAGCCAAGTAAGGGCTGGAGTTTTGGAGTTAGTCTCAGGGGGAGCGGTTGTCTCGAGGACGCGCATCTGGAACGATGTCTGGACTCCTGCCTATATCGGCGAAGGGCATACGCGTTGCGGAGCGATTGCGGAGGTCGACAAGGCCGTGTTCGAGTCCCTTCCCGACCGTGCGCCTCCGGGGTGGAGGCTCGCCTGGTACATCAGGACACGGATCTGGAAACGTGCAACCGACTATGGGGAGTACGCCGTGAAAGAGCGACATGCGTTGATTTTGGATGAAGCCGTGTAGCTGCTGATGCCGAAGGAGCGCCACAGGCCGGGAGGGATACAACGGAAGGCGCGTAACGGGCCTCCCTTGCCAAGATTGCGGTACTACACCGCAATCTTGCACAGAAGCTATTGTCTCACTGGCATAGCACGACGGGGCTCACCTCGGTGCTTTGTCCCACAACATTCCTACGCGGGCTGTGTTGTCTCCGGAGGTTCCGAATCATTTTGCGCAGTATCTTCGGGTAGAACAGGGGCATCTGCATTATCAGGCAATGGCCGGATCTCACGGAGCCTAGTTGCTAAGGTAGGCCTCCCGACGAGACTCGCTCCGATTATAATATTCTCAAGCAAGCTTGTTTTGGACAAGATTGAATCAATTTCATCAATCGAAAGAGGCTCCGACTGCAATGTTTTCATATGTTCCAAAACTTGAGCATAGTGCTCACCCTGCTCCGACCCACGTCCAATGTAGAATAGTGCTTTTAAATCAGCTAGCTCTTCGGCAGTAAGCATGTCACGCACCTGCTCGTTGAGCTCATGCTTAACCTTCAAGTATTCTCGTACCTTTTCGAAATCCCGGTTCCAGTAGTACATTCCTAAGTCGTCGGATTCCATCGGTTCGACCGGTTTTGCTTTTTCCCATAAGCAAATTACGGCGACCGCCTTTTCATCCGTCAAATAGCGTAGCGGCTGTTCCAGCCCGACAATTGCTCCAAGTTCACGCGACTATCTTATTTTATCGACAGCCTTGGAAAATTTCTTACTACTTAATCCGAACTGTGCACATACAGCCTCTTTCTTCTGAGTAAAACTCTCTTCCCTCCAGGTTGCATGATCGCCCAGCATTTCGGCGATCACTCGGAGGTCACGTCTAGAGCATTCACCGGTGTAAGTGCCTGTCCTGCATTCATCGAGAAAATCCTCAACGCGATACTTCAAGCGGGTTAGAAGTTCCCCCATCGCTTTGAGGCTTGATCGGATGTGCGGCAGGTTTACGACGGCAATCCTTTCAAGACTTTTTTTACCCTCCTGCGTCTTTGCATAGCGTAGCTCCTGTCCGTCATCGTCGATGCTAGCCAAGCTCTGCACAAAGGGTTCGAGATCGGCAACCAACTGACGGATAGTCGCGTCGCCTACATTTCCATCGCGCAAGTGTTTCCAATGCGAGAGGATATCGTGGTCGAGTTTGTGCAAGGCTCCGAGCAAGCCAATTGAGTGCAACCGATTGATCGCAAACTTTAGTGAGAGCTCCAGAGCATGTCGGCCATTGTAAAGGATCGGCATCGCCAGCGTATCTCGGCTTGCATACAGCCTTTTGTCGATTACGGCTGAAGCGAGCTCAAATGCCGCTTCGATGTAGCCGTCAATGTAATTTTCCTCTGCGCCTTGCGACCCGACACAAGCGTTCCATTCACCATCAAAAATAACTTCAAAGAATGGATCCTTCATTTGCGCCTCAGTCGTGGAATTTAATAATATTGTTGCGGTTGGCAATACCGCAAATATACTAAGGCAAGCAACAAAAAACTCCGCACTAACCGAGCCCTGCATGGCAATCTGGCGGCGAACCTTAAATTACTTAGCATTTCGATTGCCTAATTTATTGATGACGGCCCAGACTTTGGCTGCAAGATGATGGACTGCAGTCGCAAAGCGCGCCCCATAGCAGCAATATATTGAAGTCAATGGCGTTGATGATCGTCGATCGAGTTGCACAAACCGGACGTCCTCATACTCAGTTATAGTTCGAACCCCCTCTCAAGTTTCTGCGAATACCACGTGGTAACAGCCGGATATGGCTCGACGGTTCTCATGATCTTGGGCCATGACAGTTCGGTCCTGCGCTAAAACACGATTTGCTGCGCGAGATTTGCCAGTGCGACGCTCTGGACACCAAGCCTACTAAGAACACGATACGCCAGCGGATCCTCCGATCGCGTAAGTATCGGCCTCACAAGTAAATAGTGAGCGCATCCTCCAGCTGTTCAATGGACCAGCTCTCAGCAACTTCAATCTCCAATCGGGTGCTGAGCAATGATGACCTTTGACTGAAGACGATTATCAGGCTCGTTCTGCTCGGCAACGGGTGGTCCGCTGGCCGGATATCAATACATTCGTCGAGGGCATTTCTCCCTCTCCACAAACCCCTCTCTCTATTGCGGCTGCTATGTCGGTCTAGTCCGATTCCAGCGCGATCGGGCTGAACAATCTCGTATAGTCGCCTGCCATCCCGCCGTGCACGGGTCTCAACGGCACAGTAGGGACAAGGGAGCACCGTTATGGGTGCTATGGCATGGGGACAGGATGGGCGCCGTCCCTCTCAAAAACTGGTTTCACGCTGCGAGTGGCAGGACCATCAGGGTCTACCTGCCCGTGCGCGGGCTCAGATCTTTCATCTAGTTTCATGGTGTTGCGCATAGGGACCTCCTATGCGCAACACCATGAAACTAGCCCAACATCCCGACTCCCGTGCAGTCGAGGGCCACGGGGTCTCGCTGAATACCTCTGGCCCCGCCAAGGCGGGGCCTCCTTGCAACCAGGCGCAGGAGGATTCTGCTGACGCAAGAAAGCTATCGCGAGCGAATCCGGACTATGGGCATGCTCCTTCTCATATGAAGGCGGACCATCTCGGCTTTAGCTTACTGGTCGCCCTCTTCACTGCTCTCGAGAGGCTCGCTCGTTTCCATGATGAAGTTGTAGTTGGCTGCAGAGACGTAGAGCACATCGGTGCCGAACAGGGAAAACGTCACCGTTCCGCTGCTGTCGATGCTCACGGAGTCCGCCTCGAGCTGGAGAGACTCCCCGGAGACAAAGTTGACCGTCCAGCCTTTGACCATAAGGGCGGCGCGAGATCCTCGCCGCTTAGTCGCGCCTTTCTTGGCGGCTCCCCGTTTCACAGTACCTCTTTCCGCGCTCCTTCCCCGAGTGGCTGCTTGCTTGCCGGTGCCCTTTTTGGAAGCCCCCCGATCCGTTGTGCGTGCTCGACTGACCGACTTGGTAGTTCGTGCCATGATTTGCTCCTCTCGGCTTGTACCTACCCTTTGACGTAGAGAGCTCTCCAGTGCTGGAAAGCCAGTCTTTCCGACAGCAGAGACTTATCGGCGATGGAGCTGGAATAGCGGCGCGTGGTCCGGCTGGGTGGTCGCCACGGCAACGGGCAAGACCGGTTGATCTGTGACCAACTCGATCCGGAACGAGCGCATGAGTTCGGCCAGCACCAGGGTGGCCTCCGTGAGCGCGAAGTGAGCGCCAATGCACACGCGAGGTCCGACACAAAAGGGCATGTAGGCAAACCGATCGATCGCGGAGGCGCCCGGTAAACAACGTTCTGGGACGAACGCGTCCGGCTGGTGCCACCGCCTCCGGTGTCGATGCAGCACCCAAGGTGAGATGATTGCAAGATCGCCTGGTTTCATCTCAACACCCGCGACTTCATCCGGCTGGCGGGCTGCCCGGACGATCACATAGGCTGGTGGGTAGAGACGCATTACTTCGTCCAACACTGCCCGTGTGTAGGTCAGTTTGCTGAGCGGAGGCTCTGCCCCGCTGCCCGACACGGTTGTGGCGGCTTCGTGGGCAATCTGCTCCTGCACCTCCGGCAGGTGGGCCAGCAGATACACCGACCAGCACAACGCCACCGCCGTGGTCTCGTGCCCAGCCAGGATCATGGTGGCAATCTGATCCCGCAGTTGCTTGGGCGAGAACCCCTCCCCGCTCTCCGGGTCGCGGGCCGCCATGAGCAGGTCGAGCAGATCGCGCGGACCACTGGCTTGGGTCTTAGCCTTGAGCCGCTCAGCCATGATCTGGTCGATCAGCCGGATCCAGCTCCGCCGGAACCAGGCCCGCGCCCAGTCATGGGGTGTCGGAATGCCGATGGGCACAACAAAATCGAGCAGGTGCGGTCGGCCGAGCCTTTGGCCATAGCGCATAATCTGCTCCCGGAGTTCGGGTCCGTGCTACCCTATCTCGAGAGAGAACATGGTGCGCCCAGCGATCTCCAGCGCCAGCCGTTGGATCATGGGGAAGAGATCCACCCGCTCCTTCCCAGTGGCAGCGAGACTGCCGATCATCTCAGTCGTGGCTGAACGGATATGCGGAACGAGAAGCTCCACAGACCGTGGCGTGAAGGCTGGTGCCAAGGTTCGCCGCTGATGCCGCCAGGCAGCTCCCTCGCTGGTGAACAACCCCTCCCCGAGCAGCGGCTTGAGGATCCGGAGGGTGGCGCGGGTTCGGCCATAGGCCTCCGGGTGATCGACCAGCACATGGCGGATTGCTTCGGGAGCATTGAACAGGACCGAGGAGCGGCCGAAGAACCGGCGGACGACCACCTCCTCCTCATAGGCCCGCTGCGACCAAACCTGAATGTTGTTGGTGCGCATCAGCGAGGCGAGTTGGCGCGGCGAGAGGTTCTCCGAAGCAGGATCCGGATGAGGCGGGATGAAGGTCCGAATGTCCTCAGGCGCGACGTAGGTCTGCATCGCCTATGTTTAGCACGTTCAGCCCCCGAGGCAGAGATGCCGAACCCCAAGGACCGAGGGCACAATCCACCCGATGGGGCGGACTTGAACCTTCGCCTCGCAAGATCGGGAGGCGCCGAGGGTCGTCGCATCATCATTCGGAAGGATTGAGTGCCGAGATCCGACGTCAGAAGCAGGAAACCGGTGCAGCAACCTGGATGCGAAGGCTGACCGTGGACTTCGGAACTGATCCTTTGCGAACCAGCCAAGCTCGTCGAGAGAATTGGGAATCACCCGAACACGAATTGAGTGCTCAATCCTAGGGGGCGGTGTTCAGACAGCGGAAGTTTCGGCCGTTCGGCGCGAGCTGGTTGGTACCAGCTTGGTACCGAGTCTGATCGAAAACTCGGGAAAATGCCAGAAAAGGCCTTGGGCCTATGGTAGCGGAGGAGGGATTTGAACCCCCGACACAAGGATTATGATTCCTCCGCTCTATGCTTTCTTCAGGAGCGCAGGTCGGCCCTTCCTCTGTATGATGTAGCTGATCTTTAGCCATCGTCAGCCGTACCCGAAAGGTCAAGCACATGCCCTCAACCGTTCAAGATCGGCCTTCCGAAAAATCGGCCTAGGGTTTCCCGACCAGCATACTTCGTACCAAAGCAATCTCCAGCTTGAGGCTTAGAACAGGGCGGTCCCGCGTGGGGCGCTGCGGCGCGTCGTGCCGACAAGTGTGCACTCTGAGACCTGTGACAAAAAGACCGGTCATGCACACTTACGAAGCTGCTCGAGGCTCGGCGTGCTGGCCTTTGCGGACTGAAGAATTTCGTGCCTTCTCCTTACAATCCAACCGTATCCTACAAATAGATCTCATGTTAATCCAGCAATATGGCTCTTATATCCCATGATACGGGCGAATGGATTATGATAGAATTCCATAGATCAATGCCATTAAGTCACAGTTTCGATTAACTCCGTTGATCATATCTCCAGATACAACGTGGCCGTTCTCTGGCAGATCACCGCTATCACCCTAACCTGCTTGTGATATACTACACAAAGCGGGAATGGTCTTCTTTGGGAGGCTAAGCGATGAGACCACACAGGCGTCCGCCCAAGGCTCTGGGGATCCGATTTCCGGTGAAGCCGCGCGACATCCCCGTCGAGAAGGCAGCCCGACGGCTGCACCTCACCTGCCATCAGTTCGAGCAGCTCAAGGGCGGCCTTTATGCCCGGGGGTTCCCTCAACCTGACCCAGATACCGGAATGTACGACCTCAAAGCCATCAACCGGTGGTGCGGGCGTCGGCATCCGGAGTTGTTCCCGGAATTGACGCTGCCCCAGCCCCCAGATCAGAATAAGCCGATCTCAAACATGGGGGAGCGGTTCCGTGCGGCCCAGGAGCGGAAGCGGCATGGTTAAGCTGCCGCAGTACGTGAAGCTGCAGGCGAAGCCAAGTGGCTCGGTGTTTGCCTACTATGAGAAGTTCAGAGGCACGCCGAACGCTTGGCCTCGCCTGCCGCTCGGGGCGTCTCCACCAAGCACCCTCTTTTGGTCTCGCTGTGAGCAGTGCAAAAAGCTTGAAGCAGAACCTTCCGGGGATAGCTGGCGCTGGCGCTGGCACGCTTCATCCGGCAGATTCTACGACCTTCCAGATCCAAAGGCTGGCCCCGACATCGAGAAGTTCTGGAGGGCTATCGACAACGCTGCCCAAGCGGACGCCAAGCGGTCCGCGGTAGACAAGATGACCTTCAGAGCCTTGTTGGCGGATTACCAGAGCCATCCGGATTGGACGGATCAAATTGCTCCAAGCACTCAAGCCCTCTATCGCCGGTACATCGACATGATCCTGGAGGCTTGGGCCGATTGCCCGGTTCGCGATCTAACGACGAAACACGCGCAAATCGCCATTGACGCCTATGCGCGAACTCCGCGGGTTGCCGCTCAATTCCGATCCTTCCTTCGCAGCCTCGTAGAGTTCGGAATTCCGCTCGAATATTCCGAGCACAATGTCGTCTCGTCTACGAGACTACCCAAGTACAAATCGGAATCGTATTCACCCTGGCCGGACTGGGCGTTCGAGTTGTTTTTCGAGTACGCGCGAACCGGGCTTCATCTGCCAGTGTACTCGGCGGTCTACACCGGCCAGCGCTCCGTCGACATAATTCCGATGCGTCGACCCGATTCGGCAGCAACCAGGATCGACTTTATAACGCGCAAGACTCACGCTGAGGCGCATGTACCAATCCACTTTGAATTCCGCCAAATCCTGACAGCCGTTACGGCCGATCACACGCGGCTTCACCTCCGGGAGGATGGACAACCGTGGGAGCTCCCAGCATACCGGACCGCGTGGCAGCGCGAACTCACATTCACGGTCGAAGACGACGACCGAATGGCCACTGCGGCGGACCGCGAAAAGGCGGCGGCCATGAAGAGGCTCCGGGACGCCAAAGTCGTCTTTCACGGATTGCGCAAGAATGCGGTGTGCATGCTGCTCGAGGCCGGGTGCACCGAGGCAGAGGTTGCCGCCCTCGTGGAGATGACGCCGGACATGGTTCAACTCTACGCCAAGGAGGTCAACAAGTGGCGGCTCGCCCGGAACGCCATGGATAAGCTCGAGCTCGGCTGGAATCAGACCCGCGTCAACCTGTTCGGCCGTGCCGCTGACCGCATAATTCTCGGCGGCAAGTCACTGGGTTTGGGAACCACCCGCGTAGAATTGGGAACCGGATCGCTAAAACATCCACCAATTCCACGGGAGAATCCTTAGAATTAAAGGATTTAAGTGGCGACCCCGGCAGGGCTCGAACCTGCGACCTACTGCTTAGAAGGCAGTTGCTCTATCCAGCTGAGCTACGGGGCCAGAGCAATAATTCCCCTCTAGCATGGGTTAGAGGGAAGTGTCACGAACAACCCTGAAACCCTTGGCCTCGCTGGGCTATTCTGGACCAATCCACTTCTGGTCAAGGTGGTTTCCAGGTCGTAGACGGCAATTACTTGTTAGAATGGGGTTCCGAAGGCCATTGAGGCGTCCAATCAGTCTTCAGGACTGTACGACCCGTCTTACTTGAAGACCAGGCCCCGCATCAGTGCCATGCATGCAGCGTGGCAGCTATTTATCTACGGCTTATTGCTGCGCAGTGCCCGGAGGTAGTGTTCTGGCGCCTCACACCTAGAGCATCGGACGAGAAGTCGGATCCGATGAGGTCTGCATCTCAGCCATCCTGGAGCCATGCCGAAGCCGCCGGTGGCGCGTCCACTTAACGGTCCGATGCTCTAGCACGGTCGGCCACTAAGGGCGGCACTCTTGTGGGTCCTGCCCTCAGCCTCTAAAGGGAGCGCCTGCGAGGCCCTTTGGACCTCAATGGGTCCAGGGGCCGACGCGGTTGAACTTAAAGTTGTCGGAGTACGACATGGTCCGCCGCTTGATCTCTTGCGGCTCCTCGACCCGGTAAGCGATGCCTTCGCGCTCGGCATAGGCGACAGCTTCTTCCTTGGTGTCGAACCACAGGCGCAGCTGCTGGCGGGTATCGCCTGAACTCGTCCAGCCCATCAGCGGCTCGATTTCGCGCGGCTGATCCTGATCGAACACAAGAAGCCATAGCTTCGTCCGGGCCATGCCGGACTGCATTGCGGACTTGGCGGGCTTATAAATCCGTGCGGGCATAGGATTTTGGCACTCTCTTGATCGTCCGATCGGTGAGAATGGTCGGGGCGGCAGGATTTGAACCCGCGACCCTCTGCTCCCAAAGCAGATGCGCTACCAGACTGCGCTACACCCCGTCTTCGTCACCGAGAGGTTGTTGGCTATCACGGGTCTTCCGGTTCATCAAGCGCTGAACGTCACCGCTTGAACAGGGGATGTTCGATCCGGTCTCCCGCCTTGATCCCCAGTCGACCCGTCGTGCCGGCATTCAGCTCCAGAACAGCCAAGACCGGCTCGCCTGAAGGAATGGTGCGGGTGGACAAAGGTTCCGTATTCGCCGCTATCCTGGCAATCGTGCCGTCAGGCCGGACAAAGAGCATATCCAGGGGAAGGTACGTGTTCTGCATCCACATGGCGACGGGCTCGACCCGGCCGAAATCGAAAAGCATGCCCTGGTTCGCGGGCATGGACCGGCGGAACATGAGCCCCTGGGCCCTGTCCGCTTCGTTGCGGGCAACCTCCACCTGGAAGGTCTGCCGCTGCCCTCCGGTCGAAACGATCGAAAGCGCCTCAAGCGCCTGGGCATAAACGGTCCCAGCGGAAGAAAAGAAGCCTATGACCAGGAAGGCAAACCGAAGCTTACGCAACACAAGACGGCTCATCAGTGGGAATGCGGAAGGGCCATGCTGGCCAGGCGTACCTCAGCCGCCATGAGACCCTTGGAGCCGTCGCCGAAGCGCACGAAAACCTGCTCGCCTGGCTTGAGTTCGGCAATGCCGTAGCGCCTCAACGTCTCCATATGGACGAAGATGTCTGGCTTGCCGTCGCCCTGGGTCAAAAAGCCGAATCCGCGCAGGCGGTTGAACCACTTCACCACAGCCGGCTCCAGCCCACTGGTGGGCACGACCTGCACATGGGTGCGGGGCATCGGCAGTTCGGACGGATGAAGCGCCGTCGAATCGTCGAGGGACAGGATCCGGAAAGCCTGAAGGCCCCGCGGGCGGTGAACCGCCTCGACCACGATGCGAGCGCCCTCGTTGGCCGATTGATAGCCTTCGCGACGCAGGCAAGTCACGTGCAGGAGAACATCCGGCATGCCGTTATCGGGCACGATGAAGCCGAAGCCCTTCGCAACATCGAACCATTTGATGTGGCCGCTCACCTGAACGAGCTCGAGCGAATTTTCTTCCGAGGAGTGTTCAACCTCGTCCCGACGAGCTTGATCGAACGAGGTTTTTTCACCTCGGAAGCTGAATGAGTTGGCGTTGTAATCGTTAGACATGAAAAAACCCAGACTCGAATCAAGAACCAGATCCTTAACGAGAGGATAACATTGTCCTGAGTCAGGGGAAGTCAGAAACGGCCATAAGGCCACGATGTTTTTTAGGCAGCTGGAAAACCTTTCAATTCCTTGGAATAAAGGCCGATAGGACAAGACCGATTTCGGCCCGGATCACATGGTCCGCGATCCCGTCGAGAGGAGTCGGCTCGCGGTTGATGATCACGAGCTTCGCGCCGTTTTCCTTGGCAATCACCGGAAAGGCCGCTGCCGGGTAGACCACGAGGGACGATCCCACCACGAGGCATAAGTCGCAGTTGAGGGTTAGGTTTTGCGCCCTTCGCACGGGATCTTCCGGCATCGCCTGACCGAACGAAATGGTTGCAGATTTGATGATCCCGCCGCATGCCTCGCAATCGGGCGGGTCGCCGCTGGCCTCGAAGCAGGCCCTGACCCAGCCGAGCTCATACCTACGCCCGCATTGCAGGCATTTCGCGTAGGTACCATTGCCATGGAGCTCGATGACCTGATGATCGGCCAGCCCTGAAGCCTGATGGAGCCCATCGATGTTCTGCGTGATCACCGCCGGCATTCGACCGGATGCGATCAGCGCGGCGATTCCGAGATGGCCCTGGCTGGGGCGGGCGTCGCGGTAGAGATCGTCCATGATGAACTTGCGTCGCCAAGCCTCCCGCCGGGCGTCCAGGCTCTGGACGAAAACGTCGAAGGGTATTGGTCTGTTGCGCATCCAGGGGCTGTTCGGCGATCGGAAATCCGGCACGCCGCTCTCGGTCGAGATGCCCGCCCCCGTGAAGCCCACGACCACATCGGCGGCATGAACCATTTCCTGTAGGGTGGCGATTGACGTCGCGAGACTGTCGGTCATGACCGTAATATACCCCATCAGGATCGACACGGAACGCCTAGTCGTCAGCACCAACGGAACGGATCGACGTGAACCTTCAACTCCCCCAAACCGGCAGCGGCGCCGCTCAACGATGGGACGCGATCGACATCGCCCGCGGTATCGCCATAGTCGCGATGATCGTCTATCACTTCAGTTGGGACCTGAGCTTTCTCAAGCTGATCGGCACGAACATCCTTGAAGTGGCCGCTTGGCGCTGGTTCGCGCGCTCCATCGCAGCCTCGTTCCTGTTCCTCACCGGGATCGGCCTGGTGCTCGCCCATGCCCGCGGCTTTCATCCTGGCGCCTATCTTCGGCGTCTTGCCAAGATCGGCGGCGCCGCTCTGGCGGTTACCGTCGCATCGTACTTCGCCTTTCCGCAGAGCTATATTTTCTTTGGGATTTTACATTGCATCGCCCTGGCGAGCATTCTGGCCCTGCCGTTTCTGAGGCTCCACTCTGCCCTCGCCCTAGCGGTCGCGGCGTTCGTCCTGGCTGCGCCCCTGATCTTCGTGAGCCCGGCTCTGGATGCGCCGTGGCTCGACTGGCTAGGCCTTGGCGCGGTGGATCCGGTCACGAACGACTACGTGCCGGTTTTTCCCTGGTTCGGGTTTGTCCTGATCGGAGTCGCGGTCGGGAAGGGAATGATCGCACGAGAGGGGGCGATGGGTGTTGCCCGGTGGCGCGGGCGCGACCTGGTATCGCGAAGCCTCAGATGGGCCGGACGCAAGAGCCTGCCGATCTACCTGATTCACCAGCTCGTCCTTCTGGCGATCCTATATGGCGTTCTGCAGATCACAGGCCCCAATCCGGCGGCTGAGGCCCGGCCATTCACGGCAGAATGCGAGGCAAGCTGCCGACAGCAGAACGGCCAGCCCGGCCTCTGCCAGCGGACGTGTTCCTGCATTGTCGACAACCTGCGGGAGACCGATCTTTGGCCGAAAATTCTCGGCAACCGGCTCGGCGCCGAGGATCAGACCCGCATATCGCGGACAGCGCAGCAATGCCTGCGCAACGCCCCTTAGCCGACGATATTCAAACGGCCGCCGGCAGGACGCTCCGAGCGGGCCTCGGCCAGAAGGCAGAGAAGCTCGAATGCAATGGAAGCGCCCACGAGCGCAGTTCCGCCTGACTGATCGAGCGGAGGCGAGACTTCCACCATATCGGCCCCGACCAAGTTGAGGTGGCGAAAGCCGCGGACGAGTTGAAGGGCTTCCCGGCTCGTGAAGCCGCCGATTTCCGGCGTGCCCGTCCCGGGCGCGAACGCCGGATCGATGGAGTCGATGTCGAAGGTGAAATAGGTCGGGGCGCTGCCAACGATCCGACGCGCCTCGTCAATGGCGTAGGGAATGCCCTTGTCGGCGACCTCTTCCATGTCGATGATGCGAATGCCCTGGTCGAGCGCCCAATCACGCTCATCGGCGGAATACATCGTTCCCCTGATACCGATCTGCACCATGCGCTTGGGATCGAGCACGCCGTCCTCGATCGCCCGGCGGAAAGGCGTTCCATGCGTGAGCTTCTGGCCGCCGAAATAGGTGTCGCCTGTATCGCTGTGTGCGTCCACGTGAATCAAACCCAGGGGATGCTCGGTCCCGAGCGCGCGAAGGATCGGGTACGAGACGATGTGGTCGCCGCCAATGGACAAGGGCGTCACGCCACCCTGGTGGAGGTAAGCGATTTCCGCCTCGATCCGCCGCAAGGTATCCGGCACGTCGACAGGGTTCACCGGCACATCGCCCACATCCGCGCAGACACAAAGGTCGTAAGGAGCCACCAGCGTGCCGTAGTTCACCATGCGCATCAGCGACGAGGCCTCGCGCACCTGGCGCGGCCCGAGCCGGGTTCCGGGCCGGTTTGTTGTTGCGCCATCGAACGGGATGCCCAGCAGCGCGATGTCGATGTCGCCGGGGGCCTGGGTGGGAGCTATGTGGGGCAGCCGCATGAAGGTCGAGATGCCGGCAAAGCGTGGAACGACCATTCCGGAGACGGGCTGATAAGCCTCAAGACGCTCCGACCGGCTTGTGTGATCCATTTTCTTCTTCAGGTTCTGAGCCATGATGCGTCTTCCCCTTCAATGGACCGACCGGGCGAAAACCTGCTCGATCCGGTCCATTCCCCAATCAATTTCGTCTCGGGTGATGGTGAGAGGCGGCGCGAAACGCAGGACGGTTCCGTGCGTGTCCTTGGACAGGACACCCTCGGCCAGCAACGCATCGCAGATCGACCTCGCGGAAGCGACGTTGGGATCGACCTCGACCCCCACCCATAAGCCGCGCCCCCGTACATCCTTGACGATGTTGCTGCGCATGTCCCGAAGACGGGCAAGGAGGTAAGCGCCCATTTCGGCGCTTCGTTCGACGAGATGCTCCTCCTCGATGACCGCAAGCGCCTCCAGCCCGATCCTGGCCGCCAGGGCATTGCCGCCGAAGGTGGACCCATGGGAACCGGGATTGAACACCCTCATGAGGTCCCGCGTCCCCACCAGGGCCGACACGGGATAGACACCGCCCCCGAGAGCCTTGCCGAGGATGAGGCCGTCGGGCTTGATGTTCTCGTGCTGATGCGCGAACCAGCGGCCCGTCCGCCCGAGGCCTGACTGGACCTCGTCGAGGATCAGAAGCACGTTGTGCTTGTCACAAAGCGCACGCAGTTGCCTGAGATATCCTTCCGGCGGGACGATGATGCCAGCCTCGCCCTGGATCGGTTCAATCAGAATCGCGCAGGTGTTCCCCGTGATAGCGTCCGCAACGGCCTGCGCATCCCCGAAGGGCACGTGCCGGAAGCCCCCCGCGAAGGGGCCGAAGCCCTCGCGGTAATCGTCCTCCGAGGAAAAGCCCACGATGGTCGTGGTGCGGCCATGGAAATTGTTCTCGGCCACAATGATTTCCGCGCGATCCTGCGGAATTTTCTTGGAATGATAGCCCCAGCGCCGCGCCCCCTTGATGGCGGTCTCGACGGCCTCGGCCCCTGTGTTCATGGGCAGCGCCACGTCAAGGCCGGTAATGTGCACCAGTCGGTCGAGGAAGGGCCCGAGAAGCTCGGTGTGATAGGCTCGGCTGGTGACCGCAAGGGTGGATGCCTGCTCTGCCATGGCCTTTAGTATTCGCGGGTGGCCATGCCCGAGGCTGACCGCCGAATAGGCGCTCATCATGTCGAGATAGCGCTTGCCGTCGATATCCCTCGCCCAAACGCCCTTCGCCTCTCTCAGGACGACCGGTAGCGGGTCATAATTTGCGGCGGTGACCGATTTCTCGAGAGCGATGCAATCCATGGGAGCCTCCATGGACAAGCTTACAGGTCCCGCTTTCCCGTTGAGGCTGAAATCCTAAGCCCGCGCAGCCAAATCTGTCGTTACGGGAAACCGAACCCTCAATCTCGGCTGTGAGAAGCCGGATAGCCGTCGAAGCTCTTGAGGGTCTTCAGCACGAATGTGGTATGGATTCGCCCGATGCCGAAGCCTGGATCGGCCAGGAACGCATCGGTCAGCGCCTCGTAGGCCGCAAGGGTCGGGGCCACGATACGGGCGATGTAGTCGTATTCTCCGTTGACGACCTGCAGTTCCACGACCGCTTGATGGGCCGTCATGGCGCGCTCGAGGCGCTGCCGCGCCACGGCGGAGGGATCGCGCATGCTGATGCCCGCGAGGGCAATGATGTCGTGGCCAAGAGCCGATGGCTCGATAAGGGCCGTATATCCCCTGATGACGCCCTTTTGCTCCAAGCGCTTGACTCGCTCCAGGCAAGGGCGGGCTGACAGGCCCACGCGCTCGGACAAAGCCTGATAGGTGATGCGTCCGCTCTCGCGCAGGGCCTCCAAGATCGACAGGTCAATTCGGTCGAGGGTGCTTCTGACATTGGAACTCGGCGATTTGGCGGGCGACTTCATGCATTTTCTCGGTACGAGGAGCTCTCGCGGATGGAAGGATGCCCGAGAGGTCGAGCGCGTCTCTATCGTACCATCAAGCGGCGGTGCAATTCCACGGAAGCTTGGCCAGCTCCAGCCGAACCGGACGCTTTTCAGTCCGTTGGGTAAGGTTGAAACCCTGAAACCGGCTGCCAGGTAAATGGCGCCAGGTGGGTTGACGGTGTTAGGAATACATTGGCACCTGAGACCCCTTTTTTCGATGCGCGAACCGAGGATGCTCCCTTGCTGCGAGATTTTATGACGGGCCTTCCACTGGTGGCGATCCTTCGGGGTCTCAAGCCCGAGAATGCGGAAGCCGTGGGAAACGCTCTTGTCGAGGCCGGATTTCGCATCATTGAGGTGCCGCTCAATTCCCCCGAGCCGTTCCGGAGCATCGAAACCCTGGCAAAAAGGATGCCTAAGGATGTTCTCGTCGGCGCTGGCACGGTGCTTGAGCCTGACTTGGTCAACGGCGTGCACGACATGGGCGGGAAACTCATCGTGATGCCCCACGCGGACACAGACGTTATCCGGCGGGCCAAAGATCTCGGCCTCGTCTGCACCCCAGGCGTCGCCACGCCCACGGAAGCCTTCGCGGCGTTGAAGGCCGGTGCGGACGCCATCAAGATCTTTCCCGCCGAGGCCACCCCGCCGGCGGTGGTGAAGGCCTGGCGGGCGGTGCTGCCGAAGGACGCGATCGTCATTCCGGTCGGCGGCATCAAGCCCGATACGATGAAATCGTATGTGGACGCAGGCGCGGACGGTTTCGGCCTCGGCTCCGCCCTGTTCACGCCGGCCATGTCGGTCGAGGAGATCCGCCGGAACGCCGATGATTTCGCGAAAGCCTGGCGAGTCATGCGGGCCGGATGAGCTGGCTGGTTCAGCCAAGGCCGATCAACGGCCCGTTCGACGATCCGGGGCTGTATATCGATTTTCATTACGGCCGCCGCGCCATCTTGTTCGATCTCGGCGATCTCAGTCCCCTCTCCAACCGGGAGCTGATGCGGGTCAGCCACGTTTTCGTCTCCCATACCCACATCGACCACTTCGCCGGTTTCGAGCGGCTGCTTCGGGTCTGTCTCCATCGTGCCGGACCGCTGCATCTGATCGGCCCGCCCGATTTCATCGACCGGGTCGAGCACAAGCTTCAAGGCTTCACCTGGAACCTCGTCGACGAAACGTCTGTCGATTTTCAGCTCCATGTGGGCGAGTTCGACGGGGTTCAGATCTCCCGGCGAGCAAGCTTCTCGGCCAGACGGGTCTTCAGGCGGGAGGAGCTTGGCGTCTCGGAGCTTCCCAAGCAGGTGGTGCTCGCGGATGACGATTTTCGCATTGAAGCCGTAGCCCTCGACCACGGCATCCCTTCCCTGGCCTTTGGTTTCAGGGAAACCGTTCGGGTCAATGTCAGGCGTGGCGTCCTGGAAAGCCTCGGTCTGCCGAAGGGCCCATGGCTGAGTGAAGCCAAGAGCCTGATCAGGACAGGAGCATTTGACGGGGATCTCGTGGTTCCGGGGGTCGGGACCGTCTCCCTCAAGGAGCTCCGGCACCAGCTCTTCTTCGTCGGGCCGGGACAATCGGTCGTGTACGTGACGGATGCCGGTTTCAGCGAGAGCAACAAGGAGAAAATCCTGTTCCTGGCCCGGGAGGCCGACCAGCTGTTCATCGAGGCGGTCTTTCTCGAACGCGACCGGACACTCGCCGAAGCCTCCCTTCACCTGACCGCCTGGCAGGCTGGACATCTCGCCCGCTTGGCGAACGTGAAGGACCTGGCCCTCTTCCACCACTCGGCCCGCTATCTTGAAGAGCCGGACGTGCTCCGAAGGGAAGCGTTCAAGGCCTTCGACGATCCGCAAACGAGCTGAAGGGATTCGAGAATAAGCCTTCCAGGCCGCCCAACCTTGGCACTTTCCCAAATCACCCGAGCCTCATATGGTTGAGGCTACTGGTTTGACGTCACTTGCACGAAACACTTGCGTTGAGGGCGCGTCTTGGAGCCCCCTCTCGGAGGCTCGCAATGACTGCGCCCTGGTTCATGTTCGCGACCGGAATCGAGAACAGCTATCCGACAATCAAGAACGGCACCGTCCGCGTCGACGAGATGGACAAGTGCGGCCACTACAAGCACTGGCGTAGGGACTTCGAACTCCTGCAGGAACTTGACATCCGCTACCTGCGCTATGGCCCGCCGATCCATCGCGTATGGCTGGGCCAGAACCGATATGACTGGAGCTTTCCCGACGAGACCTTTGGGGTGCTCAAATCGCTCGATGTGGTGCCCATCGTGGATCTCTGCCATTTCGGCGTGCCGGATTGGATCAGCAACTTCCAGAATCCGGATTTTCCGGCGCTGTTCGCCCAATATGCGAGCGCGTTTGCGCGGCGCTTTCCCTGGGTGCAACTCTACACGCCGGTCAATGAGATGTTCATCTGCGCCACCTTCTCGGCGGCTTACGGCTGGTGGAACGAGCAGCTCTCAAACGACAAGGCGTTCGTGACGGCGCTCAAGCACATCGTCAAAGCGAACGTCCTGGCGATGGCGGCGATCCTCGACGTTCGTCCGGATGCGATCTTCATCCAGAGCGAGTCCTCCGAATATTTCCATGCGGACGAACCTGACGCGATCAAGAACGCCGAAGTGTCGAACGCGCGCCGCTTTCTCTCCCTCGACCTGAATTATGGTCGCCGCGTCGATTCCGAAATGTACGAATTTCTCGTGGATAACGGGATGACCAGGGAGGAATACCACTTCTTCCTCCAGAACCATCTTCGCCAGCACTGCATCATGGGGAACGACTATTATGTCACCAATGAGCACAGGGTCGCGCCCGATGGCCGGACCTGGGCCGCCGGAGAAATCTTCGGCTATGCCGAGATCACCCGCCAGTATTACGACCGCTACCGCCTCCCCGTCATGCATACGGAAACGAACCTTGCCCAGGGCCCGAACGGCGATGAAGCCGAGATCTGGCTGCGGAAGGAATGGGCCAATGTGCTGCGGGTCCGCAACAGCGGGGTGCCCATTGTCGGGTTCACCTGGTACTCGCTCACCGACCAAGTGGATTGGGACACTGCACTTCGCGAGGAGAACGGCCGGGTCAATCCGCTTGGCCTCTACGATCTCGACCGGAACATCCGCCCAGTCGGCACGGCGTACCAGCAATTGATCCAAAGGTGGCGCCGGGTCCTGCCGACGCAAAGCGTGTGCTTGACCGTGCCGGTCGTTCGGCCAAGCCAGTTCGGCACCACGCAATCGGACCATCAGCAGGCGGAGGCGCGCGACCTGCGCCAGGGGACGTCGGCAACGCAGACGATGGCGGACCATGGAGGATGAGCCGGGGCGTCAGAGCTCTCCTCCGGACAGGCCCCTCCATGGCGCTCCGTTTCCACCCGACCGCCTGCACCCGTCTCTTTACGCAGCCGAATTTCTCGGCACAGCCCTCCTGGTCGGGGTTGGCGTGTCCATCGT
Source organism: Microvirga aerophila (assembly GCF_003332305.1). Taxonomy (GTDB): domain Bacteria; phylum Pseudomonadota; class Alphaproteobacteria; order Rhizobiales; family Beijerinckiaceae; genus Microvirga; species Microvirga aerophila. Next base: position 32,503 of record NZ_QOIO01000008.1, on the reverse strand, counting down.
CATTCTCATGTTCGGGCAAGACAGCCCTGCCGAGCGGCTCGTTCCAGGCGACGGGCTTCGCCGGTTCCTGACAGGAGCGCTGTTCGGATCGGTCGGAACCCTGATCGCCATCTCGCCACTTGGAAAGGTCAGTGGAGCGCATCTCAATCCAGTGGTGACCCTGGCGTTCTGGCTCGAGGACAAGCTCGCATGGCGCGATGCGGTCCTGTATGCGCTTGCGCAGTTCGCCGGGGCCGTCGCCGGAGCCCTGCTGCTCCTGGCATGGGGGCAATTGGGAAAAAGCGTCTCGTTCGGCGCAACCGTGCCGGGACACGGAGTTTCCGTATGGACGGCTCTGCTGGGCGAAGCAGGCGTCACGTTCCTGCTCATCATGACGATCTTCACGACGGCCGCTCACCCGAGAACCCGGAATTTTACGCCCTTCACGATGCCGATTCTCTTCAGCATCCTGGTGTGGCTCGAAGCGCCGATCTCCGGCACGGGCGCGAATCCCGCCCGATCCTTCGGGCCGGCTCTGATCGCCGGCCTGTTCGACCACCAGTGGATCTACTTCGTCGGGCCGTCCCTGGGCGCTATCGTAGCGATAGGTGTCATTCGGCTAGAGGCGCTCGGCCTTCCTCGCATAACGGTCGCCCGCCTGTTTCACTTCCATATTCCGTGAAGGCGGGCAGGCTCTCAGCGTCTGCCGCGATGCGACCCGCGAAAGAACGGAACGGTGAGCAGCCGCCGCCCTTCCTCGTCGGTGATTTCCAGCTCGATGTTCCCGGCATCGGTCAACTGGTCTCGCAGTTCCTCGACGGTCGCCAGAGCCTCAGCGCGGGCGGCCTCGATGTCCGGGAGTTCGATGCCCTCCTCGTCCTCGTCGAGGTCGTAGCCGTCGCGGATGTTGAAGAAGTAACGGGGCATGGGGTTCCAGCGTCGGATGGGAGCTTCGCGAGTGATCACCCTCGAATGCATCAGGCCCATTTTAGTTCGGACACTCCTGAGGAGAAGCATCATTTTTCGGGGAAGTCGGGATGGCGCGGCCTAGGGGAATCGAACCCCTCTTCCCAGCGTGAAAGGCTGGTGTCCTAACCGATAGACGAAGGCCGCTTAATCGGGGCAGTGCCGCCGAAGTGCGCGGACATATAGATGGGTTCTTTCGCCGCCGCAAGCGTCAGAATGACTTATTCTGGCTTCGCCGCGTCCATAATCCTAACCTCGACCTTTTCGCCCCCGCCCCAACGGTCGACCGAGAGAGTTCCGGCCACATGGAGACTGCTGCCCATGGCGTTCGAAAGGGCGTTACCGAGCGGCTGGCCGGCGGCGCGGAAAGCGATTCCGCCAATGATGGACCCGTCGCCGCCTCGGAGTTTCACCCGCACATGGCCGCCGCTTCCGACCTCCCGCGCCTCGACGAGTCGATGCTGCGGGAAAACGAAAACCGGCTCCGGCTGGCCGGAGCCGAACGGCCCTGCCCGATCCAGTGCAGCGACGATGCCTGGCTGCGCTCCACCGGCCGTCAAGGTCGCATCAACCGCGAAGTGGTCGTTCAACTGGGCCACGCTGACCGGATCGGAGAGACGCTCCGTCGCGTAGGCCACGAAACGCTCGAGGTTGGCGGCCTGAATGGTCACGCCGGCCGCCATGGTATGCCCGCCTCCCTTGACGGCGAGGCCAGCGTCCACGGCCCCTCGAACCACCGACCCCAGATCGACCCCTGGCACGGATCGGCCCGAGCCCGTCGCCGTGCCGTCCTGGTTGAGCGTGAAGGCGAATGCTGGCCGGCGGAAGCGCTCCTTGGTTCGGGCGGCGATCAGCCCGACCACGCCAGGGTGCCACTCGGCCGAAGCGGTCACGACCACGGGCTGATCCGGAACCCGTTCGAGGGCCATGAAGGCCTGGGCCTCCGCCTCGGCGACAGCCGTCACCTCGATGGCTTGGCGCTCCCGGTTCAGCCGGTCGAGTTCGGCCGCCAGTTGCCCGGCCTGATAAGCATCCTCCGTGAGAAGCAGCCTGGACCCCAGGGCGGCATCGCCGATTCGGCCACCCGCATTGATGCGGGGTCCCACCAGATACCCGAGATGCCAGCATTCGGGAGCGCCTGCGAGACCCGCGGCGTCGAGAAGGGCCGCAAGGCCGACCCGCCGGCGACTGCGCATGACCGCAAGGCCCTGGCGGACGAAAGCGCGATTAAGGCCGATCAGCGGCACGACGTCCGCTACGGTGGCAAGCGCCACGAGGTCGAGGCTCGCCATGAGCTCGGGCTCGCGGCGGCCATTGAAGAAGCCCCGTGCGCGCAGGGTGCGGTTCAGCGCCACGAGAAACAGGAACACCACCCCAGCGGCACAGAGGTGGCCCAGACCCGATAGGTCGTCCTGACGGTTAGGATTGACGAGCGCCACCACCTCGGGAAGCTCCGAAGGGGCCTGGTGGTGGTCCAGCACCAAAGCGTCGAGGCCGATTTTCGTCGCTTCCGCCAAGGGCACGAGGCTGGACGTTCCACAATCGACCGTGACGAGGATGTCGGCGCCCTGCTCCCTCAATCCGCGAATGGCATCGACATTCGGGCCGTATCCTTCCGTGATCCGATCAGGGATATGGATGAGATAAGGCACCCCGCAGGCGCGCAGATACTCGGCCAAGAGGGCGGCGCTGCAGGCGCCGTCCACATCGTAATCCCCGAAGATCGCGACCTTTTCGGTGCGGATCACTGAGTCGGCTAGGCGCGCGGCGGCGGCTTCCATGTCCGTCAGCACATGCGGGTCGGGCATCAGGTCCCGCAGGCGCGGGTTGAGGAACCCTTCCGTCTCGTGAATTCCCACCCCTCGCCCGGCGAGAACGCGGGCCAGTACGTCAGCCAAGCCATGGGTTTGCGCAATCGCAAGCGCGATGCTGCCCTGCGCGGCAGTGCAGCGTTCGACCCAGGTGCGGCCAAGGGCGGAGCGGGTCACGCCCAAAAACGGACGGGGCAGATGCAGTGGAGCTGATTCGGTCACCGGCGGAGACTAACCCGAAATGTGGTCAAAACATCTGCCGGTATTGGATGAAGCCGCTGCGGGCAGCAACCTTATCGTAGAGCCCCTGTGCGGATGTGTTGGATTCGTGGGTCAGCCAATAGACCCGGCTTGCCCCGTTCGCCCTCGCCCTCTCGTAAACCGCCTCGATCAGCGACCTGCCGATTCCCCGGCCCCGGGCCGCCTCTGAGATGAAGAGATCCTGCAGGTAGCAGTAATCGCCGATCGTCCAGGTCGAGCGATGGTAGACGGTGTGGACAATGCCGACGATCTCGCCGCCGAGCAGGGCCACAAGACCCTGCATCGGCTCCGCCGGATCGAGCAGCCGCCGCCACGTCGTGTCCGTAACCTCGGCCGAGAGCGACGCCTTATAGAACGTCAGGTAGCCCTGCCACAGCGGCTCCCAGGCTGCCCGATCCTCGGCTTGGAAGGGCCGAATGACGATATTGCTCTGGCTTGCACCGGCCATTCGATCGGCCCCTCGTGGATCCTGATAGGCCGTCTTGGCCTTGGGAAGGAAAAGGGCTCCCGGCGGGGAGCCCCTTTCCGGGCTCTAGTCCAGGTGGAACTTGGAGAGTTCGCGGTGCTCGCCGTAGATGCGGCGCACGGTGCCTGTCGCGGAACGATAGACGACCGTCTCGGTGGTGATGACGCCCTTGCCGAAGTTCACGCCCTTGATAAGCGCCCCATCCGTCACACCGGTCGCCGCCACGATGACGTCGCCGCGGGCGAGATCGGTCATGTCGTATTTCCGGTTCGGATCGGTCACACCCATCTGGAGGGCGCGAGAGCGCTTCTCCTCGGTATCGAGGATCAGGCGGGCCTGCATCTGGCCGCCGATGCAGCGCAGTGCGCCCGCCGCCAGCACGCCTTCGGGCGCCGCGCCGATGCCGAGATAAATGTCGATGCCGGTCTCGTCGGGCTTGGTGGTGAAGATCACACCCGCCACGTCGCCGTCCGAAATCAGCCGGATGCCTGCTCCGGTCTTGCGGATGGCAGCAATCAGGTCCGCGTGGCGCGGCCGGTCGAGCACGAGCGCGGTCAGCTCGTTCGGCTTCACGCCCTTGGCCTTGGCAAGGCTGTTGATGTTTTCTTCAGGCGACGCGTCGAGATCGACGACGCCTTTGGAATAGCCCGGGCCTACGGCGATCTTGTGCATGTAAACGTCGGGAGCTGCCAGGAGCGTCCCTGCCTCCGCCATGGCCATCACGGCAATGGAGCCCGGCATGTCCTTGGCGCAAAGGGTCGTTCCTTCCAATGGGTCGACCGCGATGTCGACCTTCGGGCCGTTCCTGTTGCCGACCCGCTCGCCGATGAACAGCATCGGCGCCTCGTCGCGCTCGCCCTCGCCGATCACCACCGTGCCGTCGATGGGCAGCTTGTTGAGCTCCCGGCGCATGGCGTCCACGGCGGCCTGGTCCGCGGCCTTTTCGTTGCCGCGGCCACGAAGGCGGGCCGAGGCGACGGCCGCGCGCTCGGTCACGCGGACGAGCTCCAGGGTCAGGATGCGTTCGATAAGTTGGCCCGGTTGGACGGTGATGCCTTGCGACATGGAGGTTTCGTCTCCCTTTGAAGGTGTTGGGCGGAACTAGGGGCCCGCCTTGGATAGACTATTCGCGCTCGATGCGGATCACTTGGGGCGGCTCGGCAATAAGACCATCCCCCGAAATCTCTTCTAGGGCTGACCGGATTGCCGACTCGGCCGCCGCATAGGTGATCAGCACCAGAGGCACAGGCGTCCCGGACCGCCCGTGCGGGTCCTTCGTGGCAGCAGTTTCTGAGCGCTTCTGAAGGATGCTTTCAAGGGAGATGTCGGCCTCCGCCATGCGGGTCGCGACGCCGGCCGCGACGCCGGGGCGGTCGTGGACCGTCAGGCGGATGTAATAGCCCCCTTCGTGGCGCTGCATGGGTGCCCTCGGGGCGCTTTCCAGGGAATGGACCGGGCGCCCGAACGGAGCACCAGCGGCCCCTGAGGCGACGTCCGCGATATCGGCGACCACGGCCGAGGCGGTGGCGGCCCCGCCCGCGCCCGGGCCGATCAGGGTCAGCTCCTTCACGGCGTCGGCGTCGATCGTGACGGCGTTGGTTACCCCCATCACCTGGGCGATGGAGGACGTGCGTGGCACCATGGTCGGGTGGACCCGCTGCTCGATGCCAGTATTTGTGCGTTCGGCGACGCCCAGGAGCTTGATGCGGAAACCAAGTTCCTGCGCCATGGCGAGATCGAGCGGGGCGATCGACGAGATACCCTCCACATAGATCGCTTCGGAGTCGATCTGGGAGCCGAAGGCGAGGCTCGTCAGAATCGCGAGCTTGTGGGCCGTGTCGAACCCTTCCACATCGAAGGTCGGATCAGCCTCCGCATAGCCGAGACGCTGCGCGTCCTTGAGGCATTCGGCGAAGGTCAGGCCTTCCAGCTCCATGCGTGAGAGAATGTAATTGCAGGTCCCGTTCAGGATTCCGTAGAGGCGCGAAACGGAGTTGCCGGGCAGGGCCTCGCGCAGGGTCTTGACGACCGGGATGCCACCGGCGACCGACGCCTCGAAAGCCAGAGTCACACCCTTTTCCTCGGCGGTCCGCGCGAGGGCAGAGCCATGCTTCGCCAAGAGAGCCTTATTGGCCGTCACCACATGCTTTCCGTGGGACAAAGCCGTCTCGACCACCTCGCGGGCGCTTCCCTCCGAGCCGCCGACAAGCTCCACGACGCAGTCCACCTCGGGCGAGCGGGCTAACGCGATGGGATCATCGAACCATGTGAAGGGTGAAAGATCGAAGCCGCGATCCTTGGTCCGGTCACGGGCGGACACCGCCACGACCTGCACGGGCCTGCCACCCCGCTGGGCGATGACCGCGTTCTGACGGGCAAGGATTTGGATGACCGCTGCGCCAACGGTACCAAGGCCGGCGATACCGACCCGAAGAGGACGTGCCACGAACAACAGCTCCTGAGAAAGTCGCGTTGCTCTTTACGACCGGATGCCAGGCATGTCCATGCGAGTTGGACGCCGTCGGACCTCAGGTTCCGGCGGCCCGCACCATGGGCACCACGTTGTGCAGGGTCTGGTCCGCCGTATCGAAGAACTTGCGCACGTTGCGGGCGGCTTGGCGGATGCGCTGCTCGTTCTCCACCAAGGCGATGCGCACATAGTCGTCGCCGTGTTCGCCGAAGCCGATGCCGGGCGCGACCGCCACATCGGCCTTTTCCACGAGAAGCTTGGAAAACTCGAGGCTGCCCATGTGGCGGAACTTCTCGGGGATCTGCACCCAGGCGAACATGGAGGCGGTCGGCACTGGGATCTGCCAGCCGGCCTTTCCGAAGGAATCGATCAGCACGTCGCGGCGGCGCTTGTAAACGGCCCGCATCTCGCGGATGCATTCCTCCGGACCGTTCAGCGCGGCGGTCGCCGCGACCTGGACCGGCGTGAACGCGCCGTAATCGAGATAGGACTTCACCCTGGCGAGAGCAGCCAGAAGACGCTCGTTGCCCACCGCGAAGCCGATGCGCCACCCGGCCATCGAGAAGGTCTTGGACATGGAGGTGAACTCGACCGCCACATCCATGGCGCCCGGAACCTGCAGAATGGACGGAGGCGGGTTGCTCTCGTCGAAATAGACCTCCGAATAGGCGAGGTCCGAGAGCAGGATCAGTTCGTGCTTCTTCGCGAAAGCCACGAGATCTCGGTAGAAATCGAGCGACGCCACATAGGCGGTCGGGTTCGACGGATAGCAGACTACCAGCGCGACCGGCTTCGGGATCGAATGCGCGACGGCGCGCTCGGCGGCTGGGAAGAAGTCCGGCGTCGGCTCAGCCGGAACTGAGCGGATCACGCCGCCCGCCATCAGGAATCCGAAGGCGTGGATGGGGTAGCTGGGATTGGGCACGAGAACCACGTCACCGGGCGCGGTAATAGCCTGCGCCATGTTGGCGAAGCCCTCCTTAGAGCCCAAGGTCGCCACGATCTGGGTGTCCGGATTGAGCTTTACGCCGAACCGGCGCCCGTAATACGCGGCTTGGGCCTTGCGCAGGCCTGTGATGCCCTTGGAAGCCGAGTAACGATCCGTGCGGGGCTTTCCTACCGTCTCGACGAGCTTGTCGATGACATGCTGCGGCGCCTGCATGTCGGGATTGCCCATTCCCAGATCGATAATGTCCGCTCCGTTGGCGCGGGCGGCGGCCTTGATGCGGTTGACCTGCTCGAAGACATAGGGGGGAAGGCGCTGGATGCGGTAAAAATCCGTCATGGCTGGTCCTCGGCAGATATTTGCGAATCACTTGGGTTCTAAGGATTCTTGCGCTTTGTTGGAAGAGGAATCGGCTGCGGCGCAGGCGTTCCGCCCAACTCGGAGGCCGACTTGCCGGCGGCCTCGTTCCTGGCGCGGATGGCATCGAGCTCCGCCTCGGCGGCTTTGATCTCGTCCGCGGTCCTCGCCGCCGTAGAACGTCCGGCCTGCGGTGTGCCGATGGGCATGTAATCAAGTGACGCTGGCCGGGAGCTTGCCACGAAGTCCGGCGCAGGGGCCGTTTTCGGGCCCGCACCTACGGACGCAAAAAGATCTCGCGTTGGATTGGAACCCTCGGCACAGCCCGCGACGTTTGCCATGAGCAACGCCGTGAAACCTACGATTTTGATGCGGCTCATGAGTATAGTGTTAGCCGTAGAACGCATTTTAGACTTCAACAATGGTGTCACACTCTGGCTTATCAAACAGTTCGACCGCTAAAATGTCCGAAATGCGGCTCGCGAGCAATGGCAGGGGGCCCTAGGGAGACCGCCTTTATGAGCAAAGTGTTAGAGGATCAGAAGGCGCAGCCGACCGCGCCTGATTTCGATGAGCTTTCCCGAAACATGGCCCGGTTCGTGGAAGGCGCCATCAAAGCCACTTCGACCTACCTCAAGCCCATGGAGGACGGGAAGGCCGCGCCTGGCTTCTCGTCCGATACCGAGGAAGCCTTCAAGACGTTCGGCCATGTGGCGGAAGCCTGGATGTCCGACCCGCAGAGGGCCATGGAAGCCCAGGGGCGTCTCGGCGCTCAATTCTTCGATCTTTGGGCCTCGACCCTCAGGCGCGCCCAAGGGGAGCCGGTCGATCCAGTGGCAGAGCCGGAGCCGAAGGACAATCGCTTCAAGGATCCGGAATGGTCGGAGAATCCGGTCTTCGACTTCCTCAAGCAGGCGTACCTGATCACAACCCGCTGGGCCGAGGACATCGTCGAGGATGCGGACGGCGTGGACGAACGCACCCGGCACAAGGCCCAGTTCTACCTGCGGCAGATTTCGAGCGCCCTCTCCCCGTCCAACTTCCTGCTGACCAACCCCGAGCTGATCCGGGAAACCTTCAAGCAGAATGGTTCAAATCTCGTCCGCGGCATGACGATGCTCATGGAGGACATCGAGGCCGGGGCCGGAGAACTCAAAATCCGGCAGTCGGATCCTTCAGGCTTCAAGGTTGGGGTGAATATCGCCACCACCCCGGGCGCGGTCATTTTCCGCAATGAACTGATCGAGTTGATTCAATATGCTCCCACGACGGATCAGGTCCTGAAACGGCCGCTCCTGATCGTGCCGCCCTGGATCAACAAGTTCTACATTCTCGATCTGAACCCGGAGAAGAGCTTTATCCGCTGGGCGGTCTCGCAGGGCCTGACCGTATTCTGCATCTCCTGGGTCAATCCGGACGCCCAGCATGCAGAGAAGGGCTTCGAGCACTACATGCGAGAAGGCATCTTCGCGGCGCTCGATGCGATCGAACAGGCCACCGGCGAGAAGAAGGTCACGGCGATCGGCTATTGCGTCGGCGGAACGCTCCTCGCCACCACCCTCGCCTACATGGCAGCCACGCGTGACAAGCGCATCGACAGCGCAACCTTCTTCACGGCCCAAGTGGACTTCACCCATGCGGGCGATCTCAAGGTCTTCGCCGACGAAGAGCAGATCCAGAATATCGAAAAGACCATGAAGAGCCGCGGCTACTTGGATGGCTCGCACATGGCGAACGCCTTCAACATGTTGCGGCCGAACGACCTGATCTGGCCTTACGTGGTCAATGTCTACATGAAGGGTCAGTCGCCCTTTGCGTTCGACCTGCTCTACTGGAACTCGGATTCGACCCGCATGCCGGCAGCCAATCACGCGTTTTATCTGCGCAACTGTTACCTCGACAACAAGCTCGCCAAGGGCGAGATGGAAATCGCAGGGGTCAAGCTGGACCTGAAGAAGGTCAAGGTTCCGATCTTCAACCTGGCCACTAAAGAGGACCACATCGCCCCTGCCCGCTCGGTCTTCACAGGATCCAAGTCGTTCGGTGGCCCGGTCGATTTCGTGCTGGCCGGATCGGGCCATATCGCAGGCGTCGTCAACCCGACCAACAAGACCAAGTATCAGTTCTGGACCGGCGGGCCTGTCGAAGGCGAACTCGAGGAGTGGACGGCGAAAGCCACCGAGACTCCCGGCTCCTGGTGGCCCTACTGGTTCTCGTGGATCGAGCAACAGGCGCCCAAGAAGGTGCGGGCCCGGCAACCTGGCGACGGCAAGCTCAAGCCGCTATGCGATGCGCCCGGCACGTACGTTCTTGCCAAGTCGTAGGACGCGAAAGCTTTAGTTACGAAAAAGGCCGGCGTGAAGCCGGCCTTTTTCTTGGGAGCGTATCCGCTCAGTACTTGCGAACGATCGGAGCAGCCGGGATCGCGACCTTCGGGTCATCCCAACGATAGCGGACCGCGACCGAGACGATGTCGGTGCTGGCATCCACGTCGGCCACGAAGGGCAGACCAGCATAGTCCTGGTGGCCAGGAAGGATGCGGATCGGCGTGTCCTTGCTGAAGATGTGCGTATAGGCGACATCGAAGGAGAGCTTGTCGCTCCACTGATATCCGGCGCCGACCGACAGCCAGATGCGATCGTTGTCAGGCAGGCGGGTCGAACGGATTTCCGTGTCGATGGGCGACTGCTCGTAGGCGAGACCGGCGCGAAGGGTCCACTGGTTCGTCACCTTGTAGTCGAGGCCGAGCGAATAGAAGTAGCCGTCCTCGTAGTTGAGCGGCAGGGCGCTGACGACGCCACCGGACGGTCCGAGTATCGCCGGGGTCTTGAGACGGCTCCAGTTGGTCCACTCGAAGCCGGCGTGCACGGTCACGGCGGGCGTGATGACCTGCGAGAGGCCGACCGTGATCTGATCTGGGGTGTTCAACGATGCGCGGATGGGAAGTTGAACTCCGGTCGCCGCAAGGACGCCTGCGGGGGCGGACAGCGTTCCCTCGACCTCGTGATTGATCGACGAGCGATAGCCGATACCGATGGTCGTTCCGACGAAAGGCGTTAGGGTAGCACCCGCCGTGAAGCCGAAGCCGATATCGTCGCCTTCGAGGATCACGCTCGGCGCGTTCGGCACAATGCCGGCGGCGCGCTTCAGGCGGATATCAAAGTACTGGAGCGATGGGCCGACCGCGAACGAGAACCAGTCATTGACCTTTACGCCGACGATCGGGTTGACGTTGAGCGAGAAGATCCGCGATGAGCGCGAATAGGCTTGGCCGGACCAGTTCTCGCGCGGGTCGGTCACCAGGCCGAACGGCGCAGAGCTCGAAAGACCGACCCAGAGGGTCTCATTGATCTGATAGGATGCGGCGCTTGCCGGCACCACGGCGTCCTGGCCGATTTCGCCGGAATTGCCGAACACCCGGGTCTGCGTGGGGGCGACCGCGTCGATCTCGATGCGCGGAATAATGAGCGAGAGGTGCGATTCGCTCTGCCAGCCCGGAGCCATGGTGATGGTCGCGGGGTTCCAGAAGATGGATGAAAGCCCGCCCGAGCCCGAAGCGGCGCCGGCGAAGGAGTAGCCCTGCGCGGTTGCGCTCTGCTCGCGAATGCTGAAGGCGCCCGCTTGGGCGGAGCCCTGCGCGGTGATGAGCGCAGCGAACGATACTGCGGCAAGGGCCAAAGAACGATTAAAACGGCTCATAAAGGTTTCCTGCCCTTAAGGGACTATCTGATTCTCTACCGGGGCACCCCGGCGTTGCCGCCAATGTAGCCATTGCTTCAATTCTGCCGCAATCGGTTAACGAAAAGCTACCGAGCGCTCCATAACGCAAGCAACAGCGCGGCATTTACTTTGTTATACTTTCAGATTCGAATGTATTGGGGAATGCTTCCCTTGGTTCACATGTAAACCAAGCGTATTTGTTTGTAATATTGAAACGATCCGCGGGCTCGCCCGGCTGCTCGAATTCCACGGTTTGTCGCCGCTCGTTGCAAAACAGCAACATCGTCGAGATCAGATAGTCCGTTGCCCTGACGCATGGATATGCATCATAAGATCAACAACCACATGAGAGGAGCGCCTGATGAAACTGGTGAGGTTTGGGGAAGCTGGCAGGGAAAAGCCCGGACTCTTGGATACCGGTGGGCAAATCCGCGACCTATCGGGCGTCGTCCCGGATATCACCGCGGAGACCCTTGCATCGGGTGCGCTCGCGCGCTTGACGCAAGCGGATTTGTCCAGCCTCCCGGCGGCCGCTGACGGCCAACGCCTCGGTCCATGCGTGGGAAATGTCCGCAACTTCATCGCGATCGGCCTGAATTACGCAGACCACGCGGCCGAAACCGGCGCTCCCATTCCGGCAGAGCCGATCATCTTCAACAAGGCCCCATCCTGCATCGTCGGCCCCAATGACGACGTCATCATCCCGCGCGGCTCGCAGAAGACCGACTGGGAGGTCGAACTCGCCATCGTGATCGGTAAGCGGGCGTCTTATGTGGGAGCGAACGAATCGCTGGATTTCGTGGCGGGCTACTGCATCTGCAACGACGTCTCCGAGCGCGAATATCAGATCGAGCGTGGGGGCACCTGGACCAAAGGCAAAGGTTGCCCGACTTTCGGCCCGCTCGGCCCGTGGCTCGTCACGGCCGATGAAATCAAGGACGTGCAGAACCTCTCCATGTGGCTCGACGTGAATGGCGAGCGCATGCAGACAGGCTCGACCAAGACGATGATCTTCAACGTGGCCCAGATCGTCTCTTATGTGTCCCATTTCATGATTTTGGAACCCGGAGACGTGATCACGACGGGCACGCCGCCCGGTGTGGGCATGGGCATGAAGCCGCAACGATTCCTCAAGGCAGGCGATGTGGTGACGCTTGGGATCGAGGGTCTGGGCGAGCAGCGGCAGAGGGTGGTGGCTTTCGAGGAGAACCCTCCCGATACCAGCCGCGGTAAGCGGGAGCCTGCTCAACAGGTCTGACCACCGCCTGGTCGAACTCACTGATGAAGAGGGCGATTCCCAGTGGAATCGCCCTCTTCATTTAAATGAGCCCAAGCATCAGCTGGATGTTCTGGACGGCCGCGCCGGACGCGCCCTTGCCGAGATTGTCGAGCCGGGCCACCAGTACGGCATGACCATACGCTTCGTTCCGGAACACCCGGAGCTCCATGCGATCCGTGTCGTTGAGGGCTTCGGGCTCGAGGCGCTCGATCGCCTTGCCGTCACCCGCGGTTGGAACGACGCTGACGAGCCCATCGCCCGGATATCGTTCCATCAGGGCCTTCTTGAGGTCCCCTGCGCTGGGTTTTCCAGGCAGCAGATCGAGATGGAGCGGGACGCTGACCAACATGCCCTGGCGGAAATTGCCCACAGACGGAATGAAGATCGGCCGGCGAGTAAGACCCGTATAGCGCTGGAGCTCGGGAACGTGCTTGTGCTCGAAGCCAAGGCCGTAAAGCTCGAAGGCCGGAGCCGTGCCCGCCTCGTAAGCCTCGATCATCGAGCGCCCACCGCCGCTATAGCCGCTCACCGCATTCACGCTGATCGGGTAATCGGCCGGAACGAGGCCCGCATCGACGAGCGGGCGGATCAGCGCGATGGCCCCCGTCGGATAGCAGCCGGGATTGGCCACCCGTTCCGCATTGGCGATCGCCTCGCGCTGCGCGAGGTCAAGCTCGGCGAAGCCGTAAACCCAGCCGGGGCTGACCCGGTGAGCGGTGCTGGCGTCCAGAATGCGCGGCTTCTTGCCTTCCAGTGACTCCACGAGGCCGACCGTTTCGCGAGCCGCATCGTCGTGGAGGCACAGCACCACGAGGTCGACCTCCGCCAGGATGTCGCGCTTCGCCGCCGGGTCCTTGCGAAGTTCCGGCGCAATGCTTCTGATGGCGATGCCCGGGACGTCCTTCAGCCGCTCGCGGATACCAAGACCCGTCGTTCCCGCCTCACCGTCTATGAAGACCGTGCGCGTCTTCTGCTCCGGGTTTGCCGCGTTCTTGCTCTTGGTCACCGTGGTCATTGTGGATCTGCTCCGCCTTTCGGCCGCCGATATAAGGCAAGGCCGCATAACGCCAATATGTTACTTCGGAAAACAAAAAAGCCGCGCACCCGGCGCGGCTGGACGATCAGACCTGAACAGCCGTCATCGCGCTCGCGCCAAGCGAACGGCCAATCGACGTCGGAGAATGCTCGGACGGTTCTTCATAGGGTTTTTATGAGGTTGAAACAGTCAGGAGTCAACGATGCCTCCTCTAAGGTCCCACATTGCCCTTTTTGCTGTCGTTCATGGGCCCTTGAACGCGAAAGCCGCCCAAACATGAAGGACGACCAGGGGCAGGATGAGCGCGGCGGAACCGATATGCAGCGTCAGCCATAGGGTTCTCACCCAGCGTGCTTTTTGCCTGACGATCTCATTGTTCAGCAAACCGCTCAGGCTTGACAGCATCAGCAGGCCGCTTGTCACGGACAGGAGCGAGCCATTCGGCTGGCCCATATGTGCGACGAGAAGGATCATGGGCAGGATGCCCAGCCAGCGATGGAGTCTGTATTCTCGCTGTATACGTCGTCCCTCACCGCTGCGGCGAACAACGTATAGCCTCCATTGCCACAGCATGGCGACAGTCAGCAGCAGGCCGCTTGCAACCGTATAAGCAAAGGCTCCTTCTCGAGACAAGCTCTCCACCAGCGGCCTTCCGCCCGCGCCGAAGGTCAGGAGCGGTACTGCTGTAACGGCCGCAAATAGCCCCAAGGGCAGGTAGGCCGTTCTAGCCTGTGTCAGTTTCCGAACCATCGTCATTGGAAAAGCACAGCCGTGTTCAGGATGGACGGGGCCGTTGCATCCTTCACGGCTGCAACGAACGTCTCCACATCCGGCAGCTGCCTCCTGCCCTTCTCCGGCCAGTGACCACCGATCAATGGCGCGTCGCGAAAACGTTGCGTCTTGGCCAGATATGTGGCGTAGGCCCGCGCGATCGCTTCATAAACCTGGGCGATCCCCTGGCGGAGCTCCCGGTCAGTCACCGTAGAACGTGGGTAGGTCCACGTGGTCGCCCCCATTACATCGCCGAGTTTCCAGTCGCGCTTGGGCGTGTTGGGATGTTCGTTATGGCAGCTCACGCAGCCTGGGGCGACCGCAAGGTCGGCATATAGCCCCACCTGCAGCTGGAGCGAGGGCATCTCGAAGTATCTTGGCTTTTGGTCGTACGTGAGAGCTTCGAACTGGCCGATCTGTTCGCCCTTGAAGGCATTCGAGGAGGAAATCGGCTGGTCCGAACCGAGAAACAACGCCAGGGCCGCATCCTGCTTTCGGAGTTCGGACGCGACTTCGCGCAGGAACAGCGCCGGAAGGAGACCGGACTCGACCTCGGGCTGCCGCCATTCCTCATTGAAGCTCAGGCTGGCCTCATGCCCTCGGGAGACGATGCGTTCCGTGTAGATCTTCCGGGCAGCCGCATTCACGAGATTGGCGGAGTCCAGCAGGACTTTCACGGGAATTGTCGGCCCATCGTTGGATGCGGACGAGCTTTCATCGGGAAGCGGTGGCGGGGCGGTCACGAACAGATAGATAGCCGCAACGCTCAGCAAGAGCGCGGCGATAAGGGATTTCATCATGGCTTTTCACGGGCTAGGTGGCGTTTGGCTCGCGCATAAGGATCGGGTCCGTCCGCCAGATAGGACCGGATCGCCTCGACATCGTAGGCTTCTGCCAGCTTCTTCTGCACCTGACGGGCATGGTTGCCGTGGTAGTCGTGACACCCCAGGCAGGTGGACCATCGCTGCTGGGCAACCAGGGTTCGGTGGCTGACATCCAGAGGATCATTCTTGAGGCTCAAGTCGTCATGGCAGGCCGAGCAGAACTCCCCTCTGGACGATACACGTTTTCCTCGGTGCTCTTGGTGGCAGCCTAGGCAGGTATTGGCCGCGACACTCTTCAGTGCATCGGCGAAGCGGGGCTCCGACACGCGATGCAGGGGATGAGTATCGTCCGGTCGGGAATGGCACCCCTGGCAGATGGCGACGGTCGGCGCCTGGAAGGCGAAAGCTACGGACGTTTTTCGCAATCCGAGAAGATAAGCCAAATTTGCTTGGATCTGCTGCCTGGTCGTTCCGGGAGAGGCCGAGTGACAGGATACGCAGCCGACCGCATCGTGTCCGGGTGTCATTGGCCCGGGATTAAGGAAATGAATGTGGAGCGGCGATAGCAGGACAGCCAAAGCAGCAACGGCTCCCAACGTGAGTCCGAGGGCCAGTATCTTCGACTTCAACGCTACCAAAACTCTTCCATTCCGCTGCTGATCAAGCCACCCAACGGAGCAGATAATGTATTATATTACATCATTGCAATAACAGAATGCCCTGCCGGAGCATTCCGCGGCAAAGACGCAAAACTATTGATTGAAATATTTGAGATTGAACAACTTAAACGAGCTGACGAATCCGCCGCGTTACTGCCGCGTTACTTAGGTCATCGATACGATTAGAAAAAAAAGAAAGGGCGGCCTGAGCCGCCCTTTGGTCGTTCTTTGTCGAAAAAGCTTAGCGCTTCGAGAACTGGAAGCTGCGGCGGGCTTTCTTCTTGCCGTACTTCTTACGCTCGACGACGCGGGCGTCGCGGGTCAGGAAGCCTTCCTTCTTGAGCGGACCACGAAGTTCCGGCTCGAAGTAGGTCAGGGCCTTGGAAAGGCCGTGGCGGACCGCGCCGGCCTGGCCGGAAAGTCCTCCGCCTGCAACCGTCACGGTGATGTCGTACTGGCCGTCGCGGCTCACGATCTGCAGCGGCTGCTGCAGGATCATGCGGAGCACGGGGCGGGCGAAGTACACGTCGACCGGACGATCATTGATGACGATCTTGCCGGAGCCGGGCTTGATCCAGACGCGGGCAACCGCGTCCTTGCGCTTGCCGGTGGCATAAGCGCGGCCCTGGGCATCGAGCTTCTGGACGTGCTTCGGAGCTTCCGGAGCGGCGGTCTGGGCGGTCTGGCCCAGGTCGCTGAGAGACTGGAGGGTCGCCATGATTAGACTCTCGCGTTCTTGCTGTTGAGAGCAGCCACATCCAGCACTTCCGGCTGCTGGGCCGTGTGGGGGTGCTCGGCGCCCTTGTAGACGCGCAGGTTGCTCAGGATCTGGCGGAAGAGCGGGCCACGGGGGAGCATGCGCTCCACAGCCTTCTCGACCACGCGCTCGGGGAAGCGGCCGTCGAGAATGAACTTCGCGGTCCGCTCCTTGATGCCGCCCGGATAACCGGTGTGGTGATAGTACACCTTCTGCTCGCGCTTGCGGCCGGTGAACACCACTTGGTCGGCATTGATAATGATGACGTTGTCGCCGCAATCGACGTGGGGCGTGTAGCTGGCCTTATGCTTGCCGCGAAGGCGCATTGCCACGACCGAAGCGAGACGGCCCACAACGAGGCCCTTCGCATCGATCACAACCCACTTCTTGTCGACCTCGGCGGGCTTCAGCGAAGTAGTAGTCTTCATCGCGCTGGTTCCCGTTGGAGCCATAAGGCTCAGGTTCTGAAAACGACAAACCGCCGCGAATTGCGGCGGCGAGTGAGCAGGTATCTACTGGAGCGGGGAAACGGTGTCAATTGAAATTGCAGGCGTGAATTCGCAAAAAGCTCAAGCACGACAAGGCCTTTTGTGCTGCGGTATCTAAATACCACACGAATTATCGAACCGGTATTGAATAGGTGCCGGTCGCATGGCAGACGAGGTCTTGGTCGCCTTCCGAATAGATGGACGCCTCTCCTACCACCAGCCGCTTGCCGAGCTTCATTAGGCGGCAATCGGCAATCAGGGCCGTTTGCCCGGGTTTTCGCAGGAAGTTGAAGTTCAGGCTGGTGGTGACCGCCAGCGCCACCGGGCCGATATGAGCGAGAATCACCGCGTAGAGGCCAAAATCTGCCAGTGCCATCATGGATGGGCCGGACAAGGTGCCTCCGGGCCGCAGGTGGCGCTCGTGATAGTCCATCCTAACCCGGGCCGTGAGGGGCCCGACATCGTCCAGATGATAGGTGCGCCCCGCGAAATGAAGCTGCGGAAACTCCCTATCCAGGAACTCCGCCAACTCGTCGCGGGTCATGATCGGCTGGTGAGACGTCATTCGTGATCAATGCTCATTGAACTGCCCTGCCCTATCCCATAGGTTCCGGTCATGGACCACGACAATTACCAGAACGACTACCTCCGAGGCATCCTCCAGAGCGTTAAGACCATTGCTCTCGTGGGAGCTTCCCAGAATCCGGCCCGTCCTAGCTGGATCGTCACGAAGTATCTGCTTGAGCGCGGATATGACGTGATACCGATCAATCCAGGACTCGCGGGCGGCGAACTCCTGGGCAAGCCGGTTTATGGCAGGCTCTCCGACGTGCCCGTCCCGATCGACATGGTGGAGATCTTCCGCAACTCGGAGGCGGCTGGCCCGATCACCGACGAAGCCTTGGCGCTGAACCCGCGACCGAAGGTGATCTGGATGCAGCTCTCGGTCCGCAACGATGAGGCCGCCGCAAAAGCCGAGGCCGAAGGCATTCAGGTGGTCATGGACCGGTGCCCCAAGATCGAGTTCGGGCGCTTCTCCGGCGAGATCTCCTGGCAGGGCGTCAATTCCCGGATGCTCAGCGCTAAGAAGCCCGTCCTGTCGGGCAAGGGTTTCCAGAAGCTCAGCCTCAACCGGCCCCGCTAGCCTCCTTGACGGGCGAACGTTTCGTTCTTTAAATAGAACGATACATTCACATCGAGAGGCCCCTGCCATGACCGACCGGATTCCGGGATTCGACACGCTTGCCGTCCACGCTGGGGCCGCGCCGGATGCGGCGACGGGTGCCCGCGCGACGCCGATCTACCAGACCACTTCCTTCGTGTTCGATGACGTGGACCACGCAGCCTCGCTCTTCGGCCTCCAGGCCTTCGGCAACATCTATTCCCGTATCGGCAATCCGACCTGCGCCGTGCTCGAGGAGCGGGTGGCGGCCCTTGAAGGCGGCACCGCGGCGCTCGCTGTCGCTTCGGGACACGCCGCCCAGTTCTTGGTGTTTCACACCCTGCTCCAGCCGGGCGACGAGTTCGTCGCCGCCAGGAAGCTCTACGGCGGCTCGATCAACCAGTTCAATCACGCCTACAAGAACTTCGGCTGGAACGTGCTTTGGGCCGATTCAGACGATCCGTCGACCTTCGAGGCCGCGATCACCCCGAGGACCAAAGCGATCTTTGTCGAGTCCATCGCCAACCCAGGCGGCGTCATCGTCGACCTGCAGGCGATCGCAGCCATCGCCAAGAAGCACCGCATTCCGCTCATTGTCGACAACACCATGGCGACGCCCTACCTGATCCGCCCCTTTGAGCATGGTGCGGACATCATCGTGCACTCCGCCACCAAGTTCCTGGGTGGCCACGGCAACTCCATCGGCGGCCTGATCGTGGATGGGGGCTCGTTCAACTTCGCGGGCGACGACCGCTATCCGATGCTCTCCAAGCCTCGGCCTGAATATGGCGGCATGGTGCTGGGCGAGACCTTCGGCAATTTCGGCTTTGCCATCGCATGCCGCGTCCTCGGCCTGCGTGATCTCGGGCCGGCGCTCTCGCCCTTTAACGCCTTCATGCTGCTGACCGGCATTGAGACCCTGCCGCTTCGCATGCAGCGCCACTCGGACAATGCGCTGGCCGTGGCCGAACACCTGTCGAGCCACAATAAGGTCTCGTGGGTGAGCTATCCCGGCCTGCGCTCGGACCGGTATCACAACCTTGCCAAGCAGTACTGCCCCAAGGGTGCGGGCGCCGTGTTCACCTTCGGCCTCAAGGGCGGCTACGAAGCCGGCGTGAAACTTGTCTCGAACCTGCGGCTGTTCTCGCACCTGGCGAATATCGGCGACACCCGTTCGCTTATCATCCACCCGGCCTCGACCACGCACCGCCAGCTGACGGACGAACAGAAAACACAGGCTGGAGCGGGTCCTGAAGTGGTGCGCCTGTCCATCGGCATCGAGGACAAGGAAGACCTGATCGACGACCTCGATCAGGCCCTGGACGCGGCGTAAACCGCCGCGTCATCTTCTCAGAAATAACGACGTGAAAGCGGCCTGAATTCGCTCAGGCCGCTGCCGACGTGCGTGCTTTCTTATAAGCGTTGTGGATCGCGTTGAGGGAGCGATCGAGAGCCGTCCAGAGGCGCTCGATTTCCTCGCCACCCTGGGAGCCCGGCTCGTATTCCTGAGCCCCCTCGCCCTTCGTGAGGGAAAGCGAGAGCTCCCCACGATGGGTGATCTGCCCCGACCAGACCGGAACCTTGAGGGCGTTCAGCGCGCCGCGGGCATCCGCCACGACGGCCGCCTCGGTCTCTCCGCGCTTGGGCGGCGCAGCGTTGATGACGGCCGCATAGGGCTTGCGTAGCTCGCGGGCGATATGGACGGTGTCCTGCAGTGCCGCGATGTCGAACAAGCTCGCGCGCGTTGGAATGATCACCAGGGTCGCGTGCTTGATGGCCTCGGCCACGATGGGGGATTTGAGGGGCGGGGTATCGACCAGAACCCACTCGTAACCCTCACGCTTGGCATCCTTCAGGGTTTCGGCGAGGTTGCGGACCCCGCGCTTGAGGGTCAGCTCGTCCTGCTTGCGCAACCCATGCCAGAGGGACAGCGATCCTTGCGGATCTGCGTCAATCAAAAGAGTGCGACGCGAAGGCCCGGCGATATAGGTCGCGAGCTGAGCAGCCAGCGTGCTCTTACCTGAGCCGCCTTTTCGCGAAGCAAAGACCAGCACATTCATCCCTGACTCCCAGATAATCCAGTTCCAACAGCTTGGCGTTTAGAGCGCATGGCACCCTAACATTGTTCCTATTTAACAGAACAACTCCCGAGTTGCTAATTCGACTTTCAATCCTCTGTGCATATCTTAGACGCACGGCAGGCCAATTTTGCCTGCTACAGCATGCCTTTAACAAGGGTCCGCGTGGCTGCGTCGGTAGTTGGGATCTATCCCGGTGCAGCTCAAGGCCAGCAACCATAAAGAATTGCCCGGCCCGAATCATCCCCCTGACGAACGCTATACTGGCCTGAAGGATGATCTGCTTCAGCATGACAGGCTTCGTTGAAATGCTCTCAGGGCAGGGGCCGCCTACCCTGCTCTTCTCACCAGCGTCTCGTTGCTCACCAGAATAGGGGATTCCAGGTATCTAAACCTCTAGATCCACCTCGTTAGCCGTTTTTGCCTATTGGATGGGAAGTCTGTCGCAAGGGAACCTCCTACTTGCTTGGCCGTTTAAACCGCGGCTATCACTTAAGGAGCGTAGTTCCATGTCGAAGAAAATCCTGTTTGCTGGTGCAGTTCTCGCGGTTCTGGCGCCGGCCGGCGCGTTCGCGCAATCCTCGGCTGGCGGCGCTGCTGCCGGTGGCGCGACGGGCGCGGCTGCTGGCGCGATTGTCGGTGGGCCTGTGGGCGCTGCCGTTGGCGGCGTGACCGGCGCGATCGTCGGAGGCCTCACAGCCGAGACCCAGCCGAAGTTCCGTCAGTACGTCGTGACTCAGAGCGTCCCGTCCTACCGTTATACCGACGAGGTCCGGGTCGGCGCCGTGCTGCCTGAATCCGGCGTGACCTACTATGAAGTTCCGGCTGAGTACGGTGTCCGTGGCTACCGCTACACCGTCGTCAACGAGACGCCAGTTCTCGTGGAGCCGGGCACCCGTCGCATCGTTCAGATCGTTCGCTGATCTGACCGGCAGGTGTAAGCAAAGGCGGCCCTCGAGGCCGCCTTTCGCATGTCAGGCGCTTACTCTGGCGTGAACCGCCGCCATCGCCAGAACCACCATGGCGAAGATCTGATGGGCGAGGCCTGCCCAAAGCGGAACCGCCAGGATCAGCGTTATGATGCCTAAAGTCATCTGAGCCAAGCTCAACCCAGCCATGGCGGTGGCCCGGCGAGCCAGCTTCGACTGTGGCGCTCTGCGGCGCGCATTCCAGGCATGGTAAAGCGCGACAGCCACGATGGCGTACGCCGCCATGCGGTGGTTGAACTGAACCAGGGCGACGTTGTCGACGAAGTTCTCGATCCATGGGCTGACGACGAACAGCGCCTGGGCCGAAGGAATGAACGCCCCATCCATGAGGGGCCACGTGTTGTAGGTAAGACCTGCCTTGGACCCTGCCACAAGACCGCCCAACATGATCTGGACGAGGATCAGCCCAAGCAGGATGCATGGCATGTTTGCCTGGAGGCCAACTTCCCGAACCGTCGCGTCACGTTCCTTCAAGCCCGCCGCTACCCAGATGAGGCTGCACAGGATGATGCTCGCGATCATCAGGTGAAGAGTGAGCTTGATCGGCGCAACGGCCGTCATGCCGGGCTCTAGGCCGGACGCCACCATAATCCACCCGACCGCGCCCTGCAGTCCGCCGAGGGTACCAATACCAAGGAGCGTCAGGGCTAACCGTCCGTTGATCGCGCCCCGCACCCAGAACCAGAGCAGGGGGAGGAAGAAGACGATCCCGATAAGGCGGCCAAGCTGACGGTGACCCCATTCCCACGCATAGATGAACTTGAACTCGGACAGGGTCATACCCTTGTTCACGAGTTCATATTGGGGGATTTGCCGGTACTTCTCGAACTCGGTGAGCCAGGCCTGCTCCGTCAGCGGCGGAACCACACCGGTGACGGGCCTCCACTCCGTGATCGACAGGCCGGAACCGGTGAGCCGCGTAGCCCCTCCGACCGCCACCATAACGACGACAAGTGCCGCGAGGACATAGAGCCAGATGCGGACGACGGATAGGGATTGCGTCTGGGGACGGCGCGTCAGTGCGATACCGTCGGTGGAGGCTGCGACAGCCATGCTCGCTCTCGTGATCGATTAGGGCTTGAACCCAGGGTATGGCCTGTCACATAGAGGCTGCCTCTTCGCGAGGCAATCAATGCCGTTGACGCACCTTTGCGGCCGGCCATCGAGAAAAGGGCTCAGAATATGGGTATGCGCGCCCGCAAGCTCATCGGGACCGTCGTGATGATCCTCTTCATCGGGTTCTACGCGCTTTTCGCCATGGCGGTGGCGGAAGGTCGGATCAGGGACGCGCCGACCCTCGTGCAGACCCTGGTCTACATCGTCCTCGGACTGATCTGGGTCGTTCCGCTGATGCCGCTGATCCGCTGGATGGCGAAGCCCGACAAGGCCTAGGCGCCGCCGATTCCCTCAATGATCTTGCCCGTGCCGCCGCATGTCGGGCAGGACGTGACGCCAATGCGTCCCTTCCCCTTGCATTCGGGGCAGACGTTCTCGCCGACGCCTGGTGTTCCCGGCTCCCCTTGGTCGCCCGGATTGAGTTTAGTCGTATCGGACTCGGTCTGCGAAGACTTGTTCATAGCTGGGCTCCCGCTGACACCTCGCTCCTTCAACGCCGGAGTGGAACCGTGGTTGCACCCCCAAACGGGTGAGAGTTCCCTGAGCCGCAAAATCGAAAGGCCCGCTTGAGGCAGGCCTTTCTTTGAATTCTTCAGTTGCAGATCCGTCGGCGGCGCTGCTCCCAGCCCCAACCCGGAACCCACTCATTGTACCGCTCTGTAAAGCAGCGCTCCACATAGGCGCGGCGCGGCGGCGGCGCATAATAGACAGGAGCGGCCTCCTCCACATAAACGGGCGGCGGAGGCGCTACGTAAACGGGAGCCGGCGCAGCATAGACCGGGCTTTGCGAAGCGGCGATCGCGCCGCCGACCGCAAGACCTCCGAGAACGCCGATTGCGGCGGCAGCCCCAGGGGATAGGCGATCCCGCGCCGCAGCGGGTTCGACAGCAGCCAAAGTGGTGACGACCGCCAGAGCAGCAACCGTACCGGAAGCCATACGGAGGATCTTCATGATCAATACCTTACGTTTCGGGGAGATTCCAATGCCCCGCTTCATAAAGTGTTATACGGCCGCAAAGCTCTCCGGAAGCTGAACAGATTGTGGCAGGGCCACGGCGGCCGTGTCCGAATGCCAATATGGTGACTGAACCGTAAACTCGCCTGTTCCTATCCGACCCTTCAATCGCCTGTCGTACGAAGCGGCACGGACAGGAGCACACGGATCAAGTCAGCCTGACGGTTCGTGTCGGTCTTCCGGAAGAGGTTCTTCAGGTGGAAGACAACTGTCGTCTGTGCAACCTCCAACTCTTCGGCGATCTGATCCAGGCGCTTTCCGTCTATCAGCATGAGGGCGACACGGGTCTCGGACGGCGTCAGGTTGTATAGGCGAACGAGGGTCTCGCCCGACACCTTGGTGCGCTGCTCCGTATCGATGAGAAGAAGCACGACCGCCTCGGGTTTCTCGTCCGCGGAGAAACGCTGGCCGGGAACGAGCACAAGGTAGGGACGCCCTCCGGTGAGGCGAGGGA
This sequence comes from Microvirga aerophila, assembly GCF_003332305.1. GTDB lineage: Bacteria > Pseudomonadota > Alphaproteobacteria > Rhizobiales > Beijerinckiaceae > Microvirga > Microvirga aerophila. Next base: position 8,899 of record NZ_QOIO01000008.1, on the reverse strand, counting down.
AGGACACGATCTCATCGAGGGATTCCTCATGGAACGCCCTGGCAATCCCCTCATGCAGCTTGGAGTTCTGCTTTGGAGCCGACCCTTTGAGTATGCCCTGGGAAACGCTCGGACCGTCTTCCTCCGCCAGGATGCGCTCGGCTTCCTTGTTCATGAGGCGGACATTGCCCTTCTCGTCGACGATGACCACACCCACGAGAAAACGGTCGAACGCGAAGGTCGCCTTGTACAGGGCTTCCACGGTCCGGCCTCGGGACGATTTCAGGATTTCCTGCCAGGCCTCCTCGGCGCGCTGAACCGCGCCTGACTTGACACGCTCGACCTGATTGAGCCTCGCCGAGACGGTCGCCAGGAGGATCTCGTAGTCGATGGGCTTCACGAGGTAGTCGTCAGCGCCGGCCTGCTTGCCGACGAGAACATCGTTCCGCTCCGCCAAAGCAGTGAGGAAGATGAACGGGATATCCGCAAGGCCACCCTGCTCCCGCATGGCCTTGAGCACGTCGTAGCCGCCGAGCCCTGGCATGGTGATATCGCACAGGACAAGATCAGGCCGATTGTGTTCGAGAAGCGCGAGAGCCTCGCTTCCGTTCGCCGCCTGGAGAACATTGTAGTCGGCAGAGACCAGCTCCTCTGCCAGATCGCTCCTCAGATCGTCTTCGTCTTCAATGCAAAGAATCGTTTTCTGGTCATTCATCGTGTTGAGCCACTCATGCAGCCTGCTGGGCTTGGTCGACATTCGAGATCGGCAAGTCAAAAGTGAAGAGAGACCCCGCGGCTTCGTAACTCTCAACCTGAATCTCGCCGCCATGCAAGTGCATGATCTTCTGAGCGAAATTCAAGCCAATCCCCGTTCCGGCAATTCCGGTCGCCGTGCGGGCGCGGTAAAATCTCTCGAAGATCTTCGACATTTCATCGGCTGGTATTCCGATTCCCCAGTCTCGCACCGAGCAAAAGGCCCGGGAGCCTTCGGTCCAAATCTTGACCTCAACGACAGGGTTGTCCCCCGAATATTTCACGGCGTTCGACAGGAGATTGATGACGACCTGCTCGATCAGGATGCTGTCGCAAAACACCTGGACCGGACCGTCTGGGAGATTGAGCCGAATCTCCGCATGGGTGCTTACCTCGCGCTGCCGGTCGCAAATTTCCGCCACGAGATCCACGAGGCTGCAGGAGGTCGGGTTCAGCTCGAGCCGTCCCGCATCGAGCTTTGCGGCGTTGAGCACGCTCTCCACGAGACGCGTCAGGCGGCGTTCCGAATTCGTTGGACGCGACCGACCAGTTCGTCATGGGTGAGATTCTGCCCTCGCCGCAGGATCCTTTGAGCGCTTGAATCCAGAATGGCCAGCGGCGTGCGGAATTGGTGGGAAACCATCGACACGAAGCTGCGGTAGGCGCTGGTCGTCTCCCGCTCGCGATCGAGAGCGGATTGAAGCGCCTGAGCCGCCTTCTTATAGCCCGTAATATCGGTCAACCGGACAAAGATCGTGCCGCCATCAGCCTTCGTCACGGACAGATGGGCCCAGACACCCTTCTTGATGAGAAGGTCGAGCTCGATCTCGTCGAACGCTGTATCCGCCTGAAGCAGGCGATCGTCCGCGCCTTCGCACATGGCAAAGCAGCGCAGGAAGCTCGCCAGGGTCATCTCTTCCTGGCACCAGAGAACGACCGGATCGGCGGCCCTGATCTGCTCGTTGGCGAACAGAAGCTTGCCGCTCCAGTCAAACGCCGCAAAGCCGTCCAGGGCCGTCTCGATGGCGGCGATCAGGCGGCGCTCGGCTTGGCGCAGGGCGGCTGTACGCTGCAAAACCTTGATTTCCAGGTCGAAGTTCTGGCGCTCGGCCTGTTTGCGGGCAAGCCATTGTTCCGTGACGTCTCGTATGAACGCGATGCCAAGCCTGCGCTCAGCCATGCTCAGGGGGAAACAATTGACCTCGAGGCAGCGCTCCTGACCACGGGAGGACGGGCTGTCGTCTTCGAGGACGGAACTCGTGCCCTCGATGGCCTGGGCCAATGAATGGAGGATCTCCGCTCTCGCGAAGAGGGGATCCAGCCGTCCGAGGTTGTGCCCCACCGTGTCGTCCGGCTTCAAACCCAGCAAAGCCTCCATGCCGGGATTCCAGAGAAGGCAGTTCAGCCGCTCGTCGAAGATGACGATGCCCTGGTTGCTGATGTTGTTGATCACCAGATCCGACAGCTCCTGCTCCTGACGCAGGAGGCGCTTGGCCTGTTTAGCCTCCTGCATGCCTCTGAAGAGGCGCAGCAGCAGGAACGACGCGCTAACTACGATGCCGGCGATGAAGGCGAGACTCTCGAAAACCACTCGCAGATACATGGAGCGAGTGGCGGCGCCCTGCTCCCGGTTGATCAGCATGACCCGGTTGGCCAAGTCCCGCAGCTCAGATGCGAGGCTGCGGCTTTGCGCGCGCAACCGTAAGGCCGCCTCAGGGGAAAGGCCGGCGACGACGAGAGGTTCGGCTAAGGTTAGTTGGAGATATTCATGCTTCAGGCTCCCCATCATGCCGATCTGCTCGATGAAACGCCCCTGCTCCGACCCTTCGAAAAGGACGCCCAGGCGGCTGATCAGGATCGCAAGCCGAAATACAGGGGTTTGCTCTGGGCTCTCGAAGGCGTCCTGGGCCGCGTAGCGAGCGAGGCTTTCAGAGAGGAGCGCGGCCTCGAACTGGGTCTGGCTGATCTGCCAAAGGTTGACGTGCGTGTCTTCAGTGCGGAGGTCGCTCTCGACATTGAGCAGTCGCGCCACCGTGAAAATCAGGCATGCGGCTAAACCTGCAATCACCACCAGGGTGGTCAGGGATGATTTGTAGCTCTGCAGACCGATCTTCATCTTACTCAATATGTAACCGGTTCAACTGCCAAACCCAGCGGGAATCATACCGTATGTCCTGCAAAACCTTGTAGTCGTCGCGAGGGTATACGATCCACAAGGGCTCCTTGCCTCGAATTTTCAACGGCTGGCCGTCAGCCTTCATGGCGATCAATGGTTCGAACTTGAGGTCTTCGAAGGGAATGACAATCTCATAGTCATTCAAGGCCACGGCCGTCATCTTGGTGCCTTTGGCCTCGACCCGCTCGAGGACAGTACGCAATGGGACTCCCTCGAAGAACTGGGGCCGATCCAGCACGACAAAGCCTGTCGTCAAGGACGCGGAGCCAAGTGCGTGCAGCATCTCTCTGTCAAAGCGCGCCTGACCCGGGGCATTGGTTTGCCCGATACTTCCAGAGATCGTCAGGAGAACGGGGCCTGTAGGCTGCGGCAGGGGTTCGGACGCGCGGACTGGAAGCGCCCAGCCCAGCAGAGCCGCAACAATGAGCCGGAACCGCCTACCGTAACGCATAACCCCCAGCGTGCCTTTCCTGTCAGATCCTGCTGCGACATTATATTAGTACACGAACGGCCGATGTGGAAACTATTCTTTGAAAACTATTGCTTTCCGTAATGGCGCCGATGATGCGAGCGGCCTTGTAAGGCGGTGGTTTCACAAGGCTCGCACGGCTCCACAGTTAATGAATCCAACAAGTCTAACGCTTCAGCGACTAAGGATCGTGCAACCCGTCAATACAGGTACACAACCCATACATGGTCGTATAAACTTTACTTTACGTAGAATATCTGCAACTAAAAATTCTATAACTAGAGTAATACATAGAGAATATTTTAGGTTTTCCGCCACTGCGCTCTATTGTGAAATTTTTTGCAACCTTGGCCACAGGCGCTATATTGGCGCGGCCATTTCGATCGGTTGGGTCTCAACCGTTTCTGCAGAACAAGGAGCCAGAAATGCGCAAGTTCGTTGCGGTCGCGCTTGGAGCGGCCACTCTTGCTTCGGCGCTGCCCGCCAGCGCAGACACGGTTCAGAGCCGCCCGCTGCCAGTGGTGGAGGGGGCTTACCCGTCCGAGAGCTATTCGCAATACTACTACCGGCGCGGTTACTATCGACATGGTTACCGGCCGTACGGGGGCTATTACCGCCGGGACAATGGCTCCGCAGTTGCGGCAGGCGTTGCCGGACTCGCAGCGGGCGCGTTGATCGCGGGCGCAATCGCCAGCCAGGCGCAGGCCGAGCCGGTTCCTCCGCCTTCCCCGGGCACGGTTAGCCCTTCTGTGGCCGCTTATTGCGCCCGAAAGTACCGTTCGTACGACCCCGCGAGCGGCACCTTCCTGGCGACTAACGGCATGCGCTACGTCTGCACGTACCCATAAAGCCAGCCTAAACGGCAGAAGACACAGCCCCGCTCCGGCGGGGCTTTCTCTTGCGTCGTAAGGCAATTCCAGAACGGAGCGGAAATGGGAACGGCACCCGAAGGTGCCGTTTCTGTTGCTAGGCTTTCCCGAGCCCCGGATGGTTACGCCGCGAGGCGCACCGCACCCATGTCAACGTTGTCGTTGGCATTTGTGAATTTGCACTATCAAGGCCGTAGCTCAGCCTAATCGCAGCCTAGTCTTTACCGCGCCCAGTCGAACCCAAGTCGCCCCCATCAGAAACACACCAGCCGGTCTCAACCGCCATGTGTTCGTGGTGGAGGCGGCGGGAATTGAACCCGCGTCCTAAACGCTTATTCCACTCTGCCTCTACGATCATAGTCAGGCGAACCTGACCCCTCTGATATAGGGAATAGCACCTGCAATTACCAGTCCAAATTGACCAGGAGAGCGCCCTGTGGAACCTAGCGAGCGCGGGTTCGGGCTCCTCGCCCGAGGGGCCATGGACGCAAGGGCCGGAAGGATTTGCCGAGACTCTGGCTGTCCCGGCTGGCCGCCACATATCTATTCTTGTTGGATTGGCGCGGCCGTTGTCCTGTAATGGCTGCGTTCCACTTTTCTTACGACCGTCGGAGGGAAGACAATGAAAGCCTACCGGCCTCAATGGTCGCTCGAGGACACCCATAGGCTCGTGTCCCTCGCAAAAGAAGGTTGGCCGGTCTCCGTAATCAGCCTGAAGGTGAAGCGCTCGGAAGCCGACGTTTGGGTGAAGCTGCTCGAGCTCCGCCTTGCTCCGCCTGTCGAGCTTTAGGCGGGCGCCCCGGGGACGCCCGCTCCGCTAAAAACTTTTAGGCGTATCAGCACTCGGTTTTATGCTTCGTCGTCGTATCGCCGAAGGCATCCGTCTTCTGTGTTGTGCTCGTCGAGCAGCCAACACTGCCTGTGCTCGCCGGGCCGCGCTGCTCGATGATGACGTTCTGACGGTCGGGCCCCGAGGCTGCGCCGCCGACGACACCGCCTACACCGGCGCCCACCGCCGCGCCGACAGGCCCTCCGACAGCCGCTCCCGCGGCTCCTCCGGCCGCCGCTCCCGCGGCCGCGCCCCCGGTTTCCGCCGATGCCAGCGTCGGAAATGCCACCAGGGCAAACGCAAGTGCAAACCTCGAACCAGGCGTACGCATCCGTTCTCCTCCAAGGATCGCGCGGTCGCCTCAAGGACCGCTACCATTGAATCAATTCTCGGAACTGAAATGCGTTTCAGCTGGGCCGTTTCGAGGCATTCCTCATGCGTCTCGGGCCGGACGGATCTGGGTTCGTTGTCTTGACGAGCACATATAGCGCCGCAGAGGCAACGCTGTCCCCCACCGGCCAATCGCGCCCTGATGGCGCAATCACTAAAACGAAATTCTGAAATGAATGGTCGGAGCGAGAGGATTTGAACCTCCGACCCCTAGTCCCCCAGACTACGGCTCAGCATTCTTCCATCTGATCATAAGTGATCAGAGATGATCGCAAGCGTCTAATTTGCATGTGTTTTCAGTCTATTATACGGTAGGTCTCTAGTCACATGTTTTTATAAGAGCTCTCAATGGTTCAAGAAGCTGCTTCCAACGTGCTTCCGGATGCTTCCGGTGTGCTTCCGGGACACGACCTCCCTAAGGGCACCAGATCATTGGTGCGTCCTCAAACAGCCAAGCATTCTTCAGCTTCGATCTCCATTACAAGGGCGAGCTTGCGCCGACTGATCTGTCCGGCCGGCAAATCCGAAACATTCTATTGGGATGACCAACTCCCTGGTTTGGGACTGCGGGCTTACGCCAGCGGCAAGCGCGTATGGCTTCTCCAGTACCGAGATGCACAAGGGCGAAGCCGGCGGATAGGGCTCGGGGACGTAAATGCTCTAGCTCCGGAGGAGGCCCGAGAAGCAGCCCGCTCACACCTTGTGCAAAAAGCCATCGGCAATGATCCAGCCGCCAAACGCAGGGCTGATCGGCAGGCCATTTGCGTGAGCGATCTGATCGCGGCATATCTTGACCACCAAGAGCAGCATACCAAACGCTCCACCCTCGATCATACCCGGCGAAACCTTAACAAGTATGCATCCTCACTTCATGCTGAGGCGCTAGCAATCATTGATCGAGCCACGATCCACCGGCTCCACAAACGGCTTACGACGACTGCTGGCCCAGTGCAGGCTAATCGAACCCTTGCAACTTTGAGTGCCCTGTTCAGTTGGGGCATGCGGGCGGGCTTGGCAAAGACGAACCCGGCCGCACTAGTTCCAAAAAATCCCGAAGCGCCAAAAACACGGGTTCTCACCGACATTGAGTTATGCTTGATCTGGGAGGCTACAGGAGCGGGCAACGATTATGATCGGATCGTACGCCTCCTAATGCTAACAGGTTGCCGACGCGACGAGATCGGTAACTTACGGTTGAGCGAAATAAACGGTTCAACCATCTCCGTACCTGAAGGTCGAACGAAGACGGGCATTGTACATGAGGTCCCACTTTCGGGACTTGCCCTTATGCAATTGCCTGCACGACGGGAGGCCCGCGACCTTGTGTTTGGTCAGGGGCAAGAAGGTTACTCCAGTTGGTCGCGAAGCAAAGCACGGCTAGATGCTCGGATTGCGCATCTCCGCCAAACTGCCGGCTCACCCGCTTCCGTAGAGGGAGAGGATCTTGCGAGCTACAGCATTCCGCCGTGGGGATTGCATGATTTCCGGCGCACGCTTTCAACAAGGCTCAATGAGGCAGGGATTGATCCCCACGTCGTGGAAGCACTTTTGGGGCACGCGGGCGCGAAACGGGGCGTCGCCGGGGTCTACAACAGAGCTTCATATTTCAGGCAAAAGGCAGAAGCTCTCGAAACATGGGCAGGGATTGTTGCTGCGATAACAACCGCGCCCCGATAGGGTCGGAACGCACCCTACTCCGTTGTGAATGTACGCTCTTCCGGAATGACCAGAACTTCTAGCTAGTTCAGCTCCGCGCCAGGAGTGTAGTTCCCTGCCGCTTGGCTAGTAGCCAAGGAGTGGTAGCGAGCGCAGGGAGTGGGACAACTTCAACGGCCGGAGCGACACAGCAAGCGTCGACCAGTTCCCCAACACCCAACACCGCGGCGTGCCTGCTGTGTCACTGGCGATCAGCGTCAGGTTTCGCGCCGTGGGCCAGAGCATTGATGACGCGGTGAGGCGAGTCCGCACCCATGAAGCCCCCTACCATCACGGAGGCTTCGTTAGGCACGAGCTCGACCGCTGGCGTGATGGCGTTTCTCATGGGGACGGCAGGATCACGGCCCGGCATTCGCCGAACCCGATGGGTGCAAAGCCTTCCCGGTAGCCACGTGCCCGCAGAATGACCTCGTCCCCATCCTCGAGGTAGCGCCGCTCCTCTCCGGACTCCAAGACGATCGGATTCTTTCCACCCAGCGTTGCCTCCAGGAGGCTGCCACAGCTCGTTTCGTCAGGTCCTGAAATCGTCCCCGTCCCCAAGAAGTCACCTGGCTGGAGATTGCAGCCGTTGCAGGTGTGATGCGCCACCATCTGAGCGACTGTCCAATACATGTTTTTCGCATTGGACAAAGCCAGCCGATGGGGCGGCAGTCCTTTGTCGCGTAAGCCAGATGTGAGGAGCAGGACCTCCAGTTCGAGGTCGAGTCCGCCTTCGCGTTGGTCGGCCTCGTCCAGCAGGTAAGGCAGGGGTGCGGGATCGCCCTCCGGCCGGGGTGGCTGAGCGATCCGGAATGGCGCCAGGGCTTCTGGCGTCACGATCCACGCTGAGATGGTGCTGCCGAAGTTCTTGGACAGGAACGGACCGAGCGGCTGGTATTCCCACGCCTGGATGTCCCGAGCCGACCAATCATTCAGCAGGCAGTATCCTGCAACGTGCTCGGGGGCCTCGCTCGCGGAAATGGGTTCGCCGAGAACATTCCCAGGGCCGATCCAGATCCCAAGCTCCAGCTCGTAATCAAGCCGCTGGCTCGGTCTGAAGCTCGGCGTTGATGCGTCGGGTGGCTTCACCTGCCCCTTTGGCCGTCGTACAGGCGTTCCGGATGGGCGGATCGAAGACGCCCGTCCGTGATAGCCGATCGGCACGTACTTGTAGTTCAGCAGCAGAGGATTGTCGGGCCGGAACTGCTTGCCGATGTTGGTGGCATGGTGAATGCCGACATAGAAGTCGGTGTAGTCGCCGATGTGGGCCGGCAGGTGCAATGCGCAATTGGCCGCGTCGTGCAGGCATGTCTCCACCCTACCCTGCTCCGGATTACCCGTGGCCAGCAGCTCAGACAGCCTTGAGCGGAGAGCCTGCCGCGAGCTTGTCCCAAGCGCCAGGAAAGAGTTGAGCACTGGTCCAGTGGCTGCCTCTGCGGCCGCGGCGCTTTCTCCCTCGAACAGACGAGCGGCCAGTGCAGCCGGAAGGTCAAGGATCCGATCCCCGATGGCCACTCCCCCTCTTGGGGAGCCGCCGCTGGGACTGAAGGTCCCCAGCGGCAAGTTCTGGATCGGGAAGTCTAGATGACCGTTGGCAGATGTCACCCAGCTTTCCAGCTTCGGGTCGTGGGTTTGATCGAGTTGAGCCATCGTCCCACTTACCGCTGGTTCGGGTTGAAGTGCTTCTTGAGCTTGTGGCCGTATGCGCCGTAATCCTTCTGCAGCGACTCGGTCTGGAC
>NZ_QOIO01000079.1 GCF_003332305.1 Microvirga aerophila | reverse complement strand
AGCGCAGACCTGTGCGAGCGTAGAGACCTCGGTTCCCGGCTGTCCACATCGGCGCCTCCGCAAATCGGCGCCAACCATTGAACCACAAGTCACTGCTCGGATTCAAATTCCACTCGGCCCGGCTCTAGCACTACAGTTGCATCTTTCGTTTGCGGTGTGAGGCTTGAGCCATGGCCTGATGGGTGCGTCGCCACACAGACCAGGCGATCACAAAAGCCGGCTCGATGCGGTGCTGCTGGAGTCGTGTAGCCACGCGGCGGATTTCCTGGACAGACCATCGCACCCGCGCTGCAGCCTGGCTTCGTCGGTTCTTTTTGGGGTGAGCCCAGGCTGTTGGCGCGCTGGCGCACCACCGCCATCATGGCAAACGCCAGCATCGCCAATGAGACATGCCGGTGCCAGCCGTGCCACGAGCGCGTCTCGTTGTGCGTCAGCCCCAGTTCAGTTTTCGCCGTCTCGATCGCGTCCTTGATGGCCCAGCGCTGGCCTTCCACCCGCACCAGGGTGTCGATCGGCGTGCCGGCCGGACACCAGGTCGAGAAGAACGCCAGATCCCCATCAGAGAGGGTGCGTCGGATCAGCAGGCCGCGTGTCCACAGGCCGGTGAGATCCTTGTTGTATTCCTCCGCCCTGAGATCCGCCAACTCGACGTACGCCCAGTCATACAAGCGCGCTCCCTTCGTACCGTCGCCGGCTGACAGGCGCGTCCAGGCCTCGGGCGCCAGAGCCCGCGCGATCATCTGTGCGGCGATCTCGGGTTTGGTGACGAAGTAAAGGCTCTCGGGAATATGAGCGGCTTGCCGTCGGATGGAGTTGTTGATCCAATCCTTGGGCCTAATCACAAATGACAAGTTCTGCCGGACGCGCACAGGGCAGCTTCAGCTCAGCTGGCCGCGAGCGCGCCAACGGCTCCAGAGGGCTATGGCGCCCCAACCTGGTAAGGTCACTCACCGGAGAGGACAGCATGTGGGATCAGAAGCGATGCGCCTGGCACGTTCGGCGCACCAGCGTGCCGACGCCCAATGGCTCGAGTTGCCTCAATCCTTATAACTCATACTCCGCGCTCACGTTTGAGATCCATCGCTTTCGGGCTGGATCTCTTGGTGAACATTCAACCTGATCATAGTACGATGCGTCCAATACTTCCAACCGGGGCCATTCCGCTATCGCCTGAACGGGTTGTCCTGCTTGATCGATGCGTTGCTTGGGACCAACACCTCGCTGAGAAGCAGGGAATACAACCGATCGGCGAGCAGGCGGTGTCCTTCGGCGTTGATATGGTCATCCCAAGGGAGAACCCAAAGCGATCTGCGATCTCGGACGGCGGCAAACGCGCCTTGCAGATCGAGCGTTGTCAGATTGGTGGCCTCTCCCAAATCCACCAAGCGGTCAAAAACTTCGCCACGCAACCGATTATCCCGAGGTAACTCTAATATGAGAAGCACTGGATGTATGCCTCGTGACAAGGCCCCGTCGCGGAACCGCTCTAGTAGCGCACGCAGACTTTCCTCGGCAAACGGCCCAAGCTTCATTTGCAAAACAACTTCATTAGGTAGTCGTTTGGCATTTATGTTGGCCCGCTCAATAGCGTCAGCGATGAAGGGAAATTGCTCAAGGAGTTGCTTGTCCGCCAACGATCGGACAGATTTGAACATAAAGTTGAATTCCTCCGTACTTGCTGCATAGAGGATTATATTAGGCCGAGCAGCAAATACCCGCTGCTCAATAGTCGCGAGCTTCTGCGTCGGTCGATAGGCATGCACAGAGAAATTTAGGATCTCGAATTTCTTTCCCGTCTGAAGACCGATTTCATGATTCAACCGATCCTCAACGAGGTTTTCATAGGTCTCGTTGTCGTTAACTCCCCAGCCCATGTCGTTCGAGGAGCCAACTAAAGCGATACGGAAGGTGTTCGGACCGGGCACGAGCGGGTACTCACGGTCACGAAGCCCTAAGCTGTTGATTGTGCGAGTGGCCCCTGCAAAAGTCTCGACAGTTGACGGGACGAACTCTACCCCAATGCTATCGTTGCGTTGCCTCGTCTGCGCCGTGCTCTGCAGCGATTCTACATTATGAGGCTTCATACCATATAGTGTCCACAACTCGTTGTTGAAGCGGGTTACATCGCCGAGATCCTCATAGTATCCACGTATAAGCTTCCTAGAGTCAGCAGCATTCAGTTGCACCCTATCACGCATCGACTCAACCAACTTTCCCAGTGCGGGTGAGATAGGATTAAGTAAATTCGGCCATAATCCAATTACAATAAATGCTCCAGCGACAGCTGATATGACCACTGCTTCCAGTATAAAATCTTTCGAGGCGACACTTGCCTTTATTCCAGTACCGAAAGTCTCCCGTGTGCGGTGCCGAAGAAGCACTCCGGTCACACCGAGCCCAATCGGAATGCCGATAAGCACCGCCAGATCTAGTGGCCCGGAATTGAGCATACCTTGCCAAATGATCCCGAGCTCATCCATGTTGGGCGTGCTCCAGATCGTCCACAGGAAGCATATAGAGGCGAACGTTCCAGCAGTTTTCAAGACTAGCATCGCGTCATCGCGAACGGTCCCAGTTTGCTTGGTCAACGATCTGCGTCGCCCTTTTCGGGACTCGAATAGAACATTGATGACAACGATCGAGCCAAGCCCAAACCAAAACACCAAGTCTGCCCACACGATCGGAAACTCGCCGCGAATCCAGAACCACTGGTAAGAATGGAGGAGCCATGTGGCCGCGAATGCGATTAGCGTTGCTATTACGATGGCGTGAGCTTCACCCAATTTACGTAAGGAGAAGTAGGCTGGGTTGAAGACAAGCTTCTGAATGAAATCCTTCCAGTATATGTTAATGCGGCGCCAGAAATCCGTGAAGCTCGATGACAACAGGTACATATGGTGGGTTTCAGCAAGCCCAAACCCAAACATGTGCAGCAGTCCGACGATCAGGTGAAAGAGACCTGATATTTTAAGATATAGGAGGTATGTCGCGATCATGTATCTGGCAGCACCTGTTCCGCTCACGATGCTGCTGGGCTCGATGACTCCTATGAAGTAGACAATCTTGTATAGCGTTAGCTGAATAACTCCTCGCAACATCCATTTGACACCGGTTTGGTACAGTCGGATAGCGTCGTCGTTATACGCGCACCGTCGGAAGGTCTTATAGTCAATCACCGGGAAAAGTGGGAAGCAGACGTTGGGTAGCATGAAGAAATACGAAAGCGCACCACCAATGCTAGGGGAGCTTGTACTATGGTTGAGATCGTAGATGTATATAATCAGCCGGAACATGAACATCGAGCCCAAGATTGGCCAGATTGCGGCCGGTATCTGGGAGCCCCACGATAGAGTCTGCATGCGGCCAGCAGCTAGGATACCTCCGACCAGCACGATGAGCGCAATGCGAAGCCAGAGAGCAGCAGGCAAGTGGCACAGCGCGATAAGCAGTCCGCCAATTGCTACGAGCCAAGCTCCATGGTGCCATCCGAAGACAAGGAACACACTTGCAATAGAAAGGAAAGCAAAGCAGCTTTGCCTCCAATAGCTAGGTAGGAAGTGATGGACGAGAAAGGCACCTAAGGCGACAGTTACAATCAGCTCGAAGGCTTCACTTTCTATGTTGACCAATTGTATAGCAAAAACGATGAGCGCAAACTCAAGAGTTATCACTCCCAACCGAAGTAACCGCTCAGGCTGCATCTCTGCCCGAATTTGCTCCCGATAGCTCTGAGGCAACGTATCTGTAGGTGCCGGTAGCTTTTCCGGAGCAGAGCTGTCCGAACGTACAAGAGCACCAAACCTTTTGGGGAGCCGCCACGCGCGCCATAACGCGGTTGAAGGTTGCATGTGAGTTGGCCTTCTGTTGCTTCTAGGCATGATGTCTCTACTGACTTAAGTCTCTACTGCTCAAACCTTTCGTCAGATTTGACAGTGACATTGACTTACTGAGTGCAGTGCAGTTCGTTCTCGTACCCAGAACGAGAGCTGCATACCTAAAAAGATAATAACCAGCAAACGCACAATAGTTACCAGGAAATTGCTTGCAGATAAAGTCGTAGAGTGACTAAAGTACCCCGCCGTGGTGATGAGTTGCGTCTCCTGCGTCGGCTCAACCAACTTTCTGGTATACTGCAACAGCTACGTGCTTCTCACCGAGCACCGCGAGACACCTACGGGATCCTGCACGACTAGTGAGGACACCATGATTTACACCATCAAAAATTTCATCCTTCAAGAGTTCCTTCCTGGTGAGGATCCGAGCAATCTCACCGCAACGACGCCGCTTATGTCGTCTGGAATTCTGGATTCTCTGGCGACTTTGAAACTGATCACCTTTCTCGAGCAGGAGTTTGGTGTGCATGTCAAAGCTCATGAGGCAGACGAAGAACACTTAAATACGCTTCAGGCGATCTGCGATTTGGTTGCTGCGAAGCAGTGAGTCTTCTACTCCCCAACAGCACGCTCGCGAGGTACCATGACCATCAACCTTTTTCAGTATCTTGATGATGCCGTATACTGCTGGCCTGACAACATTGCGGTCGAAGAGCCTGATGGTAGCTCGATGACTTACCAAGAACTCGGGGATCTCTCAGATCGTATGCGTGACCGGTTAGTCGGACTTGGAGTGCGCCCGGGCGACAGAGTTGGGATCTGGGTGCGTAAATCTATCGATAGCTTGGTAACAATATTTGGCGTGCTCAAGACAGGTGCCGCCTATGTGCCTCTTGACCCCGGTGCACCGCCAAGTCGTAACTATTATGTCCTTAGAGATTGTGCTGTCACAGTTGTTGTTATCGAGAGTCATTTCGAGCCTGCGCTATTGGCCGAGCAACTCCAAGGTGGCGCTTATCCACGAACATTGGTGATCAGCCGCAGCGGTGGCGGCGTCCACATACGGGCAACGCTCAAAGACGAGGACGGCGACGCCAACGCCCCCTCTGTGAACTCCGCAGTCGTCCAGCCGGATGATCTTGCGTACATCCTTTATACTTCTGGCTCGACCGGCGCGCCGAAGGGGGTCCAGATGAGCCACCGCAATGCAGTGAGTTTCGTGGACTGGTGCTCCGAAAGCTTTGCTCCGACGTCGAGGGATCGTTTTTCCTCCCATGCTCCTTTCCATTTTGACCTTTCTATTCTCGACATTTATTGCTCGGTGAAACATGGCGCTACATTGATCCTGATTGGGGAAGATCGAGGTAAGAGGCCTACCGAACTGGCTGAGCTGATTGCCAACATGCAGATCAGCGTCTGGTACTCAGCGCCATCGGTCCTGAGCCTAATTGCACAGTACGGAAATCTTGAAAATGCGAACTATTCGGCTTTGCGCCTAGTTCTCTTTGCGGGTGAAGTTTTCCCTATAGTTCACCTGAAGTCGCTCGTGAGACAGTGGCCACATCCACGTTACTTCAATCTTTACGGCCCGACCGAAACTAATGTATGTACATACTATGAAGTGCCAACCGAGACAGTCAAAGACCGGATTGAGCCTATCCCTATTGGCAAGGTCTGCTCCCATCTCGAAGGTGTAGTCGTAGATCCAGCAGGTCGAGAGTCGATTAAAGGCGCAGAGGGTGAACTCTGCATTCGCGGCGCCGCTGTGACACGTGGCTACTGGAACCTGCCAGAACAATCACGGAAGTCTTTCATTGAGGTGGGCGCAGGATCGGCATACTACCGGACCGGCGATGTGGTGAGGGAGGATCCCGATGGCAACCTCCGGTACCTCGGGCGCAAAGATCGCATGATCAAAAAGCGTGGGTTCAGAGTTGAACTAGGGGAAATCGAAGTGTGCCTTTATCGGCATCCCAGTGTGCGCGAGGCTGCGGTCGTTGCCCTTCCCGACGACGTGCTGGGGACCAAGGTGCATGCCCACATCGCCTGCAACGAAGGCACGAGGCTGTCGTTGATCGAGCTAAAGACGTTTTGCTCTGAAAACATACCTGGGTACATGATCCCTGACAACTTCAGCTTCCATGTCTCGCTGCCTAAAACCTCCACCGACAAAGTTGATTATCAATCCCTGAAGGCCCAGAGCTAGAGTAAACATATGGACTTCGCTTGGTCAGAAGAACAAGTGCAATTTCGGGAGGCTGTGAGTCGCTTTGCCAGTAGGGAGCTCAATGATTACCTGCGTGAAAGGGACAAACTTGGCGAGTTTAATCGCGTCGGTTGGAAGAAGTGTGCAGAGTTCGGTATCCATGGACTTCCAGTTCCTAAAGATTATGGCGGTCTGGGTGTTGACCCGCTGACGACGGTCGGCGTTTTGGAGAGCCTTGGCTACGGTTGTAGGGATAACGGGTTGGTATTCTCCATCAACGCGCACATGTGGACGCTGGAAATTCCACTGTTGGAGTTTGGCACTGAGGAGCAGAAGCGAAAATACCTTCCAAGTCTGTGCTCCGGAGAACTCGTTGGGGGCAACGCCATGAGCGAGCCGGCCTCAGGCTCCGACGCGTATAGTCTCCAAACTACAGCTGAGCGTCGTGGTGACCGGTATATCCTCAATGGTACTAAGACATTCGCTTCAAACGGACCTGTCTGCGATTTGATGATCGTTTATGCCACCGTAGATCGATCAAAGGGCCCTAACGGCATCAGCAGCTTCCTCGTCGAGAGACAGTCGCCTGGCTTCAAAGTAGGCCGAGAGCTTGAAAAGATGGGCCTTCGAACCTCACCAATGGCAGAACTTTTCCTAGAGGACTGCGAGGTGCCTGTTGAAAACCGTCTTGGTCGCGAGGGTAATGGCAAGAATTTGTTCACACACTCTATGACATGGGAGCGCAGTTGTATCCTCGCTAGCGCGGTCGGGACAATGCAGAGACTGCTCGAACTATCGATTCGCTACGCCAATGACCGCAAGCAGTTCGGCCAATCGATTGGTAAGTTCCAGTTGATTGGATCGAAGATAGTCGACATGAAATTGCGTTTGGACGAGGCACGTGCCGCTCTGTATCGTACGGCGTGGTTGCAAAGCAAAGGCAAGAGCGTCTTTCTGGAGGCTGCGCTCACGAAGCTGGCTATCAGCGAGAACTGGGTCAGGTGTGCAGAGGATGCGATCCAAATTCATGGAGGCTACGGCTACATAGTAGATTCAGAGTTTGAACGCGAGATGCGTGATGCTTTGGGCAGTAGAATTTACTCGGGTACTTCCGAGGTCCAGAGGATAATCGCGTCCTCACTTCTGGGGCTATAATGTGAGCGGTGAGAGGCATGGCTTCGTAGCTGCTTGATCTCTGAGGCTAGAGCAAAAAACCTAATAATGCGTCTCCACAGACTACGCGTGATTAGTAATGCTCATGATCCTAACACCGAAGCCTAAAATGTTTTCCTCTGAGAACTGTCCATTCCGCCACAGTCATACTCTACTATGCTCCGAAGGTGTGAGATGAAGTTGCGGGATGCCTGGGATTGAACACTACGCCCTCCACATTGAGACTTGGGACACAGCAGCCGAAGCTCTAACGCAAAAGGTTTACAACACCTCCCTTCAGACAGCGTTACTAGGAAAATGTATGGCCTACTGAACGAAAAGAAACGTTAGGGCGTACTAAACATTCTCCTCAAGGGAGAAGCTCCCATGATCGCGCTTTATATCGTCGTGGGTTTGATCGGTGCATTGGCGGCCATTGTGATGCTCTGGGACTACGGAGCGCTTTTCATGCTCGTCGGAACGTCCTTCGGCGCAAGCTCGCTGATGTTGGGAGTAGCGCTACTGCTATGGTGGCTTTCCGATGATCGTACCCTGAGATGATCCACCGGTGAGATGGGCTTGCATCGAAAAGTGAAGAGCTCTGTATGAAGCAGGAGCATCTCCATGCCGAAGACCCGTTTTGCGAGAGAGTTTCAGGATGAGGCCGTCCGCCTCGTTTTGACGAGTGGGCGCTCCCAACGCGCAATCGCTGACGATCTTAGGGTGAAGCGTTCGACGCTCGCAGCTGGATGGCAGAGCACCAGGACACCCGGCCCTCGTCGGCCACGCCGCCCAATGAGGACGTCATGGACGAGCTCAAGCGCCTCCGCCGCGAGAACGAGATCTTGCGCCAGGAGCGGTAGATCCTGAAGAAGGCCACGCCAAGGGGGAAGTCGATGAGGTTCACGTTCATCGATGTGGCGAAAGCGGAATTCCCCATCCAGCACCTGTGCCAAGTTCTTGAGGTGAGCCCGAGCGGGTCCTTTGCCTGGCGAAGTCGTCCAGCCTGCCAGCGTCAGCGCGACGATCTGGTGCTGCTCGCCCATGTCCGGTCCGCCTTTAGAGAGTCGAATGGCACCTATGGCAGCCCACGCATGACGCGCGAACTCCAAAATTAGGACCTGCCCATCGGGCGTCGTCGGACGGCCCGACTGATGCGCGAGAATGGGCTCAAGGCCCGGCAGAAACGTCGCTTCAAACGCACCACTGACAGCCATCATGCTTTTCCGGTCGCCCCCAACCTTGATCGAGCAGGACTTCTCAGCCGGTCGCCCGAACCAGGAATGGGCCGCGGATATCTCCTACCTCTGGACGGGAGAGGGCTAGCTGTAATTGGCCGTGGTCCTCGATCTCTTCGCGCGACGGGTGGTCGGTTGGGCGATGAATGAGCGACCGCACAAGGAACGTAAGCATCCGCCGGAGGCCGCGGAATCTTCGGTCGTGGCGTGGTAAAGTGGCTGCATGGAGATTGATCACGACAAGATTGACGAAGCGGTTCTCGCCCTGTTGTGGCTGACGCTGCACGACGGGTGTCGGGCCTGGAAGGGCTTCGACTGGACGACGATGAACAGGCTCTACGAGAAGGGCTTCATCTGCGACCCGGTCAACAAGACCAAGTCCGTCGTGCTCACGGATGAAGGGCTGCAGAAGGCCGAGGAGCTCTTCAAGGCACTGTTCACTCGCCAGCCCTGAGCCTCAGGCCGCGGCCTGCCGGTCCCGTTCCGGCTTCCAGTTCCAGGGCAGCAGCTCGGGCAACCTGCCCTGCGGTGTGCCGGCAATCCGGGCCAGCACGTCGGGAAGCCAAGCAGTGGATCGATATCATTGAGTTTTGCGATCGCAATTATTATGGTCATCGCCGCGGCTCGCGCGGCCCCACGCTCCGAACCAGCAAACAGCCAAGCCTTGCGGCCCAACGCAAACCCGCGCAGCGCCCGCTCGGCGGCGTTGTTGGTCAGGCACATCCGGCCATCCTCGACAAAGCCCGCAAAGCGGTCCCAGCGCCGGAGCAGATAGTCAATCGGCTTGATCACCGAAGCCGAGCGCGACAGACGCGAACGCTCGGTCTGCAGCCACTCCTTCAGAGCCTCGAGAAGCGGCGCGCTCTGCTCCTACCGGACCCGCCGACGCTCCTCGGCGCTCCGGCCGTTGATCGTGCGCTCGATCTCAAACAGCGCATCGATACGCTTGACCGCCTCCAGCGCAATCGGCGAGATCGTCGTCGCCTTCTTGTCGCGCCGGGCATTCGCCACGATATCAGCCCGCTCGAAGAACGGCCGCCCAGCGGTGGGCCTCGCTTGCGTGCGTCATGGCGCGACACCTCCGTGCCTACGACAACGCACAAACCCGGCTGTAGTACTAGAGCATCGGACGAGAAGTCGGATCCGATGAGGTCTGCATCTCAGCCATCCTGGAGCCATGCCGAAGCCGCCGGTGGCGCGTCCACTTAACGGTCCGATGCTCTAGGCAGCGGACTCATAACTGCGGATCCAGATGCGAGCTGAGATCAGCCTGATGGCGGCCAGGAAGTTCTCTGGGTTCTTATCGTATCGCGTGGCGATGCCGCGGAACTGTTTCAGCTTGTTGAAGAAGCGCTCCACCAGATTTCTGTAGCGATACAGAAAGGCGCTGAAGACAAATGAACCCTTGCGGTTGCTCTTGGGCGGAATGTTGGCCCAGACGTCTTGTTCCCGCGCCTGATCGTGAATGGCGTTGCTGTCGTAAGCCTTGTCGGCCAGTAGGATCGCGCCCGGCTTCAAGTCTGCCAACAGCTCCTCGGCGGCGGTGCCGTCATGGGCTTGGCCAGGTGTGAGAGCCATGCGGATTGGCCGGCCTTCGGCATCCACCAGCGCGTGGATCTTGGTCGTCAGGCCGCCACGGGAACGTCCCATGCCACCATCTCCGCCCCCTTTTTACCCGTCGCGCCATGCTGGTGGACGCGCACACAGGAGCTGTCGATCATGATGAGGTCACCATCATAAGCTGCGGAGACCGCATTGGGGATGCGGTCCCACACGCCCGCCTCGCGCCAGCGCACGAACCGATTGTAGCAAGTGGTGGAAGGCCCATACCGTTCGGGGATGTCGCGCCAGGGCGAGCCGGTGCGGAAGCGCCAGAGGATGCCGTTGAGCACCCGGCGGTCGTTCACCCACGGGATGCCACGCGGCTTGTTGGGCAACAGCGGCTCGATGATCGTCCACTCGAAATCAGTCAGTTCATGACGACGCATCACATCCTCCCGTGACCGGGAGGTGAATCATCAACTCGCTGCAAATGAAAGATCTTTTATGGGTTCACGGCCTAGATTAGGAGATCACCCACTTCTTGGATGACGGCCGGAACCGTGATTGCCTCCGCATCTGACCCGGCATCGGGGATCAAATTGGCAATCGTGTCTTTACCCAGGAGGTCTCCCAGATCATTAAGATCTGGAGCCTCGTTACCGGCATCGGCCGCTTGCGTCACAAAGATGAGTGCATCCTCAGAGATGAAGTCAAACAACAGATCCTTCAGGATGATCGGGAAGACCAGGTCTGCTAAGCCTTTGGCCGTTTCCCCGAACCACTCCACGAGCCCAACAACCTCGTTAGGTTCTGGTGATATGCTTCCTTGTGCGATCAGATCGGCGGCATCCTGCACGGTATCGTTCAAGTCCAGCGCAAGCAGCAGTCCGGGATGCTTGTTGACCACGGCGATCTGATAGAGCATCGCCAGGACTGCCCAGCCAGCATAGAGATCGCCCTCTCCAGAAACCGCATCTGCCGGCAGGGCTTGAATGCTCTGGATCAGCTTGATGTCCGCGAGAGCGCGGTCGAAAGTGTCAGGCTGGTCATAAGCTTGGTCGTGGAACAGGAATAGCTGGTCCAGGGTGTCTTCAGGCTGAACCGTATAATCCCCTGGCTCGACGTCACCCACGAACTTGCCGCCTGACCAGTTCGGGCCGCCAAACTCTCCATAAGTTGGAATTGGGATGCCTCCAGGGCCTTGGGTCAGGTAAAGCCAGTTGATCCGCATCGTGGCCGTTCCGAACACCGGATCGACCGCATAGCCAGAGAACTCCCCGATGTACTCCGAGACGGGAGTCCCTGAAGGGTCGGCTGGTACTTCAGTGCCGCCCGAGTTGAGATACGTGGCGACTGCGCCGGCGCCAACGAGGTGCGCGCCGGCCAGGATGCCGGACTCGGTGATCTTAACCCCGTTGATTGTCTGGCCAACGTACTTCTGCAGGTCCAGGTTCTTGATCTCAGTGGTCCACAGGTACGTGAACCATTCCCCAACAGCCTTGTCCTGCACGGCCGGGTTGGCAAGCCACTCGCTCAAGGTGTCGATGCCGTCCTTGCCGGTCCAACCGCCGTTCCAGTCATAGGGGTGGCCATTGGTGCCATCCGCTGCATAGTAGCCAATTGCCTGGAGAGCTGCTTCGCCGAATTGATAGGCTCCTGCATACCCCAGAGAGTTAATGAAATCGTATTGGTTGCTCGACTCTCTGTGCGCCAGATCGCTAAGCAACTCCTGATAAGTTCGAGCCATGATGCAGACCCCGGATCGGGAGGTATCTGCCCCTAACACTTATTACTGCTTATTACTGTCAGAATCAAATACTCTAGCAGAGACCGAAGCCGAAGTTAGCCTCTCAAGCTGCCAACGGTAACCCCCTATGACCGGGCCATCAGCCAGGTGTTCAGGCGCCGGCGGCAACTCGGAGCGGACAGCGACATTGGATATCCCATCGACATGTCCAAAGGCATGCGCTGGGCCAACTTCGACCGCAAGATGCAGCAGGTTGAGGCCGCTGAGGTGGTCTGCAACGCTCATTTCTTCCAATTCGTTCAGAAACTTGTCCAGCGGCGAACGTCCTTGAACCAATAGATCAAGTGACAATAACACTGCTCATCGAGCTAACTGGTCTATAAGGCTACCCCAGTTCATATCTCTTCCAAGCTCCACTGATCCGGCCGAGCTGAGGTGAGACTTATTGCGGTAGAGCATCGTTCCGTTTAGCCGTGTCTGGCACCGTTCAGTCCTGCATAGTCGATCAGCAAGATCGAGAATTGGTACTGCGTCTCGTGCCCGCACTTGATCCAAGAAGCTCAGAATTTCACGCCGATACTCGCGATATTCTTCAACAGAGAACGTGCAATCTGGAGGGCCGCCGATTGTCAGCTTGCCTTCAGCGGTCCTCTCGAGACAACGCCCGAGATCGAAGGAACTGGCGGGAGGTGGAGCGACAAGAATAACTCGCTTGCTAAGGCGGCGGATCTCAGAAACGGTGGCGGACAAGGCATCAAGCAGCAAAGCGCTGTCTTGCGGCCGCTCACTAGTTCCATCAGGTAACCGCACTAAATAGCGCCAGTTCGAATCTTCCGCACCTGGCACATACTGAGCAAGAACACTGGATAATACTACAGTTTCAATCTCTGGATGCTGAGATAAATACTCAAAGACCGACACATTAAATCCAATGCATTTCTCACTCGAATTTCGGTTGTAGCTGTCATTCACTGGTGACAGGCCAAGTATGGGTCCACATGAACTTTTTGTCGCCTGAATGATCCCGTTCGGCGAAGATGCTGCAAGACCCGGTGCTAGCGCCATGGCGAAGGAGTCACCCCAAAGCAGCGTTCGCGCTGTGGAACTGCTCGTACAGCTGGAAATGAGCACGAATTGATCTTTATAGTCACAAACTGAAGCCAAGCCGGAACCGCCAGCACGTGCTTCTGTGTCGATAGTGCTCATCGAGCGGGCAAGCATGAAGCTCGCCGCAATCAAAGCGATTGGCAGAAGGAGGAGAATTCCGACGCTCCGCAGCGTGATCGGAAACCTGCGGAAGCGTTGCTCAACGAGCCGATACTGCAGTTCAGTCCAGACAACAGTGATACCGAGCAACGCAATGTTCACTTGGGCCGGCACTGCCACTAAAAATATGTTGCTCGCGAAAGCAAACAACGGCCAATGCACTAAGTACAATGAGTAGGATCGATCACCTATGGCAGTAATCGGTCTCAGCGCTTGTTCAGCTTTACCGAGGTTTGCGCCAGGAATGAGGAGCACCGCAGTTGCGAGGCAGACAATAGCAGCAGTAATACCTGGATGCCCCTGCTCACCCGCAATTACAGGCACGATTAGGAGAACCGCTGCACACGTACAGCGTAACACCGATAATGGCGCAGATCTTACGATATTACGCCTCACAAGTAGTGCAACCACAGATCCGATTCCCAGCTCCCAAGCCCTGCTCGGAAGAAGATAAAACGTTGCTGAGACAGTCCGCGGCATGAACGCTGCACAGATCGCTGCGCTGGCGATGACCATTACGACGCTGAGGGGCAGCCGAAAGCGGCGGGGACACAGATACAGCGCAATTGGGAGGACGAGATAGTACTGCTCCTCGAGCGATAGCGACCATATGTGAAGCAGCGGCTTCATTACTGCTTCAGTTCCGAAATAATTTCCCTGCTTCCAAAGCACTACGTTTGCAGTGAAGGTGAATGCGGCAGCTAATTGCGCAACGAAGTTTCGTAACTCAGTTGCGTCGAGGAGTAATGGCGCAGCTATGGCTGTGATGGTGAAAGTCGCGTAAGCGGCTGGCAATAAGCGGCGAGCTCTGCGCGCATAGAAGCTGCCGAACGTGAAACGATCATTTTCGAGAGCTTCATTGATTAGTCTGGTCATCAAGTAACCGGAGATGACAAAGAAAATATCTACTCCGAGAAACCCTCCCGGAAAATAAGGGAACCGCGCATGGTTTAGGACAACTATCAGAACTGCCCATGCTCTAAGCAACTGAATATCTAAACGGATGTGCCTACTTGCAGTCTGAATTGGATCTTCAGAGCGGCGTACAGCCTCATCGACAACCAGGGAAGGGGCTGGTGTTCTTTGGTATTGCATAAGAGCCCGTTCCAAAAACGGTTGAGTGGCCGGGGCAGTCGTGATTCAAAGAGGGTGCTGAAGCCCGACTTGGAAGCCCGCGATGTGGACCCGAGCACTACGCACCCAATAATCTGCCTGCGCGAAATTGGCTAAACATCAATTCTCATTGAAACGTTAGCTCATTGAAACTTTAGGTACTTAGGAAAGCAAGGAGTAAGTTAATTGATATTCGGTAGTAAACCGGAATTCTATACTTAAAACAGAGATCAATCCCTGCCGAAGTGGCCTGACGGTCCTCCCTGTAGCGCGTAAGGATCTCCTGGACCTTTCATAGAGCGTCATCTCGGAATTTCCGGCCTAGGTTCCTGCGAACCGATAGGCTTGCCACGCGGCTTCGCCTTTTTGTGGAGGAGTATCAAATGCCTTGCTTGATCGTCCATACAATGGTGCCAAGTTTCCCGATCCGGGTAAGACTCCGACGGGCTTGAGCTCTCAGGCGTCGGAGGTGGCACGCGGAAGACAACTTCAACGTGGTTGCGGTCAATCTCGATCCGTCGCACCACGGTTCGGATCAGGGCTTGCTTGCCAGCTCAGTCCAGATCGTCCAGCCCGTCCCTCACCCGAGCGGCAAACTCTTCAAGGCGCTCGATCATCAGCGTCAGTCCACGCGGCGGTGCTAGTTGGGGGTGCTGAGCCGCCCGTGCGGACATGGCGGGCACAAACACCTCTGGGGCCGGCGGCTTGTAGCCGAGGGATCCGTGAGGCCTCAGGGTGTTGTAATGTCGGCGCCAGCTTTCGATCACGACCTTAGCCTCCTTGAGCGAGTAGAAGATCTCGCCATCAAGCGACTCGTCCCTAAGCCACCTCGGTCACGCCGATGGCGCGAACCGCATCGGCAACCGATTGGCCTTGTGAGACCATCACATCAACCTGGCGTAACTTGGCAACGATCTCTTCCGGCTTGTGGCGCTTCTTCGGCATTGTGGTCCTCCTGTGAGCCTCAAGACATACTTCAAGGTGGACCAATTCAATGGGGTGGATCAGTCTGGCCAACGTACTTCTGCAGGTCCAGGTTCTTGATCTCAGTGGTCCACAGGTACGTGAACCATTCCCCAACAGCCTTGTCCTGCACGGCCGGGTTGGCAAGCCACTCGCTCAAGGTGTCGATGCCGTCCTTGCCGGTCCAACCGCCGTTCCAGTCATAGGGGTGGCCATTGGTGCCATCCGCTGCATAGTAGCCAATTGCCTGGAGAGCTGCTTCGCCGAATTGATAGGCTCCTGCATACCCCAGAGAGTTAATGAAATCGTATTGGTTGCTCGACTCTCTGTGCGCCAGATCGCTAAGCAACTCCTGATAAGTTCGAGCCATGATGCAGACCCCGGATCAGCAGGCACATAGTCTCAATATCGGAGAACTCTAGCAAAGGCCGCAGCCTAGGTCGTGTGGACGGATTTGATCAGGATGAAGCTCAGAGCAAGCGCGACGAAGGAGCCGTAGTTCTCGTCCGTCTTCTCACAACGTAGAGCAACGCGCTTGAACCGCTTGAGCTTTCCCATGGTCTGCTCAATGCGAGCCCGCCCACGATAGAGCGCCTTGGGAA
>NZ_QOIO01000078.1 GCF_003332305.1 Microvirga aerophila | reverse complement strand
GAAGTAGACTGGATGTCCGCTTCGGCACGGAACAAGAGACACTCCTAAAGTGATGGCAATTTCCTTGTGTGACCCAACTCAGACCTTCCCGCGTGCGCGAAATGGCTGCCGGCCTCGCGGGGCGGGCGGATTCCTGGTGGTCCATCCTCACCCAAGTTCAAGGAACGCCATGAGTGCCTCCACAGCGGCCCGGCCGGCCCGGTTGGCCCCGATGGTGGAGGCGGAGGGGCCGTAGCCTACCAGATGCACCCTCGGGTCCTTCGCGACCTGCGTCGCCAGCCGTCCGGTCATGACGATGCCTCCTCCAGGCTGGCGCAGCATGAGCGGCGCCAAGTGATCGAGGGAACTGCGAAAGCCGGTGCACCAGAGGATCACGTCGGCGCGGAGCGCGGTCCCATCTGACCAACGAACCCCGTCCTCCGTGATCTCGCTGAACATGGGGCGCCGGGTCAGCACCCCGCGTGCCCGCATCGCCGCGACGGCGGGAGTGACGGGGATCCCGGTCACCGAGACAACGGACGCGGGCGGCAAGCCGCGGCGCACCCGGTCCTCCACAATCGCCACGGCGGCGCGCCCGACCTTCTCGTCGAAAGGACCATCCCGGAACTCGGGCTCCCTCCGGGTCACCCAGGTGGTCGTGGTGACGCGCGAGACCTCATCGAGTAACTGGATCGCCGAGATACCAGCCCCCACGACAATGACATGCCGGCCTGAGAATTCGTGGGCGGTGCGGTAATCCTTCGTGTGCAGTTGCCTGCCCTTGAACAGCTCGGCTCCGGGTATGTCGGGAACGTAGGGGCTCTCCCAGGTTCCCGTGGCATTGATGAGCCCGCGTGCGGAGATCTAGATCCGGTCCGTCTCGACCCTGAAGTGATCGTGCCTGTCGCAGACGACCTTCACCGCCACCGGGCGATAGACCGGTAGTTCGAACCGCTTCTCGTAGGCCGCGAAATACTCCGGGACGGCGACGCTCGCCCGCACCTCCGGGCTGTCCGTGCCGATCACCTCGGAAAAGGACATCCCTGGCAGGTCGTGGATGCGGTTGACGGTGCTCAAGGTTAGCGAGGGCCAGCGGTCCTGCCAGGCGCCCCCCGGTCCTGGAGACTGGTCGAGCACTACAAATCCCTTGTGCGGCGCCAATCCCAGCCTCTTGAGATGGTAGGCCGCCGAGAGCCCAGCCTGACCGGCGCCGATGACAACGATCTGGACCTTAAGCGCGACGCCCGGGGCGGCGGCATTTGGTGGCGAAGAAAGTGTTGAGGGGCTGTCCATCGGCACGCAGGCTCGGCTCCTGGTTGCTTCGGCAAGCCTGATCACCGCCCGCGTACGACAACCTTACCCTTACGGCCAGGTTCGTTGCTGGCGCGCACGGCGTCGGCGATCCGATCAAGCGGGAAGGCTGCGTCGACCGGGAGCGTAAGCTTGCCACTGGCAGCCTCGGCGACGACTTCCTCGAGCAGACGGCCGATCACGTCAGGTGCGAGGCGCGGCTTGGCACCCCAGAAACCCCGAATGGTGATCTGTTGGAAGATCGCGACAGACGGCTCGATGCGGATTGGCTGGCCGCTCAGGGCGCCGAAGATGACGATCTCGCCGCCGTCAGCCACCAGGCGAGCAAGTTGCGCGGGGCCATCCCCGCCCACGGAGTCGAGCCCGGCGCGGATCGATCCATCACCGACAAGATCGCGGGCGCGCGCTTCCCAGCCGGGCTGCTCGGTTGACACGACGTTGGTGATGCCGGCGGCGGCAAGTTCGGCGACAGCCGCGTCACGCCGAACAAGGCTGAGCACGTTGACGCTCTTTTCCGTGCCAAAGCGCGACAGAAGGCGTCCGACCGCGCCATTGGCACTGTTCTGCACGAGCCAGTCGCCGCGCTGAAGGCCAAGGTCGGCCAGCACCATCTTGGCGCTGAGTGGCATGGCGATGAGCTGGCAAGCTGTCTCATCATCAATGCCATCGGGCACGGGGCGTGCGTACCTTGCATCGACCAAGTAATAGTCGGCCCAGGTCTGCTGGGCGCCACCGATCACGCGCTGCCCGACTTGGAGGTTCTCGACCCCGGTGCCGAGTTTCTCCACCACGCCGAGCGCCTCCGTACCGCCGATCGCCGGCAGCGGGGGCTTGATGCCATAGGTGCCAGCCACGGTCATCAGGTCATGATTGTGGATGGGGGACAGGATCATCCGGAGCAGCGCCTGCCCCGGCCCGGGCGCTGGCCGCTCACGCTCGGCAAGGGCCAGCACCTCGGCCGGATCGCCGAACCGCTCGAATACAATGCTGTGCATGAGCAATCCCTTTGTCAAAAGAGGTTCTTCAATTAGGTTGGGTGGTCCTGAGGGCAAGATTTGGCACGAGGCTGAAGAAACGCTTCGGTCTGCTCATGAGGCGGCGAGCAGACCTTCATCCCATCTGCTGTTCGTTACTCCATAACCCCGAGCCGACCTTGGCGAACCAGGATGACATACTTTTTACGCGGTCCTGATGACATCATGGGCGTGCCTCTTCATGGAGGGCCACATGCCTGAGCCCGACGATGCAGAATGGCCCCCCATCTGGATGCGCTGGTCGCCGCACCGGCCAATCATCGCCTCTTATTTGAGGGCGATACCATGCGTGTGCTGGAGGTCACCGTCGAGCCGGGTGAGCGCGGGAACCTGCATCACCACCGCTGGCCGAGCCTCATTGTCGTGCTGGCCCGGCCGAACTACCGGAACTTCGACGCAGACGGCAACGAGATCCCTCAGTCGGGCGAAGTTCCTGCCAGTCCCGTGCTGCCGCGGGCCCTACGCCTGCCAACGCAGCGATTGCACGCCATTGAGGTCGCGGCTGACGCGCCGCACAGCTTTCGGGGCATTCGGGTCGAGTTCAAAACGCCCGAGGTATAAGGGCCTACCGGATTTTTGCCCTTAAGAGACGAGTGACGCTTCGCCAGGTTGCCGCTCCATGATGAAGTGGATGTCGGTCTCGTCGATGACCATGAACCCATGGCGCCGGTACAGCGATCCCACCGGGTTCCACTTGAGATACCGAAGCCGAAGCGGCATCCCACGGGCGTCGGCGATAACAAGACAGTGGCTCAGGATCCTCGTTCCCAAACCTTCCCGCTGATAGGCGGGGTGCAGATAGAACTCATCGAGACGCAGATAATCGGCAAGAGCCGTGAGGGCGATGGTGCCAACGGCCTGCCCATTGTGCATGATCCGGGAGAGTGGCGTGTCCCTGAACCGCTGCTCATGGAAGTTTCGCTGAAAGCCCTCGTCCCATCCCCATCGGGGTATGATGTGAGGGCCCATGGCCGCCCGTTTGACCTCAAACGCGAAGTCTATTGCCTCGGACGTTTGAGGAAGCCGGTCAAAGCTGATGTCAGGCGGTAGGTCAGGAATTTCCATCGGTCGACCTTCTGCTGAACGTGGGGGCCTCAACCAAGCCTGAACTCGATCCGGTTGGGCCGGGGACCTGGACGCCCTGTGGCGTAGAAGCCCATCTTCGTCAGTAGCCGGATGGAGGCAGCATTGTCGGGGCGCGTCTCAGCAAAGATCGGACGAGGAGCCAACGCCGGGTCGGCGGCAATCTGATCCAGCGTTCCCCGGAGCGCCTCCAACGCATAGCCCTTGCCCTGGTACTCGACTCCGAGCCAGTAGCCGACCTCGATGGACCCGTCCGGGTGATCGATCACGCCCATGGCGCCGATCAGCGTTCCATCGAAAAGCCGCACCGCGAAGAAGTATTCCTTGGTGTGGTTCTGGCTGGCAATGAGGGCCTGCGCCTTCTCCAGCGGGAAGCTGCCCTCCATGAAAGCCATCCACTGGCTTACAGCCGGGACGTCGCTGATCCTGGCCAACTCGGGGGCGTCCTGGAGTTCCAGTTGGCAGATTGCCAGACGTTTCGTCGTGAACGGCTTCAATAGCGTCCACCCTCCGACTGATCCACTTTGTAGCGTCAAATTTGGACTTGGTCAGGGCCGGAATGAGCGTTCCGCGAACGCCTGTCGGACTGACGCAGACGTTGTTCTCACGTACGAGGCTGCATTCGGTTACCTGGGTCAGTCGAGCGGTTGCTCGGCTATGACGACCACGGGTGCAAAGGAAACATAGTCCACAACATCGAAGACGACCTCGAATGCTGCGATGGGACGTTCGGCAAGCGCTACGGCTTCCGCTTGGTACTTGAGCAGGATCTGCGTTCCCAGCGTGCAGTGGGGAACCCAGGCGCCAGGGCGATAGTGTGGATGACAGAGCTGAGGATCGATGCAGGCATGCACCCTCGCATGGGCGCTGGTCAGATCGGCAGAAGGGGAAGGCTCCGCCCAAAGCACCAGCGGGTCATCGAAGAAGCGCAGCCTCGTGAAGGTGAGGCGGAGCGCCGGCCTTCCTGCGAACGCCTCGCGGAGTACGTCGCTTGCCCGGACCAGAGGAATGTCGTCGTAGACAGCCAAGGTGAGATGGGGTGGGTAGCCCAGGGCCACCATGGAAGGACGGCTCTCGAACTGCGCAACCTCCTGCCACAGCGCCCCGATCGGGTCTGCGGTGTCGTTCCCTGCCTTGAGGCTGATCGCAAAAGCCATGACGGTTTCATATAGCGGAGAGCGGGCGACGATGAGGATTCCGCGTGCGCGACACCGCCTTCGCCTGCGAGTATCATCGAGCAGCGACAGCCCATTGTCAGCAGGGTGATCTGATGCGAAGCCGACACATAGCACTCACGCCGGCGCACGTGGCGCAGGTGCATCGCGTCCTGGAGGATCCCGGCCCCGATCCGACCTGGACCTACCATACGGATGAAGACTATCACGCCCTCGTGCAGGGCCTTCTCGCCTCGCATCCCGGCGCGCCGGACACATGGCTCTTTGCCTATGGCTCCCTGATTTGGAAGCCCGAGCTGGAGCATGTGGAGACGCGGCGGGGCACGGCCCAAGGCTGGCACCGCTCGTTCTGCTTCCGGATCGAGCGGTTCCGCGGCACCCGGGAGCAGCCCGGGCTGATGATGTCGCTCGACCGCGGCGGCCAGTGCCAAGGTGTCGTGTTCAGGCTGCCGACGGACAATCTGGAAGGGCAGCTTGAAAAGCTGGTCAGGCGCGAGATCACGGTCAAGCCGCCCAATAACATTCCGCGCTGGATCACGGTTCAAACGGAGCAAGGTCCGCTACATGCTATTGCCTTCGTGATGAACCGCCACTCGCGCTTCTACACGGGCAGGCTGCCGCCGGAGCAGGTTGCCGACGTACTGGCGAAGGCCTGCGGCCATTGGGGTTCCTGCGCCGAGTATCTCCACAACACAGTGGCGCACCTCGAGGAGCACGGCATCCGTGATCGTAACCTCTGGCGCCTGCAAGCCCTGGTCGCGGAGCGGATTAAGCCCCGTATACCTGATCCGGCAGGCTTCACAGCATCCCAAGGCTCATGAGGCAGAGAGGTTGTCCAGCGGAGGCACAGGCTGCAGCGGCCAGCCTGCTGGGAAGGGCCGCTAATGGCACGAGGCGGACGTTAGCCGAATTTCCGCAGTGGCGGCATCAGCGGACCTTCATTGAGGCTGCTCGACCTCCTAGCCCAATCCAAATCGAACCTCACCCCCATCTTTAACCTTGCTTTTTGAGCATGGCTGCCGAAGGCATGGCGGCGCAGCCTATGTGGCGCTACCACTTCACTGATGCTTTGTAAGACCAACTGTGAGTTTGAGGACCAACTGCGAGTATGAGGGCTGGAACGAGCCTTGGGAGACTAGCTGTGGAAGACGAGAACGAGGTGTCCCAAGAGCTTTTAGTCTACGTTGACCAGCTTCGTCCCTTCCAGGGTGCTCGATCAACCAAGAGGCCCTATCGGGATCGTGACGAATTGGATGATGCCGAGCGAACACTGGAGGCCGCCGGGATTCAGTTCACGGGCCTGCAGTATCGCGGTAATCAGGACCCTCCCGACTGCGAAGCCATCATTGAAGGAGTTCGGTGCGGAATCGAGGTCACCGAGCTGGCTCACGAGCGGGCATTGAGAGCTTCGATAAAGGCCACCAGGGCAAAGGAAGGGTTTGTCCGCTATCACGAATGGACCCGCGAGGAGTTTCTCACGGAGCTTAGGGAGAGGATTGCGGAGAAGGATAGCCCGACAGATCTGAAAGATGGACC
Source organism: Microvirga aerophila (assembly GCF_003332305.1). Lineage (GTDB taxonomy): Bacteria > Pseudomonadota > Alphaproteobacteria > Rhizobiales > Beijerinckiaceae > Microvirga > Microvirga aerophila. Next base: position 10,004 of record NZ_QOIO01000078.1, on the reverse strand, counting down.
ATATGAACGCTACCTCCTGGTGATCTGGACGGGCGAAATGCACCTGACCCAGGAAGTGATCCGGGCTTATCTAGATGGCATCACCTTTCCGAGCTCCCTCATCACCGACGCCTTCATCTCACTCGACTACCATCCAGGCTCAGACAATCCATACCCAGCCATACCGTTGGACATTGTTGGGAAAGCTCTGACCGAGTGATCATTACGGCTGCCCATGGCGTGCCGATACGACCGGCCGAAGAGATTCGGACCGACTAACGCTAACCTTAGCCAATGCTGAGCCGTGGGACTGAATGATTCGATCTGGGATCAAATGCCGTCGGAAGACTCCAGGCCTGCGCTGCTGTTAGGGCCTATGTTAGGGCCGGCTTGGCCTTGCCGCAAAATAATCCAGCGATTATAACAGCTTATTCAGAATCGGTGGCGGAGGGGGTGGGATTCGAACCCACGGTACGGTTGCCCGCACGGCGGTTTTCAAGACCGCTGCCTTAAACCACTCGGCCACCCCTCCCGGCCCGACCTGACTTAGCCTGTAAGCGCCTTGTCCCGAACGATGCAAGCGGTCTAAGGCAGCACGCCTATCGTCGTCAACTCATGCACCCGTCATCCAGGATGAGAAGCTGCGATTCTCGAGGCTCCGATGCACAGGGCTTGGGTGCTCCGAGAGGTAATGAGGACGGCCGCCTGTGAAACGTGCCCAGAGGCTTCGATCGTGGTTAACGAGATTTCAGCGATAGGGTGCCGGTTTTGCTTGGGTACTGCTAAGTTACTTTTATACCTGCTGTTTTCGAGCGTTGACCGTGTAAGGACTGAGATTCTCGGCCATCTCCGCGAGCCGACGGCTAGACAAGGCATAAGAAAGAAAATTCTTATCAAACACGCTCAAACCACTGAAAATCCGTTCAAATTTCAATACATTTAACATTGTATCAATTTCACTAGGCTTGGCCATTGACAAGCGCGGCCATTTAAATTTTCTTTAAGACCTGAATAAGCACTTTGGCGGGATCAGGGATAATGCCGACCGCCTCGTAAAAGTGCAGGTGAGGGGAAGCAGGACGGATGCAGGTTAATCGCGCCGGGTCGAAAGCTGGCCTGAAGGAGCGTAAGGCTTCCTTCAATCCTAGGGCTATTATGCGCGTCGCGGGTGTGACGGCTATTGCGCTGACTGCCGCCAACTGCTCCTCGAACGTGCGCGGCGGAATCGACCCCAAGTATGGCGTGGCTCCGAGCCCGAAAGTTGTTGCCGATGGGCAGCCTGTTCCCAAAGGCGGCGGGCGCAATATGGTCGGCAAGCCCTACGTGGTCGCGGGTCGCACCTACCAGCCGAGCGAGAATCCGGGCTACCGGAACGAAGGCCTCGCCTCTTGGTACGGCTCGAATTTCCATGGCCGCATGACCGCGAACGGCGAGGTTTTCGATCGCGACTCGATCGCCGCGGCTCACACAACTATGCCTCTGCCGAGCTATGCCCGCGTCACGAACATGCACAATGGGCACTCGATGATCGTCCGTGTGAATGATCGCGGACCTTTTCATGGCAACCGCATCATCGACGTTTCCGAAAGGGCCGCTCTTGCGCTTGGATTCAAGCGCCAGGGAACGGCTAAGGTACGTGTCGAGTATGTCGGGCGGGCCTCAACCAATGGCAGCGACGACAGGATCCTGCTGGCGAGCCTCAGGACGGACGGTCAGCCGGCATCCCTGACAAACACCGCACCGACCATGATCGCTCAAGCGACCCCGTGGCCGAATGCGGTTCGCGAAACCATCGCGATCCGCAGTTATGAGCCTGAGGACGAGGCCGAGGAAATCCCAGCTCCGAGCCGTGCGCCGCTCAACACTGCTGCAGCGCAGCTAGGGGCGACCCCATCTGCTGGGTATGTGCCTCTCCCGCCTGAGCGGCCTTTCGATCTGGGCACCATTCCAAGCGCCGCCACTCCGGTTCCGGTCGCTAATTCCGCATCCCCGGCTAGGCCGTTTTCACGGCCTGTCGTCGCGGGTCTCTCTTACGCCCCGGGGGATAAGGCATCGACGGGCTTCCAGAAGAGCAGTGCGTTCAGCGCTCTGGATCAGTCAAAGTTCGTCCTGCGTTAGCCCTCAATCCGACACTTTTCTCGACTTTGCGTAGCGTAAGATTGATTTGCTCTTGACGCGCTACAGATTCCGACTCTCCTACAGGAGAGATCGGAAAAACTTGCTATGCGTCACTTTATAAGGGCCCCCAAACCAGCGGCGTTGGGCTTTCTCTTCGCTACCTTATCCCTCCTGCTGGGCCTTTCTGGTCCGGCTTTGGCTCAAGCTTTCCAAACATCCGCCCCGACCGCCATTTTGATGGATGCGGACAGCCATGCCGTGCTGTTCGAGAAGAATGCGGACGAGTTGGTGGCACCCGCTAGCATGGCCAAGACCATGACGGCCGAAATCGTCTTCAATGAGCTGAAGAACGGCCGCCTGAACATGGACAACGAATTCACAGTGTCTGAAAACGCCTGGCGCAAGGGCGGCGCAGGCTCTGGCGGTTCGGCCATGTTCGCGAGAGTGAACACGCCTATCCGTTTGGAAGACCTGCTGCGCGGCCTCATCGTCCAATCTGGGAATGATGCCGCCATCGCAATTGCGGAGGGAATTGCCGGCACCGAGGAAAACTTTGCTCGAATGATGAATGAGCGGGCCCGCCAGATAGGGCTGACCAAGTCCACTTTTCGAAATGCGACCGGGTATGGCGATCCCGACCAGAAGGTGACCGTCCGGGACTTGGCGAAGCTCGCACTTCACATCATCGAAACGTATCCTGACTACTACAAGATATTCGGCGAGCGTGAATTCACCTGGAACAAGATCCGGCAGCAGAATCGCAATCCATTGCTGTCTATGGAAATTGGCGCAGATGGATTGAAGACCGGGAACATCGATGAATCCGGGTACGGGCTGATCGGGTCCGCGGTTCAGAACGGCCAAAGGCTGATCGTTGTGGTCAACGGCCTCAAGACCGCCAAGGACAGAGCTAACGAATCGCGCAAGCTCCTGGATTGGGGCTTCCGAGCCTTTGAGGCGCGGCAACTGTTTGCGGAAAACCAAGTAGTTGGGGAAGCTCAGGTCTTCGGTGGAGACCGGCGATCGGTTCCGCTTGTCTCCAAGAAGCCGATTCGTGTACTGGTGAATCGCGGAGACAGCGAGCGGGTCTCCGCACGCATCGTCTATAATGGTCCGCTGAAGGCGCCGATCCAGAAGGGCACCGAAGTGGCCCGGATCAGGGTGGACCGAGGCGAAACCCAGGCCCTCGAAATGCCCCTTTATGCCGACGAGGACGTCCAGGTGGGAACACTCAGCCAACGTGCATTGGACGGACTGCTGGAGTTCAGCACCGGCTGGGTGCGAAAAGCCTTCACGTCCGTCGTCGACAGAATTTAATGGCCGGGAGCTTCATTACATTCGAGGGCGGGGAGGGCGCAGGGAAGTCGACCCAGATCGAGCGACTCAAGAGCCGCTTGGAGCGGTTGTCCCATCCGGTGCTCGTGACCAGGGAGCCCGGCGGATCTCCTCGCGCTGAGCAGATAAGGTCCTTCATCCTGGAAGGTCAGGCCAAACAGTTCGGCCCCTTTGCGGAGGCTCTTCTGTTTGCCGCTGCCCGCATCGACCACTTGGACAAAACAATCGAGCCTGCACTCAGACGGGGAACCCACGTCCTGAGCGACCGCTTTGCCGACTCGACAAGGGCCTATCAGGGATCCCTGGGCAACGTCGATTCCGGCTTGATCGACGGCCTTGAGAGGGTAGCCCTGAAAGGAACCCGGCCCGACTTGACCTTTATCCTGGACCTGCCTGCCGAAGTGGGCCTCTCCCGTGCGGGGCAGAGGCGCGCGAGCAAAGGGGAGGGGGTCGACCGGTTCGAGCAGGAGGATCTTTCCTTCCATCAATCCCTGCGCCAAGCGTTTCTGGCGATCGCAAGGTCATCACCGCGCCGATGCGCCGTCATCAATGCGGACCGGTCAGCCGACGAGGTCGAGGAGGCCGTGTGGGCGATCATCGGGGAGCGCCTTCCAAGACTGACCACGAATCCCGCGAGGCCTCTTGATGTCGCGTGAGCGCGAGGGCCCTTCCGATCCCGATCAACTCGAGGGCGCCTTGCACCCCAGGGAGCAGCTTGCCTTCTTCGGCCATAGGGAAGGCGAGGGGGCTTTCATCGAAGGCCTTCGCAACGCTCGCCTTCACCATGCCTGGCTCATCGGTGGCCCGCAGGGAATAGGCAAGTCCACCTTGGCCTATCGGGTCGCCCGCACTCTTCTCGATCCGCGCCGAAGCAACGATCCGGGTCTGAGCAGTCTGTCCATGGCTCCCGACGCGGCGGTCGCCCGGCAGGTTGCGGCTATGTCCCATCCCAATCTCTCGGTCCTCCGGCGCACGCCGGCCACTGACAAGAAGGCATCCTCCAGCACGATTCCGGTCGAAGCCGTACGCAAGGCGCTGGCAATGTTCGGCTCGACATCCGCGGATGGCGGATACCGGGTCTGCATCGTGGACAGCGCGGAAGATCTCACCATCTCAAGCGCCAATGCGCTTCTCAAAGTTATTGAGGAGCCTCCGCCGCGCTCTGTATTTCTGATCGTCAGCCACGCTCCACAGCGGGTTCTCCCCACGATCAGCTCCCGTTGCCGGCGGCTCCAATTACGCCCTCTTGAGGACACGGACATCAGGTCCATCATAGGGACCCTCGGTTCCCCTTGGACCGAGGCGCCAGAACATGTCGTGGAGCAGGCTCTCCGGCATGGCGAAGGCTCCGCACGCCGCACGCTGGAGTTACTCGACGCGGACAAGGTGACTTTCATCGAGCAGATCACAAGGCTTCTCGACGGTCTGCCGAAACCCGACGCCAAGCAAATCTACGCTTTAGCGGAAGCCCTTGCGAAGCGCGATGCGGACGATAGCTACGAGCTGACGCTGGAAACGGTCCAAAGCTGGGTCTCGAAACGTCTTAACGAGCAGGCAGGGCTAGGCTCGTCGCGCCTTGCACCTTTGGTGGAGGTATGTGAGAAGATCGGCCGTTCGGCGCGCGAGATCGACGTGTTCAACCTCGACCGCCGGCCCTTCATCCTGGCGATGTTCGACGATCTTGCCGACGCGGTTCGGCGAGCGGCCTGAGCCAGGCGATCCGGCAGGAATTTGACGAGTTAAAGGTTTCCCTCATGGCCGATAAACAGAAATTCTATATCACCACGGCCATCTCGTACCCGAACGGAGCCCCCCATATCGGGCACGCCTACGAGATCGTGGCGTCCGATGCGATTGCGCGTTTCAAGCGCATCGACGGCTATGACGTGTTCTTCATGACGGGTACGGACGAGCACGGCCTGAAGATCCAGCAGACCGCCGATCGGAGTGGCACGTCTCCCAAGGCTTTCGTGGACCAGATGGCGGAAAAGTTCCGTGCCATGGCCGATCGCCTTGACTGTTCCTACGACCGGTTCATCCGTACGACCGACGCTGATCACCTGCCATCAACCCACGAACTTTGGCGCCGGATGCAGGAGAGGGGGGATATTTACCTCTCCAAGTATTCAGGCTGGTACTCGGTTCGGGACGAGGCGTATTACGACGAGAGCGAACTCACCAAGCAGCCGGACGGGAGCTGGCGCGCCCCGACGGGCACGCCTGTGGAGTGGATCGAGGAGGAAAGCTACTTCTTCCGCCTGTCCGCCTACCAGGACCGCCTGCTCGACCACTACGCGGCCAATCCCGATTTCATAAGCCCCGGAACCCGCCGCAACGAGATCGTCAGCTTCGTTAAATCCGGCCTTCAGGACTTGTCGATCAGCCGCACGACCTTCAACTGGGGCCTGCCGGTGCCAGGGGATCCGAAGCACGTCATGTATGTGTGGATCGATGCCCTCAACAATTACGTGACCGGTTGCGGCTTCCCGGACGAGAGCAATCCCCGGTGGCGCTATTGGCCGGCGGAGGTTCATATCATCGGCAAGGACATCGTCCGCTTCCACACAGTCTACTGGCCGGCTTTCCTCATGTCGGCAGGCCTGCCCCTGCCGAAGCAGGTTTTCGGCCATGGCTTCCTGTTCAACCGCGGCGAGAAGATGTCGAAGTCTGTCGGCAATGTGATTGATCCGTTCGATCTCGCCGACACCTACGGCGTCGATCAGCTGCGCTATTTCTTTATGCGGGAAGTGCCGTTCGGCCAGGACGGCAACTACTCGCATGAGGCCATTGTCAACCGCATCAACGCCGATCTGGCGAACGATCTGGGCAACCTGGCGCAGCGCTCCCTTTCGATGGTGGCGAAGAACTGCGAGGCCTCGGTGCCGTCTCCGGGCGAGTTCACCCAGGCGGACCAGGACATGCTCTGGCTGGCCGATGGCCTTCCGGCAAAGGCGAGGGCGGCTTTGAAGGACTATGCCCTCCATACGGCGCTGGCCGAGATCTGGTCGGTTGTTGCCGAGGCCAACCGGTACTTCGCCTCCCAGGAGCCGTGGACCCTGCGGAAGACTGACCCGGCCAGAATGGCGACCGTTCTCTACGTAACGGCCGAAGTCCTGCGAGCGGTCGGCATCCTGGCACAGCCCTTCGTGCCGACGGCGGCCTCCAAGCTCCTTGATTTATTGGCGATCCCCCCGGAAGGGCGCTTGATTTCAGCTGTCGGACCAGAGAACCGCCTGAAGGCAGGCGCGGGCCTGCCGCAACCCGCGCCGATCTTCCCGCGTTACGTTGAGGCGGAAGAACAGTGAGGCTTCCGCTTTGACGGGCCGTTCGGGCCTTGAGCGGAAGTTTCAGGATGTTCACTACGTTTATGTTCGCAACCGGGATCGAGAACAGCATCCCGACCATCAATAACGGCCGCACACGCATCGATCAGATGGAGAAGTGCGGCCATTACAAGCACTGGAGGACAGACTTCGAGCTTCTGAAGGAGCTTGATCTTCAGGTCCTGCGCTATGGCCCGCCCCTTCACACAACCTTCGTAGGCCCTGGCCGCTACGACTGGTCGTTCGCGGATCTGACCCTCTGCGAGCTGGAGCGCCTCAACGTCATCCCAATTATCGATCTATGTCATTTCGGCGTTCCAGACTGGATCGGAAACTTCCAAAACCCTGATTTTCCTGAACTTTTCGCGACCTATGCGGAAGCCTTCGCCGAACGCTATCCGTGGGTGCAGCTCTATACGCCCATCAACGAGATGTTCATCTGCGCCACGTTCTCAGCTGCCTATGGCTGGTGGAACGAGCAGCTTTCGAGCGATACAGCCTTTATCACGGCCCTCAAGCATCTCGTGAAGGCGAACGTCCTGGCGATGGAGAGGATCCTGAAGGTTCGGCCTGATGCGATCTTCGTCCAAAGCGAGTCCTCGGAGTATTTCCACGCGGAGAATCCATCGGCCATCAAGCCAGCCGAAATCATGAACGCCAGGCGGTTCCTGTCACTTGATCTGAACTATGGCCGCCGCGTCGATTCCGAGATGTACGAGTTCCTCATGGACAACGGCATGACCCGGGACGAATACCATTTCTTCCTCACCCGGTCGTCGCTCCGCCATCATTGCATCATGGGAAATGACTACTACGTCACGAACGAGCACCGGGTGAGGGCGGACGGATCGACTACCGCGGCCGGTGATGTCTTCGGATATGATGAGATCACCCGGCAATATTACGACCGGTATAGGCTCCCGGTGATGCACACCGAGACCAATCTCATGGAAGGCCCCAACGGCGATGAGGCGGTCAATTGGCTCTGGAAGCAATGGGCGAACGTCCTGCGGGTCCGCAATACCGGCGTGCCGATAGTCGGCTTCACATGGTATTCACTCACGGATCAGGTGGACTGGGATGTGGCTCTGCGCGAGGAAAACAACCGGGTGACGCCTGTTGGTCTCTACGACCTGGATAGGAACATTCGCCCGGTGGGCCGCTGCTACAAGCAGTTGATCGACGATTGGTGCGATGTGCTCCCGGCCCAAAGCGTGTGCCTGACGGTGCCTGTCTCCCGACCCCAGGATTACGATGAAGCCCCTGTTAGACGTCACCGGGAGAGAATGCGCCGGATGCGCAAGCAGGAGACCAAGGAAGACTCACGGCATGCAGAAGCGAAACCGTCGCGTCCCTCGGTAGACGAAGTGGCCTGATCGGCTCTATGGGTGGAGCGCTTTGCCGAGGCCTCGGTAGAGGAGGGCGTCTTCCAACATGCTGATCGACAGTCATTGCCATCTCGATTTTCCGGAACTTCAAACCCGCCTGCCTCAGGTCCTGGCTGCCGCCTCAGCGGCTGGCATCGGCCGGATGGTGTCGATTTCCACTCATGTTTCGCGTTTCGAAACGTATCGGTCTCTCGCAGAGGCCCATGAGAGCATTTTCTTCACGGTCGGAACGCATCCCCACAACGCGGCCCTCGAGCCGGACATTCCTGCAGGACGCCTCGTCGAACTCTCGGTCCATCCTCGGTGCGTCGCGATCGGCGAATCCGGGCTCGACTATCACTACGACAAGAGCCCCAGAGACGTGCAGCAGCGTGTCTTCCGCACGCATATCGCCGCCTCCCGTGAAACCGGCCTCCCGCTGGTCATTCATGCCCGTAACGCCGACGACGACATGATCCAGATTCTCACCGAGGAGATGGGGCGAGGGCGCTTTGGCGCCGTTCTTCACTGCTTCTCATCCGGAGAGAAACTAGCTGAGGTCGGCGTCGAGCTTGGCCTTTACGTGTCGTTTTCCGGAATCTTGACCTTCAAGAACTCGGAGCATATCCGCCGGATTGCTGCCCTTGTGCCCCAGGACCGTCTCCTGGTCGAAACGGATGCGCCCTATCTTGCCCCAGTGCCACATCGCGGCAAAACGAATGAGCCAGCCTATGTGGCCCATACCGCCCAGACACTGGCGGACGTCGTGAGAGTCAGCGCCTCCGAGATTGCGAGGATCACCAGCGAGAACTTCTACCGTCTGTTCTCGAAGGCTGCAGACGCGGATAGGCTGGCAGCAGCATCATGACGGTGCGACTGACGATCCTTGGCTGCGGGTCCTCGGGCGGCGTGCCGCGTGTCGGCGCCGGCTGGGGCGCGTGCGACCCAGAGAACCCCAAGAACCGCCGCCGGAGGTGTTCCGTGCTGGTCGAGCGAATTACGAATGGCGGAACGACGGGGGTGCTGGTCGACACTTCGCCGGACCTTAGGGAGCAGCTTCTAGACGCGGAAGTCAGTCGTCTCGACGCGGTTCTGTTCACCCATGAGCACGCCGACCATACCCATGGGATCGACGACCTCCGGCCGCTCGCTATCGCCATGCGAAAGAGGATACCTGTCTATGCCGATCGGATCACGAGCGAACTGCTGATGATGCGGTTCGGCTATTGCTTCGAGACGCCGCCAGGGAGCGGCTATCCGCCTATACTCGAGGGCCACCGCCTTCGGCTGGATGCCGAAACGCTCATCCCAGGGCCGGGCGGCTCGATTGAAGCGAAGCCTTTCAGGATGATCCACGGGGATATCGACGCGTTCGGCTACCGTTTCGGCAAGATAGCCTACGCGCCGGATGTGAGCGAGATGCCCGAGGCTAGCATGACCAGCCTGGAAGGGCTCGACGTGCTGGTCCTGGACGCCTTGCGCTATACACCACACCCGACCCATTTCTCGGTGTCGGAGGCGCTGGAGCTTATCGAGCGGGTCAAGCCAAAGCGGGCCGTACTGACCAACCTGCACACGGACCTCGATTACGACACGCTGCGCCGCGAGCTGCCGCCGCATATCGAGCCTGCCTATGACGGCATGCAGATCCAGGCCGAGTGAAGGATGGCGAAGACAAAAGCGATGTTCGTCCACCAGCACGCACAGGCCGATTTTTATAGGCCTTGGCTCTGAGGAGCATATCGGCCCCGGCGGGGATCGTTTTAAGTTCCATAATATATCTTATGCGAATTCGATATGTCGGTGGGTGGATTCTATTCTGAAGTGCGAATTCCGTTACAAACAAGGGATTTACACTCGGAGGCTGAATGACCCTGCCCTA
>NZ_QOIO01000077.1 GCF_003332305.1 Microvirga aerophila | reverse complement strand
AGGCGGGAGCATGCGCATCTCTCAGTCGGCAACAGCCTGAACTCGGGGCCACCGATGGCTTCTATATGGGGCCGCAACAGCCCGTTGCGAGCAGAGGTGGCCGCACGAGGGTCAGGGAAGGCGGCTGGCGCGGGTATCCGGAGCAGATCTGAACGGAGGGATCTCCCGGCCGTTGACTTCCTGTCGTTAACATGGATCAATCCAGGCGTCGGTGACTGAAAGATCCGGGCGCTCCCGCCTGCTGGCCGAGGAGCACGCTATGCCCCGTTACTTCTTTCACCTTGTCAAAGGCTCCAAGATGATCGCCCGTGATGCGACGGGCGATGTGTGCGCCAACGATCACGCGGCGCAGAAGCTGGCGCGAGGGGGCAACGGATTGGTGGCGTTGGGACTGCTCCCGTCAGGCTTGATGAGGCAGTATCACATCCAGGTTCTCAATGAGGCCGGGCAAACCGTGGTCACGGTTCCCTTCTCGGACCTCAGGGTGGCGTAAGTCGCAGAAGCGCCTTTATGGAACATAGTATCTGATTGGTTACAGATAAATCTGAACGATGGAGCTGCTCACGTCGTTGAGATTTATCGGCTGCTGACGAATTCGGGCGCAGGCGACAGAGAGACACGACTGTGCTCCCGCCTCGAGACGGGAGAGAGCCATGTCCACGCCTCAACCATCCTCTGTGACCGCTGATCATCGCACCAACCGGCTTTTGGCCGCGCTCGAGCCCGAAGACTTTGCGCGTCTGGAGCCCCATCTCGAACTCGTCAACCTGACGCTCAAGCAGGTGCTCTATGAGACCGGGGACACCATCACCTATGCCTACTTCCCCCACGACGCGATCATCTCGTTTGTCAACGTGATGGAGGATGGACACACCGTTGAGATCAGCGTGTTCGGGCGCGAGGGGGTCTCGGGTGTCGTGAGCGCACTGGTCACGCGAGAGGCCTTCGGGCGCTACATCGTGCAGATGGCCGGCACAGCCTCGCGCATTCGCTTCGAGCACCTGAACCAGGTGAGAGACAGCAGCCCCAAGCTTCAGCAACTGATCCTGCGCTACGGCGAGGTTCTGCTGGCCCAGACGTTTCAGACGGTGGCCTGCAATGCCGTTCATGCGGTGGAGGCCCGCTGCTGCCGCTGGATCTTGAGCATGCATGATCGAGCGGACCAGAACATCCTGCCGCTGACGCACGAGTTTTTGGCCGAGATGTTGGGCGTGCAACGCTCCACGGTGAGCGTGGTGGCGCGAACCTTCCAGACCGCCGGGCTGATCCGGCAGAGCCGCGGCGGCATCACCGTGACGGACCGGGCGGGTCTCGAAGGCATGGCTTGCGAGTGCTACAGCCGGATCCGGCGGATCTACCAGCGCCTGCTGCCCGGCACGTATCCGCAACTGTCGCGCTAGACAGCCGCCGTGGCATCATGGCGGCCTTCGGACAGCCGGCTCTGTGGAACGGCTCTGCCCAGAAAGAGGAGTAACGGGATCAGGCAAAAGCTTCTACTCTGAGCCCTAGCGCCTTTCCTACTGATCGGGAGACGACATTTCAGAGAGGGCTGCTTTGGTGCGCTACTATTTCGGCATCTATGAGGGGAGCGAACTCGTGCCAGACGAAGAGGGCTCCGAGTTCGACAGCCCGGAGGCTGCGGTGCACGGGGCTGCGCGCGCGGCAGCCGAGATTGGAACGAGCCAGCTGGTGAAGGGGGATCTGAGGGACGTGGTCATCGAGGTGAGAGATGAGCGGCGCCAGCGGGTCTTTACCGTCACCGCGTCGATGACGATCGAGCGGCACACTCCCTTGTCTCTGGTCCCTCATCCATAGCCCGTCGTTCGCAGGACACACAGTATGGAACGGCCGCGCGAGGCTCCGGCTCCCGTCTAACGCGTTCCACAACGCCCATTACTGGCGCAGGCTTTTCACAAACTGAGACATGCGGGCCGCGACGGCGGCGTTTGCTGGAAAAGGATCCGTCGTGATGTAGAGGGCTGCCCGTCTGATCTCAGTCAGAGAGGCCTTTGGGTGCTGGGCTCTCATCTTCGTCAACAGGAGATCGTCCTCGATGCTGGAGGCAGCATAATGTTCAAGGTCTTGGATCAGATGGGGGTTGATGGGGAATGGCGTCATGAGGGAGCCCTCCCATTCCAGCGGGCCAAAGATAGCGACCGGACTTGGATATAATACCGGCCAAGGATCGGCTCCAGATCAGGGATGCGGATCCCCGCGCGTAAGGCACGCATTCCATAACGCCGTATCGGCGTTATTCTATGGACAGGTGCAGGTGAAGCGGCGGTGAGGCTATCGACATTTGTGAGGCTGCGGCTCAGGACCGCCCCCGAAGGCCAAGGTGGGCGGTGACAAATTCGTTCCAGGCGAGGATCGCCGCCTCCTCGGCTTTCTCGCGCGTGTCGGTGTTCTTAGCGCGCTCTTCACAGATAACGTAGACCACGATGCGGTAGGTCGTCTCATCGAAATCGCTGCCGAACTCGTCTCCGTCGGCACGCGGGGTCAGGCTTGTGATCAGTCATCCTAGCCTCCCCAATCCTGGAAGCTGCGATTATAGCCGATCCGACACGCGGGAGCACATGGATGCATCGCCAAGGCCCTCATGCTGGCCATCCTCGCCCCGTCGCTCGCGCAAGGCCCTGGCTCCCGCATTCCATAACGCCAATTACGCGTTCAAAATTCGGATAAGGCCGTTTGTGGAACTACCGTGAGGTCTTTGGCGTGCCTCTCAGAGCGGTGCTCAGAAGGTGTAGGTCTCCAGCATCCGCTTGATCTCCTCCTCACCTCGGCTGGCCTTCGTGGCAATCACCCACAGGTCCAGCTTCTGCTTGCGGCGCTTCCCGGCAAGGGTCGTAAACTGCGCATCTTGGCAACACTTCACAAGTGTCTGCAGAGAGAAGCCAGTCCGGTGCGCCATGTAAATCTCGCCCCGCGCAATCGAGGCCCTGTGACCGTAGACAATGTCGATTGGGGAGATTGGTCCTGCAGGCGAGATGTAGAGAGGATCGAACAGCCTGCCGTCCGCCATGCGGGCTGCCACCTCCTGGAGATCAGGACAGGTGATGACGGCAAAGCCTTCCTCCTTCAGCACACGTCTGAACTCCTGCAGAGCCGGGACTACCTCATGAGCGTAGACATGCTCGATGTTATGAGAGGAGTACACCGCGTCCGTGGAGGCACTGGGGACATTCGCCATGTCCGTGATCGTGCCGATGATATCGGGTTTGACGGCCGGGTTGATGTCGAAGCGGACCTCGCTCCAACTCCCATCCTGAAACCCCTGCGGCAGCTTGGCCAAGGTGGCGGCGCCGCATCCGACATGGAGCACTCGTTTCGATCCGCTGACGGCCAACCCAGCCCTCCTGGTACCACCATGGGGAGGAGCTATAGTAACAGGGCTTGCCGAGAAGCCTCAATCCGAAGCTGCACGCGAGGCTCGTATTCGCAGAAGGTCCAGTATGGAACGGCCCGCGAGCGGCTACCTAATATTTACCTTGGCCGTTGCACAATGCTGGCAAGCGGGCGTGTTGCGTATGAGCCCATTGCTGTGTTCTGCCGAATGCAGTTCTCGCCCTGGCCGAGGGTCCACGACTCCCCTCGGCTGGGGCGTTTTTTGCGCGCAAGCTGACCGTGTTGGACGGCTAGCGGGTGAACCGGCCGATCACAAAGCCAGCAACCATGAGCCCTACGAAGAAAGCGATGAGGATAAGCCCGCTGCCGTACAGGAGCTTCTCCCACGGCGAAAAGCCATAGCAGCCTGAAAAGCCGAGTAGCTCGCACGCCCACCTCATCAGATCGTCCATGGCGTGCCCTCTATGCCCGTCTATGCTCACGGCCGCAGATTATGCGGCTCGCGCGAAAGGAACCATAACTTGCAGAACCGCATTTATGGAGCCGGCCACGCTGAGACGGTCTGCCCGCATCGACGTTGTGGTGCTGTGGACGGAACCTTGCCATGGCTCAGGTTGTGAATGCCAGTCATCGCAGCAACCGGCTCCTGGCTGCCCTGGAGCCAGAGGACTTTGCGGCCATCGAGCCGCATCTCGAACTCGTCGAGTTGACGCGTGGCCAAATCCTCTATGACGCCGGCGAGCTGATCAGCCATGCCTACTTTCTCCACAACGCGATCATCTCCCTTGTCAACATCATGGAGGATGGCTCCACCAACGAGGTCGTGACATACGGGCGCGAGGGGGTCGCGGGCCTGCTGAGTGCCCTGGTCACCCGCGAAGCCTTCGGGCGCTATATCGTGCAGGTGGCCGGCACCGCCTCCCGGATTGCGTTCGAGCGCCTGAACGAGGTGCGGATTACCTGTCCCAGCCTTCAGCTGTTGATCATGCGCTATGTCGAGGCCTTTATCGCCCAGATGTTCCAGACCCTGTCCTGCAATGCCCTTCATCCAGTCGAGGCCCGCTGCTGCCGCTGGATCCTGAGCATGCACGACCGAGTGGATGGAGATACCCTGCCGCTCACGCACGAGGTCCTGGCCGAGATGCTAGGGGTGCAACGCTCCACCGTAAGCGTGGTCGCCCGCACGCTGCAGACAGCCGGGCTGATCCAGCAGGGGCGCGGGACCATTACGGTGACGGACCGGGCCGGTCTCGAAGGCGCAGCTTGTGAGTGCTACGGCAAGATCCGCCGGGTCTACCAGCGGCTGCTGCCCTGCACGTATCCTCAGCCGCCCCCGAAGTAAGGCTGCATCAGGTTCAGCGGAGATGGCCGTGGCCCGGTACTATTTCGATATTCAAGACAGAGCGCAGGTCGTGCGCGATGACGAGGGCAGCGAGTTCGACAGCCTAGACGCTGCGGTGTCCGGGGCAGCCCGCTCGGCGGCCGAGATTGGAACGAGCTGGCTGGCGAGGGGCGATTTCAGTGATGTCGTCATCGAGGTGCGGGACGAGCATGGCTGGCGGGTCTGCACCGTAACAGCGTCGATGAAGATCAACTGGCACACCCCACAGCCTTAGCCTCCCATTCAGGCGTGTTCATGCGTGCGAATTGCGCAGAAGGCGCCTATATGGAACCGAGCAGCCTTGTTTCGCAGCAATTCCTTGCTAGGATTGCTGTCATGATCAACCGCACGGCCACGATAATGCCCATGACCACACCTGAGAGGGTGTGCAGGAATGGCTTTGCGCTGACTCTAGCGTGATCATTCTGCGGACCCTCCCGAGGCGGGTAGGGTTCTGTGCTTCTGCTCTCCTCACGATCAACTTGGAGAGCACTCATGACCGACATTTCCCAATCCAACGATCAAACGCCAGCCCTCGAGATCCAGGACCTGCTGATCCGGGCGACACGGATCAGTGATGCTGAGGGCATCGCTGCCCTCAACAACCTGCCAGGGGTCCGGGCCGGGACGCTGCGCCTGCCCTATCAAAATCCGGAACAGACCCGCAGATGGCTGGAAAGCCATGGGTCTGGCTCCCTGAGCATCGTGGCGGAACATGACGGCAAGATCATCGGATCGGCAGGATTACACCGGTATCCCGGCCGCCGCTCTCACGCGGCCGCACTCGGGATGGCTGTGCGTGACGATTACCAGGGCAAAGGCGTGGGAACGGCCCTGTTGCGGGAACTGATTGATGCCGCAGACAATTGGCTTGGGCTCAGGCGAATTGAGTTGACCGTCTACACCGACAATGAGCGAGCCATTCGCCTGTATCAGAGGTTCGGCTTCGAGACAGAAGGAACCCATAGAGGATATGCCCTCAAGGCTGGCGTGTATGCCGATGCGCTCGTGATGGCGAGACTTCGCTTATGACAAGGCGAGCACAAGCTCAGGTTTTTCGCAGAAGCGTCTTTATGGAATTAGATAAAGGTGCATTCGAGCGTATTCCGAAGCATTTCTGATCTGAGCCGCTGCCAAGCGAGTAGAAGGTCAGTCGAACTGCCCTTTGAGGGCGCGTTTTCCACCGCGTGAATACTGGCGACATCTTTCATACGCGATCCCGGCGAAATCCTGCCACGGTTCACCGGAACGATCATACCGCGCCCCTTTGATCTTCCTCCGAGGAGCGCATATCGGTTACTCCCTGGACCTGCTCCCTCCTCAGCCAACGCTAGCGAGGGAGCTTTTTTGTGCACCCGCCACGGTTGCCTGCCAACTCACGATCATTAAGCTTCATCGAAATGACGTTGGCTGATGGAGTGACGAGGCACGATGCTGAAGAGGCAGATGCTTGCCATCCAGGACATCTACGTGCCGGTGAAGCGGCGGCAGACGCTCGATCCAAAGAAAGTTGAAGCTCTTGCCGAGAGCATGTTGGCACAAGGCCAGGAAGCCCCGGTTCTCGTTCGGCCTGACGGCAAGCGCTTTGTCCTGGTGGAAGGACTGCATCGGTTGGAAGCCTGCAAGGCGCTGGGGGAGACAACCGTGTCAGCCTACCTAGTTCAGGCTCGTCAACATTGAACTTGCCGCAGGCGGATCGGAAGGAATGGCGACGAGAAGGCAGGGGTGTACCCGACCGAGCGAGAGACTGAGGAGGCGTTGGAGGCCATAGACTAGACACCGTTTCGTCCGGGCTATTGAGACCTATGAAATCATCTCGTCTCGGCTGTATTTGAGGTGTGATGGACGTGCCAAGAGTTTCCTGATGTTGGCGTACGCTGAAAGACGCGAGACGTTACTCCAGAGAATTCAGCTTATTCCTTTGGTTCTTTCTTGCTTATCCGCTCAGCATCATTCTTGCGGAATGCCTCTTCGTTCCTGATGCGTACAAGCGCTTGTCGGTCTTCTACGACGCGGACCATGGCGAGTTCCGCGACGCGTTTGATTTCTCTAACTAGCGCCTCAGTTGTCTCAGCGTCAAACGGGCCTTGTATCTGCTTCACGCTATAGCGATCATCTGCCTGAAAGGTTTCCTCCAGACGGGCGACGATCTCGGCGTTCATTGAGCGCTTATTCTTCGCCGCTTCTTCGGCAATGCGGTCGCGCATCCCCTCTGGCATGCGGAGCATGAACTTGTCTGCGACATCACTCGGGGCAGGCGGTTTCCTTGGCATGGTCAAGCTATAGTAGCGATCTGACATATTTTCTATGCTAGCGAATTGACATCATGTCGATACGACATCATAGCTAACGTGTCGAGTCGCCACCATGGAAAATTGCATGCATCCGAGTGATCAAGCCCAAAAATTTGTTATTAGGTTACCAAATGACGTGAAAGCTTTCATCGCCGACCAAGCTAGGAGAAATGGAAGCTCTCAGAACTCAGAAGTGATACGCGCGATCCGGGATCGAATGGATCAAGCGGTGGCGAAACCTGATGGACGCTAGAACCCTTGCCCGTGCCCTCGGTGGCGAAGTTTCAGGTCGTAACCGCGTTCTTGCTCCAGGCCCTGGCCATAGTCGGCAGGACCGCAGCATGTCCGTGACGCTGGACCAGTCCGCTCCTGACGGCTTTCTGATACATTCGTTCGCAGGCAATGATCCTATTGCCTGCCGTGACCATGTGAGGGCCTTAGCGGGACTGCCTGCCTGGACTCCGTCCTCCGGAAATCGAGCGCCTACGCCCCGCCTTGTCATCGTTCCGGCTCAACCGGACGAGGAAGAAGAGCGAAAGGCGAAATGGCTCCAGGCCCGTGTTCTCGCTCTCTGGAAAGAGGCCTGCGATCCGCGTGGTTCCATCGTTGAGACCTATCTGGCTAGCCGGGCGCTTGTCCTGCCTGATGAAGTGGCCGTGACCGTTCTCCGCTACCACCCGGCATGTGTATGGAAGAACGCGAATGGCAACTTGATTCGCGTTCCCGCAATGATTGCCGCCATGCGCTGCATCCATACGGATCGTCTCAAGGCCGTCCACCGAACGAGACTGACGCCGGAAGGTCGCAAGGTGGATCGTCGCATGCTTGGGGATGCAACTGAGGCCGCCATTAAGCTCGATCCTGACGAGGCGGTGACAATGGGCCTTGTCGTTGGCGAGGGCATCGAGACGTGCCTTGCAGCTCGCCAGATCGGCCTTCGCCCGGCCTGGGCTCTTGGTTCTGTCGGCATGATCCAAACGCTCCCTGTTCTCCTTGGCGTCGAGGCCATAACCCTCCTGGCTGAGACCGACAAAAGAGGCGCGAACGCTCGCGCAATAGATACCTGCGGGACACGCTGGCATGACGCTGGCCGCAACGTGATTGTGGCTAGCCCGAAGTTCGGCGGTGATGTGAATGATGCTCTGCAAGGAAAGAAGGTGGCTTGATGACTGAGATCACACCTCCATCTGAACGAGCAGCAGAAATCCTCAATTTTGAGGAGTTCGCTCCGGTCAAGAGAGCCGAGAAGAAGGCGAAGCGATCAGGTCAGTCGACTACAGCGGATGATCTCGTTACTGAGGATGGAACGGCTCAGAAATTCGCCGAAGCATACCGCAATCGGCTTCGCTACTGCCACAGCACAGGCGCGTGGTTCGTATGGGACAGCGTAAGCTGGACATCCGACAAAACCGGGGTTGCCTTTCAATGGGCTCGTGAGCTGGCTCGTAAACTGGCAACCACCCAACCAGACAAAGTGCGATACGTAACGAGCAAAGTTAGCTTCGCGGCAGGCGTTGAACGGTTTGCTCGGTCCGATGAGGCTTTCGCCGTTACGATGGACGCGTGGGACATTGAACCGTTCTTGCTCGGTACTCCAGTCGGAACAGTTGACCTAAGAACAGGAAGGCTCAGACCAAGCGACCCAAGAGAGGGGCTCACGAAGCTGACGGCGGTTGGCCCTGCAGCAACGGCGGATTGTCCGCGCTGGCTCGCCTTCCTGGAAGAAGCCGCGAACGGAGATCAAGAGCTGATCCGGCTCCTTCAGCAGTGGTGCGGCTATTCCCTCACGGGCGACACGAGGGAGCAATCTCTCTTGTTCGTTCATGGGCCGGGCGAGAATGGAAAAAGCGTGTTCCTGAATGTCCTGACGGGCATCCTCAATGATTACGCCGCAACGGCAGCCATGGAGACGCTGACGGCCTCGAAATGGGACAAGCCTACAACCGATCTCGCCATGCTGCGGGGTGCGCGGCTCGTGACTGCTTCAGAAACCGAAGAGGGCCGAGCCTGGGCGGAAGCACGGATCAAGCAAATGACGGGCGGAGATCCGATCACAGCACGCTTCATGCGCCAGGACTTCTTCACGTTCAGGCCCGCATTCAAGCTGACGATTGTGGGCAACCATAAGCCTGCGCTCAAGAACGTTGACGAGGCGATGCGGCGGCGCCTCCGGATTGTGCCATTCATCCATAAACCAACCAATCCAGACCGCCAGCTTGAAGAGAAACTGAAGGCTGAATGGCCGGAGATCCTTCGATGGATGATCGATGGTTGCTTGGACTGGCAGACGAATGGCCTTGCCTATCCCCGGAGCGTTGCTGAGGCCACGGACGTATATTTCTCCGAGCAGGATACCTTTGCCCATTGGCTTGAGGAGGAGTGTGAGTGTGAACCAGGCAGCCCGAAAACCTTGAAGAAGGCTGGCCAGTCCCTGCTGTTCACTTCATGGCGGGTCTTTGCAACTAATGCCGGTGAGGACCCTGGAGATGCCAAGGCATTCAAGCAGAACATGCAGCGCAGAGGCTTCGAATATTACCGGACCAAAATCAGTCGAGGGTTCAAGGGCGTGGTGCTCAAGCCTCGTGAATATCTGGGCGCGGAGGGGTAGCGAAGGTGACAGGTGACGTCTGGTGACAACCAAAAGCTATTACCCGCTATGCGCGTGCGTGCGCGTGGAGCCGATAAGGTCGGTGACACGTCACTTCCTGTCACCTGTCACCCACATCCTTTATCGACAAACATGTCATCATGTGGTATTATAGTACCACATATTTGGAGTACGACACGACGGTATCTGAGATGCGAAAAAACGGAGAAAATACGCGGGGCAAACCCTTTCAGCAGGGCAATCCTGGACGACCCAAAGGCTCACGCAACAGGACGACGCTGGCTCTGGAAGCCCTTTTGGATGGTGAGGCAGAGGCCATCACCCGGAAGGCTGTCGAGATGGCCTTGGAAGGCGATGTAACGGCCATGCGCCTTGTCATGGATCGGATCATGCCGCCCCGAAAGGAACGGCCTATCATGTTCACCATGCCGAAGATGGAAACGGCGGGCGATGCGGTGAAGGCTACTGCTGCCCTCGTGGATGCCGTGGCCAACGGCGACATCACCCCGGGGGAAGCGGGCGAACTATCGAAACTCGTGGACGGGTTCACCAAAGCGGTGGAGCTGCATGAGATCCAGCAGCGTCTCGACAAGCTGGAAGCAGTACAGGGACAGAAATGAGTAGAACTGTTCTCTCGCGGCTCGGAAGGCTGGAGGCCATGGCGTCAGCCGCCAAGGACGTCTGTTCCTGGCATCGGATCATCGCTCATTCCCAGGAGGAGGCGGACGCCGAACAGGCCGCCCTTATCGCATCAGGTGGAGCCCGCGAAGGCGATAATTTCATTTACCGGATCATCGCGGGCGTTCCCCGCTCGTCTCATGGAGTTGCCCAATGAACCGCAGCACTCTTCGACGTCTTGAGGTCCTGGAACAGCAGGCGCCACAGGATACGGGCAAGTGGCATACCATCCTTGTGAGCAGTGACGAGCAGGAAGAGCGGGAGACGGCCGCTCTGAAGGCTTCCTCGAAATGGACGGAAGGCGACAACCTGATGGTCATTCGGCTGGTGGCGGTTGAGCATGCAGAGGTGCGAGAATTGGTTGGCTGATACTTTGGACGAATAGAACCGGGTGCCGAGCCAACATTAGGCTGTTCGGATCAACGGCTACGGTAAGAGGTTCGACGGCTTGAGCACTATCCAGTTCCTGGCAGGCGGCGGCACCATGGGAGCCCGGATCCAAGCCTATGATTGGTCCGTCTCGCCTCTTGGTCCTATTGAGACCTGGCCGCAGGACTTGCGCACAGTGCTCAGGATCATGCTTCGCTCCAAGTTCCCAACCTACGTGGTATGGGGCCCAGAGCTAATCACTTTCTACAACGATGCTAGTTTGCCGCTGCGCGGACTTCGGCCAGAGGCGCTCGGCCAGCCGATGCCGCAGGCTTGGACCGAGGTGTGGGAGGTAGTCTCTCCGATTATTGCGCAAGCACGCCAAGATAAGGCCACGTACGTTCAGGATACGCCTATTGGGATCGTGCAGCGAGAAGGTTATCCCGAGGAGACCTGGTGGACCGCCTCGTTCAGTCCCATCACGGGCGAGACAGGCACGGTCGGTGGCGTGCTCATCATTCTGCAAGAGACCACCGAGCGGGTGCTCACGGAGCTGCGGCTTCGTTTTCTTGTGGATCTGAGTACTCGTTTGCGTGGGATAGCCGATGCTCGGGATGTCATGGCCACCGCCGCGGAAATGCTCGGCAGGCATCTGAGAACGAGCCGCGTTGGATACGCCGAGCTCAGTGCGAGCGGCGAGACCTTTGTTGTCGAGCGCGAATGGATCGGGGCCAGCATCCCGACCTTCGCCGGCCAACATCACGTGGACGATTTCGGCTCGCTGATCGATGGCGAGTTGAAGGCCGGCCAGACGGTCCGCATCAATGACGCTTTGGCCGATCCTCACACCTTGGATGCTGGCATATCTTCTGCATTGATCCGAACCGATCAACGGGCTGTAGTCATCGCGCCGCTCATCCGAGACAATCGGCTTGTGGCGTCCTTGTATGTCCATCAGGCAGAACCCCGCCATTGGCGGGATGATGAGGTGACCCTGGTCCAGGAGGTGGCGGAGCGCACGTGGACCTCGGTGTTGCGGGCCCGGGCCGAGACAGCCTTAAACGAGAGTGAGGCACGCTTTCGGCAGTTCGCTGAGCATTCAGCCGATGTGCTCTGGATGCTCAATGCCGACACGATGCAGATCGAATACGTCAGTCCGGCTTATGACCGAGTTTGGGGTCGGCCCGCTGATGGGCTCCAGGACCGCAGCCAGTGGCTTGAATCCATCCACCCGGACGACCGCGAGCGCACGACCCAGGTCATTCAAGGGGTCCTGCGGGGCGATACGGTCGTGAACGAGTACCGTATCGTGCGGGCGGACGGCAGCATGCGCCACATCCATGCCACGGTGTTTCCCATCTTTGACGAGCGTGGACGGGTCCAGCGGGTGGCCGGCATCGCCCGGGATGTGACGCAACATGATGGCTCCATGGTCTACGTGGTGGATAGCGACGAGGGCTCACGGGGAGAGCTGTCGCTTATGCTTGAGGAGGTGGGCTATCAGGTGAACGAGTTCCCGTCCGCCCGAGCGTTTCTCGAGGTTGCACCCGTGGTGGTGCCGGGCAGCGTGGTGCTGCGGAGCCATGGCTCTGACGGAGGCGAGCTGACGCTGCCGCGGGAGCTGAAGGGACGCCGCTCTGCCCTGCCTGTCGTTGTGGTTGGCGAGGCTCACGGGGATGTAAAGGTTGGGGTTCGGGCGATGAAGGCCGGGGCGGTGGATTTCCTGGATGTGCCCTATCGCCCGGATCAGCTTTTGGAGGCGGTGGCGTCTGCCCTTGCATCAATTCATGACGTGGCGGAGCGGGATCAGGCAACGGATCTCGTACGGGCGCGCATTGCTGCCCTGTCCAGTCGCGAGCGGGAGGTACTGGACCGATTGCTGTCTGGTGGCACCAACAAGACCATTGCCCGAGACCTCGGCATCAGCCCACGGACCGTCGAGGCTCACCGGGCCCGCATCATGGAGCGGCTGGAGGCCAGGAGCCTGCCCGAGCTGGTGCAGATTGCCATAGCGGCCGGCCTACAAGCCAAGCCAGCAAGCGAGTAGTCCTAACCGGGGCTGAGGCTCGCACTTCTCGGACAGTCTCATGCCCTAAGCCTCAGAGCTTCAGTGCTTAGGTCCTAAAGCATCCGAGAATGGCAAGGTCAGGATGGTTCGGCCGTCTTCATCTGCGATTTCAATGACCGTAGAACCATCATACCCGGGTATCTCTGCTGTGAGTTCCCGTGCCACTTTGAGGGCTTCTGCTAGGGCGGCGTCAATGTCCGGCAGCTCGGCACCATCTGGATCCGCATCAAGTTTATCGCCAATCCGGATGTGGAGGTAATACAGCGGCATCACGCGTCTCCACTAGCGTCAGCAATAACTGAGTTTGGAGAAGTGGGGATGAGCAGGCTTAGTCGAGCCACACGATGACGTTCAGGCCTTTTGCCTGTTCAATGCGACTCTCCCCATTACTACAGGTTTGAAAAACGTTTGCACGTGGCTTTGAATCTTTTGCTCGGACTGTGGGGGATGGCGTCCTGTGCACCCTAGGTATCCGATTCAAAAGCCAACGCGGTCGTTGCAAAGCCAAGGGCAAGCGTTTCATGCCTCAAGGAGTCCTCTGCGGCGGGCGCTGACAAGGATTGGCGGTCGGCGCCAGAGAATTGCCCCCCGGGGCGGGGAAGCCCGTCAGCGGCGTCCTAATGCGATTTGATGGAGGGGGCTTCAGAGTGCCCGGATCCACCACCCGGTTGGATCAGCCTGTGATGGTGACCAACACCTCCGCCCACGCGCTTTAGCGGCAGGACTAAATCTCAATAGGTATCCTCCTAGGGTGGTTTCCGAATAGCGTTACTAGCCAAAGGAGGGATCCTGGCGTCTGGCGTCTGGCGTCTGGCGTCCGGAGACCATCATGCCTGAAGAGTCTCCAGACCGATCCCGGGCAGAGCACAAGGAAGCCGGGCGCCTGTCGTGGAAGAGCCGCCATATTCCCTTTGGCACAATTCTCCTGGTCAGCTTGGTGCTGGCGGCAGTGCTGTCCGCCATCTTCATGGTTATTGCCCAAGGGCCGTCCAATCCCATTCCCTGAGCAGCGACGGATTATGCAGCTTGGAAGGCTCTGCGGGCTCTCTCGCGGATCTCGTTCAACTCGTCTTGCAGGGAAATGATCTGCCCTTCGATCTCCTCGAAGGAGACGCATTCCGGAGAGACAAACACACGCCCGCTTGGATCGAATACGGCCTTCTGAAGAGCAATTCTGACGGATGCCGGATCGTCAGGGGTGCCGGGCCTGATATCCAGCTCAAAGGCTCCGAGAATGTGCATGGATGCGGATCCTCCCAATCTGAATTGGTATCTCCGAGAGTTATAGGGCAAGCGGAACTTGGCGAGTGGTAGCGTCTTCTCCAGAAAGCACTGAGGACGTCTCCATGTCTGATATTCCTTACCCTGACACACCGCAGCCGGGCATTCCTGCACCCTCTCCAGGGCTGGACATCCCCGCCCCGCCCCAGCCTGATATTCCCGCTCCTGATCCGGAGCCTGGGCTGCGGCCGCCTGAACCTACTGAGCCGCCCGGGGATGATGTCCCGAAGGTGGGTTAGCAGTACTTCATCGCTGCCTGAGTCAGCAATGGCACGGAGTGGTATGCTCTGGTAGTCGGAATCCTTTGGCGTGAGATGATCCCGAAGGCTTGGAGGGTTATGTGATGGCACACCGCGAGCAGCACAGTCATCGCGAAGCGAAGAAGCCAAAGAAGGAGAAGTCCAAAGGGCGCACAGCAGCCCAGCCCAAGCGGTCTCCTATCAGCGAGGCACTACAGGCAAAAGACAACTTGAAGCACTAGGCGCCTCAGCCGGCCCATTCCGGATCAGCATTCGTTGCGCCCTTGCCGTGAAAGTTCAAAGGTCACCATCGCTGGCGTCGCCGTTGATCCGAGCCGTGAGAACAGGCGAGGGCTTGAACATGACAACCCGGCGGGGATGGATCGGCACTTCCACTCCGGTCTTCGGGTTGCGCCCTACCCGCTCGGCTTTGTGGCGTACGACAAAGGACCCGAAGGCGGAGAGTTTCACGGTCTCCCCGGCCGCCAGGGTATCGCATATCTCGGTTAGGACCTGGCCGACCAAGTCGGCCGCCTCTGCTTGTGAGAGGCCAACCTTCTGACACACGGCCACTTTCAGCTCTGCACGTGCTATGTTTCTGCTAGACATCATCGCACTCCAACGCAAAATGCCCCTGAACCAGGACCACCGTGGCCGAGAAGCGCCGGAGAGGACCCTCTGAGCTGGGGCATTTATGGTTCCGGGAAACCCGCACGTCCAGACCGACGGGAACAAGCCAAACTGTCAATCGACCGAAAAGCAAGAACGCCCCAGCTGATGAGGGTAGAACTCCCGGCCAGGGCATGTGCGATGCCGGTTGCAACACCGCAGTCCTTCCATCGTCAATCGGCCCCGACCAACGACGAAATAGGTGAAGGAGTGTGCTGTCAATACAGGACTCTCCTTGTCGGGCTGATACGCAACGCGGCCCGCTCGGAACATCGTGCGCCCCATACCGTAAACAATCCGTCGCGGTCATCCTTTGCGGTTCAGGCTGATGTTGTAACGATCTCCGGCAGCTCTTCTGTCGGCATGACGAGAACCTGCATCCTTGCGCTGCGTGACGGGTAACACTTTTTAAACTCAGGATGTTAATCTCGGGAGATGTTGAGCACCGAAGTTCCAGGGCCGCCTGCGCATTATCACACCAAGCTTCTCGACCTTCGCTCGAGGCAATGCCGCTTTATCCTCTCCGATGACCTGCGTGATGCGATGCGCTGTAGGACTCCCACCACGGAGGGCTCAAGCTGGTGTGCCTGGCATGGTTAGATATTAGACTAAAGACCGCTGTCTGCTCCCTTTGGACTCAGACCAACGCCCGATGCTCGAAGGCTGGACACGAATTATTATTGTCTCGATGGGATAAAGACACACTCGCATTGATAGGAGTTTGAGCCGTGAGTGCCTGCTCTTACTGCTGGTCTTACTACATGGATGCCATGAAGCTCTCGCGTCAGACTTCTGACGCGTCCAGGCGCAAAGCCTTGATCCGGGAAGCCTATACGTGGCTGCAACGCTACTTCGAGGCCGAGGACAGCGAAGTCGCACGGACAAGCGTCTAGCAGGAGGCCTGTTCTGATGCGCAAGCCTTTCACGAAAAAACGGACGGTTGTTACGGAGGACCTCGCGCGCAAGATCCAAGAGGCGCGCGATGCGGGCATGAAGGCCCTCGACATTATGCGCAAGTTCGATGTCGCTGAGCAGACGGTCTATAAGTGTACGAAGAAAAGGCGCTTAGATCAGTCGCACGCGTGAATTCTTCTAACGGTTGAAATGAGCGAGGCGACAGCCTTAGTTGCCTGTATAAGGAAGCGGCTCGGTCTGTTCCGAGATTAGTGCCTTGTTCGGCAAGGGAATGGTTGGTTCTGGAAACTGGGGCAGTTCAACGGGACAACACCTATCATGACGTGGAGATGCGGCCTGTTCCCTAAATGGCCTTTAGCGCAATTCGCGTCCGGACATGCGAAGGCCCCAATGAGGGCCAGTGCTACTTCCATAAACGCGCTCGTCGGTATTGCAGCGCGGACAGAGCCCCTATTTCATCATTTCTGCGGCTCTGTTTCACATGGGTTAAAGCAGGTCCATCAGGGAAGGTGCATGGTGACAGGTGGAACGGGGCGGCTTTCACCGCGGGTTCCTCAAGCAGCCCCGATCACGTACCTGCTCGGCCGCGCACCCGCCGCGGTTTCAGCGGAAGGGAGGCTGAGATCGAAAATCCGCCTGGCTGCGACCGCCTCTCACTGCTTCACGCGTTAGAGGCTCATGTCCCAGCTTTACAACTTGAGCCTTTTCACCGGTTTATCCGGAACATCGTCAGTGACGTGTGACCTCTGAGTCACCGCGGGCCCGTCCACCAGCGACAGGGCCCGCTCCATTTTAGACCCCTTTCACCGGCTCGATGCCCCTATCCAGGATAGGGCTTTATCCAGTTTATCCGAATGTGCGAATTTTCGATAAACCAGAGTAAAGTCACTATAACTGGGCAGATGGCAGATTGATCAGTTGCTCGCTTAAAAGGGCAGTGTCGGCTCTCTCGCCTCATCGATCGGTGCATGCTCAAAGGGTTGGTCATGACAGGCATCCCTTTGAGTTTTCTGAGTTCCTAAAAAAGAGGCCATGCTATCACGGTATCCCCTCTTCTGCTTGGCAAGCACCAAGGCCGCCAACGCAGCTCGAGCAGCCTCCTCATCGGGATACTGATCGAACCGCGCCTTGCCACAGGTGCCGATGCGTCCCCATCGACGGGCTAGCAATGTCTGCCCGAACAAATCACGCTCGAGCTCGAGCGCATAAAAGCGATGGTAGTTCGCCTCCGTCTCGATGCGGCGCAAGCTCATAGACGAGAAAGGTAGCTGCAGCTGCGTAGGCTTTCGCATGGTAGCTACTCCTGCTCGCGATCAACGGCGGCAAATCAGAGGCTTAGGAGAACGCATCGGGAGTCGATGGCGCAAGCTTCTTTATCTCTGCCGGTATCCGCCAATCTCCCCCAATACTCCTTGCGATCCCCCTAACGCCTGTTACTTTTTCTTGAGAAACAGCAACGGTGACGGGAGCCATGGCTAAGGCCAACAAGACTTTAACGAAGGCTGTGGCCTATCTCCGGACCTCATCGGGGGCCAATGTTGGAGCCGACAAGGACAGCGAGAAGCGACAGCGGGCGGCTATTGAGGCTTTCGCCAAGGCATCCGGGTTCGAAATCGCGGACAGCTACTATGACGAGGCGGTGAGCGGGGCGGACCATGTGGCCGCCCGCCCCGGCTTCGCAGCCATGATGGAGC
>NZ_QOIO01000076.1 GCF_003332305.1 Microvirga aerophila | reverse complement strand
TAGCTGCCGCTCGTGATGTACTCGCCGACCCGGAAGGCGTCGTCGAGCAGGTAGAACACGCCGCTGAATACGTCCTTGACCAGCGTCTGCGAGCCGAAGCCGACAGCGACGCCGACGATGCCGGCGCCGGCGATCAGCGGTCCGATCTCCACCCCGAGCGCGGAGAGGGCCATCATCACGGCAACGACCGCCAGCACCACGAAGATCACATTGCGGAAGATCGGCAACAGCGTCCGGAGCCGCGCCTGCCGGACGGCCGCCTCGGTTCCGGGCGGGGCCAAGGCCTCGACTTGGCTGAGCCGCCGGTCGATCAGCGATTTGACCACCTGCCAGATCAGGTCGGCGACGAGCAGGATCACGACGCTGCTCAGCGCACCGCGCACGAGGCGGGTCAGGAGGGTGTCGCGGCCGGTCATCTCGATCAGGTCGATCTGCCAGGCATCTGCGAGCAGCAGGGCGGCCCCGGCGATCAGGAGAGCCCTGAGGCCGCGATCCAGGAAGACAGCCATCAGGCCGGGCGCGGAGGGGGCTTCGGCTCCTGCGGCAGGACGCGAGACGTGATGGCTCGCCATCCGGGCGACCTTGATCGCCCCAGGCAGGAGAAGCGCGACCGCCAGGAGCCAGAACAGGCGCATGGCCCCGATGACCCAGAGCCCCCAGAGCAGCATCAGGCAAAGAGACAGAAGCCAAGGGGCGACCCTGTGGTGGGCGGGGCTTCCAATTTCATCCGGAAGGGCATCCGATGCGCGGGGCCGGCCCCAAACGACATTCAAGGCGATGACGAGCAGCCCAAGCCCGAGGGTATAGGCCACGAGCTGGCGCGCCTCGGGCGAGAACCCCAGGGCACTGAGCACATCGAGCGTGGCCCGCCCGAAGGCGAGCCATCCGACGAAGAGTGCTAGGCGCCGATACCAGAACCGGGCGGCGTCAGTGGACAACGGCAGGACGCGGAAGCGCTCCGTGTCCTGTTGCCTGCCACCGTCCGGTGCCAGAAGGAACCGGCCCAGCACCAGCGCCAGGCGCAGGACCACGGCCGCCACCAGATAGGCGAGGACGACCTGCCGCAGGAGCGGCGGCCAGTCGAAGGCCAGGAAAGCGCCGATGCTTCCGAGCCCGAAGATCGCCACCTCGCTGAGGCCGAAGGCCAGACGCAAGCCGATGGTGCGCATCCGCTCGGACACCGTCTCGATGGGCAGGGCCACGATCCGCTGCTGCGGGCGGGCGGTGACTTTCCTGAAGAGCAATTCGGTTCCGGTGCCCAAAGCAACAAATCCGAGGACGAGGATCAGCACGCCGACACGGCGGCCGTGCAGCTCGGCGAGCAGGCGATCCGCGGCGCTGCGAGACTCGCCCGGCAGGCGCGGCGCGGCGGCCGCAAGAGCAGCGAGGTGTTCCCGCATGCCGGCGGTCCGGGCCGCCATCAACTCGGAGGCAGTCATTTCGGAGGTGGTCGGCGGCGGTTCTGCAAGCGCCGGCGTCGCCGCGGGCTGCCGTTGCTGGTCGATCCAGCCGCGCACGGCCGGATCCTGCAAGAGGTTCAGGAGCTGCTGCACCTGCGGCGGGAGCGTGTTCTGAGTAGGGGCGGTTTGAGCGTCGGCAGACGCAGCCCCAAGGTACAAAAAGAACAGCAGCGCCAGGCTGCCAAGCAGCCGTGCTGGGGCGCTGCGGTCGGCGTGCGTCGTCATCATCGAAACCACCATCCTTCACAGGGCGCCTGTTTACGATCCTGCGCAAGTGCATCGTGCCGAGGTCGGGAAGACCACCTGCATCGGGAGGGCATGTGCCCCAAACCCAGTCCTACCAGTTCACCAGCGGTCTCACCGAAGCGGAGGGGCATAGAGCACGCCGCCCATGCTCCAAAGCTGGTTGAGGCCACGCGGAATGCCGAGCCGCGACTTGACGCCCAGGTTTCGTTCATAGATCTCGGAATAGTTCCCGGCGGCCCTGACGGCGCGGAGCGCCCACGCGTTATCAAGCCCGAGCATCTTGCCAAGGCCTCCTTCCGCGCCCACGAACCGCCGCACGTCGGGCTTGCGGGAGGTCAGCGCCTCAGTCGCATTGGCCGACGAGATGCCGAGTTCCTCCGCATTCACGAGCGCAAAGTTCACCCATTTCACCACATTGAACCAGGCGAAATCATCAGAGCGCGTGACCGGCCCGAGCGGTTCCTTCGAGATGACGTCCGGAAGAATGACGGCGTCCGCCGGGCGCGTGAGCTTCAGGCGCTCGGCAAAAAGTGCGGACTGGTCTCTCGTCAGCACGTTGCACTGACCCGATTGGAAGGCGTTGAGCGCGTCGGCGCTGGTCGGAAAGGCGTGTTCCTCAAAACTCATCGAGTTGGCGCGGAAGAAGTCTGCAAGATTGAGTTGGGTCGTCGTGCCGGTCTCGACACAGATCTTGGCGTTGTCGAGTTCGAGGGCGGAGGTCGCGTCGAGGCCGCGCGCGATCATGAAGCCCTGACCATCGTGGTACGTGATCCCGGCGAAAGCCAGCCCCAGGCCCGCTTCCCGTTCCAATGTCCACGTCGAGTTCCGCGACAGCAGATCGACACGTCCAGCCCGAAGCGCAGTGAACCGCTCGCTCGCGGAAAGGGGCTCGAAGTTCACCTTTGATTGATCGTCGAAGATCGCTCCGGCGACCGAGCGACAGAAATCGACGTCGAATCCAGACCAGTCGCCCTGACCGTTCCTCTCGGAAAACCCGAACAGGCCCTCGCTCACGCCGCACCGAACGACACCCCGTTGCCTGATGTCGTCCAAGGTTCCGGCCGAAACCGGCGACACGGAGGCACAGAACACAGCGGACAGAAGGCAGGCGAAGGCGTAACGGGCATTGGCTTTAGCTGCGTTCGACATGATGGTTGTTCTCCGTGGCATGGTCGGCTGGGTCCTCTGTCCAAGATCTAAAGGCTGGCGCCGTGGCGAACGACCACCTTCGTGCCGACGGGCACGCGGGTGTAGAGATCGATGATGTCGCCGTTGGCGAGCCGGAAGCAGCCGGACGAGATGGCATGGCCGATGGTCTCCGGCTGGTTGGTGCCGTGAATGCGGAACACCGTCGACCCGAGATAGAGCGCGCGGGCGCCCATCGGATTGCCGGGACCGCCCGCCATGAAGCGCGGCAGATAGGGCTGGCGTGCGATCATCTCTGGCGGAGGGCGCCAATCTGGCCACTCGGCCTTGCGGCTGACCTTGACCAGTCCGGACCACTGGACGCCCTCGCGTCCGACGCCGATGCCGTAGCGCAGGGCGCGATTGTTGCCCTGAACCAGGTAGACGAACCGCTCCGCCGTATGGATGACCAGGGTGCCGGGGGGCTCGTTGGATCTGAAGAAGACCGCCTGCCGGGCGTAGGGCCCTTCGCTGATTACGGCCTCTTCCGTCGAGACGCGCCCGGGCTCATCCCCGATGTCGAGCGTCTCCTGTATGGAAGACGCTGCTCCCGCCTGCGCGGCCGCCGGGTCAGGGATGCATGCCGCAAGCCAGAGCCCGGTCGCCGCCGCGAGCGCTTTCCTCATCGCGGCGGTCCTATGAACGATCATCTTCGATGGCATCGTGTCCTCCACCCATAAGGGTCTTAATCGTCAGGCGCCGCAGCGCACATACACGAATGTGCCGTACCTGCGGTTCGCATCCGGATCGACGAAGCGCATGGTCATGAGCCTGTCGGTTGCGGACAGGATCTCGCGGTCCTGCGGATCGCCCGGCGGCGCCTCGAAACCGACATAGGCCTTTCCAGCGGCGTCGCCCTTGAGCCTGAGCTCGTAAAGCTTCGCATCGTCGGCGACATGCATCATCACGCCGTCTGTCGGTCCTTTCGCGATGACGTACGGCAGGCTGCATTGCGCGCGTGCCTCGCTCTCCGTCCGCCTGCGATCCTTGTCGTTGTGAAAGGATGCGATGCCCCATCGCCCGATCAGCCGTTCCCTGCCGAACGCAGCGGGAGCCGTCACGCTGGCGGCCGACAGGGAGGCCTCATCCGAGGTCACGGTGCAGCCAGGGGCGATCAGCGTGACGATGCCTGCGATGGTGAGGATCAGGTTGAGCCCTGGATGCGACAAGGCGGGCCGGGCCGCGTCCGCTTCGATGGTGAGTGATGCAAATGGCACGTCCTGCTCCAAGGTGCGACGGTTCTCCGTCTTGGTCGTGTGATGGTGGCTTCCACGTGGTGTGAGGGCTGCTCGGCAGATCGCAGGGCAGCCCGCATTGTTCGCAGCGAACCCGGTTCCGATGGCGCCGCGATGGATTACTGGGCCAGCACCGAGGCCCCGTTGCCCCTCTTCACCAGAGGCGGATTCCACCACCCCGTCAGCGCCTCCGGCTTGGGCGCATAGAGGCGCGTCGTAAGATTGAAGGGTCCCTCCCGGCGCTGGCAGCCAGTTTGCCTCCGTTGATCACCCCGGTGTGTACCAGATCGGCGAGGTGTAGGCGCGCTCCTGAATGCTCGTGGGCACCTCGCGTGGCATCTGGACCCCAAAGTACTTGGCGTCGTAGGCCGTCCAGCGCGGCGTCGGGATCTCAAGAACCCGCGCGTAATAGAAGGCGCGCTGCGCTGGATTGAACTCCGGATCCCGCCACAGCGTGATCAGCTCCGGATCGCCGATGGTGTTGGTCCAGGCGGCATTCGCGACGTTGACGGTATTGCCGACCGGAGGCAGCTTGCCGTCCACGCCAAGTTTCCGGCGATCCGCGTCGGCCCAGACGACGTCGTAGACCTTCTCCTCAAGCCGGCCGTCCCCCGTCAGCCAGCCCTTGACGATCTGGATGCGGTCCAGATTGGCTCCGATGGGATCCTTAAGTGCGGCCACCAGGAAGCCCGGGGACCGGCCAGGAGGCGCGTTGCGGAGGTCGCCGCCCATCGGCACACCCTTCTGGTACCCGGCCACGGCCGGGCTGCGGGATTGTGCATCCGCCGGCTCGAAGTCCCAGCCGCCGAAAAAGCGCACGAGCATGCGCGGGCCGGTGGTGGCGTAGGTCTCGCGCCGCTCCATGGCGTCGAACAGCGCCTCCCGGGTGTTCTCCGTCGCCCACACCGCCGCATAGCCCGAGGCGGAGGTCTCCCAGTCATAGATCGTCGCCTTCTCGGACTTGATGAACGCATGACTGGTGCGTTCCGGACTGGGCTCCATGGCGGAGGTCTTGCCGAAGTAATTGTCCTCGTCGGCCGTGGCGAGGCCCGTATGGGCATCCGTCGAGCCGATCATGCCGAACTTGTACGGGTTGGTGCCGAGATCCTGCTCCAGCTTGAGCCCGAGCTTCAGGCCCGAACGGGCATATTCGTACTCCAGCATCTCCGGCTTCTTGAGCTCGCTCAGGTCGAGGTTGCCCTTGTCCCATTTCTCGAAGTTAGCGAACTCGTCGTTGGGCGACAGGAACGGGTGAGCCTCGCCGTCGCCCTTGATCTGGGTCGCCTCGTAGAGCCGCTCCCAGCGGGCCCGGCTCTCGGAATACTCGCGGTCCACCGGCTGCCCGGTGAAGGACTCGATCATCGGAAACATGCGCCCGTTGCTCAGGTTGCCGTTGTGGGCGATGGCGAGCACGTCGCCGCCGGTCTTCTCCTCGTAGGCGGCGAGCCACTTCCATAGGTCACGGGGGTTGTCGCTGCCCAAGGGCTTGAGGGTCGTGAACGGCTCGACCAAGCCGGCCTTCATGCCGTTGTCGCGGAAGATCACGTTGCGGTGCAGGTTGTTGCCGCCGGTGTTCGACGTCCACTCATAGCCGATGAAGGCCGTGAAGTGCCCGGGGTCGTTGGTCTCCTCGGCTGCCTTGATCGTCTCCTGCCAGGCCGAGCGGTAGGCCGAGCTGCCGGGCAGGGAGGCCAGAGCCTTGGGGAACGTGCCCTGGGAGAAACTGACGATGATCTCAATGGCAGCGTCGGCGCCCTTGCCGGTCTGGATCATGTCGTACCACCGCCGCCCGGTCGGATCAGCAAGCATCTCCGGCTTGCCGGCGAAGAGTTGCGGGAAGAAACCCATGTTGTCGGAGTGGTCGGCCACGACAAGGAAGTCGAGTGGACGGGCAAGCTTCACTCGTTGGCCGCTCGACGCGGTGAGCTCCTCGCCCTTGGCGAAGCGGTAGCCGTCCCGCGGCGTGAGCCGAGCGCCGAAAGCTCCTGCATCCATTGAGAACGACGTGTGCAGGTGCGTGTCGCCAAAGAACGGGCGGGCCGGGAAGTTGCGTCCGGCCGGAGGCGAGTACGGTGGTCGCGGAAAGGCCCGCTCGGCTGCCTCCCGATCCAATGTGCCAATGTCCGTGCCCACGCCTTGGGCCCATGCCGGCATCCCGAGGCTGAGAGCCAGCAGGCTGGCGGAGCTCAACACTTGCAGCAGCATCTTGGTCATGGTCTTCCTCCCGTTGTTCAGTTCAAAAAGCAACTACGCGTTGGATCACCCAGAACATGGCCAGACTGCCGATGGCATAGGGTGGCACCAATTCCGCCCAGCGCGGCCACGCCATCCGGATGCGCCTGGCGCAGGCCACGACAGAGAGCACGGCGGCGACGAACAGCAACTGGCCCGCCTCGACGCCGAGATTGAAGAACAGGAGCGCCACGGGGATGTGGCCTTCCGGCAGGCCGACCTCGCCCAGGGCTCCGGCGAAGCCGAATCCGTGCAGCAGGCCGAAGATGAAGGCGACGATCCATGGCATCTGCGCCGCGAGCCCTGCGCGGCCCCGCCGGGCCTGAATGATCTCGGCCGCCACGAACACGATGCTGAGCGCGATCACCGCCTCGACAGGTCTGGAGGGCACATGGACGATCCCCAGCGTAGCGAGCCCGAGCGTGATGCTGTGTGCGACCGTGAACGCCGTCACCGTCTTGACCAGCCGCCATGTTCCCGTTGTGAGGAGAAGCAGGGCCAGCACGAACAGCAGGTGATCGACGCCCATCAGAATGTGCTCAATCCCAAGCGTCAGGTAGGTGCTGGCCACGTCCCAGGCGCTCGGACGGGCCGGAATGAAGGATCCGGGCTGCCGAGGGGTGAGGCGCTCGACCCATGTGCTGCCGTCGGCGAAGGTGATGCGGACGAGCGCATCCGTGAGGGTGGCCTCCAGGCCGTCGATGCGCAGGGTCTGCCCGCGCAGGCTCTCCGCCCGCAGACGCCAGGTCTGCACGGCGGCGCTTCCAGTCATCTGCGTCGCGACCGGCGTTAGAGCCTCGACCGGGCCGGTGAAGGCCGGATTGAGCGCCAGGCGCATCTCGCCGAGCATCGGCGTCTTCCACAGCACGCTGAACTCGCCCGGATGATCTTCGCGCAGGTCGAGATAGGCGGGCCGGACCTCATGTCCGACGCTTGCCACCGGCGACAGGAACGCAGCCAGGGCGACCAGGAACAGGAGCAGCCTCATGGCTGACCCTCCGCCAGATTTGCGCGAGACCCGAGCAGGGGCCGCACGGCGGCGCCGGCGACGAGCCGGTACTTCCGCAACAACCCCTCGTAGACCTGCGCGTTAGCGGTCTCTTGCCGCTCACGGCGCCATTCGTGCGCCAGGCGCTCGCGGACCTCGGTGAACGGCAGCGCCCGCGACGGCGGTGCGTCCGTGACCTTGATCAGGTGCAGGCCGTAGCCGGATTCGACTGGCCCCGACCATTGGCCAACCGGGAGTGTCATGACTTTACGCGCGAAGTCCGCACCGAACAGGTTGGCGAGCGCCTGCTCGTCCTGATCGGCAAACGTGTCACCCAGCAGGAGCCGGTCTCCATGGTCTATCGGGAGTGCGGCGGCATTGGACAAGGCCGCAAGGCTGATACGCGCACGGTCGTCCCCCTGCTCGCGATGGAAGAAGACCTGCGAGAAGGAAACCCGTGCCGCAGCGCGGACGAGGTCCGGACGCATCTCGTAGAGGGTGCGCAGTTCCGCTTCCGGTGGTTCGGCGGTGCGGATCGTGTCGTCGAGAAGGAAAGTCATCTTCTGCGCCAGCCGGCGGCGGACCACGGTGTCTCCGACGTCGAGCTCCAGCGCCCGTGCCTCGCGCGCCAGGACCTCTTCCTTCAGATGGTCCGCGACCAGGCTTCTGAGTTCCTCGTCAGTGGGCGGGCGGCGCCATTGGCGCGTCCACATCTCCTTCAGCCATTCGGCGTCTGCGGCGGTGAGATGAATGGCGGGAGCAGTGTTCGCTCCTCTGCCACCACCTGGATTGATGGCGGCATGGGATGCGAAGAGCAGCCCGCCGATGGCAACAAAGTGCAGCAACGGTTCCTTCAGCAATCTCATGGCGCACTCCCTCCTATTCACGGCCAGTCGGATCGGGCGATGCCCGCTTCACCCCGATCACCGGCAGCGGGTGATCACCTGCCCGTAGGCGTTGACGACCTGCACGCAGCCGCTGGGCGGATAGGCGTACGCGCCCGCCGCAACTGCCCCAGCGGTGGCCGCCGTGCCCACAGCGACGGCCCGGCGGGTAGTTCGCCGGGCCACCCCGGCATAGCTCAGCGGCGTCGCCGGCCGTCCGATCCGGGCCTCGGCGTGGCTCATGAAACCGCGTCCGGACTCGATGGGTGCACCGCTCCAGCACAGGGCGAGGACACCCGCGCCGGTTGCGAGGATGATTGTGAATACACGTCTATAGGTCATGGCTTGGATCCTCCTGCGGGAGTGCCCGGCGGCACCTCGTCGATGTCCCCAAGGGCGTCATATGCAACCTGCTTCGTGCCCTCGGGCGCCTTGAACACGAAGGCGTTTTGGTCCGGCTTCACGTCCGTCCGCAGCTCCTTGATCCGCAGCGTGTACTGTGGCGCCTGCGCGACGGCCTTGCTGGTGATCACGTACTTGCGCGGGATCGGGCGCTCGCCGACCTCGACCCAGAGCTGCCAGTCGGTGTCCGGGTTGCGGAAGGCCAGATGCTCGCACTCCACCCCGTCGATGACACCAAGCCCAACATATTTGGCATCCAGCACGCCCTCTGTAAGCTGCTCATAGGAGCGGGCGAGCAGCAGGTCCGCTCCAGGCACCTCCACCAGGTGCTCGGTCCGCAGGCGCTGGACGAGGTCGTCGAGCGTTCCCGGCGCGTCGAGCGTGACAAAAGTCTTGCCGTCGCGGTTGTGCAGGGTGACCGTCTTGCCGTCGAAGATGAGCTCGACATCCGCGTAGCCACCGGTCCGGGTCGCACGAAGGCCGACCTGGCGGTCGATGAGCACGTCGCCGGAGGCGGCGAACTGGATCTTCTGCAAGTCGGGCGTGATCACCTCGATGTCGGCGTCATACCGCACCGACAGGTTTTTCTGACCCGCCATGTAGTCCGACATGGTCTTCAGGATCCTCAGGGCGCTGGCGTCATCGGCCCGTGCTGGAAGGGAGGCGGGGGCCAGGACGGCCACCGCCACGAGGGCAGCCCCCGCCCATGGCGCGGCCCGCCTGGATGTGAAACTCGGAAGTGTCTGCCTCATGTTCGGCTCCTGGCTTGCCGGGTGAACAGTCGTCGGATCGGCAGCCTCGCCCCTCTGGTCACCCCGGCGTGTACCGAGTGGGCGAGGTGTGGATGCACTCCTGCTGGATGTTGGGCACCGCGCGGCATCTAGATGCCGCAGTCCTTCGGCGTCCGGCAGCTTCCATGTTCAGCGGAGAAAGTCGGGTTCCTGATAGGCCGGATTGGGATACTTGTAATAACCT
This sequence comes from Microvirga aerophila, assembly GCF_003332305.1. GTDB lineage: Bacteria > Pseudomonadota > Alphaproteobacteria > Rhizobiales > Beijerinckiaceae > Microvirga > Microvirga aerophila. The sequence continues at coordinate 8,404 of NZ_QOIO01000076.1, read as the reverse complement.
TGCCCTGTCTTGACCCCCAACCTGTTCCTGTCGACGAAGTGCGCCTTGAGGTATTCGGCGTTCTTCTTGTACTGCTCGTCCGCGTTCACTTCGCCCCAGTACGAAGCCACATGATACATCGTCTCCAAGCCGACCATGTCCATGATCGCGCAGGGACCCATCGCCGTTTTCATGGTGATCATCCAGGTTTTGTCGATGACCTCCGGCTCCGACACGCCATTGGTGACGAGCGCTTGAGCAGCCATCATCCATGGGATGCTCAACGAGTTCATCACATAGCCGTTCTGCTCCTTCTCAAGGCGGACAGGAACCATGCCGATGGCTTTCGCGAACTCCACCACGCGTTCGTAGATCGTGGGATCCGTCCCTGGATGCCCCATTACCTCTGCGACATTGCGGTCCCAGATTTCATTGGCGAAGTGCAGCGCCAGAAAGCGGTCGGGGCGTCCGGTCGCTCCGGCGAACTGGCTCGGTAGCAAGGTGGAGGTGTTGGTCGTGAAGATCGTATGGGCGGGACAATATTTTTGCAACGAGCCGTAAACCTGCTCCTTGATCTTCGGATTTTCAGGCACCGACTCGCTCACCAGATCGACGTCCCGGCACGCCGCCTCAAGGTCGGTGGTGTAGGAAAGTCGGGCGAGCGCCGCATCCATGTCCGCCTTGCTCTTGCCCCGTTGACTGATGAATAGGTCCGCAAAAGCCCGATGGGATGCCCGGCAGGCGTCCAGCGACTGCTCACGCACGTCGTACATGACGGTTTCGAAGCCGTGGGTTGCGCATTGAAAGCCAATCTGCTGGCCCAGGGTGCCCGATCCGACGATCAGCACTTTCTTAATGTCCATGGCGTTTGCCTCCTGGAAAATCTTGATCGGGAAATTCATTTCACCAACTCGACCTCGCTCGGCCTCCAACTTCTGTCGAAGAACGATTCGAGCGGGCTGTAGAGCCGCAGGATCACGAAGAAGCCCTTTCCGGGCGTCGTCTGGATCCAGTCGCCTTCCTTCGCGTCGGCCGGCTTGGTGGGGCCGAAATACACGGTGGTGGAGCCATCCACGTTCGCGACGGCAGCCGGCGACGGATATGTCTGGTTTCCGGCACGTGGGTACCGTTGCGGGGTTTGGAGCATTGAGCGGGTCTGGTTGTCGTACAAGGTGACCGACCAGAACCTGGCCGCGGGAATGTCCTTCGGCAGCGTCACCTTGTAGGTCTTGGCCCCGTCGAAGGGATTCTTGTCGGCATCGGTGAAGCCCATCAGATACTGCGAGCCGACGTTGGTCAGCCGCATGATCATCGCCGGTGTGTCCATCGTGTACCCGTAGTAAAACGCCGCCCGCGAATCGAGCGTCCGCGCCGGTGGGCGGCAAGGGCTCGATGCCGTCCTTGGTGACCATCGGGGGTGGCGTCTCGAAGTTGTAGCCGCCCTGCCACAGCATGCTGGCCCACATCGAGTTCGGATAGTAAGCCCAACCGGGATAGTCGGCGGCCCCCCAGTTCAGCACCCGTCCGGCGGCGTTGCCCACGGCGGCTGCATCGGTGAGGATCTTCCTCATCCGGGCGTCCGGATTGAACGGCTTGCCCTTGACGATGCCGATGGCGGCAAGCTGCCCGGAGACTTCAGGATTGAACGAGGTTGCGGGCTCCATCTGCACGAGCTCGTTGAGCATTTCGAAATAGGAAAAGTCGGTGGGGGGAACCGTGTTGAAGGACTTGCCGCTCGCCTCGACGAACTTCGTCGGCGGGACCGGCGGGTTGCGCGCCAGCGGCACCTTGCCTTCGAGCGCCGTGGCGATGCTGGTGCCGTAGCCTCCCGGCGTGTACGGGTAGATCTTCAGCGTGTTCCTGATCGAGGCGGCCGTGGGTTTGGGATCGTTGTTCTCCATGAAGGCGCGAACGGCGTAGAGCGCATGCGTCGTTTTCGAGTGGCCCACGTGGAAACCGCTGTCGGGAAGCGGGCCGTCATACCCCGGCGGCACGATCAGATACTTGCCTCCTTCGCCCCGGTCAGGGCCCGGAAAGCCGATGTCGATCACCCAGCCGAACCACATGTCGTTGATCGTGCCGAGCTGCGCCGGCGGCGCCTCGACCACCAACGGGCCCTTCGTCAGGTCGAGGGCCGCGAGCGAATAGACGGTGTCGGCGTTGGGGGTGAGGAAGAGCGAGGCCGAGTCCATCAACTCGGAGAACATGACCACGGTGTTGTCCTCGGCCCCGATGCTCTGGAAGCCTTTGCGTATCGCAAATGCCGACGCACCTGAGAAAGCGTTCATGAACGCGTCGACGCCACGGATGTAGTCCAGGCTGTCGCGCACCTTTTGGGCCGTGGCCGCGGTGGGCGCGCCGTCCTTGAACTCAAGGGTGCCGATGCCTGTCTCGACCTTGTCCGGCGTCGTGATGGACGGGGGGATGTCCGTCGTTATCTTTTGCGCGCTGGCGGCCGTGGTGGTGACGATGAGTGCCAGTACAGCGGCAGCGGTGACGAGCTTTTGGGGCTGTGGGGTTTTCATGATGCATCCCTGCGTCTGCTTGATCTTTGTCGCTTGTGTTCGGCCTCGTGTCATTTCACCAGCTCGACGTCCCCGAGCTTCCAGGTCCCGTCGTACAATCCTGCCTTGGGGCTGTAGAACCTGATCATTGGGTAGAAGCCTTTGCCAGCCACGGTCTCGATCCAATTGGCTTCAAAACCTGCGGGGGCGCTTCCGGCGGGGCCGAAGTAAAGATCGATAGAGCCGTCCGCGTTGGTCTTGAGCTTGTCGAGGCCCGAGCGGGCCGCGTCGTTGGGCGCGTTCTGGATCATGGAGCGGGTCGCGGTGTCGTAGAGCGTCAGCGACCAGAACTGCTCCGCCGGCGCGTTCGCCGGCACGTGCAGACGATAGGACTTTCCGCCGTCGAGGCGGTTGCCGTCCTTGTCCTTGAACGCCTGGATGTAATTCCCGCCAGGACCAGCCTTCATGACGCCCAGGGCGGGCGTCGTATAGATCGCGCCGTAGGTGTAGTGCAGCCGTTCATCGATCTGGCCGTACGTATCGGTTCTCTGGACGGGATTGACCTGGAACACCCAGTGCCACTTCGTTCCGGGAAACGGCTCGACTCCGAGACCTTCCCCGACCTGACGGAACCGGTCGGGTCCGTCAAACAGCATCACGCGGCCCACGACATCGCCCATCCGTGCAGCCTCTTCGAGGATGGCCTTCTGCCGTGCGTCCGGCTTGAACTCCTTGCCCTTCTCGATGCCCAGTGGCTTGAGCATGGCCAGGTAAAACAGGTCACGGTCCTGGACAGGGTTGTCGTTGATATAGGCCGAAAGACGCTCCCAGAACGCCATTCCCTGGGGCGGGAGGGTGTTCGAGGGCTTCCCCGACATGGTGAAGAACCTGTTCGGCTTGGGATTGCTGCTCTCGCTCAGCGGGTAGACCTTGACCTGCTTAACGTTCGCGACAGCGGCGTCCTTGTCGTCGTTCTGAACGATGCCGCGGACCATGATGTTGTGGTTGTTCGTCGTCGCCTGAACAACGTAGTAGCCGGTCTGCGGAACGGTGCCCTTGTAGCCGGGCGGGAGCAGGATGAACTTCCCGCCCTTCCCGGCATCGGGTCCGGGCAACCCGACGTCGGTGAGTGATCTTTGCCAGAAGTCGTCGATGATTCCGACGATTGCACCGGGCGGGATCTCGACGACGAGCGGTCCCGACTTCCCGAGGTCGACGTTGGTCAAGGCGTAGATGGTGGTGTCGTTCGCGGTGAGCCAGACGGCCTTCGGGTCGGCATAGTTGTCGGCGATGACGAAGTCGTTGAGATCGGCGCCGAGGTCGCGCAAGGCGCCAACGCGGATGGACTCGAACGAAACCGCCGGATAGGCCCACAAATAGGCCTGCACGGCGCGCTGATAGTCCATCTCATCGAAGAGTTTCTTCGTGGTCTCGGGGGTGGGGAACCCCCTCTCGAAGCTCAGCGTGCCGAGGCGGGTCTGCACGCTGTCGGGCGTCTGGATCGATGGCGGTACCTCGGCGGGAGATTTCGGTGCGGATTGCCCCAAGGCCGGCGAGGCGGCGGCGAGGCCAAGCAGCCAAAGGGCGGCTCCCAGAGTTCGGCCGTGAGTGGGAAGCGCGGAGGCGGGGATGGGCTTGATGGCGCCGACCTGCGTCCTGGTCATGGTATTCCCTCCTGTCGCTCAACCCGAGCCCGGCACGCCTGCTCCGACCCACTGCCCCAAAAGGCGGCGACGAACAGCGGCTTGCCGTCGGAGAGACGCTAGCAAAGGACGGCGACGCCCGCCTGTAACTTACTGTAGGTTACAGTGTAGATACGGGTGTTCAGCGCTGGGGAATGGCCGTCCGGAGGGTGGTTTCCGCCGCCGTCGTGTCCGGCACCGGGAAGCCGGCCTTGCGCGCGCCTTCGGCGATATGGGCCGCATCCTCCGGCTGGAGGTTGCGCTTGGCCATCTCCAGGTCCCAGTTCGGGAAGAAATCCGGGCGCATCTGGACAAACCGGGTCCGGGCTTCGGCCGTCTCAGGCTTCATATAGAGCTGGGCATGGATGATGGCGGCGACGAAATGGTAGAGCGGGAACTTCTCCAGGCTGACCTGCCTGATTAGTTCCTCGGCCCGGCGATAGTCGTGCCGGATATAGGCGTGAACGGCGAGGTTGCCGTTGTAATAATCGGAATGGCCCGGGTTGCGGGCGAGCGCCTGCTCCAGCAGGGTGGTTGCGCGCTCCCAGGCGCCGGCCTGCCCCAGCCGGGTGGCGAACTCGGCCAGCAGCTCGGTGTCGTTCGGGTTGAGCGCCACCGCCCGCTCGCCGACCGTGAGCGCCTCGGTCGGCTGCCGGGCGAAGAACAGCGCCACCATCAGGGCCTGGAGCGCCCGCACGTTCTCGGGGTCGAGCCGGATCGCGCGGCGGGCGGCGTCGATGGCGCGTTGGATCGCCGTGGGGGAGCCCGGCTTAGTGTTGAACCCGAACCGGTCCTCGTCGAGATACAGCAGCGACAGCATCGCCCAGGCGGTGGAATAGTTCGGATAAGCGTCGACCGCGCGTTCGAGGCAGGTCCGGATCGCCGCATGACCCTCCGCGGACAGGGCGCTGCGGTAGCCATAGAACTGCAAGGTGCAGGCGTAGGCGGTCAGGTCGTCCGGCGCCGCCGGGCTGCTGCCCCGGAAGATGATGCCGTAGGGCTGCGCCACGGCCGTGGCGACCTTCTGGGCCACGTCGTCCTGGATCGTGAAGAAGTCGTGCAGGCGCAGATCGTTGTCATAGGTCTGCGACCACAGGACGGCGCCGGTCCCGGCATCGAGCAGCCGCCCCACGACGCGCAGGCGATCCGCCGTGGCCCGGACGCTGCCCTCCAGAACATACCGGACCCCGAGGTCATGGTGGATCCGGGCCACGTCGGCTGTGGGTGGGATGCTGCGCGACGTCTCGCGCCCGAGGACGGTGAGCTCCTTGAAGCGGGCGAGCTGGCTCAGGATCTCCTCGGTCAGCCCATCCGCGTAGACCTTCGCCTCCGGCACCTCGCCCAGATTGGCGAACGGCATCACGACAAGCGTTGGGACGCCCTGGGGCGTGGCCGCTGGCGCCTGGGCCGTCGGGGCTTGGGTGCCCCGGGACGGCATCAGGGCCATCACGACGATCAGGACGGCGGCCGCAAGAGCGGCAAGGCCCGCGCTCAGCCAGGGAAGCCGCCCCTTCGTCCAGAGTGGGGACCGTGCGGCAGGGTTGCCAGGCGGTGGGTCCGTCGCGGCGGGACGGTCCCCAGCCGGCCCGGTCCGCCAGGCGAAGTGCGGGACATAGGTGCCCTTGGGGATACCGATGATGACCGGGTCCGACAGGCCGGTGACGGCATAATAGTGTTCGAGGGCGCGGCGCAGCCGCCCGGCCTCGATCCTCACCACCGGATCAGACTGGGCATCAAAGCCTGGATCCCGCCCATAGACCTCCATCCCGACCGAATAGGCCTTGATGCGGTCCGCCCGACCGGCGAGGGCCTCCTCGACGACGTAACGCAGGAACTTGCGCGCGCGCGCGGGGACATCGAAGTCAGGGCTGGCGACGAGGCGGTCGAGCTCGGCACGCACGTCCTCTGCCGAAGGCAGCAACTGCGCCTGCGACGGGCCGTCAACCGCATGGTTGCTGCCATCGACCATTGGGCCGGCCCTTTCGGGGCATGGGAAACGCCTGAAAGCGTCTGTAACCTACAGTATGTTACTCCCCTATGACGCGCAACGGAGCGATACTGGCAATTGTGGGACGGCGCACCTGCGCCGTTCCGTGCTCACGCGGTCTCATCATGGATCAATCCATACTGGTCGCCATCGCCCGCTTCCCTGACCGGGGGCATGCCATCGAGGAACTCGCGAGAACCAACGAAGACTTTCGGCTGCTGTGCGCCGATCTCGCCGATGCCGAGGCGGCCGCCGTGCGCTGGGAATACTCGTCGTTGCCGGTGAGTGCGGAGCGCAGTGCCGAGTACCGGGAGCTGGCGCGGGATCTTGCAGCCGAACTGGCGGCGATGCTGGATCGCCACGCACAATAACAGGAGAGAGCCAGCATGGCCGTATCGCTTCACCCCGCTGCCCCCCACCATCTGCCGGCGTTCATCGCGAGCCCCGGCGAGACCGACGTCTTCATGGTGGTCATGGCCGTGGTTCTGGTCCTCGCCGTATTGGGAATCGGCCTCCTGTTCCTGCGGATCCACACCTTGCCGGAGCGGATCGCCCACAAGGGCCACAAGCTTCAGTTCGAGATTGTCGCCGTGCTGGGCCTGCTGGCCCTCTTCACGCACGTGCATCTCTTCTGGGTCATCGGCCTGCTGCTTGCCCTGATCGACATCCCCGACTTCGGAGGGGCGTTCGGCCGGATGGCCGGATCGCTGGAGAAGATCGCCGGCATCCCGCCGGGCAAGGGCGCGGCCGACGTGCCGGATGAGCCCGGCGCTGTCATGGCCCCCCTCGAAGAAGCCGGGCCGCCGCCGCCCTTACCGAAGATCGTTCCGGTCAAACCGAGGACATGATCCATGCTTGAGCTTCTTCTCTGCTCCCTTCTGACAATCCTGCCGGACTATCTCTACCGCCGCTATGCCCAGGGCAAGCGGCTGGGCCGGGAGATCACGCTCTACTCGGTCTGGTTCGAGCTACGGTGGGGCATTGTTGCCTGCCTGATGCTCACGGTGGGGCTGATCACCGTGATCTTCTACAATCATCCCTCCACGACCAGCGCTACCCTGTTCTACCGGACGGTCCCGATCCTCCCAGAAACCAATGGCCGGGTCGCCGAGATCTATGTCGACGGCGTGAGTGGTGAGGTCAAGCAAGGGGCTCCGATCTTCCGGTTGGACAGCGCGACCCAGCAGGCGGCTGCCGAGGCGGCCCGGCGCAAGATCGCCGAGGTCGATGCGGCCCTGGTGGCGGCGCGGACTGATGTCGTGGCGGCCGAGGGCAAGATCCAGGAGGCCCGAAGCGCCTATCAGCAGGCCGTGGACGAATTGGACACCAAGCAGGAGCTGAACCGGCGCAACGCCGCCATTGTGGCGGCGCGCGAGATCGAGCGGCTCCAGAACGTCGTGACCGGCCGCCAGGGAGCGGTGGCGGCAGCAACCGCCGCCAAGGACGCCGCCGAGGTTCAGATCTCCACGCTCCTCCCGGCCCAGAAGGCCAGCGCCGAGGCCGCGCTGGCCCAGGCCGAGGTCGAGTTGGCGAAGACCGTCGTCCGCGCCGGCGTCAATGGGCGGGTCGAGCAGTTCACGTTGCGGGTCGGCGACATCGTCAATCCGTTCATGCGCCCGGCCGGGATCCTGATCCCGGAGGGCGCCGGACGCAAGGCCATCACGGCGGGCTTCGGGCAGATCGAGGCCCAGATGATGAAGGTCGGCATGGTGGCCGAGGTCACATGCATCTCAAAACCCTGGACGGTGATCCCGATGGTGGTGACGGGAGTGCAGGACTTCATCGCCGCCGGTCAGTTCCGTGGTGGCGAGCAGCTGATCGACCCGCAGCAGGTGATACGGCCGGGAACCATCCTGGTCTTTCTCGAACCCCTCTATGAAGGCGGACTTGAGGGCGTCACACCCGGCAGTTCATGCATCGCTAACGCCTACACCAGCAACCACGACCTGATCGACTCAGGCCAGGTCGGCGCCACCAAGGGCTTGGTTCTCCACGCGGTGGATGCGGTTGGGCTCGTGCATGCGATGATCCTGCGGATCCAGGCCCTGCTGTTGCCGATCCAGACCCTCGTGTTTGCCGGGCATTGAGGCGATGTGGAGGCCGATGTCTTGCGGTTCCGTAGGGCCGCCCTTGGCCTTTCCAAGCAGAGATCGGCAAACAGCGAACGACGGCTTCTGATGCTGTGGACGGCTCCCACCCAGCGGTGAGGTAGCATGGCTGCTTCGAGCAGCCAGCGACACAGGAGCAGCCCA